>NZ_JBIIVK010000005.1:0-92154 GCF_044339515.1 Flavobacterium sp.
AAATGAACTTGGTAGAGCATTTTTGGGGTGAGTTCTTTTTTTCCTTGCATGACTAAAATTACAAAAAGTGAATCTTTTTTGCAAGATTTTTTTGGTATATTTGGGGAGTTGTGCAACAAGCACAGCATCTAGCGTCAATGGCAAGGCTTGGGCAAGTCAGGAAAGTACGCTGGTGTAATTAAATTTTGGATTTGTTTGTACAGTGCTAGTAGTAGCTACAAACATTACAGGAAGGACGTTATCGGTCAGGCTAAGATTAGACATGGTAAAAAATAATGTAAATGGACATAGAAAAACTAAAATATCCGATTGGAAAGTTTGAAAAACCAACAACAATCACGAAAGACATTTTAAAAAATTGGATTTCAGACATTTCAACATTTCCAAAAAAACTTTCAACCGAAGTTCTTGACTTGACCGAAAAGCAACTTGATACTCAATATAGACCTAACGGTTGGACTATAAGACAAGTAGTTCATCATTGTGCCGACAGCCATATGAACAGTTTAATTCGTTTAAAGCTTGCATTAACAGAAGACCAACCAACAATAAAACCCTATTTTGAAGAACGTTGGGCAGAACTTCATGACACTAAAAATATGCCTATTGAACCTTCTTTGAAAATGATTGAAGGAATACACGAAAGATGGACAGTTTTACTAAACAATTTGACTGACGAACAATATGCAAGAATTTTTATTCATCCTGAACACGGAAATACTTTTAGAGTTGACGAAAATATAGGAGTTTATGCTTGGCATTGTAACCACCATCTTGCTCACATCACTGAAACAATAAAAAGAAACGATTGGAACTAAGAATTAAAAACGAACCTTAACATCGTTTATTTTAGAAAAACGACACGATGAACTACAACGATAAAAAATTCAGACCGATTAGCAATACTGAAAACGGAGAAACTTCAAACGAAACTCTTTTTCATTACAAGCAAATCGGAAATCTTCTTACTTCTGAATATTCAGGGGGAAAGATTAAATATGGACATCTAATTGGTTTGGTTGACCATTTAGGAAACATAGAAATGCGTTATCATCAAGTAAATGACAATGACGAATTGATGACTGGAATTTGCATTTCAAAACCAGAAATTCTTGAAAACGGAAAAATTCGCCTTCACGAAAATTGGGAATGGACTTCGGGAGATAAATCAAAAGGAACATCAATAATTGAAGAGCAATAAACTTAATTAAAATGGCACACGAACACAACTACAAACTAACTGCGGTATGGACTGGGAATAAAGGTGACGGAACTAAAAATGTACGAACCTATGACCGTAGCCACACAGTTTCTATTGAAGGGAAACCTGAATTATTACTTACAACGGACAATCCTGCTGTTGGAGACAAATCAAAATTGAATCCCGAAGATTTATTGGTAACAGCTATTTCATCCTGCCATATGCTTTCCTACTTGTATGTATGTTCATTAGAAGGAGTTGTAATCACTTCTTACACAGACAATGCCACAGGTATTATGGTTGAGAAGGCAAGTGGTGGCGGAAATTTCAAAGAAGTAACTTTGAATCCAATCTTTTATGTAGCAGACGAAAGTATGGTAGAAAAAGCCATCGAGTTGCACCATAAAGCTCACGAAATATGTTATATAGCGAATTCAGTAAATTTTGAAGTAAAGTGTAATCCAACCTGCAAAGTAGAATAAACAAACATATGAAAATCTGCATCGCACAGACAAAACCAATTAAGGGCAATGTTTCAGCCAATATTGAACTTCATAAAAAATTTATTGAGCTCGCTTTGGCATTAAATGCGGAAGCAATTTTCTTTCCAGAACTTTCATTGACAGGTTACGAACCAGCACTAGCAAAAAAATTGGCGACTAATCAAAATGATCATCGTTTGGACATTTTTCAAGAAACAAGCGACAAAACCAATATCATTATCGGGCTTGGATTACCTACTGCTTCAGAATCGCAAATCCGAATTAGTATGATAATTTTTGAACCAAACAAACCGAGACAAACCTATTCAAAACAACAACTTCATTCAGATGAATTTCCTTATTTTGAGAATGGAGTTGGACAAGTAATAATCGAAACGAACGATTAAAAAATCGCACCGGCAATTTGTTACGAGAGCTTACAACCAACACATATTGAAAACGCTTTTAAATTGGGTGCTGATGTTTATTTAGTAAGCGTTGCAAAACCAGCAAAGGGTGTTAAAAATGCTTTTGACCATTATCCAAGCATAGCAAAACAATACGCAATGCCTGTATTAATGGCTAACTGTGTAGGTTTTTGTGACAATTTTTTAAGTGTTGGGAACAGTGCTGTTTGGACAAAAGAGGGAGAATTGGTTGGGCAACTTGACGACAAAAATGAAGGAGTTTTAATATTTGATACTGAAACAGAAGAAATAGTAATAAGAAATTTAACTAACAACTAAATTTATAAAAAATGTTAGAAATTAGACAATGCTGTGAAAACTGTGGTAAGAGTTTGCCAAACGAATCAAATGAAGCAATGATTTGTAGTTATGAATGCACGTTTTGTATGCAATGCGTGGAAAATATTTTAGAAAATGTTTGTCCTAATTGTGGTGGTGGTTTTGAAAAAAGACCTTGTAACTTCAGTTACTATTAGGTCAAGTGGTTAAGACTTCAACCTTTGTTATAATGTCTACATTTGACTTAGACAGAGGAAGTTATTTTGTAGAGGTGGCTACTGATAAATGAAAAAAACTAAAGTGTTACTAGTGGAGTAAATAAATTGTTCATACTATTGTAAAAGTATTTGACAAAGAGCTAATATAAAAACTCTCTATTCACACTTTTTGTTACCAAGAAACTACTGTAGGTAATAAAACCGAATAACTAACAGTTCTACTACCGCAACAAAAAATAAATTCTCATACTCCTTATAAAAAAACAACCTCGTTTAATCCTTTCTAAGCGATTTTTATTATTGGAATGAAGTTGATGTTGCAAAAAAAAAGGTTAAAAGAACGTTTTGTTTACAAAGTGTTTGGAATTCTATCAACTATTTATCCTCAACATCTAGGAAAATAAAATATTGAAAAGGAAAAATTAACTTTGAATTAGGATATAAAAAGCTCTAAAATTTATTTAAAAAAGTACGTTTTTTTTTATTTATATTTGAACTTAAACAAAAAATTAAAAAGTAAAATTAGCTCTTTACCAGTATGCATAGGCTAAATTGGCTTTTTTAGATTTACTATTCACAAAAATTTACCCTATTTATGAAAAAAATTGGATTCCTTTTTTTGCTTATCAGTCACATAATCTTTGCTCAAACTTCTGAAGAAAAGGTTTGGGATTTGTTGTTAAATAACAAAAGAGCAGAAGCCAGAAAGTTGTATGATAAGGAATTTAAAAATTCAAGTAAAAACAGTTTATCCTATTTTTTGCTAGGGGAAATCATTGATCTGGAAAATGGAAAAATGGATTTTGATGAAAATTTTGTTACCAATTTATCCAAATTTGAGGAAAGTAAAAATTATTTAACTTCTTTAATTAAAAAGCCATATATGCTGGATGACATTGCTGATGCTGGGTTTAATAACAGTACATATAATAAAATAGACATGCTTTCAACTCATGCTTTGTATGAAAAAAATCCAATGATAATTTATTATAAAGCCGTCGCTGATAGAAATCGTAAAAATTACCATGGATTTGCTGAAGGAATAAAAAAATTAAACGGAGTTATGGATTGGCAACTTTGTGGTGTTTTTGAAAATTTAAATGACAGCGGTATTGATATTGAATACGAACCTGAAGTATATCCTAAAAATGATAAGTTATTTGACGGTAACAGCAATGGAAAGCTGGGTTGGTACAATCCTAGTGTACCTCTCCGCGAAGGTTATCAAATTTTTTCAAACGAATCAGAATATGGTAATGGTATTATGTATTCTCAATTGTTTGTTGAAAATCCTGAAACACAAACGGTCTTCTTTAATTTAGGGATGAGTGGTTCGCTAAAGTTGTTTATCAATGATGTTGAGGTTTACTCCAATACATTGAGCAAAATGACCGATTTAAATGCCTATCAGTTGAAATTAACCTTACCAAAAGGGATTAATCGAATTTTGGTAAAGTCATCAATTCAATCAAATAGCTATTTTTTTCTATCACTCACAGATGCAAGTAATCAAAAAATAGAATCATTGGTTTATCATAATACTTATCAACCATATAATAAGTCAACATTGGTTTCATTGGCACCAGAAGAACTTATACCTGATTATGAAATTTATTTAACAAAAAAAATTAAAGAAAACCCGAACCACGTTCTATATCAACTTATGCTTTATGATGCATATATTCACAATAGAAAGTTAGATTTAGCAGAGGAAATAATCCATTTACTTGATGAGAAATACCCCAACAGTTCGCTAATCAAAACCCGTTTGGCGAAGTACCACAGCCTTAGAGAAGAAGGGTCAAAAGTTAATGAAATTCATAAAAATATAGAACTTAACGACAGTGATTATTTTTATAATATTGCTGTTAAAGCAACAGATAACAATTGGCTTACATCTGCCAGTATTTCAGAATTAGAAAACTATCGAGAAAAAGCAAGTAAATTACTATCTCCTCTTTTTTATGAACTGTATGATTTTTTGATTAATGCACGCAATTCTAAAGTTGATGCAATGATTAAAAATATAGATACCATCATCAATATGTCAGATTATAGAGAGAGTTACATTGTTAAGTTTGCACCGTTGTATGATTCTTTAGAAAAAAATAAAAAAAAGACCCTAGACATGCTGGAGGAGTTAGTTGGCAAACGAGACAATTATTCAGCAATAGCAAAATTAATTGACTATTATAATGCAGCAAACCGCAAAGAAGATGTAAAAAGAATTTTAGCAGAAAGAAAAACAAATTTTCCTTATTTTACTGGAATCATATATGATTATATTAATGTATTGATTGAAGAAAAAAAATATGCGGAAGCAATGGTAGAAATTGATTATTCTCTTGGACTTTTTCCTTATTCCTATACAATTTTAGAAAAAAAGGGAATGGTTTATCATTATATGAATAATGAAAAAGAAGCAGAAAAATACCTTCGTAAATCATTGGAACACAATTCTGAAAATGGAACACTACGCAAACAATTATATGACATAAAAAAAATTAAAGATGAAATAGAAGAGGTAACTTTTAAGGATAAATATAAATTAATCAAAGAACGCAGAAATGCAACCCTTAAAAGTGATTATGGTGTGGTTACTTTACTTGATGAATACATTATAAATTTGTTTCCCGAGGGTGGGATGAAATCAAAGGTTGTCTTAATTTATGAGATTACAAGTGAAAATGGAATCGATGAATTAAAGGAATATAGTTTAGATACTTACGGAATAACTATTCAAAAGACAGAATTTGTAAAAAATGATGGTTCAATTGTACCGGCAGAAAGGGGAGATGGCGTTCTAGTTTTTTCAAACCTTAAAGTTGGAGATGTTGTCTATATTGAATATGAAGGTTATAGTAATTCAACGGGAAGATTTTACAAAGATTTTAATTTAGATTGCTATTTTAATAGTGTTTACCCATCCGTTGAATCTGTTTTTACAATTATTAATCCTGATCATATCCAGTATCAATATAAGCTCTTTAATGGAGATATTAAACCTACTGTAAAAAAGGCCAATAATAAGGTGTTTACTACATGGCGAAAAACTAATATTGAAGCCATTCCATTATTAGAGTCGTTTTCTAAACCATATTCAGACCTCACCAATACAATACAAGTTAGTTCAATTAAATCATGGAAAGAAATCTCTAATTGGTATTCTGACCTAGTAAAGAAAACACTTATACCTGATAAAGTGACAAAAAGTACATTTGACCAACTTTTTCCTAATGGAGTAAAAGGATTCAATGAGGAAGAGATTGCCAGGATCATTTATAACTATATTACCGATAACATAAAATACAGTTCGTTAGATTTTAGACAAAGTGGCTATGTTCCCCAAAAACCATCTAAAACTATCCATACAAAATTAGGAGATTGTAAGGATGTGTCGACGTTGTTCATTGCTTTCTCTGAATTAGCAGGACTTAAGTCAAACTTAGTACTGGTATCTACCAATGATAATAGTGATCATGAGATGGCGATGCCTTCAAAAGAATTTAATCATTGCATTGTAAAAACAATTCTCAACGGAAAGGAATATTTTTTGGAACTCACCAGTAAACACATCCCTTTTAAAGCTTTACCAATATCACTTTACAATGCTAATGCATTAGTAATTTCTTTTGACAAAAAAGAAAACGAAAAATCACAAATCATAAAAATTCCTTTTGACAATGCAATCAAGAATTCTGTTGAAACAAACATGATTGTAACGGTTAATGAAAAAGAAATTAACTACATTTTAAAAAATAAGATAAATGGTTCTATCAAATCATATTACAGCGAATTATTCGCTGAATCAACTTCTGAAGATGTACGAAAAAAAGACTTTGAAGAAAGTTATAATGAGAAATTGAAAAAAACTGTTTCTTTGAAATCAGCGAAATTAATCAGCAATAATAAAAATGATGTGTTTATAGAATTTGAAACACAATTTCAAGTATCAGAAAAACTAAAAAATGTTGGAAGTTTAAAAATTATCGACATCCCCTTTGTATTTAATGTTTACACGCGAAACATCATTGCTCAGGAAGCCCGAAATTATGATATTAATTATATCACCTATGAAGATAGTTTTACTTACAGTAATATTGTAACCATTAACTTAGAAGAAGGTAAAAAATTTACAGATATACCGGAAGGTAGTCATTTTACCTTTCATAATCATCAATATTCACTCAATTTTGAATTAATCTCACCAAATTCATTAAAAATTACACGAACTGTTTCAACTCCATGGGATAATATTTCAAAAGAAGATTATCCATTATTTAAAAAGTACGTTGAAGATGTTTTGATGGTAGAGGAACAAGTATTAGGATTTAAATAATAAACAATAAAAATGATGTTGATTAGTGTTCACCCTAAATTACCCATGCGAAATAAAGCGGTTACGCAGCAATATTACAACGATAAACTAGGCTTTACCGATTTAGGTTCAGCGGATTATCCTGAGTATTTGATGGTGGAGAAGGATAATATAGAACTCCACTTTTTTCTTTTCCCTGAACTTAACCCTGAGGAAAATTATGGTCAGGTTTATATTCGAGTGAATCGTATTGACGACTTTTATCAAACCTTGTTGGATAACAAAGTCAGGATACATCCCAATGGATTATTAGAGAATAAACCTTGGGGACAACGGGAGTTTTCGCTGTTAGATCCGGACAATAATTTATTAACTTTTGGCGAGACCTTACCGGAAGAATAAACGTATTGCACTAAGAAGAAAATGTACCTTTTAATTTATTCTTACTCAACGATTAGTTTATGTTGTTCTTTAAAATTATCAGTAGCTATGGTTACCACATACGTTCCGGAGGATAATTGAGAAATGTCAACGCTTTTTTGCTTGCTATCAATTGAAATATTCATCACTTTTCTACCGGCAAGATCAAAAATAGTTAGTTTAATCACTTCATTTTCAACAATACTATCCGAATGTAAATAGAATTCATCTTTAGCCGGATTGGGATATAATTTTATGCTTTCGATGGTTGATTCTGATAATGTTAAGGTACAATCATTCAAATTACCGGGTAAATTATTGTCTAACCAATTCATTCTGGTTGTTATCCAATTCTTGAATTTTACAATTTGTCCTTCAAAAGTAGTAGGGTCATTCTCCAATTCAGGCGTTCCCGTATTGATTCCTAGATTTCCCCAACGTTCAAATTGTCTAGCTTGTGCTTGTTGTAAAAAGGCAGCATTTGAATCGATATAAGCATTTAGTTCTGATTCACTTAACAGAGTTTGACGCAAATTATGCCATCTGCATTTTAATTCATTTTGAAATGCAGGATCTTGAAGCAGGCGAACAAACCAACCGGTAGAATTATTATCCGGATTGCAATCATTTATCAAATGTGCCCAACCCGAACCATCTGTTGTGGCCAATATTCCACATTCATTAATGTTTTTCCATGCCCAATCAAAATCCCAAACCGGTCCGGCTTTCAGTTTGGCCAATTGGTTATTACTGTCTTTATCTTTATGAAAATAACTGCTTTTTTTGAAACCATCGTTATTTCTGGATAATTCATTAATAATAAAATAATCGATAAATGAATTTGTGTCCATGTATTTTCTGTAACCATCAGTTAAAGACGTAAAGTTTGGACTATATAACGCTGTTTCAAAATCGTTAATAAACGACTGAATATAAGCTTGTTGCTGTGCACTAATGTCTTCCGGTTTTGGATAGTGATAAACCAATCGAACATCTAATTCCGGATGGTCAATTGGGCTATAATTCAATTGCCAACTATCATTGTCATTCCATAAATCATTTTTTAAAATATAACCGCCGGTCAAGTCATTCCCGGTGTTTTCATCGGGGTCTAACTTAGCAATATCAACTCGATTATTATCTCTTTTGATACTTTCCATCCAAATATAAACTCCTTGATAAGTTCCATTTATAACAACTTCACAATATTTATGTCGAGCAGCATAATGACCCATGTTTTGAAATAATGAATAAGCAAGTGTATTTCGCATAAAGGCCTTGTCGTTATAACTGGCAATCAAAACCCAATCATGTTCTTCCGGCATACCGAAAACAGAAACATTTGATTCCTCAAATGAAGCATCTAGTGTTTCAATTTTAAAAGGTCTCTGAGGTAATATTTGAGAATAATTTCCTCTGTACTCGATGTTTATATTTCCATTATACTCATTAGGAGAGTCATTAATCATATTCATATTTCCCTCACCATTATATATAATCCCCATCGTTGCATTTATCGCCGGCTCATCTTGTATAGTCAAACCATTTGTATTAATTACAATTATCGGAAGATTAGACGAAGTGAACACAAATGGAGTAGGTGCATCTTCCCCAAAAGTAATTGACCAATTTAAAACAGAACCAGTGTCTGCATCCGGATAAGTATCAATGATCCGAAGTTTCCAAATGCCATTCCCGTTTTGATTACTATTGAAGTTGCCTATTGTTTCCTGAGGCTTAAACTGACCCGTATAAGGTGGATTTCCAAAATTTATTGATGTCGCAGCCGTTTGGCTCAAGCAAGTATTAGTAAAGTTATCTCCATCACCACCAATTCCTGAGAACAGATTGACTTGTGTACCGGATGGTGAAATTAGAAATACATTTAAGTCTGAATTCCAAGTATGAGTAATGTTCAAACAAACCTCTTTTAAGCCAATGGTGGAGGACAATGTATTTAACGAGACGTCATTTACGATTAAGTCATAATCATTAGGTTGACCATCATCGGTAATGTTTCCGACACTTCCGGAAAAATTTTGACCGTTTACTACAGTCAATGCAAAAATTAATAGTAATGTAAAATATAGTCTCATTTGATTTAATTTTCAATAATAAATATCCTTTGTTTCAATCAATATTTTCCATTCAACAATTCGCCTCCAATAGTTGATTTGGCTTCAATTCCTAACTTTTTCATCATTTCATAGGTTGTGCAAACCGCAGCAGAGGTTACCGGAATACCACATTCGGCTTGAATCAAATCGATAGCTTCCAACGAAGGCATTTGCACACATGCTGAAACCACTAAAACATCAACATCAGTCAAATCTAATTGTTTATAGATTTCCAATAAATTCATTGGGTTTTGAGCGGCTACTTCCAAATTATCAGGAATTTCCAATGCAATACTTTCCTTTACTTTAATACCTTGATGTTCAATATAATCTACAACCATATCCGTAAGCGGACGCATATATGGAGTAATAATCGATATTTGTTTGGCTCCCAAAACCTTCAAACCATTAATCAATGCTCCGGCTGAAGTCACAATTGGAGTAGGGAAGTCGTTTGCCACCGTTTCCTGATGCAAATTCACTTCGGAAACGCAATGATAACCTCGACCCATACTCATAATGGCCACTAAACAAGCATAGCCCATCACATCTACATGAGCATCAGATAATTCTTGTGCACATTTTAGACTCATCGCATCCATGGCTTCCAGTTCTTCTTTCGTTACTTTTTTCATCCGCATTCGACTGGAATGAAAGGTAAATTTTTCAGGAAGAATGGTTTCCCTTCCTCTGAAAATAGCAGGGATTTCGGTTTCCATTGTTACGTTTGAGGAAGGTACGATTTGGCCTATTCTGAATTTTTTCATAAAAATTAATCCACTTATTTTAAGTATCGAAGTTAGCTAAAATATTCAAATAGAGCTTTTTTTTTTAAAACATATTTCAAATGTATTAATTAATTTGTTGGTATTGCAGATAGTTGGTTTTCTGACCAAAAGTTACTTCCTATACCAGCCATATTGTATGTGGTTGGAGTAGTTCCATATTTTTGAATATTTGCCCAAAGATAGTAGCGTCTAGTAGTGCCACTCGTATTATTTATTAAAGTTTGACCATTGGCTAAACCAAAATCAGTTGGACCAGCTAATGTGCCGGATACTAATCCACCAGAAATAATATCTGGATTTGAAACAATTGTATTGCTTATGGATAGTGTTGTTCTCACAAAAATACTTTGTCCAGCAGTTAAAGTTGTTGATCCAGCCAATAAATAAGTACCAAAAACAATCCACTTTCCCGGAGGCAAATCTATATAAACATTACAATAATTCATTGCACTTTGTATTCCTACAGGTGTACCGTTACCAAAACTTGCACCACCACCCGCAAAAACTCCAACTACTGCGGGTGTAATAGCACTAGTGTTGACCCAAGTGCCCACTCCGTTTGCGTCTGATGCTAAAATTCTTCCTGCTGCTTGAGATCCGTCTGTGATTTTTACCTTTCCAATAACGTCTAGCTTTTGAGTAGGATTTACAGTTCCTATTCCCATATTACCCGTATTGTTAATTACTGCCATATCGATGTTTCCAACTCTAAAACCAATATATCCTAGCCCTGTATTTTCCTTGTTTAAAAGTGTAAAATTCCCATCAAAAGAATGTAAAAGACCATATCCAGTTGAATTTGCTTGGTTTTGATGAGCAAAACCTCCCCAATTACTGCCAAAACCAAAATCTCCAATTATAGTATTATTTATCCTTGCATTTCCTCCCTCTACTTCTAATTTTCTTAAAGGATTTGTCGTGCCAATTCCTATGTTTCCATTATTTAAAACAGTTAATTTTGGAGTGTTATCTGTAGTTAAGTGAACTGAGCCCAAATTCCCACTATAAGTGCCAAATTCAATATCATTTGGATTACCTGTATAACTTCCAAAATAACCTCTATAACTACCATTTTCTGCAAAAGATATATATAAATTATCCGCTCCATCAAAAATTACTGGATTAGAGGAATTGGATACAATATGTAAATTCGTAAAAGGAGTAGTAGTGCCAATACCGACAAAGTCGTTTATGTTAGAGGGAAAAAGTTGACCAAAACTAGATCTACTCCACTTTTCGTCGTTAGTAGAAAATAACTTTACCCAAATTGAACCGTTCCAATAATAATATCCTTCTCCGTTTCCGCCTAACACGAAAGGATTTGTATTATACACTAATAGACTTAACGCAGGTGATAATATGGGAAATGTTGAGTCTGTTACATCACTTAGATTAACTCTTGGAATAAGAAGTCCTGTGGAATTTGAATTTATGTCTAAACTTGAAGATAAATCAGGTGAAGTAGTTCCAATACCTACTTGTGAATAGAAGTTAATAGTAAAGAAAGCTATTATCAGTGTGGTGTAAATCTTTTTCATAGCTACATTTTTATCCAAAAGTACGGTTGTTAATTAACTAAGTCAATCAACCTTTTGTACCATTTTTTTAGACTAAAAAAAATCAGCTTTTACCGTAAAGTTTGTTGACTGCTTCTGTTTTATTTTGTACCTGAAGTTTCGAATAAATGTGGTTTAGGTGTCTTTTTACAGTGCTTAGAGAAATAAATAGTTTTTCTGCTATTTCTTTATATAAAAATCCTCTGCTCAATAATTCTAATACTTCGTGCTCTCTATTCGTTAGAATTTCTTGAACAGAAGTACTTGTATTGTTGTTAAAAGATAAAAGTACTTTTCTTGCAATTTTAGGTGACATGGGACTTCCACCTTCATAAAGTTCAATTATAGCTTCTGTAATTTTTTCGGGAGACGTATTTTTTAGAATATATCCACTAGCACCAGCCTTTAATGCTTCGAAAACTTGATTGTTATCCTCATATATAGTAAACATAATGAACTGAATATTTTTTTCTTTACGTTTAACTTCAATAATACAATCTATACCTGTTTTTTTGGGTAAGTTAATATCGGTAATAACTACATCAGGTTTTAAATTAGGGATATTTTTTATTGCCTCTTCAGCTGTAGTAAAGCATGCTAGTAATTGAAAATTACTGTTTTTTTCAACTATTAATTGAAGTCCTTTTTGAATTTCAGGGATATCTTCTAGTATGCAAATACGTATCATCCTTTTTCTTTTTTTTGAAAAAATATATAAATCTCTATAGGTTAATTTATTGATTTAGTTGATTTAAAGGTAGTGAAAAAATAACTTTTGTTCCTTTTTTACTTTCAATTTCAATTTGACCTTTGAAAATTTCTATTCTTTTCCTCATATTTTTTATACCATTGCCAGTTCCATATTTTTTCATATTTTGGTTATAACCCACACCATTATCTTCTATCGTAATTTCAATTTGGTCTACTATTTTAACCGCAATAGTAACATTTGTGGCTTGGGCGTGTTTAACTACATTGTGAAGTGCTTCTTTTACAATAAGATAAATACTTCTTCTGCAATCTCCATTAATTTCTATTTCATTTCTTTCAATAACAATAGTGAAAGTGGATGTTATTTTGTTATTATCAAGATATTCTAAAGCATATAATTTAATAAATGAAACTAAATCATCAATAGTATTATTTTCTTCTTTAATTGCCCAAATTATTTCACTCATACTCTCCACTAATTGAGATGAAGCTTTATTGATTTTAGATAAATTTTCTGTAACGTCAATATTATTAATTGCTAAATGACTTAGATAGTTAATCTTTGTTAATCCGCTACCGAGATCATCATGCATATCTCGAGCAATTCTATTTCTTTCATTTTCTAATGTATTTTGCTTTTCCAGTACAATTTTTTGAATTTCGATAATTTCATTCGCTTCGTTTAGTAAAGCAGCGTTCATTTTTTCCCATTGCTTTTTATTTCTATAACTCATGGCGATAGAGAAAAAAAGAATGTCAATGAAACTTCCAATCATCAACCATTCTGGTGGATATAAAATCATATCCATTGAAAGATTTAAATTAGAAATAAAGCTTATTATTCCAAATAAAAAGTAAAAAGAACTTCCTAAAAGTATAAATAATTGGAAGGTAATATGGCGTAATTTGAAACATTGCCAGAGCATAATGAAAGTTAAGCAAAAAATAAAAATTCGAATTGAAATGAATGCTGTTGAATAACTTTCAAATTGAAATATAAATTTACTAATGATGAAAAGTATAGAATATCCCAACAAAACAATTAGAATTGCAATCCAAGATTTATACAAAAATGATTTTTTTGCTTTCGAAACTTCTATTGACTGGAGGATAAAATTGAAATAAGTAGTAAGATAGATGATTTGAATTGGTTCATTAAAGTAGTCGAAAAAATAGGTCTCTACATCTTGGCCAAATAAAAGTGCCATAAATCCTGTTCTCATGAAAACAAAAATCCATGTAAACAATAAATAAAGTAAATAGTGAAGAAATAGTTTGTCTCTATTAAAGAAAAATAAGACGAGATGATAAATAAAAGCAATTGAAATTGCTCCAATCATCAATACCGAAATTACCGAAACAATGGTTAATTCGTGCATGTTTATTTAAATTAATAACTACGCTCAGAAAACAAAATAACTGAATTCCAAACAAATGATCTATATCTCCTTAATTGTATTCACTATAGTTCCAATTCCTTCTACAGTAGCTTCCACGACATCGCCATCCCACATCCATTCTTGCGGATTACGACCGGCTCCAACTCCAGCTGGTGTTCCTGTTGCAATGATATCGCCAGGCTCAAGTGTGAAAACAGTACTTAAATCTTCGATTAAATCATTGATATTAAATAGTAGGAACTTTGTATTGGAATTTTGTTTTTCAACTCCATTTACTTTCAAAGATAAATTCAAATTATGCGGATCTGAAATTTCGTCTTTTGTTACCAAATAAGGTCCCATCGGGGCAAAAGTATCTTGTCCTTTCGAAACAATCCATTGACCTTCTCTGCGGCAATCTCTCGCCGAAATATCGTTAATAACTGTATAACCAAATACATAATCTAACGCATTTTGTTTCGGAACATATTTTCCGTAGTCGCCAATAACGACAGCCAATTCAACTTCCCAATCTAATTGTTGCGTTAATTTGGTGTTTAATATAATTTCAGTATTTGGACCGGTAACAGCTGTTGGAGGTTTAGAAAAGATAATTGGTTTTTGAGGTAATTTTCCGGTAGTGTCGAGTGTTCGGGCACTTTCTGCTACGTGTTCGGTGTAATTTAAACCAATTCCGATAATATTTTTTCTTGGACGTTGAATTGGAGCCAAGATTTCTACTTCTTCAAACGTATAACCAATTTGTTCGAAGTCTATTTCACGGGTTTCTTTGATCATTTCGGTGATTTCTTCAATGATTTCAAATCCTAAATCGATTAAATCCAACATGTCAATTGGTAAAGGGAAATTAGAGATTTCACCGAAATCTTCCATGTCGATGATTAGGTTGTTGTGAAGAAAGCCTAGGCGAGGTTCTGTGTCTTTTGTTTTGTAAGTGAGTAGTTTCATTTTTGTTTTTTGTTGTGGTATTCGGTATAGACGTTACATTGCAACGTCTGTACTGATTTGATGATGTTTTGATAAAGAGACGTTGCATTGCAACGTCTTTACTGTTGTTGTATAAGTACTGTATTATTTGTTGTTTTATCTTTTGATTTTACTTCTATTTCATACGATTGATTACCTTTTCTAAAGTTTTTTATTTTGACAATATCGCAAAAGTCCATTTCTTCAAGTACAAACGAATCCACTCGGATGATTTCATCTCCATAATTCATTTTATCTCTTAAAGTAACATCCCAAACAAATCCAACTGAATATTTATTGTCAATAATTGTTGCACTGTAAATAGGCGGTTTTTTATCTAAAATGATGTTTTCAATAGCTTCAAAATAGAATTTCTTCTTTTTAAAATCGATTATTATATCACCATGTTTTAATAAATCTAATCCAATTCTGGAATTATTGTCGTCTGTTGTATTGGTAATTAAATTTTCAAACGTGGTGTCATTTAATTTTAAAAAAGGTGCTTTGAATAGAATTTGTTCTTTTAACGGAGCTGTTCCGAAAAGCCCGATGCTACTTGAACCGGTACTTCTTGATAATTCTTCCCATACATTTTCTTTAGAAAGAATACCGAAAGCTCTATTAGACATTTCATAAAAACCATCCATCCCTGTATCAAGTAAGGCTTGTTCAGTTATTTTTTTCTTTTTATTGTTAGAAAAATTTATTTGTACATAAGGTGATTTTTGTTCACCAACCAATAGCAATTTACTTGGTTTAGCAGTCGTTTGAAGGTTTTTAATATCATCTGTAATAATGATTTTTTTATCCTTTAAACTAATTTTTATCACAGAATTACGCAATAAATTACTACCAATAAAACCATCCATTTTAAAACATTTCAAAATAAAATGGTTATCTAAATCACTGACCAAAGCCACAGTATTATCAAATGAAAGATTGCCTAGTTTCATTGATTCGATGGCAACCATTTCCATTTCATCGCTTTGATTATTAGCATCGGAAACGTTTATTTTCTTACTATTTTCGACGTTAATTTCCGCTAAAACTGTTTTTGAAATTACGTTAGGTGCACCAGTATCCAATAAAAATGTAAAGGTTTTGTTATTGATGACTACCGGAAGCATGATTTTATCATTAACCAATTCAAAATTAATTTCTTCGTAGTAATTCTTTTGATTGATTTTTCCTTGATCAAAAGCTATTTTTTGAGAAAATAATAAACTTGAAACAAATAAAAAAAGAATCGATATATTTAATCTTATCATTTAAGTAGTTTTAGTTATAAGTTTGAAAACCATTATTTTCTGAATATATTTTTTCTTGATATAATCCCAATTTTTCAATGACCGGTAAATCATTAAATGCAAATAAACAGGCATCTTCAGATTCAGAAAGATTATGATGTTCGTGCCAAGCCCAAGATGGAACGCAAAAAATATCTCGCTCTTTCCAGTCAAAACGTTGCCCATTGATGATGGAATAGCCTTTTCCTTTGGCACATTGAAACACAAATGAGCCAGTATGCTTATGAGCTTTACCCTTAAAACCTACCGGAAGCAATTGCATCGAAGCTCCCATTGTTTGCATAACGTGTCCACCCGTTAACGGATTAGAATATTTCATAAAAATACCATCAAACGGATTAGGTTCATTCACTTTTTGAGTTTCCAATAAAGCGGGATAGACTTTTGACCACGAATATTTAAAAAGGGGAGAATAGGGTTTATCCCAAGTTTTGTCTGCAGGAAGGAGTCCGGCACAACCATAGGTCATTGGTGAATAGTTTAATGGAGCAGTCAATGGTTGTTTGCCATCATAAACTGCATAATCATTCGCTTCCAAAGCATTTACTAACGGAATATCGAGACCATCTTGCCAGATGCAAGTTTTTCCACCTTCTTCAACACCGTGTTCGTGCCAAGTAGAGTTAGGTGTTATGACAAAATCATTCACTTCTAACATAATTTTATTACCATCTACCACCGTATATCCTTTTTCACCTTCCATGATAAAACGTAGAGCAGAAGCACGATGACGATGAGCAGAAGTACTTTCGCCCGGACGAGTGACTTGAATGCCGGTGTACAACCATCCCACAGCAGCAGCGACGTCTTTTCTTTTGTCATTCACCAAATAAACCACCCGTCGTCCGGCTTGTTCCGGTGTTACGAGTTCAGAAGATTTAAGGACTAATTCACGTAAACTGTCATATTTCCACAACATCGGAACGGAGTTCGCTCGTGGTTCCCAAGGTTCAATATCATTGGCAACGGTCCATAAAGCACCAGCTCCAAGATTTTCTAAATCTTTATAATAAGCTTTCAGTTCATCAGAATCTTGAACTCTCGCTCTTCCATAAACATCATCTGAATATTTTGCGTCCATATGTTTTTGTCTTAATACTTATTACTTCAATCTTAATACTATTACTTATTAAACTCCTCGTGATTATCAATAAATGTAATCTTTCTAGTAGGAGCCGTATTTACACGTAAATCAAAGATATCAAATCGGTTGTAATGTCCCAAAATATCGTGCATTTGTTTCGGTTGAATGCATTTTTCCAAATCGATGTCGGCATACACAATTCCTTCGTCATCAATTAATGGTTCGCCCACAACTGCTCCGTTTGGACCAATAATCCCGGAGAAAGCAGAACTTTTTCGAGTCAACAATTCTTCAATATTCGGAACATCGGGTTTTAAAACATCCATAATTTCTTTGGAAATCGTGGAACATGAAACAATGGTAAACAATTTCCCTTCGAACGAATGAGCAGCAGCACGGATTTTAATCGCTTCCGCCATATTGTAATCGGGTGGAGACACAGGAAGTGAAATGTAATTGGCAATGTGAATCAATTCGCCTTGTGATAATAATGTAAAACGAGCTAAAGTATTGGTGTTTTCGCCACAAGCTAGGGTTCCGATTGGGCCAATTTCAGTTTTATATACTTTTAAAGAGGAACCGTCTCCACTTGTCCACGTGAGTTTTTCTGCCCAAGTTGGGACAAGCTTTCGGTGTTTTCCGATTAATGTTCCGGTGTTATCGATGATGAGATTGGTATTGTAAATTTCGCCATAACTATCGCCACGTTCATTAATTCCGATGACAACGTGCATATTGAAATCTTTAGCCGCTTGGAATAACGGTTTCATCGACTCATCCGTTACAGCGACTGAATTTTTATATAATTTTTCGTACCATTTGCTGCCTTGCACTGGTGTCATGATCCAGTTCCAATACGGATAACCTGCCACAAACACTTCAGGGAAAGCAATTAATTGAGCTCCGTTTGAACTGGCTTCTTTGATGAAAGAAATGGCTTTTTCAATGGTTTTATCTACGTTTAAAAAAACGGGGGAGGTTTGAACGGCGGCGGCTTTGAATTTTGGAAAGGTCATTTTGATAGTATTAAGATGAAAGTATTAAGTATTAAGACAAAAGTATTAAGTATTAAGACTGATGAATCTTGAAATTTTCTCTTTCATTTCATCCGAAAAGCCTTCTGCTTTGATTTTTTCTCTGTCTTCAGCGATTTTTACGTTGACCAGAGTTACTTCGCCTTCTAAAACGGTTAATTCCTTTTCATTGACGAATTGAAATCCGCACAAAACTGATGCAAAACCAATGTCTTTTACCCACAATTTTTTGGTTAAGACATCTCCCAATCGAGCGGGATTTTTGAATTGAACTTTCAAATCAACAGTTGGAATACCGTTGGTTTCATGCATTTTTGAAAACGGTCTTTCCAGAGCTTCTTCAAACCAATCTTCTACTAAATCATTGAGCATTTCTAAAAATCGCGGATAGAAAACGATTCCTGCATAGTCGATGTGTTTGAATTTTATTTTTTCTTGTTTGGTGAAGTACATTTTAAATGTTTTTTTAGTTTAACTACCTATTTTACCATAACGTTGACTTTCTGAAAAATAAATGATAAATATTTTATTTCCTTTTTTATATGGATAAAATAATTCATAATTACCATTGTAAGAGGAAAATCTTAATTCAGTACTTTTTTCATTAAACACCTTATCCAAATATTCTCTTTCAGGTTTCGTTGTTTTATAAATATAATCAATTTTTTTTGGTAAAATTGTATCATTCATTTCAACATTTGAATAATTATCAAAGCTTAAATATACAGGTTTGTTTTGTAATGAGTCTCTCATTATTATCTGGGAATATGGAAAATTTTTATCCATATTGGAATATAATTGTAATATAGATGTCGATTCTATAATATATTCTTTATTAAATGAATAGTTTAATAATCTATCTGTTTTATCTGGATTCTGATTAATAATATATTCTGCCGAATTAATTAATAATTTTTCTTTTTTTCGAGTTGTCAAATAATCTCCACCAAAAAGAATAATTGCAATTATTGGAAATAATATCAATAAACCATAAACAATACGCTTATTATTTGTAGTTATTTCTTCATCATTATTATGTTTTTGAGCAATTCTAGTAAGATTAAACATGATATTGATTATCAAAGCACCTGCCATCAACGCCAATATTCCTAAAACACTTAAATAAAATGAATCGGTCATATTTTTTCTAAATACTTTTAGTCCAAAGACTTCAATTAAAATGAATGTAAAAACCCAATACACTAAAAGCATAATGGATATTATTCCAATATAATTACTAATTTTTACTAATTGCTTTGCATTCATAAAGTTTGTGTTTTTTTTATTTCAACTTAAACCGCTGTATTTTCCCCGTCTCCGTTTTAGGCAAAGCCTCCGTAAAATAAATCACTCTCGGATATTTATATGGTGCTGCTACTTCCTTAAACCAGTGTTGAATATGGTTTTTCATGTTGTCTGTTGCTTTAGCTTTATCTTTTAGAACAATATGAGCACAAACCAACATGCCACGTTCATCATCGGGCAAACCCACGACGGCACATTCCAAAATTTCTTCGTGGGTTAAAAGTACGGATTCTACTTCAATTGCCGCAATATTATAACCGGAAGAAATGATCATATCATCACCACGAGCCACAAACCAAAAGTAACCGTCTTCATCTTGTTTAAAAATATCGCCGGTAATATTCCAACCGTTTTGTACATATTCCTGCTGTTTTTCATTTCGATTCAAGTATTTACAACCGGTAATTCCACGAACGGCTAAACGTCCGGGTTCGTTTCTGGCAACTTCGTTTCCATTTATATCAATTATTTTTGCTTCATAACCGGTAATGGCTACTCCGGTGGCTCCTGGTTTCATATTTTCTTCGTTTGAAGAAATAAAAATGTGTAGCATTTCTGTCGCACCAATGCCGTCGATAATTTTTAATTCGGTGGCGTTGTACCAATCTTCCCAAACTTTTAAAGGTAATGTTTCACCGGCAGAGACACATTTGCGTAAGCTGGAAATATCATAGTCTTTCACTTTTGTAGTGATGATTCGCCATGCCGTTGGAGCCGTGAAACAAATGGTGATTTTATGGTCTTGAATGGCTTGCAGCAAAATATCCGGTGTAGGTTTTTCAATCAAAAATGTAGAAGCACCAAAATACATTGGGAACAAAACCAATCCACCCAAACCAAACGTAAAACCGATAGGCGGACTTCCGGTAAAAATATCATTCGAAGTCGGTTGTAGCGAATAAGCTGGAAAAGCCTCGCAAATATTCAAAATATCTTTGTGGTAATGAGCTGTCATTTTGGGCAAACCGGTTGTTCCCGAAGTAAAACCGATTAATGCCACACTATCTGCTTTAGAGTGAAAATTGTCGAATGTTTTCGGTTTGGAAGCCATCAATTTTTCCAATTGGGCATTACCATAAAAACACGTTTTTTGAAGAAAATTTGATTTTACCAAATGCATTTCTTCTTCCAATTCTTTATCACATAAAGCAATGGAAATCTCCGCACAATCTATAATGGTAGTCAATTCTTTCGAACGAAGTAGGGGCATAGTCGCCACTACAATTCCACCTGCTTTTAAGACCGCAAACCAGCAAGCCACCATCATGGGATTATTGGCCGATCGCAACAAAACTCGATTACCGGATTGTAGTCCTAAATCGTCTATTAAAACATGTGCAATTTGATTCGCTTTTTCATATAAATCGTTATACGTCCAGGTTTCTTCAAAAGTACGAAGGCAAGGTGCGTTACCATGACCATTTTGAATGTGAGTATCTAAAAGACGTTCGATACAATTGAGCATTTCGGTTTCGTAATTTCCTTGTAAATAGGACGGTTGCAAGTCGATACTTGGTAGGGAATTGTGGGCGAAGTTGTCGTCAAAATGTTTCATGAGCTAGGCTTTTAATTTTTTTACTTCTTTGGAATGAACTAGCGATTTCATTTGAGTAATGGCAACTTTATTGAGTTGAGTTAGTCGTTCGCTTTGTGACAAACTTTGTTGAATTAACAAAGCATTAATGCTTTCTAAATTACTCAATACTACTAATTGCTCTAAAGTAGCAAAATCTCGTATATTTCCTTTTAGATTCTTATTATTATCTCTCCACTCTTTGGCTGTAATTCCAAATAAAGCTACATTTACTAAATCTGCTTCATTAGCATAAACAAAACTCGCTTGTTGTTTTGTAATTTCAAGTGGAATTAAATTTTCCTTAATCGCATCCGTATGAATGTGATAATTAATTTTTGAAATCGTACGTTGTAAATTCCATTCTAAATTTAAACGATCGTTTTCACTTTCTTTTAATCGTTGGAATTCTTTGATAATATAAAGTTTGAATTCGATTGAAATCCATGATGCGAACTCCAAAGCGATGTCTTTATGGGCAAATGTTCCTCCATATCTTCCTGATTTTGATACGATGCCAATTGCATTAGTACTTTCAATCCAACGCTTTGGAGTTAAAACAAAACTATTTAAGCCAGCTTGTTTTCTAAACCCGTCGAATTCGACGGGTTTAAAATTTGGATTATAAATCATTTCCCAAAAACCCAAAAGTTCGATAGTATTTCTGTTTCTTAACCAATTTTTTATAATATCATCTGTTTGAGCAGTGTCTTTATGTTTAGCAATATCTGTCAAAGAAATATAATCGCTATTACTTTGATTCACAACGGCAATTTCAAAACCTTGAACATCTATTTTAGATTTTTTTTCTTTCATTTTTTTATGGCTTAGATATTTTATGAGTAATCAAATTTTTAAAATTAATTCTTTTTGTTGCTTTTTGGTTTTAAAGCTTTTTTCATTCCTTCAACTTGTTTCCTTTCTGATGCTTTTAATGGATATAAATGTGAACTTCCCATTTTGTATTGCAGTGGAATATCATCGGTTTGCACATTTTCATATGCTTGAGCATTTCTAACAAAGTTAGCATCGGCTAATAAAGGTCGGCCTAATGCTACTAAATCAGCTCTTCCGTTCAAAATGATAGTGTTAATTTGATCAATATCTTGAATAAATCCGGCGGTTATGGTGGGAATATGAACCGTATTTCGAACTAAATCCGAAAAAGGTGTTTGCCACATTCTGCCCATTTGCGGTTTTTGATAAGCCACCGTATTTCCAGTGGAAACGTTAATGATGTCTGCTCCGGCTGATTTGAAAGCATTCGAAATGTAGATTACTTCTTCTTCTGAAATTCCGTTTTCAGCCCAATCAGAGGCTGAAATGCGAACGGACATGGGTTTTTGTTGTGGAAAAACATTTCGCATTTCAATAAAAACACGTAAAGGGAATTTGATTCGGTTTTCAATACTTCCGCCAAATTCATCTTTCCGACTATTGGTCAACGGTGATAAAAAAGAAGCCAATAAAAATCCGTGATGGGCTTGTAATTCAATCATATCAAATCCGGCTTGTTCAGCATTTTTGGTGGCTTGGACAAATTCAGCAGTAATTTGATTCATATGTTCCAACGTCATTTCCTTCGGAGTTGCTATGTTGGAATGTAATGGAATAGGAGAAGCGGAAAGCAATTCCCAAACCTTATCAATCGGTTCATTTTGACCTTCCCATGGTTTTTTAATTGCTCCTTTTCTACCGGAATGTCCGAGTTGGATTCCGATTTTAGTTTGCGTATGTTGATGAATAAAATCAGTAATTTTTTTCCATTCAACCACTTGATTTTCATTATAAATACCGGCACAACCTAAAGTAATACGACCCGTTGCAGAAACCGCTGTCATTTCGGTTAAAATCAATCCAACTCCGCCGGTTGCTCGACTTCCGTAATGTACCAGATGCCAATTATTCACCAAACCGTTTTCGGCAGAATATTGTCCCATCGGAGCCATTACAATTCGGTTGGAAAGTTCTAAATCTCTTAATTTAAAAGTAGAAAATGCCGCTGATTGATTTTTGTCATTGACATTGCAATTGTCATTGAATTCTTTTAAAACCTTATCCGTAAATGACTTGTCTCTAATTTGTAGATTTTCAAACGTCACTTTTTTGGAACGCGTCATGCAACCAAAGGCAAATTGATAGAATGGATGTTGCATATGACGATCCATATTTTCAAACCAATCCAACGAAACGAGTGCGGCATATTGAATCATTTCTACCGTATTTCTTCGAGATTTGTCGTATTGTTCAAAAGTGGCTTGCACATTATTGGGATTGGCAATCACGGCATCTGATAATCCGATTGCTGAATCCATGGCTAATTTTGTTCCGGAGCCGATGGAGTAGTGGGCGGTGGCTTTAGCATCGCCTAATAAAACAATGTTATTATGCGACCATTTTTCATTGGTTACGTGCGGAAATTGTCGCCAATGCGATTTATTAGAAATCAGCGGATGACCCTCTAATTCTTCGGAAAATAGTTCACTTATTTTGTCTATTGTATCTTTTTCGTTGGTCACTTCAAAACCAAATTTTTGCCAAGTTTCATCGCTACATTCAAAAATCCACGTACTCATGCCTTCTTCGTATTGATAGGTGTGAGCCACGATGGTTCCGAAAGGTGTTGTTCTGAAAAAATAGGTAAACGCATCCAAGGGTTTGGTGGAGCCTAGCCAAACAAAACGGTTCTTTTTGAGTTCAATTTTGGTGCCGAATTCAGAAGCAAATTGCGTTCGAATGGCACTTCCAATTCCGTCACAAGCCACAATAATATCTGAATCAGCAAACTGACTCAAATCATCTACATTTTGTTCGAAATGCAGATTGACGCCTTCTTCACGGCAACGTTGGTGTAATAATTTTAGTAATGTTTTTCGGGAACAACCGCAAAATCCGTTTCCGGAAATGTTAACAGTTTGTCCGTCACGAGCGATAATGATATCATCCCAATAGGCAAATTCACTTCGAATGAGTTCATACGATTGTACATCACGCATCAAGAACTCGCCTAAAGTTTCATCGGAAAATACGACGCCGAATCCGAAACTGTCTTCGGGTTTGTTGCGTTCGTACACGTCAATTTGGCAATTTGGCATTGCTTTTTTGGTTAATATGGAAAAGTAGAGTCCGCCTGGGCCACCACCGATTACGGTTATTTTTTTCATTTTTTACAAAGTCTCATTTGACGACATTATTTTATTATTTCAATCTTTCTAATTTTTAAAATCATTTTTTTGAACACAGATTAAAGAAATTTAGAAAATTTTTAAAATCTATTTTGTTTTTAATTTTTCAGATTTCTCGAATTTTTAAAATCTGTGTTCTTAAGATTTTACGCTCTTTTAATCGAAAAAAGTTCACCCAATGTACTATAATTCGAACCTGCCAAACGAGCTACGGGTTTATATACATCCAAATTAATGCGGTTCTTTTCCATTAAAATGGAATCGTCAATATGTATCATTTTTATTTTACCAATCACGATACAGGCACCACCTCCTTCATTATTATCTATAAAATAATGGTGAATCATTTCACACTCCAGATGAATCGGACTTTCTTTGATGCGTTTGGGTTTGATGAAAACAGAGTCGATAGGCGTGAGGTTGGTCAATTCAAATTCATCTACATCGGATGGAACCGATGCTGAAGTGGCATTCATTTGTTCTACAACATCCATGGTTACCAAATTCACAACAAATTCACCATTGTGCAACACATTATTCAGTGTGTCTTTGTATTGATTATTATCTCTTCGGGTGGAAAACATCACACAAGGCGGATCGCTCGAAACCATGTTAAAATAGGAGAAAGGTGCGAGATTATTGACTCCGTCTTTGTCAATGGTAGATATCCAACCAATTGGTCTTGGAATGATTGTTCCGGTTAATAGTTTATATAAAACAGAAGGATCTGTTTCATCCGTTTTGAATTGCATACGTTTAGTGTTGTTTCTACAAATTAAAGAAAATTGACTGAATATCTTTCCATTTCAAAAGCTAAAAATGTATAGTAAGTTATTAACGAAGCTATAATCATCATAAAATCAAACTATTTTAAAAATAGAGTAATTTTATTCAGAATGTAATTTTTTCCTAATAAATTTAAGCACTTTGTAAAATTTCACTAAAAAAATTATAAAATATGTTTTTTATATTATTGCTAATTTAATATATTTATGCAAAATTTTTATATATGGAGATTTTAGCGTGTCCGAAATGCCATAATAATCAAATTGTTAAAAGTGGCATCATCAAAGACAGACAAAGGTATTTATGCAAAAAATGCAATTATTATTTCACCGTAAATAAGTTAGGCAAAAAGATAGATGATTACTATGTAACCAAAGCACTTCAGTTGTATTTAGAAGGGTTGAGTTACCGTGAAATTGAACGCATTATCGGGGTTTCACACGTGACAGTTAGCAATTGGGTAAAAGAGTTTAAAATCAAAAAACCGGCACATACCGACTATCATCCTACCTATAAGATTTATAATCATTTAGAATTGGTTGAATTCTTAAAAAACAAAGAGCATTTGAAGGGTGCCGGAATGATTATAACCGAATTAGGGGATAAGTTTATGCTTATAAAATGGGAGCGTTTCAAAGATTAACTATACTAATTTACAAAAATATATAACAGAATTTTTTTATGGAATTAATAAATAGAATTTAGTGGAGTCAAAAAAGACAAACTGACCCTTATTTAACCAAAATTCTATTTATGAAAAAAACTATTTTAATCCTTAGTCTTTTGATGTTATCCGGACTTGCTTTTTCGCAAGGTTCACCGGATTACGGAGGCGGACTAAAATTTAATTTAAATCCGGAAGGAACCAAATACTTGCGATTTATTGCATGGAATCAGATTTGGTTACGTTCCTCTGAGATGAATCCCGGAACCATGATTGGCGATGAAGCAATATCGAAGCAAGAAGACATTGGACTCAGACGTTTGCGTTTATTGGCCTATGCACAAATTTCACCTCGTTATATGATTGTAACACATATTGGTATTAACAATCAAACCTTTATTAATGGCGGTGCATCAGGTTCAGGTGGAACCGGTGGATATGGAAACGGTAAAAAACCGGGGCTGTTTTTTCATGATGCGTGGAATGAATATGCTGTTGTGTTGCCAAAAGAAGAAAAACCGTTTAGTTTGAGTATGGGAGCCGGTTTACATTATTATATGGGTTTATCGCGTTTGACAATGTCGTCAACATTAAATTATATGACCATTGATGCACCTATATTTAATTGGCCATTGATTGAAAATTCCGATCAATTTGCCCGTCAAATCGGAATTTTTGCCAAAGGAAAATACAATCGGTTTGAGTACCGTTTGAGTTTAAATAAACCTTTTGCTACCAACAATGTTCCGGTTGATGTAACAAATGCAGATTTGGCAAGAGCTGTAGATAATAATCACAATGCGAAATGGTCAAAAGCGGGTTATTTTGAGTACCAATTTTTTGACAAAGAATCTAATTTTCTACCTTTCAAAGTTGGAAGCTATTTGGGAACTAAAAAAATGTTCAATTTAGGAGCCGGTTTTTACACAGCACCCAGTTCAACTAAAACTTCAGTAAATGGGATTGAAGAAAGGCATGCTACCAATTTATTTGCCGGTGATGTATTTGTGGATTTACCCATTGGAAATAAAGAGAAAAAAATGGCAGTAACAGGTTACAGTGTTTTCTATTCCTATGATTTTGGTCCTAACTATTTAAGAAATATAGGAATTATGAACGAAGGAGTTGTAAATCCTGCATTTACCGGAGGTCAAGCATTAGCAGGACCCGGAAACCTTCAACCAATGATTGGAACCGGTTCTATTTGGTACACCCAAGCCGGAGTATTGTTACCTAATAAAAATGAAAAACCAAAGGTAAGAATTCAACCTTTTGCGGCATACACGTATAAAAATTTTGATGCTTTAGAAAAAGCCAGTAATCAATTTGATTTTGGTACAAATTTTTTCCTGGATGGACACCATGCAAAAATTACAGCACAATATTCTAATCGTCCGATTTATACAGCGGTTGACAAAATAGATTCCTATAAAGGTGAGATCTTATTACAATTACAAATATATTTATAACCAATAAAAACAATAATTATGAGTAACCAAGCTAACGCTACGGCCTATTGGAAAGAGAATTTAAAATACCTTCTTATCCTGTTAACAATTTGGTTTTTGGTATCATATGGTGCCGGAATCTTATTTAAAGATGCACTAGATGCTATAAAAATCGGTGGATTCCCACTCGGATTTTGGTTTGCACAACAAGGGTCAATTTACGCATTTGTGATTTTGATTTTTGTGTATGTACGACTAATGAACAAATTAGATAAAAAATACGGATACGACGAGGAATAGGAATCAGTTTGCAGTGTTCAGTGCTCAGTTTAAAGTGCTCAGAATACAGTAATCAGTTAACTATTCATAAGAAAATATTAAAAATAAATAAAAACTCAGCTGCTCAGTACCTCAGCTACTCAGCAACTCAAAAAAATAAACAAAATGGATGTACAAATTTGGACATATATTATAGTAGGAGCCACCTTTGCTCTTTATATCGGAATTGCAATCTGGTCTCGTGCCGGATCAACAAAAGAATTTTATGTTGCCGGTGGAGGTGTTTCACCGTTGGCTAACGGAATGGCTACTGCTGCAGACTGGATGTCGGCTGCTTCCTTTATTTCAATGGCTGGTATTATTTCCTTTGCAGGGTATGATGGTGCTGTTTACCTGATGGGATGGACCGGCGGTTATGTTTTATTAGCGTTATTACTAGCTCCTTATCTCAGAAAATTTGGAAAATTTACGGTGCCGGATTTTATTGGTGATCGTTATTATTCTAAAACAGCTCGTTCAGTTGCGGTTTTTTGTGCCCTAATCGTTTCGTTTACGTATGTGGCTGGACAAATGAGAGGGGTAGGAGTTGTCTTCTCTAGATTTTTGGAAGTTGATATTAATACTGGTGTTATTATTGGAATGGTAATCGTTTTGTTTTATGCTGTTTTGGGTGGAATGAAAGGAATTACCTATACACAAGTGGCTCAATATTGTGTGTTGATTTTTGCCTTTATGGTACCAGCCATTTTTATTTCCATTCAAATGACAGGAAATCCAATTCCGCAATTAGGAATGGGTGGAACGGTGGCTGATGGTTCAGGAGCGTATTTATTAGATAAATTAAACGGATTGCAAACGGAATTAGGTTTTGATGAATATACAAGTGGTTCTAAATCCATGATTGATGTATTTGCCATCACGTTAGCTTTAATGGTGGGAACCGCAGGATTACCACACGTAATCGTTCGTTTTTTTACTGTTAAAAAAGTGAAAGATGCTCGTAAATCTGCCGGTTGGGCTTTGTTACTAATTGCTATTCTTTATACTACAGCTCCTGCAGTTGCGGTTTTTGCAAAAGCAAATTTAATCGAAACTGTTAGTAACAAAGAATACAGCTCTATGCCTCAGTGGTTTGTGAATTGGGAAAAAACTGGTTTGCTAACTTTTGATGATAAAAATGCAGACGGAAAAATTCAATATGTGGCTGATAAAGAAGCAAACGAATTAAAAATTGATAATGATATCATGGTGTTAGCCAATCCTGAGATTGCTAATTTACCCAATTGGGTGATTGCTTTAGTAGCGGCTGGAGCTTTAGCTGCGGCATTATCTACAGCCGCAGGATTGTTATTGGTTATTTCTTCATCTGTATCACACGATTTAATTAAGAAAATGATTAACCCTAACATTTCTGAAAAAAATGAACTTTGGGCAGCTCGTGGTTCTGCGGCAGTGGCTGTAATTATTGCCGGTTATTTTGGTATTAATCCTCCAGGATTTGTAGCTGCAGTTGTGGCATTAGCCTTTGGTTTAGCTGCTGCGTCTTTCTTCCCGGCAATCATTTTAGGTATTTTTTATAAGAAAATGAATAAAGAAGGTGCTATCAGCGGAATGGTTGTAGGTATGGTTTTGATGATTTATTATATGTTGAAATTCAAATTTGGTATCTTTGATGGAGGTAAAGAAATAGTTGATTCCTTAAAGCCCGATTGGTGGTTTGGTATTTCACCGGAAGGTTTTGGAACAGTAGCCATGATAGCCAATTTTGTTGTTGCTTTAATTGTAAATCGTTTTACACCGGAACCACCACAAGATGTTCAGGAAATTGTAGAAAACATTCGAATTCCATCTGGAGCTGGTGAAGCAACCGGGCATTAATAAAAGAATTATCTCTATATAATTTTATATGCTCTGCTTTTGAATTTCAAGAGCAGAGTTTGTGATTCAATTGAAATACTAAAAATGAAAAAAAGGCATCTTCAAAAATTTGTACTGATTAGCTTGTTGTTATGGATGGCATTCAACTTTCCTATACTATTACTTTTCAACAAATCTGAAGCTCTACTGGGCATACCAATTATCTATTTTTACATTTTTTCAGTTTGGACATTGTCCATTATTATTTCATTTTACTTTTTAAAAAAATACAATGAATAGCGGATTATTATTAGTCATATTATTGCTTTATCTCGGATTACTTTTCTTCATTGCTCAATGGGCAGAACGAAAAGGAAACTCGAAATGGACTAATAATCCTTATGTTTATTCACTTTCACTGGCTGTTTATTGCACCACTTGGACGTATTACGGAAGTATTGGTGTGGCCGCCAATTCAGGCCTAAATTTCATTCCTATTTATCTAGGACCTGTAGTTGCTTTTCCGGCTTGGATTCTGATTCTAAGAAAAATCATTCGCATTTCCAGAGTGAATAAAATTTCCAGTATTGCTGATTTTATATCCTTACGATATGGCAACAGTCGATTCATGGGTGCTTTGGTCACGATAATTGCATTAATCGCCATTTTACCTTATATCGGATTACAATTAAAAGCAATCTCTGAAACATTTCATATTGTTACTCAATCAGAAGAAACCAACAATGTTTTTTTAGACACTTCTACCTACGTAGCTATTGTTCTTGCAGTTTTTGCTTCATTTTACGGAACTCGTTATGTGGATGCTTCTGAAAAAAGAAAAGGAATTGTGACTGCAGTAGCAATGGAGTCTGTACTTAAATTATTTTTCTTCATTATTTTAGGATTGTATGTAACTTTTTATGTTTTTGATGGTTTTGATGCCATTTATGCTAAAGCGTCCTTATTGGAAAGTTTTGAAGAAAGAAATACCGTTCATGGTTTGGAAGGCGGCATGAATTGGATGATGCTCATTATATTGTCATTCTTTTCAATTTTCCTTTTACCTAGACAATTTCACATGTCAATTGTGGAAAACAATCGTGAAAAACATATTCAAACTGCCATTTGGTTATTTCCATTGTATCTTTTGTTATTCAATTTATTTGTTTACCCAATTGCATGGGGAGGAAATATTTTGTTTGAGGGAAAAGATGTCAATCCCGATATGTTTTCACTTTTAATTCCTCAACTATTTGATAATACTTTTATGACGGTTTTGGTCTTCTTAGGAGGATTTTCTGCAGCGATTTCAATGATTGTTGTTTCATCTATTACACTTTCTACTATGTTGAGTAACAATCTTTTAATTCCGTATGGTGTATTAGGTTCTCTACAAAAAGACAATCAGGAAAGTAATAGCGAACGAATTGTCAACATAAGAAGAATTGGTATATTTCTAATGATCATTTTAGCTTTTATTTATTACCGCTACTTTATCATGGATTTTTCGTTGGTATCCGTCGGAATGATTTCGTTTGTGATTGTTGCCCAACTCGGACCGGCTTTTTTCGGAGCTATTTTTTGGAAAAGAGGCTCGCTAAATGGTGCTGTTGCGGGAATAATTGTTGGAATGCTGATTTGTTTTTATACCATCATGCTACCTTTTTTATTAAGTTCCATCAATCCTGAAAGTAATTTTTTTAAAGAAGGTTTCTTTGGTTTTACTTTTTTACAACCATTTCAATTGTTTGGATTAGATTATCTGGAACCTATTCCACATGCACTTTTTTGGAGTTTACTGTTCAATAGTTTAGTTTATTTGTTTGTTTCAGTAAGTTTTAAAGGTGATTACCGCGAACGTAATTATGCGGAAATGTATGTTGATATCGATAAATACATCAACAATCATGAAAACGCTTTTGTATGGAAAGGAACCGCTTATGTATCTGATATTCAAAAAGTATTAAAGCGTTTTTTAGGTGAAGAACGAACCAATCGGGCACTTTCCATTTTTAAAATGAAATACAATATTGCTCCCGATAATTTGATGGCGGATGCTCGTTTAGTCAAATTTGCTGAAAACTTATTAACCGGTCACATTGGAACCGCATCAGCTAAAATCCTTATTGAAAGTGTTACCAAAGAAGACAAAATTAGTTTACCGGAAGTCTTGAAAATTTTAGAGGAATCGAAAGAAAATCTCATCATCAACAAAAAATTAACGGAAACCTCTAACGAATTAAAAGAGCTTTCTTCTCAATTGAAAAAAGCGAATGAAAACCTTGTGTTAAAAGACAAACAAAAAGATGAATTTTTGGATACTGTTACGCATGAACTACGAACGCCAATAACCGCCATTCGTGCCGCAAGTGAAATTTTGCATGACGATGATGAAATTCCGGAAGAATTGAAAAAGCAATTTCTTCAAAACATCATTACCGAATCGGATCGTTTGAATCGTTTGATTGATAAAATTTTGGATTTAGAAAAATTTGAAACCGGTAAGCAGAAAATTTTCCCAACCAATGGAAACATCATTCAAACCATTTCAAAATCGCTATCGCCTCTGCAACAATTGATTTCTAATAAAAAAATTCATCTAGAATTTGATGAAAATCAACATTCTATTCTTATCCATTATGATGAAGAACGAATCATTCAAGTGATTACCAATTTGGTTTCCAATGCAATTAAATTTGCCGATGAAAAAGCAGGAATTATTATCATCACCCTTTCAGAGAAAGAAGATGAATATTTAAAAGTGAATGTTTTTAACAACGGAAAAGGAGTCAATCCCGAGGATTTAGAGTCTATTTTCGACAAATTTTATCAATCCAGCAATCAAAATATTAAAAAACCAATCGGAAGCGGTTTAGGATTAGCCATTTGTAAACAAATCGTAGAAGCTCATAAAGGCAATATTTGGGCAGAAAACGTTCAAAATGGCGTAACCTTTTCATTTACGCTTCCCAAGAAAATACAATAAAGATGAAAAAGATTTTATTAGTAGATGACGAACCCAACATTATCATGTCGTTGGAATATACATTCAAAAAACAAAATTTTGAAGTATTTATAGCCCGTGATGGTCAAGAAGCATTGGATATTTTAAAAAATGAACAACCTGATTTAATCATTTTGGATATTATGATGCCGAATGTAGATGGTTATGCCACAATTGAATCGGTTAAAAAGAATGAAAAATTAGTCAACTGTAAAGTTATTTTTCTTTCTGCCAAAAACAAAGAAAGCGATATTGAAAAAGGAATGCAGTTGGGAGCAGATGCGTACATGACCAAACCATTTTCAATCAAAAAATTAGTGGATCAAGTGAATGAATTGCTTGCTACTAGTTCTTAGTTCACAGTCCATAGTCCTTAGGTGAAGAATGATTTGCAACAATAGTAACAACACACAAAAATGAATTATTTAGAATTTTATCAAAAAAGTCTTGACAATCCACAAGTATTTTGGAAAGAACAAGCCGAACATATCCAATGGTTTAAAAAACCCGAAGCCATTTTATCAAATGATAAAAATGACTATCCACTTTGGTATGCCGATGGCGAATTAAATGCTTGTTATTTGGCATTAGACAAACATATATTGGATGGTTATGGAGAACAAATAGCAATCATTTATGATTCTCCGGTTACGCAAACTTTAAAAAAATTTACCTATAACGAGGTAAAATCAGAAGTAGCCAAACTAGCGGGAGGTTTACTTTCATTAGGCATTAAAAAAGGGGAAACAGCTGTCATTTATATGCCTATGATTCCGCAAGCGGCTTTTGCGATGTTAGCTTGTGCAAGAATAGGAGTGACCCATTCCGTAGTTTTTGGCGGATTTGCTCCACATGAATTGGCAATCCGAATTGATGATTGCAAACCAAGAATCATTTTAACTGCTTCTTCAGGAATTGAAGTGGACAGATTAATTGCCTACAAACCTTTAGTTGATGAAGCGATTGAATTAGCCAATCACAAGCCCAAAAAAGTAGTAGTTTTTAATCGAAAATTAGGGGCTAGAGTTCCATTCAAAAAATACGATGTCGATTATGATGCATTAGTTTACGGTTCAGAAGAAGTTGATTGTGTTTCAGTGGAATCAACACATCCTTTATATGTTTTATATACATCAGGAACAACGGGAAAACCAAAAGGAATTGTAAGAGATACAGGCGGTTATGCAACTGCACTAAAATTTTCAATGCAATACATTTACGGTGCTCAGCCCGGTGAAGTTTTTTGGGCAGCTTCCGATGTAGGTTGGGTGGTTGGGCACAGTTATATTGTTTATGGTCCACTAATAAACAGAAACACAACCATCATTTTTGAAGGAAAACCTATCAAAACACCCGATGCGTCTACTTTCTGGCGTGTGATTTCAGAACATCAGGTAAAAGTGATGTTTACGGCACCTACCGCTATTCGAGCTATTAAGAAAGAAGACCCTAATGGGGAATTTATCAAACAATATGATTTATCATGTTTGCGAACGCAATTTTTAGCAGGAGAAAGATGTGATGTAGCCACTTTAGAATGGTATAATCAACACATTCCTGTTCCGGCTATTGACCATTGGTGGCAAACGGAATCCGGTTGGCCGATGATTGCTAATATGATGGGAGTGGAGTTTCTTCATATCAAACCCGGTTCTGCCGGCAAAGCCGTTTCAGGTTATGATATTCGAATTTTGAATGATAATGGGGAAGAAGTGGGTGACAACGAAGAAGGTTTTGTAGTGATTAAATTACCATTGCCACCCGGCACTATGCTTGATTTGTGGAAAGATAGCGAACGTTTTCATTCCGGTTATTTACAAAAATTTCCGGGTTATTATTTCTCAGGAGATGGCGGATTTAAAGATGAAGAAGATTATATTTTTATAACCGGTAGAGTAGATGATGTAATCAATGTGGCAGGACATCGATTGTCAACTGCCGAAATGGAAGAAATTGTGGCTTCGCATCCTGCTGTGGCTGAATGTGCTGTGATTGGTGTGAATGATGAACTTCGTGGACAAATACCTTTAGCTATGGTAGTAATGAAAACCGGAAATGATACAGAACATTTTCAATTGGAATATGAAATTGTTCATTTAATACGTAACCAAATTGGTGCTGTGGCTTTTTTGCGAAATGTACTGATTGTGCAACGATTACCGAAAACACGTTCTGGAAAAATTCTTAGGAAATTATTGCGAAATATCGTTGACAAAATTGAATTTCAAATTCCATCAACCATTGACGACGAATTGATTATTGATGAAATAATGGAAGTTGTTGAAAAATATGCAGTAACCACACAAAAATAAAATCATAAACACAATTTTACCTATATCTTTTTAGCAAAGATACATTGCAATGAACGATTAGATTCGTTATTTTTACATAAAAATTAGACCAAAAAACTGAAAAATTATGAGTTATTATAAAATACATGACCTCGAAAATTATTTCAAAATGTATAAAAAATCGGTTCGAGAGCCCAGAAAATTTTGGGATAGAATTGCCGATGAAAATTTTACGTGGTATCAAAAATGGGACAAAGTATTTGAATTTGATATGCAAGAAGCAAAATTCAAATGGTTTTTGGATGCCAAAGTAAATATTACCAAAAACTGTATTGACCGCCATTTAGCTCGAAGAGGAGATAAAACGGCGATAATATTTGAGCCCAATAATCCTGACGAAGAAGCTCAACATATTACATATAATGATTTGTATGCACGAGTTGCCAAAATGGCCAATGTGCTGAGAGATCAAGGAATTAAAAAAGGAGATAGAGTTTGTATTTATTTACCAATGATTCCTGAATTAGCGGTATCGGTTTTAGCTTGTGCTCGAATTGGAGCGATACATTCAGTGGTTTTTGCAGGGTTTTCTGCGTCGGCAGTTTCAACTCGAATTAACGATAGCGAATGTAAAATGGTTATCACTTCTGATGGTGGTTATCGTGGTAACAAAACAATCGATTTAAAAGGGATTATTGACGAAGCATTAGAAAAATCACCCTGTGTAGAAAAAGTGTTGGTTGCCAAAAGAACGCACACAACTGTGAACATGAAAGAGGGGCGTGACCTTTGGTTACAACCGCTTTTAGACGAGGCCATTCCTAACAATGTAGCAGAGATTATGGATGCAGAAGATTCATTGTTCATTCTTTATACTTCCGGTTCAACCGGAAAACCAAAAGGAATGTTGCATACTACTGCAGGTTATATGGTTTATACAGCCTATACGTTTAAAAATGTATTCAATTACGAAGAAAATGATATTTATTGGTGTACAGCTGACATCGGTTGGATTACTGGACATTCTTATATTTTGTACGGACCTTTATTAAACGGAGCTACAACAGTAATTTTTGAAGGCGTTCCTTCTTACCCTGATTTCAGTCGTTTTTGGGAAGTAATTGAAAAACATAAAATCACTCAATTTTATACGGCTCCAACAGCCATTCGTGCATTGGCCAAAGAAAGTATAGATTACGTTCAGTCGTATCCCTTAAAATCACTAAAAGTGATTGGTTCCGTAGGGGAACCAATTAACGAAGAAGCATGGCACTGGTATAACGACCACGTAGGAGGTAAGCGTTGCCCATTAGTCGACACTTGGTGGCAAACCGAGACAGGGGGAATCATGATTTCGCCCATTCCTTTTGTAACGCCAACAAAACCAACGTATGCATCCTTACCATTGCCGGGAATTCAACCCGTTTTGATGGATGAATTGCGAAACGAAATTGAAGGCAATCAAGTCACCGGAAGTTTGTGTATTAAATTCCCGTGGCCTTCAATGGCACGAACAATATGGGGTGATCATCAACGATATAAAGAAACCTATTTTTCTGCGTTCCCGGGGAAATATTTCACCGGAGATGGTGCTTTACGTGATGAAGTAGGATATTACCGAATCACTGGTAGAGTAGATGATGTGATTATTGTTTCCGGTCATAATTTAGGAACAGCTCCTATCGAAGATTCCATCAACGAACATCCGGCTGTGGCAGAAAGTGCCATTGTTGGTTTCCCACATGATGTGAAAGGAAATGCATTGTACGGCTTTGTTATATTAAAAGAAACCGGAGAAACCCGTGATAAAGAAAATCTCCGTAAAGAAATAAACCAACAAATTTCTGATCAAATCGGACCGATTGCTAAATTAGATAAAATTCAATTCGTATCCGGATTACCAAAAACCAGAAGTGGAAAAATCATGCGTCGTATTTTGAGAAAAATCGCGGAAGGAGATTATTCTAATTTTGGAGATATAACTACGTTATTGAATCCTGAAATTGTGGAGGAAATTAAGGAAGGAAAATTGTAAATTAATTATATTTGTTAAATTTTAAACCGCTAGACTTCAACGTTCAAGCGGTTTTTACTACTAACAAAGTTATGAAAGAACAAGATTTAACCAAACTCACTGTTGACGAACTCAAAGCAAAACAGAAAACGCTTAAAACATCGTCTATATTAATCTTAATAGCAATGTCCATTATGTTATTTAGCGGCATATTTTTTATGATAAAAATGAAAAGTGCGGTTTTTACAATTTTACCGGTGGCATTTTTGCCTTTGATTATTGTGTTCTCCAAACAAATAAAATCGATTAAAGAGGAATTGGAAAAAAGAGAAAAGATAAACAAATCTTAAATCATTTTAAAACAGTCTGTTTTTTTGAGTTATTTAGTATAACTTAGCTCAAATGAACCCAAATCCCCAAATAGCAATCATCGGTGGCGGTCTCGCCGGATTAACCGCAGCGATTCATTTGTGTAAAGCCGGAAAATCGGTTGTACTATTTGAAAAAAACACTTATCCGAAACACAAAGTATGTGGCGAATTCATATCGAATGAAGTTCTTCCTTATTTTGAAGAATTAGGTTTGAATATTGAATCATTACAACCAACTCACATCCATAAAACATTAATTTCAATCATTAGCGGAAAATCGATTTCTGCCAATCTTCCGTTAGGCGGATTCGGAATAAGTCGTTTTAAATTAGATAATTATCTTTACGAAAAAGCCATAGAATCCGGTTGTCAAATCATTAATCAACAAGTAAATGAAATTGATTTTTCAGATGATTTGTTTACCATTCAAACCGAAAACAACAAAACTTTCCAAGCCAAAGTAGTTTTAGGAGCTTTTGGTAAACGGTCAAATTTAGATATCAAACTTCTACGGAATTTTATTCAAAAAAAATCACCTTGGTTAGCTGTAAAAGCTCATTATAAAGGCGATTTTCCGAATGATTTAGTCGAATTACATAATTTTGATGGTGGTTATTGTGGTGTTTCAAAAGTAGAGGATGACATCATCAATATTTGTTATCTGACTAAATTTGAATCATTTAAAAAAGAAAAAGATATTTCAAATTTTCAAATAAATGTTTTAAATAAAAACCCAAAACTGAAAGCTATTTTTGACAATTCAGAACTGCTTTTTGAAAAACCATTAACCATAAGTCAAGTATCCTTTGAAAGCAAAAAGCAAGTTGAAAACCATATTTTAATGCTAGGCGACACCGCCGGATTAATCCATCCGCTATGTGGAAACGGAATGGCGATGGCCATTCACAGTGCCAAAATAGCCAGTGAATTCACGCTTGATTTTTTAAATGGGAAAATAAATCGCAGCGAATTGGAAATGAATTACGCCAAACAATGGAATTTCAATTTTAAATCACGCATTCAAATGGGTAAAATCCTCTCCAAATTACTACTCAATCCATTTCTCAGTAATATGATGATGAAATGGCTGATAATCTTCCCAAAATCACTACCTTTCCTAATTCAAAAAACGCACGGAAAGCCAATTCAATAATGTTTGTACACACCAAATTTCGCAACAGAGAAGAAGAATTAATGGATGATTTTTCTATGGAAGGAAGTGAATTATCCTCTGCTTTACAAACCATTGCCTCAATTAATCAGAAATTAGGCGGAAACAAGTTAACACTTAATGGTGTAAAAGAATTACTAAAATCAATCGATAAATCTCAACCAATTACCATTTGTGATGTCGGTTGCGGAAATGGCGATATGTTGCGTGAAATTGCAAAATTTGGACTTTCAAACGGATATCAATTTGATTTAATTGGGATAGATGCTAATGCTTACACAATCAGTGAAGCAAAACAATTATCTGAAAATTTCCCAAATATCAACTATATTCAGGAAAATATTTTACATAAACAAAAAAGTCAAGTAAGATTTGATATTACCTTGTTTACCTTAACATTACATCATTTTAGTGATGATGAAATTAATCTAATTTTACAAGATTATTTAGCAAAAAGTAAGCTAGGAATTGTTATAAATGATTTGCACCGAAGTTCCGTTGCTTATCACTTATTTCAATTGGTTTGTTTTATCTTTCAATTAAGAGAGATGCCTAAAAAAGACGGTTTGCTTTCTATTTTAAAAGGGTTCAAAAAAGAAGAATTGATTGGCTTTTCACGAAAAATTAACGCAACAGAACAAACGATTCAATGGAAATGGGCGTTTAGATACCAATGGATTATTCGGAAATAAATAAATTAAAATGACTGTTAAACTCATCACTGTTGCTACGCAAGTGCCGCAATATTCTCGAAAAACTTCGGAAATTATTCCTTTTTTGGATAGTTGGTTGCATAGTCAGGAAGATCGATTCATACGAAAAGCAAAAAAGATTTTTGAAGGAGCTCAAGTAGATAAACGTTATTCCATTATGCATCCGGAAGAAGTTTTTTCCTTATCATCTTTTGAGGAAAGAAACGCCATTTATTCCAGAGAAATGATTGTTTTGGGCGAACAGGTGCTACAAAAAGCTTTAAATAATGCAAAATGGAGTCCGAAAAGCATTGATTATATTATTACTGTGAGTTGCACCGGGATTATGATTCCATCCCTAGATGCTTATCTAATCAATCGCTTAGAGCTAAAACAAGATATTGTTCGATTACCTGTAACCGAAATGGGTTGTGTTGGTGGAGTTTCGGGTTTAATTTATGCCAAAAACTTCCTCAAAGCCAATCCCAACAAAAGAGCGGCAGTGATTACCGTTGAAAGTCCAACAGCAACGTTTCAATTAGATGATTTCTCGATGGCAAACATTGTCAGTGCTGCGATTTTTGGTGATGGAGCAGCGTGTGTTTTAATGTCTTCCCATCCCGAAGACGAAGGTCCAAAACTAGTTGACGAAGCCATGTATCATTTTTATGATAAAGAACACATGATGGGTTTTGATTTGACGAATAAAGGTTTAAAAATGGTTTTGGATATTGAAGTTCCTGAAACAATTGGCGAACATTTCCCAACTATAATTCATCCATTTTTAGAAAAAAATAATTTGACAATTGCTGATATAGATTATTTAATTTTTCATCCGGGTGGGAAAAAAATCGTACATTTAGTCGAAGATTTATTTTTAGATTTAGGTAAAAACATCGACGATACTAAAGAAGTGTTGCGATTATACGGAAATATGTCAAGTGCCACAGTTTTATTTGTTTTGGAAAGAATTATGCAACAGAATCCAACATCAGGTCAAAGAGGGTTGATGTTGAGTTTCGGTCCCGGATTTACAGCACAACGAATTTTAGTAGAATGGTAAACGAATTTCAACATACTTGGGCAATTATCCTCGGAGGAAGTTCCGGATTAGGATTAGCTTCTGCTAAAAAGTTAGCTGAAAACGGAATGAATATTTGCATCGTTCACCGAAATACGCGAGTGGAATTACCTGAAATTGAACAAGAATTTGAATCTATCAAATCAACCGGAATTTCCTTTTTGAGTTTTAATGTCGATGCTTTACAAACTGAAAAACGACAAGAAATCATCAGTCAAATAAAGACTGAAATCGGTTCAAACAAGATAAAATGCCTCATACACAGTATCGCAAAAGGAAGTTTAAAAAGTATGACTTCAGAAAATTCATTGTTAACCGATGATTTTTTGTTAACTATCAATGCAATGTCGATTTCGCTTTACGATTGGACAAAAGCAGTTTTTGAAGCTGAATTATTTCATAACGATGCCAGAATCATTTCTTTTACCAGCGAAGGAAGCCTACGACCAATTACAAATTACGGAGCTGTGAGTGCAGCCAAAGCCACATTGGAAGCCATATCAAGACAAATCGCTTTTGAATTTGCACCCCTTGGCATCAAAAGTAATTGTATTCAAGCGGGTGTGACTGATACAAAATCACTTCAATTGATTCCGAACAGTGAAAAAATTAAAGAAATTGCAATTAAACGAAATCCATTCAAACGATTGACAAGGCCCGAAGATGTGGCCAATGTGGTTTATTTACTTTGTAAAGAAGAAGCCAAATGGATCAATGGCACAATTGTAAAAGTAGATGGTGGTGAAAGTCTTTAAAATAAAATTGAAATGAGTGAAACCGATTTAATTTTAAGTAAACTTCCGTACCAAAAACCGTTTCTTTTTGTAGATGAATTGCTCCAAATTAATGAAAATGGTGCAAAAGGAACCTTTACGTTTGATGAAAAGTTAGATTTTTACAAAGGTCATTTTAAAAATAATCCAATTACGCCAGGTGTGATTTTAATCGAAACAATGGCTCAAATTGGATTGGTTTGTTTGGGAATTTATCTGACGTTGAACGAAGATGTTTTGAAAATCGCCTTTTCATCCTCCGAAGTTGAATTTTTAAAACCCGTTTACCCCAACGAAAAAGTGACCGTAATTTCAGAAAAAGTGTATTTCCGTTTTGGAAAATTAAAATGTAAAGTTCGAATGATGAATAGCAAAAATGAAGAAGTTTGTAGTGGAACTTTGTCAGGAATAATAGTAAAATAAAATGCAAAAAAAACGTGTCGTAATAACCGGATTAGGCGTTGTTGCTCCCAATGGTGTGGGCGTGAGCAACTTTTTGCATGCCATCAAAGACGGATTTTCGGGAATCAAACACGATGCAGAATTAGAACGATTGCAATTTTCCTGCCAAATTTCGGGAACGCCTGAAATAACGGAAGAACTAAAAAATGAATATTTTACAGCATTAGAATTAAAAAACTTTAATGCATCCGGAATTTTATATGGAGTGATTGCCGGCATTGATGCTTGGAAAGATGCCGGATTATCCATTGAAAACAACAATAATCCCGATTGGGATAGCGGTACAATTTTCGGTTCAGGAACTTCCGGAATTGAAAAATTCAGGGAAAGCATCTATAAAATTGATGATTTTCAAACCAGAAGATTGGGAAGCACTGCTGTTGCTCAAACCATGAATAGTGGCGTGAGTGCTTATTTGGCAGCCAAATTAGGTTTAGGAAATCAAGTAACCACCAATTCATCTGCGTGTGCAACCGGAACAGAAAGCATTTTGATGGGCTACGACCGAATCGTTTCCGGACAAGCCAAGCGAATGTTGGTGGGAAGCACCTCCGATAGCGGTCCGTATATCTGGGGCGGATTTGATGCCATGCGGGTTTGTACTTTCAAACACAATGATTCGCCTGAAAAAGGCTCTCGACCGATGAGTGCAAGTGCTTCTGGATTTGTGCCCGGAAGTGGAGCAGGAGCAATTCTTTTGGAAGATTTAGAGTCGGCTTTAGCTAGAAATGCTACCATTTATGCAGAAGTCTTAGGTGGAAACAGTAATTCCGGCGGACAACGAGGTGAAGGAACAATGACCGCACCTAATTCCATTGCTGTACAAAAGTGTATTGAAGATGCGTTGAAAAATTCAAATATAAATTCCAATGAAATTGATACAATAAACGGACATTTAACTGCCACAATTAAAGATAGTTTAGAGATTTTTAATTGGAGTAAAGCTTTAAATTTAAATCAATCTAATTTTCCTTATATTAATTCGTTGAAATCGATGATAGGACATTGTCTTTCGGCTTCCGGAAGTATTGAAAGTGTGGCGACCATTTTGCAAGTTCATCACGGATTTATTTTTCCTTCGATTAATCGTGAAGATTTGCATCCGGAAATTGAGGCTTTGGTTGAAAGGGAAAAAATTCCGCAACAACTTATTCAAAAAGAAATTAATATTGCGGTAAAAGCCAGTTTTGGTTTTGGCGATGTTAATGCGTGTGTTGTTTTCAAAAAGTTTCGCTAAGTTGCGTATCTTCGTAAAAAAAAGAAGATGAACAAAGAAGAAACCATTCTCCAACTCAAAAATATAGTAAAACCTTACATCAAAAATCGAGAAGCGTTTGACAATTTAAATGAAAACACTGATTTTATTAATGATTTGAAGATTAATTCCGCCAATTTGGTTGATGTTATTTTAGATATTGAAGAAGCGTTTGATATTGTGATTGACAATGCATCGATGGAAAGAATGCTCAATGTTCAAGCAGCGTTGGATATTATCGAAAAAAAATTAAATGAAAAATGATTGGGAATGATGTTGTAGATTTAGCTTTAGCAAAAGTAGAAAGCAATTGGCAACGAAAAGGTTACCTCAATAAAATATTTACTACAAAAGAACAAAACCTTATTTATTCCGACCAAAATCCAACGGTTATGGTTTGGATATTGTGGAGTAGGAAGGAAGCCGTTTATAAAATCATCCGACAACAAAATGGATCAAGAGGATTTTATCCTTTGCGAATTGAAAACACTGATTTTAAAAATGGAATAATAGTATTTGAACAACAACTTTTCTATACCAAAACAACAATAAAAGATGATTTCATCCATTCGATAGCACTTAAAAACCAAGCTTTTGGTGGTGTACTTGAAATTTCAAATACAATTCAAATTCATAAAAAAGATGGAATTCGTTTTATAATTAAGAATGGAAAACACATTCATATTTCAAAAAGTCACCATGGAAGGTATGAAAAAGTGGTTAGACTTATTTAATATCCAATCGTTTCTTTAGCTTCAAAAAAACTAAAGCTGTAATAAAAGCATCACCGGAAGCAGTGTGACGGTCGCTTTTTTCTACTTTTAAAATTTTACATAATTCATCTAAAGTAGAATGTTGATCTTCCTGTAAACCTTTGAATTTCTTATACATGGCATCAGTATCCATGCTGTCATTTTTGAGTTTTCCCACTTCCAAGCGTTTGAGAGCTTGATTAATCATTTCAATGTCAAAATTCACGTTATGGCCTACTAGAGTAGAATTTTTAATAAACTCTAAAAAGCGAATGATGGCTTCGGCTTCCACAATTTTTTCTTCCTTTCCTTCCTTTAAAATACCATGAATTGAAGCGGTTTCTGATTTATAAAGATCTTGTTTTAAAAAAAGTTCAAGTGAATCGTTTACAATCACGGCATTATCAATTACAGCAACTGCTCCAATTGATAAAATAACATCTTTACGATGATCTAAACCCGTTGTTTCGCAATCAAAAACTACATAACGTTTTGGTTGTAACTCGTCGGGTTCTTGCTCGAAATTTTCAAGATAATTTTCCCAAAATTTTGGATAATCTTTGCTTACTTTTTTAAACCAATCGAATACCATATCTTATGTGAAATAGGTGAGTTGAAAACGATTTTTGATAGCATCTTGGATATCGCGGATAGGTTGAAAAGCATTTTTAAGTTTTACTTTATCTGATTTCGATAATTCATTCAAATTCAAATACCTACCGTTATTATTATTGGTTAGACCTTCTTCCGTTCTGAAGAGAGAAAGGGTAGAAAAAGCTTCGGCACAACTTTCAAATAAATCAGCGTTTTGAGGCTCTAATTCGGCTAATTTTTTATACCGTTGATAGGTGTTGTTGATTCCTTTTATATCCTGACTTAAAACCAATAAACGAGCAGCATCAACCAATGGCATGATTGCTCGGCTTTTAATGTCAAAAGTATCTTTGTGTTCGCCGTCATCTTCCACCAAAAACTGACGAAAAAAGCCAAGTGGAGGAGGGTTTTTCAATGCATCTGTGCCCAAATAAGCAAAAAATAATTGGTTATTGTGCACATTGGCAAAGATGTTATCTGTAATCAAATCCACCAAATTTTCATAACCCACAATAAAATCATAATCAAAGAAAATAGAGCACATTAAAATTCCTTTTTCACCGGGTTTATTAATCCAAGAATTGTACTGCTTATTCCAATCGGTGACAGATTTACACCACATTGGATTACTGGCCATCATTTCTGCAGGACAAAATTCATAGCCAACTTTATGGAGTGTTTTGGTTACTTTTTCGGCTAATTCGAGGAAATATTTTTTCACATCGTCATAACGTTCTTCTTCCACATCTTCAAAAACTAAGGCATTATCTTGGTCGGTCATCAATAATTGCTCTTTACGACCTTGACTGCCAATGTTCATCCAGGCAAAGCGAGTAGGGGGTTGTTCCTCCATTTTTTCAATGGCTAATTCTACCGCTCGTTTGGTAATGGCAATATTAATTTCGCCGACAAGAGATGAAATATGTTGAATTGGAATGTTTTTATCTAATGAATTCTGAATTAAATCATTTAGTTTTTCACGAACCGCTTTTAATTCTTTCGAACGTGTTGCCCGTTTGGTTTGCTTGAGTAAAACCCCGGGGTTGTTGGCTTGAGCTACTACTACATCATGTTCAGAAATAATTCCCATGATTTTGGATTTGTTCGTTCCATCGGCTGTCACGCAAAGATGTCCAACATTGTGCTTAAGCATCATCATTTGTGTTTCTGCAATCGAAATGTTTTCGGCAACTGTAATGACCGGTGCCGACATGATTTGATCTACGGTAATATCAATAGGAAATAGGCCAGTGGCGATTTTTGAACGCAAATCTTTGTCGGTCACAATGCCAACCGGTAAACTATTATCTTGAATAATTACGCTACCAATTTTGCTTTGTGTCATCGTTTGTGCCACAAATTTCACAATATCTTTTCTGGATGCTGTGATAGGACTTTTTGTATAAGAAATAGGTTGAAAATATTGAATTTCTGAACTTTGCTCGGTATAAATTACATTCTCGGAAATCAATTTTCCTCTATTTTCTTTATCATAAGGGTTACGCGTATTAGATGCAAAACTTTCTAACAAAAAGCTTAAAACTTCGGCATTTTGACTCACATAGGGTTTGAAAACATCAATTGGAATAGCGTACAAAAGGCTTTCTTCACGGGCTTTGGCGGTCATCAAATAATTGTTTTTTGCAAAAAATGGACGTAGTCCCAAAATATCTCCTTCATCACATTTGTCAATTAATGCTTCTTCGGCATCGGAAGTAACGGAAAGTCCGATTGCACCCTCTTTCACGACATAAAAGAAAGGATGGGTTTTGTCTCCGATTTTAAACAAGACATGGTTTTTTTCTACATGTACCACTTGAATTTCATTGGAAATTGTAACCAATTCAGTATATGTAAGACTGTTGAATGGCGGGAAGTTTTTCAGAAAATCTGCAATTCGTTCAGCAATTGAATTTTTCATGGCTCTAAAAATTTAAAGTATAAAGTTACATAAATTCTATTACTGAAGTCAAATTTACAATTGGTTTTATTAATTTTATCAAAAATAGGATAATATGCAAACTCACAAATTCATTTTATTATTCGGATTTATATTGGGATGGTTTTCATTAGTGACACAATTCATTCTTTTATTACAAAATAGTAGCGTTGATTTACTTAATTCTATTATTAGGTTTTTTTCTTTTTTTACAATTTTGTCTAATTTTTTGGTTAGTATTTGCTTTACAACATTATTTTTTAAATTTTCTACTTTATTTAAATCTTACAAAACGCAAACTGCTATTGCAGTATATATTAGTATTGTTGCAATCGTATATAACATTGTCTTACGATTTATTTGGGAGCCAACCGGTTTACAGAAAATTGTGGATGAATTATTACATGTGGTCAATCCGATTCTTTTTGTTGCATTTTGGTTTATTTCAAAAAATAAAATTTATATATCGTATACATTTACTTTCAAAATCTTGATTTTTCCATTGATTTATCTGTTTAGTGTTTTATCGATTGGTCATTACTCAAAGTATTATCCTTATCCGTTTTTAGAAGTTAACCTTATCGGTTATTCCAATTTAATAATCAATTGTATAGTTATAACAGTTGCTTTTATTTTGATTTCTTTGTCATTTATATTTATCAGCAATAGAAGGGTTTAGCCTAGCTTTTAAAATATTCTATTTTACATAATATAAATTATAATTCAATTATGAGTAAATAATAAGAGTATATTTAAATCAATATATTTTCTTAGAAATATTGGTTTAATAAATATTAATCAAAAGAAAAAAAAGATAAAATTTATGGTGAAAGAATGAATATGACAAAATTAAAAATTCTTAGTAATCATTTTCTTAAATCATTACACACCAGTTGATATGTTTACATAAAAAAAAGTTTAAAAAGTGAACCAAAACCTACATAAATTGTTGTTAATACTTAATCATAATCTTACATTTTTTTACACTTTATGTATTTCATCGATTTTTAGTGCATTTTTTTAACGCATTTAATCGATAAAAAAAAAGCATTTCATCTATATTTGAATCCATAATACAATGAGCCACAACATCGTATTATGCTAGTAAAACTAAAATTGTTTAATCCGCTAACCCAAATTTAGCAAAAACTTACCTACTACTATGAGAAAAGTATTTACCTTTTTTGGTGCTCTTCTGTTTATTTACGGAGGTGCACAAACAACAACAGTAACGTATACTGAATCGAGTGCCAACTTTCCAAATCCTGAGCGTGGATTTTATAAGTACAGTGATACCCAATCTTCATCTTCAGGTGGTTATGGTCTTTTGAACCAATCTTCGTTGACCAACTATCGAACGAACCAAAATATTACGTTGGTTTTTCGCTATTTTTATTTAAATGATTTTGTTAATTCTGCCATTCCGCAATCCTATTTGAACAACATGCAAACGGATTTTAACCGAATTCGTAATGCCGGTTTAAAAAGTGTAATTCGTTTTGCCTATTCTGATGATTATGGTGATGATGTTGTTTTGGATGCTACTAAAGCCAGAATGTTGGAACATATTAATCAAATAAAACCTATTTTGATTGCTAATGCAGATGTTATCGCTGTCATGCAAGCCGGATTTATTGGAGCTTGGGGCGAATGGTACTACACAGACCAAGCCGAATTTGGCGGTTGGGGCTACAATGAAACCAATTTGACTGCTGCCAATTATGCTCACCGTAAAAATATCACTGATGCCATTTTAAATGCTTTACCTAATACAAGAGCTGTACAAATTCGCTATCCTAAGATGAAACAACAAATGTATAATACTCCCGCTCCTCTCCCACCGAGTCAAGCTTATACAAATACTAGTTTAGCAAGAATTGGACATCATAATGATTGTTTTTTATCAAGTAACACTGATGTTGGAACTTATTCAAACGTAAATACTGAATATCCGTATTTAGATCAAGAAACTCAATTTTTACCAATGGGTGGAGAAACCTGTGCTGTTTTTGAATCCAGAACTAATTGTACGACTGCACAATTTGAAATGGCTAAATTTCACTGGTCTTATCTTAATTTAGATTATCATCCAAATGTAATTAATGGTTGGCAAACCGGCGATTGCTATCAAGACATTCAAAAAAATCTTGGGTATCGTTTTGTACTAACCAGTGCAATTTTGCCACAAAGTGTTTCATTGGATAATCAATTGTCGGTTACAATTAACATTGAAAACGTTGGATATGCAGCTCCTTTTAATGAGCGATATGCTTACATTGTTTTGAAAAATTTAGTAACAAATGACGTTTTCTCCATAATGTTGGATTCAGATCCTAGACTTTGGCAAGATGAAGTTACCATCACAGAAAATTTAACTCTACCGGATGGAATTATTCCCGGAAATTATGATATGTATTTGCATCTTCCTGATGCCTATGAATCATTGGCTAACAGACCTGAATATGCGATTCGTTTTGCCAACAACAATGTTTGGGAATCGTCCACCGGTTACAACCGTTTGAACCATAAAATTGAAGTTACCGAAACACTTGGTATTGCAGATAACAATCGTCTAAAAGTTATTTTACATCCTGTACCAGCCAATAACGAGTTAATTGTAGAAATGGATGCGGCTTCGGAATACAATTTTGCTATATACAATTCGTTGGGTCAACAAATGAAATTAAGTTCTACCCAAAACGGAAACAAAGTAAGTTTTGATACACAAGCATTAACAAACGGTGTATATTTTATTCAGTTTGATAATGGAGAAACCAATGATTCCAGAAGATTTATTGTAAGACACTAAAACAAGCTCCTGTTTTATTTATAGATGATGAAGTACAAATTGATGTACTTCATCATTTTTTTTACTTTTTACGATTCTTTTCTTTGAAGCTATGTTTTAATCCAAATTGAACCGTATTAGAATAGAATTTATCTTGATTAAAAATTTCAAAACCGGCTACCAAAGCGGTGTAATGAAATAATCTATACGATACTGTACCTGAAAAACGTTGAAAAACTTCTGCATAATCATCAAAAAAGTAAGCCGCTTCAACCTTTGCTTTAAAATCATTTGCTTCTAAACCATAAGTGTAGCTGAGTCCTGCTCCACCAAATAAACGTTTGTCCAACATCCAATAGGGATATCCATCACTTAAATCAGCAGAGCCGGTTTGAATGGATGATTCTAAGAAAGGCACAAATTTTGATTTTTTTTCTTCACCATCGTCCCAACCAATTCTTAATGTTCCGGCGATATCGATGTTGTTATCGGTCACGAAATCATTATTAAACTTGCTTTTGGTGTAGTAATTTGATTCTATCGCCAAAGAAGCATTAATTTTTTTCATGAAATAAACACTTTGGTATAGAACCGATTGAACGTGATAAATTTCTTTTGCATGACCCGGTGCGGTTTGCACGGGAAATACATTCACTTGAGCCGAGCTGAAGTTTTTATTAAATGTTTTACTAATCCCGGCACCAAACTGAAAATACGTCTGCTGATAATTATCCATTTCTAGTCTGATTCTGGACCAATATTGGTATTTGTCAAAAGAAAACGGATTTTTATATTGGTATTCTATTCCATACACACGAGTAAATTTATTATCATCGGAAATAATCAATTCTTCATTATCTTCTCTGTTTTCAAATCGTGGCAATGATATGATGGTATCCACTGTAGAACGAATCAAAGGGAAAAATTCAGAGTATGTTCCGGCAATTCGGTGAAGATTTTTCTTTTTATCATAAAAATTATAGGAATGTCTAGTCATTAAGGATGCCATTCTATCTCTATTCGTTTGAATTTCGTTCTCAGATTCAATAAAATTACCATATTTCAAACGATTTGTTTTGGTTACGGCCATTTTGACATTATCTAAAAACAATTCGGGATAATTGGCTAATAAATCCTGTTGCAAAAAATCATCCTGAAATACAACATCGGCATTTAAAGATTTTCTCAGCGATTCTTTCTCTTTTGACTCCGGAAGTTCATTGGCTAAAATCCATGCTTCTTTAAATTTGCCCATATCGTGATAATAATTCGCCATTAAAGCTTTGGTCTTATAATCATCGGGGTTTTTCTCGATATGATTTTTGTATTCATTGATTAAACTATCATACTGTTTTAGCAGAAAAAGCCATTCCATTTTATTTGCGATATCAATTTCATTGCTGTAAAACGACCAATCATAGGCTTTTTGATAGTTTTTTTCATTGGCATAAAGCCAAGTAATATTAGTAGCTAATTCTCTGTAATCCTCTGAAGGCTCGATTTTTTCTAATTCAACCAAAGCCGTTTGAGGTTCATACCATAATAAATGTTGTAGGTAGTTAAACATACTTTGCTTTCCTGTATCAACACCTAACAAAGCAATTAATGCCTGCTTGATTTTTTCTTTATTTTCCGGTGTGTTAAAATTGGCTACATAGCTGTTTAGTAAATCTTTATCTCTTGGATTAACTAATAGCTGAGCATTAATCCACTTCTCCATTGCCAAGTCATTGGGGTAGCCAATTAATTTTTCTAACTCTTGTGAATACATTACATTTTCTTTGGTCGGATATTTTGCACAATGCTTTTCGAGCATAGTCCAAACCTCTTCGCCTTTATTATCCCACGACATGTATTCTGCATATTTGTTCCAAGTAGGATAATCAATTGTGGATTCAGAGAGCATTCGTTGTTTTAATGCTGCTTTTTCCTTTCGGATTTGTTCTTCATAATCTTCAGAAACATCTTCGCCTTGTTCAAACTCACGAACTTTCGCCACATAACTGTAATAATCATTTTTTACTTTACTGAAAATAAAATCTAACTCTTTGTCTCTGTATTCACGATAGTCTTTCATTCGTATGGAAGGCTCATTAGTATACACAGAATATAAAAATCCGTCTAAGTATTTTGTTTTAGAATAAATTACTGCGATAGACTTCAACTGAAGTTCAATATTTTCAGCATTTTCTGTAGTTCCGTAAAGAAACCAATACTGACTGTTTGACATTGAATTTTCCGGATTCAACTCTTCTACAATATATTTCCCGTCATAGGATTTATGGTTAAATTTTGAAGCTCTCCAATCATAAGCAATCTTACCACCTTCACCGGCATTTAAAAAACGAGTTTGCGGAAATGCCGTAGTGAATTCTTTTAAATATTTGTCAAATTGTCCTAATAAACCACCCGCCTTTCCTTTTGTTTTTCTCCAGCCTAACCCTTTTGCGTTTCGCAATTCAAAATCACCGGCACTTTTGTTAAAAGGACTTGGAATTTGATACACATCATCCGGATGAACGAAGTGGTTCCAGATTCCTGTGTACAAATATAACGATTGGATATTGTATTTAGAATTTTCATCAATTTCAAAACCACTGGAAATTCGAGGATAATCAAACATTCCGTGATGATAAGGATCAAAATCAAATTCGCGATTTCCGCCATCATAGGTTTCACCCAAATATAAACTACACATAAAACTGATGGATGGAAGACCATCTTTTAATCTTTTTAAACCCATTTGGTCAATGAAATTTGATGGTGGAACATACGAAACAGGTAAATCACCGAAACTACTAACCTTCCATTTCTTTTGAACACCTTCTAAAGCAGTTACAATGAATTCAGGTTTTTTCCAATCTCTTTTTACTAATGAAACGTGATTGTAACCATGAAAACCTAATTCGTGTCCGGTTTTCATACAGTCTCTCATAAGCCAACTACTAATGGGTTCAACCCTACCACCACCTGACATTTTTTTTGCATCCCACTGACTAAAAAGAAATGGTGGGTCGGTTTTGACATTATAATCAAAAGCCGGAATTGCAGTGTAGCTCATTTGGTATTTTTTGGCTAACTCTTTCATATCCGGCCACCATACATTCTTTACAAAATCAGAAATTGATAAATTCATTTCTGATTTGATAGGTTCCATTTTGGTATCATACAATGGCGATGGAAAATCATCCAAGAAAACGGTGCTTGTATTGGCAATTGGATAAGGAATTCCTTCGAGTCCCATCATCATTCCGGAGAACAAAATTCCTCTGTCCATTTTTTCAAACTCAAACGTAGAATTCAAATTTATGACTCTTCCCTTTCCTACTTTGCATTCAAAAATAGCCGGAAATGATGGATTATTGACAGAAGTAGCATACACTTTAATTTTAGATAGATCAAAGTTTTCACCACTCATTCCAAAATGAACGATTGCTTTTCGAGTAGAAGTTCCTGCCAATGTAGGGATAAAATTTTCTTTGAAATTTATGCCCAACGATGTCACATCTGTAGAATATTCTGAATTTGCTTTCATTCCTATCATAAAACCAAAACGTTTGTCTTCGCAGGAAAAAGGTAAGTATAATGTTCCGCCATCAGAAACAAATTTTAAGAGTTTAGCAACGGAAGCATCATTTAACTTTTTGGTTTCCAACACACATAAAACTCGTGTTGACGGAGCAATTTCAAGGTTGGCATTCCAAGCTTTAAGATTAATGTTTTTAAATGGAATCTTGGTATAATTACAAACTTTTTTAAGGTGATTACTGTATTTTACACTAATTGGGTTTTCAAAATCCACCACATACTCAACCAAAGGCGGAAGATTCAAATCCGTGTCTGAATAATGTTTTAATAAACCGTTTTTTCCGACTTGATCTTTTGAAAATAAATCAATATTATTTGGATTCATTATGGCATCAAAGTCGGCACAGCTAGAAAAAATCAATACAACCGCCATCAGGCAGTGAATAATTATTCTATTTTGGGTTGCACGGGTTTTCATACTTAATAGATTAGGTCATCAATCTTACTTGATTTGGGTTCGTTTACAATTTCATACACGTTTACGTAGGGGCTTTCATAGTATAAAGAGACATTTCGTCCTCTTTTTTCCAACGTGTTGATATGTTCTTTTAATAAGGGCTCTAATTGATTTTGATCCGCAAAATGGTTTTCCGTTTCTGTATTATCGTGATAGACAAATACTAAAACACTTTTTGGAATCACATACTGTGGATTCTCAACAAAAAACCTAGGTTTCTTTCTGTTGTGATGATATATCGAATCACTGTCTAAATAACTGAATAAAAAATCTTCATAGTTTATAAAGAAGTGCTTGTTAACACTCATGGTTTGAGCAATATTATCATTGACAACTGCATAGCTATTTGGAAAATATTCATGTAAAATTTTATCATAAGCATCCAAAACCATTCGAGGTGTTTTGTCTGAAGATTTAATGTTTTGTAACGGCGTTATTTGAGTAAATAAAATGCCACTAAAAACCAATAATGAAGCAGCAACGGCAATTGCTATTTTGAACTTTAAAAACCGTTTATACAACGGAAATAATAATCGTAAAATCACCGCAACGGATATTCCAAAACAAATGGGAATAAAAACGGATAATGCCAAACGAAGTAAATCAGTATCAATCCATTCCACATGAATAAAACTTAATGTAACCAACAGATTAAAATAGAGCATAAATACTAACGATGGTTTCCATTCCTCTTTCTTATACCAAATCAAGAAAGGCAGAATAATGATACTAAACAACGAACCGTATTGATAATACTTTAATAATTCTTCAAATGGTATAATCAAGTTCGGCATATACGTAAAAGAAGTTACCGAGATTAAACTTGATTGCAAGAAGATTAAAAAATCATTTTGATAATACTGACACATTAAGTAATAGGTAGTCAAAACGGCTGCTGTTCCTATTATATAGGCAACGAGAGCAATCCATTTAAATGCCAAGTAATTTTTGTTTACAAATACTAATGCAATGATAAAAAACGGAGGCATCAAAATTAATAATGTAAACAAATCAATCAATCCAATGGCAAAAAAACAAATAACCAAACTCATGAAAAAATTTGTCTTTTTAAAATTGATAACATCCGGTTTTAAAATGTAAACCATACTGGGAATTGCAAACGTTAACCCCATCAGTACAGGTTCATTTTGCAAAAGATAATGTATTTCTATTGGTGAAAAAGTATATAAAAAAACATAGGTTAAAAAAGCAATCATTGGAGCTAAAACTTTTGAAGTAGTAATTTTTCGGATTGCCCAAAAAACGATAAGACTTAAAAGAATATCTTCCAAAATAGCTAAACTTTGTAAACCCACTTCCGGGCTAATGTCTACCAATTTTGAGTATAAATTGCTAACGGCTAATTCGCCTTCCACTGAAACAGTTCCATTAAACCAATTGTTTTCATCGAAGAGAATTACTTTATTCAGATTTGAAATCCATAAATCTGAAAGCAAATAAGTGTCGTATGTATAAAAATAATAACGTCCGATAAAAGCAGCTACAATCAAAACCAATGTAGCATAAAAAATAAAAACACGATCGTCTTTTAATTTTTTTGGTCTTTCAAGACGAATAACTTCTCGCAAAGGTTTTCTGTTTTCATTATCCTTCAAAAATTCAAAAAAACGAGATTTTGAAGCTTCTTTAAAATAGCGAACCGGATTTTTAAAGTTTTTAATTCCAACCACATCAATTAAAATGATAAACAGCATTATTAATACATAATTAATTAAACTGTAAACACTAAGTTGAATTAAAACAAATACGACAACCAAAGACAAACTACCATACTTAAACCATTCATTAACAATAAATTGCGTGAGATTATGGCTATATTCACGTTTTACTAATTTATTGTTACAGTAATACAAAAACATCAGCAAGAAAACAAGCCTTACAAAACCTAATAATATGGAGCTGGAAAGTATCATGATTTATTTGGTGAAATTGGGAACAGATTGCAGATCTATTTTTCCAATAAAATAGTCGAAATCGGTCGACGCTAAACGTTTAACTATTTGATCATAAAGTTGTTTGGTATCAGCATATTCAATAAGCAATACCGGTATTTTATATTTTGTATTAATTTCTTTTATTCGCTTTATCCGTTCATTAAAATCATTGGTTTCACGGAGTTTATAGGAGTTTCCCTGGAAAGTATAATCGGTTGCTACAGATTCAAACAAAACAGATTCTATAAAATTTTTGGTGTCCGGAATTAATTCTAGGCCTGAATTTTGGACTAATACTTGGTTTGGATACTCTGTTTTAATTTTTTTAATTAAAGCAATTAATTCTTTTCGTTGTTTAGCTTGTGGTCCGAATGACGAAAAATTGTCAATATTATCCAAAAACAATCCATCAAAGCCTTTATCTAACACTTTTTTGATTAACGACATAAGCACGACAGATGTAGATTTGTCTTTTAGATTTAAATAATAACTATCCCAATTATTGTTTTTTCCTAAAGTTCTGTTTTTTAGTAACTTATAATGTATAGCATTACTATTTACTTAACCTAAACTAATATAGGCCAATACGTTTTTATTGTTCTTTTTAATTTGCTTAACTTCTTCTGCTTTAAAATTTTTTTCTTCCAAAATAACGTAGTTATAACCTTTGATTTTTGCAGGATCTAATTTGCCGTAACAAACCAGAACAGTACTCTTGTTAACAGGATTGCTGAAAACAGGAATGGTTAATAAAGAAGGCAATAGCCAAAAAAACAAATTAAAACGACGCATAATAATGATAATCAAGTTTTTTGAAAAAACGGAAAAAATGCTTCAGGGTATAGAACATAAAAAATAATGCTCCGGCTAACATTCCTACCACACTGTATTCAAAACTAACAAAGCGACTAAGAATAAAACCAATGGTTAGATTAATAACGATGGCATAAATTATTCCTTTCAAAGGTTGTTCTGTTTGACCTAAAGTGAACAAATATAGCGTATTAAGCATTCCCCATGCTAAAAAGAAATAACCTATTCCTCCATAAAGAGTAACTTTTACGCTTAAAGTTTCCAATTCCTCGTGAAACTGACCTTTATAACCCCAAGAAGCAAACATCAATTGATAGATAATTACAAAAATAACCGCTGCTGTTATAAAAAGAATAAGAATATTTTGCCAATACAACTTGTGTAACTCTTTATTAAAAAGTTTAGAATTTTCAAATTGTACTAATTTTTGGGTGATGTCCAGAAATCTTGTAAAAGAAGCAATACTAAATTCTAACACACCGGATAATAGCAAAAACACTAGAATTGCCATATCCATTCCCAACTCATAATCTTTTTCAAAATAAACTATAAATGGTAGTTGTCCGGTTGCACTGGTAGACCAAGCCAAAATTCTATCAATAAAAATAAAAAGGTATACACAAATTCCATATAAAAAATAACGGTGATTTTGGTAAATAAATACCGATGTTTTTATATTTAAATCAGCTCTTGGTGGATGCTTTTTTAAGAAGCCTCTGAAGAAAAAATACAAATATGTTTTGGCCGCAATAATAGCTGCACTAATTCCAAACCAATGCGTATAATAAATTAAAAGAGTAGAATATTTGTTCAGAACAACCGTCACTGCCGTACCTAAAACTACGGCTACAGTAATCATCCACCGTTGCCGAATGGTATGTAAGGGGCTAATACCAGCAAAAGTACACCAATCAAAAAGGCATAGGCAAAAACAATGAATAGTACTTTGTAAGGATAAATATGAATAAATGAATTTACAAAAAGTATAACAGCAAAAACGATAAAAAGCGTTTTAATGCCTAGTTTTAAAAGGTAATCAATTGTTTTTTTGGTCATGGAATAATCGAGGTAATTCCAATAAAAAGTGGCTTGACGTCCAATAACCTGAACAAATCCACCGGTAGAAACGATACCAATAATTACTCCCAAAACAACTGCTGTAGATTGCAGGTGGTTAAAATGAACATGCGTCCACAACGAATAACCAAAAACAACTATGGCAGCAATTTGAAGAAAAACAGGAAGAAGATGAAAGATACCCAATGGATAATACTGAGCAAAAATTTTAGCTTTTACAGCCATATAATCAGAAAGTTGAATAGTTTCCGGATTAGTGGCTAAGTACTCACGTTGTTTGGCATTCAAACTTTCTTTATGTTCTAAAGAAGTTGTGAGTTGTCGGTAGACGTAATTAGCTAAATCTTGAATGTCTGAAACACCATAATCAGCTTCTGTATCTATATCTCTAATACCAAAAGACTCAATAGTAGCGGCAACAACTCTGCTGCTTACCGGTTTACCTATTTTATCTTTTACATTATTAATTAATACTTTTATATTTTCACTATGCTTTTCCATTTTGCATTAGTAGAACACATACATTCTATTTTTTTGGTTAGGTTTGGGTTTAGGTGTAAATTTGGGTGGGGTTTATGAGGCTTTTACTGATTCTATTTCATCTAATGATTGGATTAAAATTGGCATTTGTACTTCTTTAACTTCACGAGTAACAACTCTTTCGTATACATCTTCATATGCATTGATAAATTTACCAATAGTAAAATTATCAATTACTTTTTTTCTGGCGTTTATACCCATTTGCTCTCTTAGTTCTTTATTATTAAGAAGCTCCACTACTCTATTTCCTATATCTTCAGCATCTTTTGGTTTACAAATATAGCCGCAAGATTCGTCTAAGGCTTCCGTTACTCCACCTACATCGGTGGCAACAACAGGAATTCCGCAACTCATTGATTCCAATACTGTATATGGGAAACCTTCGGATATTGAAGTCAGAATCGAAATATCGCCTTCGCAAAACAATTCGCTTGGTTTGTCGTGATAACCGGCTAATTTGAAGTTATCTCTTACACCTAATTCATCAATTAAACGTTCACATTCAGCAGTATATTCTGGCACAGCATTATTATCGCCATAAACCAAATATTGAATGTTTGGTATTTGACGTTTTGCTACTGCACATGATTTTATCATGGTGACAATATCTTTCAAATCAAAAATACGAGCCGCCGCCACAACTGTTGGAATATCTTTCAAATGTTCCGGTTTAGCTGTCGGTTTAAATACGTTATGATCGATACCGTTGTAAATAATTTCAATTTTTTCAGGATCTGCTCCATACATTTTCTCCCATTTGATGTTGAATTTATTTACAGACAGAATTTTATCTGCTTTGTAATAAACTAATTCCGTCACACACTCAGAAAACTTAATCAACATTTTTTTAAGAAAATATGAATATTCTGAGGAGTTGATTGCCAGTAAACGTTCACGGATAAAGACACCATGTTCAGTAACAATCATAGGAGTTCCATATTTATACTTTAACACTAAGGCCGGGATTACAGGAAAACCGGATAAAGTTAAGTGCGAAACATCTACTCTAGGAACATCAACAGAAAGCGGAATCAAAAAACGGTAAATCCAACGCATTCCCGAAGTTAAATCATACAAAGAAACTTTTTCATTTTCTTGTTCCGAATTCAAATCAGAAACCATATAACAGAAAGTTCTCCAAACCGGTTCACTTTTCATTGTTTTTTTATAATCGTGCTTTTGAAAATAACGCCACATTTTTTGAATTGTTTCATCAAAAGCTCTTACATCTCTATTGTTAGAAAAAATGTGTCTCAGTAAATCTTGAAAGATTGGAATAAAAACTTGGTTGATTTTATCTAAATCGTTTTTCTCTTTTTGAGATATAATTTTATAATACTTTTTACCGTAATCAATCATCTCCTGAGGTTCCATTGGTGACCAAAGCGGAACTTGGATTACGTTTTTTACGTTTTCACTTAATCTATATTTGGATTTAGACTCAAATTCTGCATTGATTGAATAAAGTGTGAAATTTGAATTTTTCACTTCATTGCAAAGCATGTGTGCCCAAGTAGAAACTCCACCACCATTGAAAGGATAAGTTCCTTCTAAAATTAACATTACATCGTGCTTTTTGCTCATAACTTTTTAGATAATAAAATTCCGTTCGTCGATGAATCTGCCAATGCAGAACCAGACAATTTGGTGCACTTTAACAATCTTAGGGTGGTTTGTGGTATTTTTTTGGAACGCCGGCTTTTGGGGACGACTTCTAAAAAGTTTTTTAACTAGATAAAATGATATTAACATAGAATTAATAAAACTTTACACGGTTAAAAGACATTTCAAAAGTAGAATTAAATCTAAACAGCACAAAATAAATCCTCTGAAATCTGTTGAAAACACTCATTTCATCGACGAAATGCATAGTGCTCTGGATGAGTAACTTATATTACCGATTAACGGTAAAAGAATTTTACCAATGAAATAAATAGGAAGGTATTTTAACAAGTGTAAATATAGGAATTACTCACTTAAAAACATTTTTTCTCGAAATTTTCTACCAATTACAAGTAAAAGTCGTGTTTTATAATCGTCAATTAACCAATCGCAATAATTTTTAGTAGAACTACTTAAACAGTTAGTGAAATGACGAACTCTACTTTCAATATCATCCGCCAATTCTTTAGCTAATTGCTTAGCCTCTACTAGCGTTTCTGAATTTTCTACACACATTAACGCATGATGATCAATCGATTTTTCAATCACAATTTTAGGTCGCATATTATTTGCTAATGCAATGCGGTATTCTGACTCTACATCAAATTCTATGTTAGCCGTTTTGCTAAACTTGGCCCGAAGCTCCGGAGGCATTTTGTAAAAGAAGTTCATTTCAATTTCCACATCGCCTTTTAAATTGTGGATGTATTGTTCTGGATATTTAAAAATATGTTGCCAATCCAATTTATCGGTCCACAAGCCAAATCGAGCCGCATTGTTTCCTAAGTCAATAATTGTAAAGGCATCTTTGTTGGGAAGTTTTCGTGAACCACGACCAATCATTTGAAAATAAAGCGTCAGTGATTTAGTAGCACGGTTTAAAATAATTGATTCAACGGTTGGTTCATCGAATCCAGTGGTAAGAATTCCAACCGAAGTCAAAATTGCATCCGGCGTTTCTTTAAACCATTTTAAAATATCCCTTCGTTCCTCATTATTGTTGGTATTGTCCAAATGCTTGATGTTTTTAAAGCCGGCTTCCCTAAAAACATCTAAAACGCCTAATGAAGTGATGATGCCGTTGTTGAAAATTAGCGTCTTCTTTCCTAGCGAATGAGCGGTGTAAGCATGAATTAATTTTTCCTGCATGGCCATATTGGTATACAGCTCATCAGATGATTTAACAGTATAATCGCCATTAATTCCGATTTTTAAGGAGGTCAAACCAACATCATAACTGTAGGTTGTTGCTTTAGCTAAATAACCTTTATCAATCAATGAGCCAATGCTATTTCCAACAATCAATTCATGATAATTTTCATTCATCGGCAATTTAATATTGGAACTTAAAGGTGTAGCGGTAACACCTAGGAAAAAAGTATTTTTAAAAGCATGAAATAGTTTTCTAAACGAATTAAAATGTGCCTCATCTATAATCAATAAACCAACATTGTCAATATGCAACTTTTCATCATTCAAACGGTTTTTCAACGTTTCAACCATGGCTACGAAACACGAATATTCGTCTTGGTCAGGTAATTCTTTTACAATGCTGTTGATGATTTTATTTTTTACATCAAAACCTTTCAGCATTTTTGAGGTTTGTTTACATAATTCGATCCGATGCGTTAAAACCACCACTTTTTTATTGTACTTTTCTAAATAGCGACGTGTAATTTCAGAAAATATAACAGTTTTACCTCCACCGGTTGGCAATTGATAAAGTAAATGATAATTGTGTGGAGCATTTTCAATTTTATCAAAAATGAGGTCAATATCGCCCAATTGATAGCTGTAGAGCTTTTTTTTCTCTTCAATTTCAAGCAATATATCTTTTTTTGACATGACAAAATTTTAAAAAATCAATTTTTGCAAAAATAAGCAGATAAAGTCCCATTATTTATTTTTTAGGTTAATTAATTTTTAAAATTCAAATGACCACATCTTGTAAAGGTTAAATTAAACATAAAATCGATTAAAAAAAAACGTCCGAAGTTTCATATTCAATGAATATTCTTAAATTTACATCCCTTTTGAGAAAGCCTATAAATTAAGATGAAGTATAAAATTAAAATCACTCCTATAGATAGATGGGTTATTGATCCGGTGAACCGGTTTATCGGGAAATCAACCACAGGGGGAATTGTTTTATTTCTATCTGCAATTGTGGCTTTAGTTTTAGCAAACTCTCCATGGAAGGATGCTTATCACCACATATGGGAACATAAAATAAGTTTCGGAATCGACAACAAGTTTATGTTGGACAAAACTCTTCACCATTGGATTAATGATGGTTTGATGGCTGTATTTTTCTTTGTTGTAGGATTAGAATTGAAAAGAGAAATTATTGGAGGTGAATTATCCAATCCAAAAAAAGCCATATTACCTATTGTTGCTGGATTTGGCGGTATGATTTTTCCTGCCTTGATTTATTTAATGTTCAATCCTTCCGGAGAAGCTCACAGCGGTTGGGGAATTCCAATGGCAACTGATATTGCTTTTGCCTTAGGAGTTTTATTTTTGCTTGGCAAAAGAGTTCCTACTTCACTCAAAGTATTTCTAACTGTTCTTGCCATTGCAGATGACTTGGGTGCTGTGCTAGTGATAGCACTTTTTTACACTTCAGATATTTCTTTTACAAGTTTAATAGTAGGAAGCTTATTTCTGTTACTACTAATAGTTTCTAATTTAGTCGGTGTCAGAAATACATTTTATTACGGAATACTTGGGGTTGGTGGACTATGGATGGCCTTTTTATTGTCTGGAGTTCATGCAACTATTGCCGGAGTCTTAGCGGCATTTACAATCCCTGCCAATGTTAAAGTTGACGAGCTGGTATTTATTGAAAAAATGAAAGATTACCTTAATAAATTCAAACACGCCGATCCAAATGGTGTACCAACTGTTACGCCTGAACAGTTGCACATTTTAGAGGACATGCGTACACTTTCTAAGCAGGCAATGACTCCCCTTCAACGTCTTGAGCATGGTATGCATCCATTTGTTACTTATATAGTAATGCCCATTTTTGCTTTAGCGAATGGCGGAGTAACCATTTCATCAGATTCAACAAATTCAGGTACAAGTTTAGTAGCCTTGGGAGTGATATTTGGTCTATTAGTTGGTAAGTTTATTGGAATTGTAGGAACAACATCGCTATTTGTAAAATTAAAACTAGCCAGTCTACCTTTAGGCATGACTTATAAACATTTAATTGGAGTTGGACTTCTGGCTTCAATCGGGTTTACAATGTCACTTTTCATAGCCAATTTGGCCTTTAAAAACCAAGAATTAGTTCAACAAGCAAAAATGGGAATTTTATTTGCCTCACTCCTTGGTGGCACTTTAGGATTTCTCTTTTTATATTTTAATAACAATAAATCAGAGGTAAATATCACAGAAGCTGATACACATTAATTATGCAACGCGAAAAGATTAAAAAAAATAAATGGAGACAACTCCACATTTATTATACTTACACCGGTTTTTACAAATTCATTCTTGATGGATTAAAAAGTGCTTTTTGGCCTACTGCAATCATAGTAGGAGCATTATTTTATGTGCATTATTATGTAATAAATATAAATGAAGCTTTAATAATGTTAACGGAACGTTACAGCGATTTAACCATCTTCTCTGTATTTTTTGCCTCGGAATCTATTTTGGGCTTACTTCCACCGGACATTTGGATTGCATGGACAAAAAATACGGATTATCCAATCCTTTACTTGTCATTATTAGCAATTTTATCTTATTTTGGAGGAGTAATATCGTATTTATTAGGCAAAGCAATGTTGATTATTCCGTCTGTAAATAACTTTATGTTCAACAAAATGAGTAAACATATTGCGAATATGAGAAAATGGGGAGGATTATTAATTGCTGTTGGTGCTCTTTTACCCCTTCCTTTTGCCATGGCAGCTATGGCAGCAGGCATGATAAAATTTAACTTTAGAAACTTCCTAATCTTTGCTTTACTTCGCCTTTTGCGTTTTGTGATATACGGTTTTGCAATTTATCAAATGTTATAGTATGTTAGATTTTTTTAAAAAGATAGCTCTTTTAGAAGGTATTTCACTTTTGGCACTATTGTTTTTTGCCATGCCCATGAAATATATGTTTGATCAGGAAATATATGTAAAGACTATCGGCATGGCACATGGAATATTGTTTATTGCTTACATCTTTTTGGCTCTCGTATTGAAGTTTACTTTGAATTGGAGTTATAAATTATTTACAATAATAGGTCTAGCTTCTATAATTCCTTTTGGAACATTCTATGTAGAGAGAAAATACCTGGCTTAAAATTTTATTTTTCAAGCCTGTCTTTCACATACTCAATTTGTGTTTTGCCGTGAGGAAGTGGTTTTCCTTCTTCACTTAAATTTACCATCGTTATTGTATCTACAGAAATAATAGTTTCTCGTGTCATAATATTACGAACTTCACATGTTAACGTTAACGAAGTTTTACCAAACTTAACTACATCAATTCCAATCTCTACAATATCTCCCGGTTTTGCAGAACTTTTAAAGTTTATTTCAGACATGTGCTTGGTTACTACTTTTGCATTTTCCAACTGAATAATTGAGTACAAAGCAACTTCTTCGTCAATCCAAGCCAATAATCTACCGCCAAATAATGTGCCGTTTGGGTTCAAATCTTCAGGTTTTACCCATTTCCGTGTATGAAATCTCATAACTATTGAATTAAATTTATTGCAAAATTAAGCTTAAAACACTTGTTCTTATAAATTTAAATACAAATTAACCTAAAAGCTTTTCGTAATTTAAGTCAATCATTTTTACCTTGTTATACAGCTATAAGAACTGCATTTCATCGCTAACTACTTTTAAACTAAGAGATTATTTTTGCTTTTTTTTAACAAAAAGGTTGAATTTACAAATTTTTAAACTATCTTTGCACGCAAATAAAATTTGATTTTTCAATAAAATAAACACCAAAATGAAAAAAAACCTACTTATTTTTTCCCTGTCAATCTTTGCATGTGTAACATCTTTTGCACAAGATTCAACAGAAGTATCAAAAGTTGATGAGTATAATAAATGGTCTATTGAGCTAAATGCAGGTCAGAGTAAAGGTATCAAACCTTATACAACGGGATATTTTGCTAGTGACCGTAACAAAGTATTGGGTAGCATTACCTTAAACCACTACGAGCTTGGAGTACGTTATATGTTTAGCCCAACATTTGGTTTAAAATTAGATGGAGCTTATGACAAGTTAGAGAATTTGAGTAATGAAAGTAATGATTTTGAATTGCAACAAATTCGAATTGGTCTTCAAGGTGTTATTAATGCCGCAAGACTATTTGATATTCAAGAAAAATTAGGGCGTTTTGGAATGTTATTTCATGGAGGTATTCAAGTAGCTCAAATGACACCTAAATTTGGACCATTAGACGGAAGAAACGAGTGGAATGGTGGAATCATGGTTGGTTTTACACCTGAATTCAGAATCACAAAAAATTTAGCATTAACTGCTGATTTTACATTAATTTCAAATGTTAGACAACACTTCAATTGGGATGGTGCTGAATACTCTGATGATAATAATAACTTAGCGGGTAGTATGTATACTACTTCGTTAGGTCTATCTTACTCTTTTGGTTCGCACAAAATTCATGGCGATTTTGCAACAATCACTACAAAACAGCAAGAGGCTTTGAATGCTCTTGAAAAACGTGTAGGTGAAATTGAGAACGACATGAGCGACAGTGATCAAGATGGTGTGCCGGATTATTTAGATGCTGAACCAAATTCAATTGCCGGTGTTGCAGTAGATACAAAAGGAAGAATGGTTGACATTAACCAAAACGGAGTGCCTGATGAGTTAGAGAAATATTTGAATAACACTTATGTTACAAACCAAACATATAATAACGATGCTAAATCTACAGAAATGATGAAAAAATTCATCAATGATGGATATGTGGCTACTTATTTTGATTTTAACAAAAAACAACCAACTAATGTTTCTACAGAAGGTATTGATTTTATCCGTACTTATTTGTTAAACAATCCGGAAGCATCAGTTGATATTATCGGTTTTGCTGATGAAATTGGAAATACACCATACAATAATAAATTAGCAAACGATAGAGCTACTAACGTGAAAGAAATTTTAATGAAGGCTGGAATTGCTCCAGAACGTTTAAATGTGATTTCACAAGGAGAAGATACTTCGGTTGATAAAGACTCTGCTGGTGCAAGAAAATTGGTAAGAAGAGTAACTTTCAAAGTGAAATAATTAACAATCGATTCTTAATAACTATAAATCAACCTCTGTTTTACGACAGAGGTTTTTTTATAACTTTAAAATAAAAAAATCATGACAACAAGAGATAGTTACATTATCGAAAACCGAGGTGATGCACTTGGAGTAGTTACCGAACAATCTTCTGCTGAAGAGAAGTTTCAAAACCTAACCATCCGCCCTATTCTCAAACTTCAGAATGATTTGTTTGTAGATGTATTTAAAAATTATATTTCTAAGCATAAAAATGATTTTTACACTTATTCAACCGAAAAAAAATTACAGTTCATCGAGAATTCTATCCAAAAAGATATCAAATTCAGAAACTCATTAAAAGGAATGGTAATCGGATTATTCACCCTTTCTGAATATGAAGATTATATTAAAAATTCATCCAACCTCAATAAGCGAATGATGAATATGTTGATTGAACGATTGAAAAGCAATATCATGCTGTTTGATACCCAACAAGCATCTTAATCTATTTTTTTAAAAACAACTTTTACTCCATCTGAATTAGTTAAATACAAACGATTATTTTTAATTTTATAACCGGTTGAGTTTTGCAACGCATTCAAAAAAGAATTTTCTTTATTTATTTCGCCGCAAGCCATTCGAGTAGAAATTATGTTTGTAAAACGCAACAATTCCCTTTCCTGAAAAATGTTTCCGGAAATACGATTGCAACCACCTTGACCGAAAAATTTCTTTTCGGAAGAATTTATTTCAATACTTGGTATTTCTTTGTTAAAGTCATCTAAACTAACTTTTTTACCCTCTATTTCTTCCAAAAGCCATAAATCAAACAGACGATAGTCAACAATATAATTTCCACAACCCGAATAGTTTACATTTTTTTTTGTACTATTTCCTTTCATATTAATGGTAACTTTATAATCATGTTTTTGATCTGACATTCCATCAGAACAATTTTGCAAACTAATCGTGATATCCATTTCACCTTTTTCAGTATTTAATCGATATAATTTCGTGTTGGTATCCATTGCACGAATGGGTTCAACATGAGGTGCTTTAAGTTCACTTTCGGATTCGATCCCTTGAAAGCGAATCATTTCCTCTGAAATTTCTAAACTCCAAAATGGCTCTGTACCAATGGCCTTGAAATAGCCATCTGTCTTAGACTTCAATAATGGTACCTCTTGAACTATAGTATGATTTTGAAAGTTTGATTGACTAGAACATCCTACAAAAAAATAAAATAGTGCTAAGAATAGTATATTTTTCATTTCGGAATGAATTAAATTATGACCTTAAATTTACAACATTTATTTAATATTTTTTATTCTTTTGATTCAATTTGCATGCAATTCCCATCGGTTTAGCTCGATTTAAAATACATTACAGCAAAATCACTTATAAAATGAAGTCATTTTTTTTGCAAATACTTAAATCGAACGCTTAAATTCAATGTATTTTTTGAGCTTTTTACACCCTTTTCAAACTGTTAAAGACTAAATCATAAAAATAATCAAAACTCTCTCTTTTGTCATTAATTCTGATATTTTTTCATTATTATTGTTAAAACGAATGTTATGAGAGAAGAATACTTCAAATGGCACTCCCCTAACTTGGGCAGAGAAATTCAAATGTTGGTTTTTGGTCACGCCGGTTATCCCGTAATTTTATTTCCCACTTCGATGGGAAGTTACCATGAAAATAGAGATCAAGGACTTATCGCCTCAGCGAGTTGGTATATTGAACAAGGTCTAATTCAAATTTTTTGTCCAGACAGTATTGACAAGGATAGTTTTTACAACAAGAAAATCCATCCTACACATCGTATACAAAACCATGTTTGGTATGATAAGATGATTTGTCATGAAATTGTAGAGCGTGTTAAAAACAATACCTATGCCGGAAAAGTAGCCGTTGCCGGTTGTAGTTTCGGTGGTTACCATGCCGCTAATTTTGCTTTCCGTCATCCCGGATACGTCAGTCATATGTTTTCTATGGGAGGAGCTTTTAATATCAAAAGCTTTATGGATGGTTATCATGATGATAATGTTTTTTACAATAGTCCGGAAGATTATTTACACGGTTTAAATGATCGTGAACTATGGAATATGGATATTGTGCTCGGCACTTCCAATTGGGATATATGTTTTGATGCCAATTTAAAACTTAACCGTGTCCTCGCCCACCGTGATATTCCTCATTGGTTGGATGTTCGTCAAGATCGTGAACACGATTGGCCGGTTTGGAAAGAAATGTTTCCACACTATTTATCGAGAATTAAATTTTTTTAAACAATATAACATAACTCACTATGAAAAAAATTGGAATTTTATTTGGAATGGAAGACACCTTCCCACAGGCATTCATTGAACGTGTTAATTCAAAAAACGAAAAAGGCATCATTGCCGAAGCCGTTTCGATTGATAAAGTTGTACAAAACAAAGCTACAGAATACGCAGTTATAATTGACAGAATCTCACAAGACGTTCCTTTTTACAGAGCCTATTTAAAAAATGCGGCTTTAACCGGAACAGCTGTCATCAACAATCCATTTTGGTGGAGTGCCGATGATAAGTTTTTCAACAACTGTTTGGCAGATGTTTTAGGCGTTCCTTTACCGAATACAGTGATTTTACCATCAGCGGAGCATCCAACCGATACGACCAGTAAATCGTTTAGAAATTTAGCTTATCCGATGGATTGGGAAAGCATTTTTGATTATGTAAAGTTTCCGGCTTACATGAAACCATATGCCGGCGGAGGATGGAAAAACGTATATCGCTTGGAAAACCGTGACGAGTTCTGGGATATTCACCGTGAAACCGGACAATTAGTGATGCTCTTGCAAGAAGAAATTGTTTTTGACCAATATTTTCGTGTGTATTGCTTAGGCGGAAAAGCAGTGAGAATCATGCCTTACGAACCACGTAATCCGCATCATTTACGTTATGTTGTTGACGGACCACCGGCAGATAAAAAATTGTTAGCCACCGTAAAAGATTACACGTTGCGTCTTTGTAAAGGTTTAGGTTATGATTTTAATACCGTAGAATTCGCCGTTCGTGATGGTATTCCCTATGCAATTGATTTTGGAAACCCTGCACCGGATGCTGAATTGACCTCTGTTGGAAAAGACAATTTTGAATGGGTTGTTGAAGAAGCAGCGAAAATGGCTATTGAAAACGCTAAAAAGCACAAAGATGGTCAAATGAACCTCACTTGGGGAACTTTTATGAAAGGTTCTGTAAATGACGCCAAACGATTTTAATAAAAATATAATATTGAAAATAGAGTAATAGAACGATTATGAAGAAAGCGTTACCCGTTTTTACACTGGGTGTAGAAGAAGAATATTTGATTATTGATCCGGAAACGAGAGACTTGCGTTCGCACATGTCTAAAATTGTAGATGGTGCCAAAATCATTCTCCAGGAACAAGTGAAAGCCGAAATGCACCAATCCGTTGTGGAAGTAGGTACCAATATTTGTAAAAGTGTAAAAGAAGCCCGTGAAGAAATCACTTTTCTTCGAAAAAAAATTGTGGAACTAGCCGCAAATCAAGGTTTGGTTGTAGGTGCTGCCGGAACACACCCGTTTTCAAAATGGCAAGACCAACCGATTACGGATGACCCTCGTTATCACAATATTGTAAACGAATTGCAAGATGCCGCCCGTTCTAATCTGATTTTCGGAATGCATTGCCACGTGGGCATTGAAAGTCGTGAAGTCGGTTTACAATTAATCAATCAAGCGTGTTATTTTTTACCGCATATTTTTTCACTTTCAACCAATTCACCATTTTGGGAAGGAAGAAATACCGGTTATAAATCATTTAGAACAAAAGTATTTGATAAATTTCCCCGAACCGGTTTACCGGAATATTTTGATTCTGTGCAATCGTATGACAATTTCTTAGAAACTTTAGTTAAAACGAATTGCATTGATAATCCGAAGAAAATTTGGTGGGATTTGCGTTTGCATCCATTTTATAACACGATTGAATTCCGTATTTGCGATATGAGTTTAACGGTGGATGAAACCATTTGTATTGTGGCAATCATTCAAGCGATTGTTGCAAAGTTGTATAAACTAAACATGTCCAACACCAGTTTTAATGTGTATCGATTGGCTTTGATTAAAGAAAATAAATTCCGTGCCGCTCGTTACGGTGTGCAAGGAAATATGATTGATTTTGGTTTACAAAAAGAAGTACCAACCAAAGATTTAATTCTCGAATTACTCGAATTTATTGATGATGTGGTAGATGAATTAGGAAGCCGAGACGAAATTAACTACGTGCACACTATCCTTCGCGAAGGAACCGGTGCCGCCAAACAATTAGCCATTTTCGAACAAACACAGGATCTAACCAAAGTAGTTGATTTTATTACAAGCGAGTTTACAAAAGGAATTTAGAGGAAAGAGGATAGAAAAAAGAAAAAAGAGAAAAATAGATGTTAGAATTATATGCATGCGTGGAAATCCGCTTTTAATCCATTAATCGAAGCTTCGAAAAAAGAAATCCGCGAAAATCTATTAAATCAATAAAATCCGTGTTCAATTAAAAAGTTTTAAAATCTGTGTTCAATCAAAAATTGTTAATTTCTATTGCATAAACAACAATAAAATCCTACAAGACAATAATTCAAAAAAGTTATCTTTGCATCACTAAATAGTTACCAAATGAACGGACAAATAAAAATAGCGGTTTTAGACATGTACGACGGCGAACCCAACCAAGGCATGCGTTGTATTTTTGACATCATCAACCGATTCAATCAAATGGTTACCTTTCAGGTTTTTGATGTTCGTGGAAAAAATGAATTTCCTGAAATCAAAAAATTTGATATTTTTATTTCAACCGGCGGACCCGGAAATCCTTTGGAAGGCGATGGAAAATGGGATGTAAATTATTTCAACTTAATCGATTCTCTTTGGAATTGGAATAAGGAAAACGAAATGAAAAAGCATGTGTTATTCATTTGTCACTCGTTTCAAATGGCTTGTAAACACTTTGGTTTAGCAGAAATTAATAAGCGAAAAGATACTTCTTTTGGTGTAATGACCACACACAAAGTGAATGAAGGTTTTACAGATCCTTTGTTTGAAGGTTTAGAAAATCCGTTTTACTCGATTGATAGTCGCGATTTTCAAGTGGTGCAACCCAAGTTGAAAAACATCAAAAAAATGGGTGCAAAAATTATTGCGTTAGAAAAAATCCGTGATCATGTACAGTATGAACGAGCGATAATGGGTATTCGTTTTTCGAATGAGTTTGTAGGTTTGCAATTTCATCCGGAAGCCGACCCACTCAGTTTCTTAGCTCATATGCGAAATAAAAGCTTCAAAGAAAAAATTATTAAGATGAAAGGTCGTCCAAAATTTCTGAAAATGTTAGAAGATTTGGTGGATGAGGAAAAAATCTATCGTACCAACGAAACCATTATTCCGAACTTTCTTCGCATCGCCATCAACGATTTGATGAAACATAAAAAAATACTCTCTAACTAAGTTTTATAAATTTTAAATTCCAAAAAAGGCACACTAGTATTTTCTTTTGTGTCTTTTTTTTAAAAATGTTTTACAATGAATACAGCTTTCAGAAAACAATTTAACAAAGAATTCTCAACCGAAAAATACAATCAGTTAATTGATTCAATCACAGCAGATTTTGATTACAAACCAACTTTCCGGATTGGAGAAACGCCTTTTTTCATTCCAAATGAATTGAAAGAACAGTTATTGGAAGGTTGCAATCAAGTGATTGATTTTATTCAACAAGATGGATTTAAAGAATTAACTAACAAAGCGTTAGAGTTAAACAGAAAAGTGCCTAACGAAGACAATCACACCACTTTTTTAGCTATCGATTTTGGTATTTGTGAAGAAGATGGAAAAATTATTCCGAAATTGATTGAAGTACAAGGATTTCCTTCGCTGTTTAATTTTCAGAATCACTTGTCGCAGAAATTTGTTGACTTCTACCCTTTTCTGAAGGAACTGACTCCTTTTTTAAATGGTTTGGATAACGAATCCTATTTAAAATTAATCGACGAAGTGATTTGCAATAATCATCTGAAAGAAAATGTAATTCTGCTAGAAATTGAACCTGAAAAACAAAACACCAAAATTGATTTTTACTACTGCAAACGCGACATCGGAATTCCTGTAGTTTGTGTGACGGAATTAATTCAAAAAGGAAAAAAGCTGTTTTACACGAATGATAAAGGAGTTGAAATTGAAGTAAAACGAATTTATAACCGTGTCATTTTTGACGAATTGGATTTACGCACCGATTTGCAACTCAACTTTGATTTTTCTGCCGATTTAGAGGTAGAATGGGCCGGCCATCCGAATTGGTTTTTCCGAATCAGTAAATTTATTTTGCCTTATTTAAAAGGAAAGTATTTTATTGAAACCACCTTATTAAGCGATTTAAAAGAAATTCCAACTGATTTGGAAAACTATGTTCTCAAACCGTTGTTCTCCTTCTCCGGAAGTGGCGTAATTTTCCACGTGAAGAAAGAAGACATCGAAGCCGTTACAGAAAAAGACTTATACATTCTACAGAAAAAAGTAAACTATCTTCCCATCATTCAATCACCGGATGGAAAAGTAAAAGCCGAAGTTCGCTTGTTAGCCGTTTGGAAAAAAGATGCTCCCTCACCTACTCTCGTGACCAACTTAGTTCGTCTTAGCCGTGGCGAAATGATTGGTGTGAAATTCAATAAAGATAAAGATTGGGTTGGTGGAACGGTTGGGATGTTTGAGAGGGAGTAGTAATAAATGCTTAATATTTTATTAGGATTTTTCAACTTTCAACATTATTCCACTTTCTAAAAGTTTAAAAAATTGACCTTTTTCATTTTTTAAATACTGAACTCCAATTATTGAATAATTATCCTCTTTATTCCCTATCATTATCATATTTGATTTTGTAATAAATTTCCATTTAGTTCCTTTGGTCATTTCTTTTAATTCTTTGGCAAAAGGGTTAGAACTTTTAATATTCAATTCAAATGAATTGTTACTTTTAAAATCAAAGGTTGCATTCAAAAACATTTTTGCCATTTGAATTTCATCTTGTTTTCCTTGAATTGGAATTCCTATTGAGACATCAATCACATTCCATTTTCCAATTAATGAACCTACTTCATTATTTTGACTGAAAACATTTATAGATAAAAAGAGTATTAAAAATAATTTATTCATTACAAACATATTTTTATTGGTTTATCAAATATATCAATTATTTCAACAAATTTCTCCTCGCCTCCCCAAAACTCATTCCATCATAAATCATTTTCTTCACAACATCATTACGTAAACCCTCCAAATCCTCATATTCCAAATACTTCGCCCAATCATCTTCATTCAAAATTTGTTTGATACTTTTAATCGTTTTGGCAGTTTCAGAGGCATTTCGTAACGCAGCTTTTCCATCATAAAACGGCATATCTTTATGAAAAAAATCAATGGTTTTCTGTTCAGAATCTACTTGAATAAAGAATAAGTTGGCGGTTTCATCATTGGGGTAAAAATCTGTCCAGCGAGCAAAACCTATTTTGGTATGTTGGTTTTTATAATTGGTCAATGGTAACAATCGCCAACGACAATTGGCGGCTCTTCCCCAATGGTTGGAAATACGGTAAACACCTTCCTCAGTAAAAAAATATTCACTTCCTGACTTACTTTTAAAATTCGATTTTTGCAACTCAAAATCCGTTTGAGAAACTTCTTTCCAAAGGCAAAAAGTGTGTTTGTGGAAGTTTTTCGAGTGGTATATTTTCAAATTAGATTATTTTTTAAACATATAAGTCATATAAGTTTTAAAAAATCTAAAGCTTATATGACCTATATACAAAGTTTTAAAATATATAAGCAATTGTAAGCTTCAAACACATATCAAAAAACTTAAATGAATTATATGGAAATTTTTAAATTTTATACATTCAAAAAATAAAAAAACTTATATGACTTATATGGTAAATAAAATAGTATACGTTAATGCAACTTCTTCACCGCCTGTTGCTCTGCAACTGTAGCAAAGTCTCTCACCAATCGCTCTGCATAATCATCTAATAATTCACGAACTCGCTCATGTTTATCACATTTAACAATCAATCCGGCATGGTATTCCAACGGAACACGGAAACACACTTCGCTATCATTGAATCCGCTCAAATCAGGCTGTTCAAATTTAGATAATGTCAAAACAATCCCCGCAAATTGTTTCTTTTGTGAAGGAACTTTGTATTCTTTACCTCTGACCAAAGCATCTTCAATTTTTGCCCATTCTCCCCATAAATTGATATCAGAAGCGGCTTCCACCATTTCGGCTAAATGAGCTCCTCCTACTCTTGAAGAAGTTTCTAAAAAGTAAATTTTCTCATCTTCATTGCATTTGATAAACTCGGTGTGAGTTGCTCCGTGTTTCATCCCAAACGCTTTCATCACTTGCTCGTTCACTTTTTTGATGGCTTTGTCATCGGCATTATTATATGGAATATTGGCACTTCTAAAAATTCCGCCACCTTGAGAAATCTCCATTGGAGTCGCTAAATATTGCGATGTTATACTAAATAAAACTTTGTTGTTGAAATTCAAACCATCACAATGATATACTGCTCCAGGTTTAAATTGCTCTACCAAATATTTTATGCGATTGTCACCCAATTCATGAATTTTTTGCCATAATTCCTCTTTCGAATGCACTTTCATAATCCCTGATGCAGAAGCTTCGGAACGCGGTTTCAATACCCAAGGCGGCGAAACAGTATCCGCAAAATGATTAATGTATTCATCGTTAAACAAAGCACTGAAAGCTGGCACCGGAACACCTTCTGCCTGAGCTTTCACTCGCATAGCCAATTTATCTCGGAAATACCTACCGGTGGTTTGCCCCATTCCGTCAACACGTAAATTTTCACGCAAAAAGGTTGCTTTTTCCACATCAAAATCATCTAATGCTACGATGGCATCGATTTTTTCTTTTCGCATTAATCCGGCAACGCCTTGCAAAAGCATATCCAAATCCCAATCAATATCTTGGCCGGGCATATAAAAAATTTCATCAATCGAATCGAAAGCCCAAGGCTTGTCTCGCAGTTTTTCTGAAGTGATTAGAAAAACTTTGTTTCCTAATTTCTTCATATTAATTAAAAAATCATTTCCTTTAAAATAATTGGAAATGCAGATGAAGGTTTTGGTATTATTTTCCATATATTATTGGTTTTCAATAAAATTAGTAATTAAATGCACGCCGAACGCCGTTGCGTGTTTGGTTTTTGCAAATTCATCATCCACGAAAGTAACACCGGCAATATCAAGATGTGCCCAAGAGGTATGATTTTCAGTAAAAAATTCTAAAAATTTAGCCGCAGAAATTGCTCCGGCAACCGGTTTTCCTGAATAATTTTTCACATCGGCAATTTCACTTTCGATATCGGATTTATAGGCATCCCATAAAGGCAATGGCCACAAACGTTCCCCTATTCCATCGCCTGCTTGTTGTAATTGTTTGACTAACAATTCATTATTTGTAAACAAAGCTCCACATTCATTGCCAAAAGTGGCAACGCTACTTCCGGTTAACGTGGCTAAATCAATAACCGTTTCCGGATTATAATTTTTAATTAAATAAGATAAACCATCTGCTAAAATCAATCTTCCTTCGGCATCGGTATCAATGATTTCGATGGAATGGCCGCTGTAACTTCCAATCACATCACTCGGTAAAAACGAATTGGCATCCACCGAATTTTCACAAGCAGGAACTATCGCCGTTACTCGATAAGGAAGTTGCAAATCAGCAATCAACTGCATTGCTCCTAAAACTGCAGCAGCACCCGCCATATCGCACTTCATATGAACCATTCCCGCCGTTTTGATGTTGAGTCCGCCAGTGTCAAACGTGATTCCTTTTCCAACCAAACCGATGTGTTTTTTAGCATTTTCAGGTTGATAATCCATTATGATAAATTGCGATTCATTGGCACTTCCTTTTCCAACAGAAATAAAGGCATCCAAACCTACTTCTTTTGACTTTTGCTGACCGAAAACTTCCACTGAAAATCCGAATTTCTTTCCTGCTTCAATGGCCCAATCGGCTAAATGTTTTGGAGTAATTTTATTGGGAGGTAAATCCACTAAATGATAGGTTTCCAATTGAGCATTGGCAATTTTCAGACCTTTATCAATTACATTTTTGACATCCGAAGACGAATTCACTTCAAAAATAAATTCATTTAATTCTAACGGATGCTTAGTAATATCTTTTTTATAATGACCTAGTTGATACGTTCCTAACCACAAACCGGAAATAATAGCTTCAATATAATCGTTCGATAAATCGCCTGATAAAAACAGTTTAGCTTCCTCTTTAAAATAGGATTTTTGCTTAGTTGAAATTCTTCGGAATGTCGTTTTAATCGATTTGTAATCCGGATCCTTTCCTAAACCAATAAATATAAAAATATTTTCATCCTTTTCATAAAAATAAAGACTGTCTTTTTTTCCTGAAAAAATGGTTTTGGATAAATGGATTTCATCAAAAATAATCGCCTCTTCTGTTTCCAAAAGCGGAATTAAGTTTAATTTTTTATGGGTTTGATTATTTGTATAATGAATTTTCATTGTAAATTTTTATTGATTTTTGACATTGATATTGTCATTGAAATTGTCATTCTTCTTTCGTACTAAAAAACAACCATTCAATTGCTTTCGGAAATTCATCACTCCAATACACTTCATTGTGTTTTCCTTGTTCGTTGATGCTTAATCGCACTTTCATTTTATCTTTTAACGCATCTTTTTTGAGTAAACGTTTTTTAAAATTCTTCACGTGATCAATCATCGTGGCACTTTCATCACCGCCGGCATACAAGTAAATTCGGGTATCTTGCGGTTCATCCATATCCAAAAAAGACAACTTGATTTTTGGCACAACCCAAAGTGAGGGTGAAAAAATCATCAGTTTTCCAAAGACTTCAGGATACATAATTCCACTAAAAATACTAACTAATCCACCCATCGAACTTCCGCCAATTCCGGTATGTTCACGTCCCGGTTTTGTTCTGAAATTTTCATCAATAAATGGCTTTAAGGTGTCAGTTAAAAATCGAATGTACTTTTTACCTTGACCGGTTCCAAGAACTGTATTACCAACATTGTATTCTAAAATTCTTTCATTATCAGCATGTTCCACGGCTATAACAATGATTTTCCCAATCTTATATTCAGCCATTACGGCTAACTTTTTATCAATTTCCCAATTGCCGTATTTTGCTTTCTCGTTGAATAAATTCTGAGCATCTTGCAAATACATCACCGGATAATGTTCCGTAGAAGTTTCATAATCATAAGGTAACAATGCCCAAACTTTTCGTTTTTTATTCAATTGAGGAATTTCAAATTCTTCCGAAACCAAATGAACTTTTGGTAAAAAATTGGGTTTAAAAGGCAACCAATTGTGACGCCATTTTGCTACGTGTTCCTTTTTAACGCCACTGTGTTGTTTGCACGAACGATTTTCTGTCCGATTTCCGTATTTATCAATTTCAACTTCGCTCCAATCTCCTCGCGTAAATTTGTACAAAAGTTCGTCTGGATACTTAAAATCAAATGGAAATTTATAGTGATAAAGTCCTTTTCCGACTTTTTCCATTTGAAAATGCTTGTCTTGTGTGATCCAATTGTTAAAATTTCCGGATATGTAAACCGGCCGATCGTCATCTTCATCGGTGGTTAAAAGCAAATTGAGTTGGGGTTCAATAATTTCTTTTTCAGGCTGTTGTGGTACTATATTTTCTGCTGGCTTCATTAAATTAATTAAATCGAAATTTTCATTCGTATTAAAAAGTAAATATAGCTTTTTGGATTGTGATTAGAAATATTTTTTATCAGAAATTCCATTTATATAAGAATTGTGAGTTATTGAATAAATTTTTAAAGAATAAATAATTTATGCATTCTTTTTGAATTAAAAATCGTATTATTTTTAATAAATTAGCCACTTCAAATTTTAGACAACATAGAAATGAAAAATACAGCGTTAACGCACATTCACGAAAGTTTAGGAGCTAAATTAGTGCCATTTGCCGGGTTTAACATGCCGGTTCAATATGAAGGAGTAACTGCGGAACATGAAACCGTGCGTAATGGCGTAGGTGTTTTTGATGTATCGCACATGGGTGAATTTTTATTGTCAGGTCCAAATGCGTTGGCTCTCATTCAAAAAGTAACTTCCAACGATGCTTCTACTTTAACTATTGGTAGAGCTCAATACTCGTGTTTGCCTAATAATCAAGGTGGTATAGTGGATGATTTAATTGTTTACAAAATTAAAGAAGAACAATATTTATTAGTAGTTAACGCATCTAATATTGAAAAAGATTGGGAGTGGATTTCGTCGCATAATGATTTAGGTGTGGAAATGAATAACATTTCAGAAGATTATTCTTTATTGGCAATTCAAGGTCCAAAAGCAGTTGAAGCAATGCAATCATTGACATCAATCAATTTATCCGAAATTAAATATTATCATTTTGAAATGGCTGATTTTGCCGGAATTGAAAATGTAATCATTTCTGCAACAGGTTATACAGGTTCAGGTGGATTTGAAATTTATTGTAAAAATTCAGAAGTTGAACAAATTTGGACGAAAGTATTTGAAGCCGGAGCAACCTTCGGAATCAAACCAATCGGTTTAGCGGCTAGAGATACATTACGTTTAGAAATGGGCTTTTGTTTGTATGGAAATGACATCAACGACACGACTTCGCCATTAGAAGCAGGTTTGGGATGGATTACCAAATTCACAAAAGAATTCACCAATTCTGAAAACTTGAAAAAGCAAAAAGAAGAAGGCGTAACCAAAAAATTAGTTGGTTTTGAACTGTTGGAAAGAGGAATTCCGCGTCACGACTACGAAATTGTGGATGCTGATGGTAATAACATTGGAATCGTAACTTCAGGAACTATGGCTCCAACGGTTGGAAAAGGAATCGGTATGGGTTATGTAAAAACAGAATTTTCAACAATTGATTCTGAAATTTACATTCAAATCAGAAATAACAAAGTAAAAGCGAAGGTTGTAAAAATGCCGTTTTACAAAAAGTAAAAGATTTTTTATAATTTCATTTTTTATTTCTAAATTGGTTGAGTCATTGATTATAAAATAATATCGATCTTTTATCCTTAATGAAAAAAATAGTATTTATTCTTTTTTGTCTTCCATTATTCGGTTATACGCAAGTAAATCCTGGATTTTGTGAGAAGGTAAACAGTACTTTATCCGCCATAAACAAGGAACATTTTAAGCCAAAACCTTTAAATGACAGCCTTTCTATTTATGTGTTTTCCACTTTCTTTGAGAAAGTAGATGAAGACAAATCGTTGTTTCTGAAAAGTGAAATCGAAAGTCTTTCAAAATACAGACTCACTTTAGACAATGCTATAGCTGACCAAAACTGTGCTTTTTTTAATGATTTTTTTCAACTTTATAAAAAAGGATTAGTTAGAAAAAGGAATTTTATTGACATCATCGAAAAAGAAAAAAATTCATTAAATTCTAAGGATACAATTTTTTTTACCAAAGCAAAACTTGAACCATTAAAAGATGAAGAAAAGTTAAAAAAGTTACTACGAAAGCGAATTACATTCGATATTTTAGAATCAATTTCAAGTAAAAGCAAGAATAAAGATTCCATTTTAACTCATTTCAGTTCACTTTCAAAAGAGACCGAAAAGTTGACTTTTGAACGATATAAATGTGAAATTAATCTGCTTTTAAGTGACGACAATTCAATAAGTAAATCACTAGAAAACAAATTTTTAAACATCATTTGTTCGTATTTTGATCCGCATACAGCTTACTTTTCTACGGAAAAAAAGGATGACTACATCACCAATTTACGAACCAGTAATGAAACATTCGGAATTGTTTTTAACAATGCTGATTCTGATAATTTATTTGTAGCAGAACTCATCCCCGGTAGTGTAGCTTTTCTATCTGATAAAGTGGAAAACGGAGATCAATTGATTAAGATTAAAACTTCGCACGAGGAATTTCCTGTGCAATGCAATTATTTTTCTAAAATTGAAGAATTGTTCAGTGATTCATCAAAAAAAATGGCAGATTTTACTTTTCGTAAAAAAAGCGGTGAAATCTACACCATCAAATTAGAAAAAAAAATACTCAAAAATATTGAAAATGAAGTATTTAGTAGTGTAGTAACCAAAAATAAAAAATCGTTTGGTTACATTAGTCTTCCTTCCTTTTATACGGATGAATTAAACGAAAATACTCTTTCTAAAGATGTTGCGAAAGCTATCATCAATTTAAAAAATGAAAATGTGGAAGGCTTAATCATCGATTTGCAATATAATGGCGGTGGCAGTATTGGTGAAGCAATCAATTTGGTTGGGATGTTTATTGACATCGGTCCCGTTTCTGTATTAGTAAATAATGAAGGTAAGAAAACAATACTCAAAGACGTCAATCGTGGAATGGTTTTCAATAAACCCATCATTGTCATTGTTAATGGTTTTTCAGCCTCTGCCAGCGAATTCTTTGCCAATGCTATTCAAGATTATAAACGAGGTATTGTAATTGGAAGTAAATCGTACGGTAAAGGAACTGCTCAGCAATTAATTCCACTTGAATTTACAGATAAATCAACCGGATTTGTAAAAATAACTAAAGATAAGTTTTATAGAATCAACGGAAAAAGTCATCAAAAAACCGGCGTTGAACCCGATGTATATTTGCCAAGTTTGATGGAAAATGTAATTCCAAAAGAATCTAAAGCGAAAAATGCTCTTGATGCTGACATTTTGGATTATCCTATTCGATACGAAATAATGAAGAATGATTTTTCGACTGCAATTCAAAATAGTGTGAATCGAGTAAATAATTTGGATTATTTTCAAAAGGTAAAATCAATTAATAAACAATTGGATCAATATGTTAATGGAGATAAAAAACCGGTAAAACTCACATTTGATGAAGTTTATAAAAATTCTCATTTAACAGATACTATTTACAAAGAAATCAAACAACTCACTCAAACCAATTTTGATTTTGAGATTAAAAATTCTGTTGCTTTAGAAGAGAAAATTAAACACGATGAGTATCTTCAAAAATTTAATGAACTAAATAAAAAACAATTACAAAGTAATGCATTCGCTTTTGAGGCCATTCAATTACTATTAGAACTTTCTAACTAATTTATATTTTATGAAAAACACTACATTATTTCTAATCTTAGCTTTTTTTACAGTTACAATTGGTAATTGCCAAGAATTTAAAACTCCAGTTGATTATTTAAATTTCATAGGCAAAGAACAAAGTATGATTTCCAAAAATATGTGGAAATATACTAGAACCGTTGCACATTCTAAAAGTGCACGAAAAATTGATGCAACCAGAACCAATTTAATTAAAAGTATTCAAACGGCTAAAAAAAATATTGCGGCTTTAAAAGATGGTTATAATGGCGATACAGAATATCGCGATATTGTAGTAAATTATCTGACTAACTCAGAATTAATTTTAAAAGAAGATTATGGCAAATTAATCGATCTTCAAGAAGTTTCTGAACAATCCTATGATTTTATGGAAGCTTATTTGATGACCAAAGATTTAATTGATAAAAAAATAGAAAGCGAGCAAGATCTTGTGCAGTTAGGTCAAAATCAATTTGCTTTAAAATACAAAATTACAATCAATGATAGTGATGATGAATTAGGCAAAAAAATGAAAATATCCAATGAAGTTTTTAAAAACAGAGAAGAATTGTATTTGATTTTTTTTAAATGTAATGTAACAGATATAATGTTGTTAAATGCAATTGAAAATAAGGATTATGCCGCTATTCAACAAAATGCTAGTTCGTTAGAAAATTATGCCAATGAAGGATTAGAAAAATTAAAAACGTTTAAAGGTTACAATGGCGATACTTCTTTAAGTTCAATAACCAAAAAAACAATGGAGTTTTATCAAAAATACAGCACGGATTATTCAGCCAAAACAATTGATTTTTTAATGTATTCAACAAAATTTGACGATGCAAAAACAAGTTTAGAAAGAAAAAACCAAAAAGACAGAACGAAAGAAGAAATTGATAATTACAATGCAATGGTAAAAGAAATTAATTCTAGAATCAATAACTACAATGCATTGTCAAAAAAATACAATCAAGATAGAGAGAACATTGTAAATAGTTGGAATAATTCTAGTGAAAATTTCTTGGCTAAGAATGTTCCGAATGATTAGTTTTTGAAGGAATGATTTAAAATTATACTTTTGCATCACAATTTTGAACAACAAAAACAGAATATTGAAATAAATAGAAATGGGAAGAGCATTTGAATTTAGAAAAGCACGAAAAATGAAACGTTGGTCAGCAATGGCAAAAACGTTTACCAGAATAGGAAAAGATATTGTAATGGCTGTAAAAGAAGGTGGTCCGAATGCGGAAACCAACTCACGTTTGCGTGCGGTTATTCAGAATGCCAAAGCGGCAAACATGCCGAAAGACAATGTTGAAAGAGCAATTAAAAAAGCTTCAGACAAAGACACCGCTAATTTTAAAGAAGTTTTGTTTGAAGGATATGCTCCGCACGGAATCGCAATTTTAATTGAAACAGCTACAGACAACAATAATAGAACAGTGGCCAACATCCGAAGTTATTTTAACAAATGCAACGGAACAATGGGAACACAAGGTTCTGTTGAATTTATGTTTGATCATACGTGTAACTTCAGAATTCCTGCCGAAGGTCAAAATGTAGATGATTTAGAATTAGAAATGATTGATTTTGGTGTAGAAGAAATTTTTGCCGATGAAGATGGCATTTTAATGTATGCTCCATTTGAAAGCTTCGGAGCCATTCAAAAAGAATTGGAAAACAGACACATCGAGATTTTATCATCCGGATTTGAAAGAATTCCGCAAATTACTAAAGAAGTAACTGCAGAACAAATGGCAGATGTTGAAAAACTATTAGAAAAAATTGAGGAAGATGATGATGTGATGAATGTGTATCACACGATGCAAGAATAAAAAAAAACTCTCTTGAAAAAGGGAGTTTTTTTATGCTGATTTATTTTTTAAACTTTCTACTAAAGATTCAATTTCTTTTTTATTTACTTTAAAAAGCAAAATTTCAATCTTTGAACTTGTCAATTGAATAATCAATTTATCTTTCTCTTTATAATTATTAAAACTAGTTGAATCGAAAATAAAATCAATTACTAAACTAAATGTAGATAAAATCGATTTTGTTTTACTTCTTAACGTATGGCTTTTACTAAGAAGATCTCACTAATACTATGGAAACTTACGTAGTATTGTAAAAATATTTTTTTATAATTTAATTATCTTTAAAACTTTAATGCCGCTTTCAGCATCTATTTTAACAATATAATTACCCGATGTCAGTTTTGACAAATCTATTTTTTCCTCATTAGTATTTACTTTCTTTTCATAAACCAATTGACCTAAAGTATTGAAAATAAAAATAGAATTAAAATTTTCTTTGGCAAAAATAGTCGTATTATCGATTACAGGATTCGGAGTAATATTTATTTTATCCAAGTCAAAATTCAAAACTGAAAGTGAATCTTGGACAGATAAAATAATAGAGCCATATATTGAAGATGAAGTAGATCGTCCGCCAAGATAAGTAATACTTACATATATTGTTTGAGGATTAGAAGTATTCAAGAAAATAGTTGGATTTGTAATTTGATTTAAATTTATAATGGCATCTTCATAGCTCGTAAAAAATGTAACGATATAGTCATCTAGATTTGAATCATCATTGATTATAAATGGTATTTGGGTTGTCAAATCAAAAATTGCTATACCATCACTATCATTTTCATAAATGATAAAATCTTGAAAGTTTAAGATTACTGGAACATTGACTACTTCTAATACAAAATTCGATAGCACGAAACAATCTGAATTCATATTAGTTACTCTAAAATATATAACCTGAAAATTAGAAGAATTTGTGTATTCAGTTGTATTAATAATTTCATTTACATTATTATTTGCATCGCTTTGATTTTCGAAAAAACTAACTTGAAAATCATCAAGAGGTAGACCATTCAAAATGGCTGGTATTTGACTTGTTAAGTCGAAAGTTACAATACCGTCTGAGTTTTCCTCACTTACTATCAAATTTTGTGGCTCAACAACTATAGGTGTTACATCTATCGTTACCATAAATGAAGATTCGTTGCTGCAATTTCCATTGCTTGCAAAAATATAAATGAGTTGACTACTAGTAATTAGTGTACCTTCAGGGATTTGAAAACCTGATCCATTACTACCTGAATAATAACTACCAACCGTTAATGGAGTTAAAAAATATGATTCGCAAGCGTTTATATTGTCAAATGTTTCTACTAGTGGTGGAGTATTATATTCTATAATTATAGAATCTGCACCTACAATATTTGTTGAGATATCGGTATATACTACTTCATAAATTCCGGGTTGTGTTACAAGCAAGGAAGAAGTTGTTTCGTTTGGAATTACAACACCATTTTTTTTCCATAAGAAAATATAATTTGTAGAGGTAAATCCTGTTGAAATAGTCGTAGAATTACCTTCACAGACGGCAGTGTTATTTGCAATTGTTAAATCTGGACCTAAAACATCTTGATCGATACTCAAATTATTTGACTTCAAAAAAAAAGAATAATCATATTGAGAATTTGCACAATTTGCTTCGATAATCTTAGAACGTGAAAAAAACTTTTGATTAAGATAATCTGGAAATTTCATTTTAATGGTTTGACCGATGAAGTTTATTACCGAAGATGATTCGATTGTAAATCCATTTAAAACTCGGAAATACTTTGGGTTTGAAGAATGACAAAGAGTATTGAGAGTATTATTTCTAATGGAAGTAGCAGAAATTGGGATATTTATTTTTGTTACTTTTGCTAGGTTATTCGTTGTTATTGCTTTTGAATACCCGGCAAAAACAATTAATAATACTACTCCTAAAATAGCTTTTTTCATAACAAATTTATTTTGATGTTTGTTACAAACTTAAATAAAAAAATCATATACAGCAATACTTAAATTCAGACTTATAAATTTTCTATTTAATTGCAAAATAATTATTTAACCTTAAAACATTCTTGATTTTATATTCTTATGGATTTGTTTATGATACAATCCAATTGGTTTTACCTTTAACTAAATCAACCGAAATAATTGAATTAAATTTGAATTCACTATTATTTGAAGGATTATCTTCATCAATCAAATGAAAATCACTATCATTAAAAGTAAATAATAAATGTGGTTTGCTTCTTAATTTATAAATTGTCTTCGCCATCAATTACTCTTCTTCCCTATTCTGAAACTTCGCTCGTTTACTTCCTTCGTAAATATCATATTTCAACAATTTTGCTTCTAATTTTCCGTTGAATAATTTGATTTTTCGGGAAGGTTTTAATCCCACAAATTTCAACGCTTCCAAATTGGCCGTGATAAACCAAGCTTGTGTGTTGGGATAACTTTGTTTGAAAGTATCACCGATTTCTCTATAAAAACGTTCCATATCAATATCCAAGCGTTCACCATACGGCGGATTGAAAACCATATGAAGCGGACCTTCGGTTTGTTTTTCTGTTTCAAAAAAGTCTTTCTGTTCAATCGTAACATAATCATCCAAATTAGCATTTTGAATGTTGTCTTGGGCTTTTCGAACGGCACTTGGAGCCTTATCAAATCCTTTTATTGTATAATGAAATTCACGTGTTTTCTTCATCAAACTATCAATAATTTGGTCGAATAAATCATTGTCCCAATCATTCCATTTTTCAAAAGCAAATTCTTTTCGGTTGATATTCGCGGGAATATTACATGCAATCATAGCGGCTTCTGCTAAAATGGTTCCGCTTCCACACATGGGATCGAGAAAATGAGAAGTGCCATCCCAACCGGAAAGAATCAACATTCCGGCTGCTAAAACTTCGTTGATTGGAGCAATATTGGTAGCCGAACGATAACCACGTTGATGCAAAGATTCGCCGGAAGTATCCAATGAAACCGTACATTGCTCACGATCTAAGTGAATGTGAATTCGCAAATCCGGAAAATCTTTATCAATACTCGGACGAACACCGGTTTTTTCACGAAATTGATCCACAATCGCATCTTTAGTTTTTAAAGCTACAAATTGAGAGTTGTTGAAAGCTTCGGAATACAACGTTACATCCACCACAAAAGTCTGCTTTTCGTTCATGAATTGACTCCAGTCAATACTTGAAATACTGTCATATAAACTCTTGTCATTAAACACTTTAAACCATTTAATTGGTTTTAAAATTTTAAGAGCCGTTCGCAATGATAAATTCGCTTTATACATAAAACCTTTGTCGCCGGAAAAAGTGACAACTCGTGTCCCGGATTGCACATCTTGTCCGCCTAATTGCTGCACTTCTTTGGCTAAAATCTCTTCAAAACCAAAAAAGGTTTTGGCTACCATCTTAAAATTCTTCTCCATGTCTGTTTAAATCTGTAAAACTTGGCAAAAATACACTAAATTTGCACGTTCTTAAAGCATCTATCCAATTAATGTCAGAATCTAAAATTCCTTCAACCCGCATCTCGCAACTCGTCACCGAAAACTGGTACGCCTCTTGGTTTGACACTCCGTATTATCATATTCTTTACAAAGACAGAGATTATGAAGAAGCTCAGGTATTTATGGATAATTTAACCCATTATTTGAATTTACCGGAAGAAGCCAAAATATTGGATTTAGCCTGTGGAAAAGGACGTCATTCGATTTATTTAAATCAATTGGGTTATGATGTAACCGGAGCCGATTTATCAGAGAATAGTATTAAAGAAGCTTCTAAATCTGCTAATGAAAAACTGCATTTTGTGGTTCACGATATGCGAATTTCGTTTGAAGAAAAGTTTGATGCCGTTTTCAATTTATTTACTAGTTTTGGCTATTTTGAGGATGATGCAGATAATTTAATCACGTTAAAAGCTATTCGCGACAGCTTAACAGAATACGGATTTGCCGTGATTGATTTTATGAATGTGGACTTTGTTTTAGAAAATTTAATTCCGGAAGAGACAAAAACGGTTGATGGAATTGATTTTCACATCAAACGTTATGAAAAAGACAATCATATTTATAAAGAAATTTCGTTTTCGGATAAAGGACAAGCATTTCATTTTACTGAAAAGGTGCAAGCTCTGCGATTATCGGATTTTGAAAAAATGATGGAAGAAGCCGGAATTTATTTATTGGATGTTTTTGGGGATTATAAACTCCGAAAATTTTATAAAACACAATCTGAACGTTTAATTTTGATCTTTAAATAATGCAGTATATCATCACTTTTTCGGCTGTTGTTTTGGGGTTTTTAATCGCCTTATTTTTAAAACCACAGAAGAAAAAAAATATCAAATTATTACTTGCTTTTAGTGGAGCTTTTTTGCTTTCTCTAACAGTTTTGCATTTGTTACCTGAGTTATTTGAAGATTCCCATCATGTGCATGAAGGCGAACATGTGCATTCGAGCATTCCGGTTGGCGTTTTTATTATGATTGGAATTTTGTTCCAAATTATTTTAGAATTTTTCTCAAAAGGAGCCGAACACGGTCACGTTCATGTTCATACCGACGAAAACAATGAAGTGCATCAAATTCCATGGCTTTTATTCATTAGTTTATGTATTCATGCTTTATTGGAAGGATTTCCGATTCATGAAAATACCAATTTAGCTTATGGAATTGCGGTGCATCACTTCCCTATTGCGATTATTTTAACGCTGTTTTTTGTGAATGCAAAGATGAATAAATGGATGGTTTTTGCCTTTATGTTTTCGTTTGCATTGATGACACCAATCGGAACTTTATTGGCGGAACAATTGCATTTTGCTCAACATTATTCCAAAGAAATTTCAGCCATTGTAGTTGGAATTTTATTCCATATTTCGTCTACTATTATTTTTGAAAGTAATGAAGGGCATAAATTCAATCTAGCGAAAATCACGATGATTGTTTTGGGATTTTTATTGGCGTATGTATTGGAAATGGGGCATTCGCATTAAGGTTTTGTGTTGTCGGTTGTCAGTTTTCTGATTTGGGATGACGTTATATTTTATCATTATCATCAAAAAAACTCAGATTCTCAGCAACTTTTTTTGCGTCTTTGCGACTTTGCGAGAAACTATATTTACTTTATCTTTGATTGAAAATTAAAAGTATGTCTTTTACTAAAATAACCGAGCAAACCTCTCACTACGAACATCTGGAAAAGATGTCGGTTTCAGAATTACTACAAAACATCAATAATGAAGACAAAACGGTTCCTTTAGCAGTTGAAAAAGCATTGCCAAAAATTGAAAAAACAATTGAAAAAGTAGTTAGTCAATTAAAAAATGGCGGAAGACTTTTTTACATTGGAGCCGGAACTTCCGGTAGATTAGGTGTTGTAGATGCTTCGGAATGTCCACCAACGTTTGGAGTTTCTTTTAATTTGGTCGTGGGAATTATTGCCGGGGGCGACAAAGCCATCCGAAAAGCGGTAGAATTTGCCGAAGATGATACGGAACAAGCTTGGAAAGATTTAACGGAATTCAACATCAATCAAAATGATTTTGTGATTGGCATTGCGGCTTCCGGAACCACGCCTTATGTAATTGGTGGTTTGGAAAAATGCAATCAAAATAACATTCCAACGGGTTGCATTACTTGCAACGAAGGGAGTCCTCTTTCACAAGTATCGCAATATCCTATTGAAGTTGTGGTTGGACCGGAATTTGTCACCGGAAGTTCACGAATGAAAGCGGGAACGGCTCAAAAATTGGTTTTAAACATGATTTCAACCGCTACGATGATTCAATTGGGAAAAGTGAAAGGCAACAAAATGGTGGATATGCAATTGAGTAACAATAAATTAGTTGATCGTGGCATTCGAATGATTATGAGCGAAATCCCTGTGAGTTATGAAGAAGCAGGAGTTTTGTTGAACAAATTTGGTAGTGTGCGGAAAGCAGTGGAGGGTTTTCTCTCGCTGTAAACAATTATCAACCATAGAAACTCAGTCACTCAAAACCTTAGCAACTTAAAAAAATGGACAACAAAGAACTCCTTTTCAAAGGATTAAAATATAGCATTGGAGCAATTCCGTTAATGTTTCTAGGACCAATTCTCATTCATAATGCCTTTATGAATAAGCATACGAATTGGCATTATTTGGTTTTAGGAATTGGGATTTTTATTTGTATCACTTCTGTTTCGCTTATGTTCAAAGGCATTAAAATTATCATGAAAAGTTTATTTGATGGAAACGATAACTAACTACCTTGAAAGTGTCAAAAAACAATTTCTCTACTATAAAACGTTGGGAGAAAAGGCGATTGATCAATTGGAATCTGAACAGCTCTTCATTTCACTGAATGACGATACAAACTCCATTGCGATAATTGTAAACCATTTAGTGGGAAATATGCTTTCTCGATGGACGGACTTTCTAACCACCGACGGCGAAAAAGAATGGCGAAATCGGGATGCAGAATTTGAAGAAATTCTCAAAACAAAAACTGAATTATTAGCACATTGGGAAAAAGGTTGGCAATGTTTATTTGATGCGTTAAATAGTTTACAACCAAAACAACTAAACGAAATCATCTATATTCGAAACGAAGGTCATACCATTTTAGAAGCCATCAACCGTCAATTGGCTCATTATCCCTACCACATTGGTCAAATTGTTTTTTATGCCAAAATGATAAAGAAGTCTGAATGGCAAAGTTTATCCATTCCAAAAAACAAATCAATTAGCTATAATTCAGATAAATTTTCTCAAGAAAAAAGCATAAAGAATTTTACTGATGATGAATTAAAAAAATTACAATGAAAAAGTTTCTCCCTCTTCTGAGTTTATTATTCATTTCCTGTTACCAACAAGAACGCAATTGCACAATTTTCAAAACCGGAAAATTTCAATTTGAACAGGAAATTAAAGGCAAAAAAGAAATATCCGTTTTTGAACGAAATGATACGTTACAAATAGAAACTTTCCGCGGAAAAAGAGATTCTTCCTCTGTTCGATGGATTAATGATTGCGAATTTGTACTTGAAAAGCTTCATCCGAAAGGCATGAAAGAAAAAAAAGCCATACACATGAAAATATTAACAACAGACGAAAAAAGTTATACATTTGAATATTCTTTTGTGGGCGATTCCAACAAACAAAAAGGAATTGTAACAAAAGTGAATTGATTACGTATAAAATTCATCTAACAAATTATTTTTATGGAAGTATTTGCAAATCCCGATGCCTGGGTTGCCCTTTTAACCTTAACATTTCTTGAAATTATTCTTGGAATTGATAATATTATTTTCATTTCCATTGTAACCGGAAAATTACCCGAAGAAAAACGGAAAAAAGCTACTCGCGTTGGACTATTTTTAGCAATGTTTATGCGTATTGCTTTGCTTTTTGGTATTACTATATTGATAGCTATGAAAGCTCCTTGGTTCACCATTGATTGGGGTTGGTTTAGCGGAAGTTTCACCGGTCAAGCAATGGTTCTCTTTTTTGGTGGTTTATTTCTAATTTATAAAAGTACCAAGGAAATTCATGAAAAAGTAGACCACAAAGGCGATGAAGAAAAAGACTTAAAAAAATCTGCTGCCAAATCGTTTGGAAATGTGATTTTCCAAATTCTTCTTATTGACTTAATTTTCTCTGTAGATAGTATTTTAACTGCTGTTGGTATGACTAATGGAATTGAAGGAGCTTTATTTATCATGGTTACTGCTGTGGTTATTTCTGTTGGTGTAATGATGCTTTTTGCTGTTCCGGTTGGAAATTTTGTAAATGCAAATCCATCTATTCAAATACTTGGTTTGGCTTTCTTAATCTTAATCGGATTTATGTTGATTACCGAAAGTATGCACTTATCTAATGCTGAATTAGTCGGACAACACGTAGGAGCAGTTCCTAAAGGTTACCTTTATTTTGCTATTGCTTTTTCATTAGCGGTAGAGTTTATTAATATGAAAATGCGTAAGAAAAACGGACATTCATAAAAAAAATTAAAAAAAGATGTAACAATTTTCATCGTGATGAATCAAAAGGAAAATTTTAAAAATCACGAACCATGAAAACTGTTACATTTTTTATTTTATCACTTATAAGTTCATTCGTAACTTCAATTTATGCTCAAAAATCATTTGACGTACTTATTAAAGGAAAAGGAGAGCCTGTTTACTTTTTCCCGGGATTTGGTTGCACCGGCGAATTATGGAATGAAACTGTTGAAGAACTTTCTAAAACCCACGAATGCCACATTTTTACTTTTGCCGGTTTTGGCGATGTGGCACCAATTGAAACAGCTTGGTTTTCTACAATCAAAGAAGAAATTATTGCTTACACTAAGTCAAACAAAATCAATAAACCTACTTTAATTGGACATAGTTTGGGTGGAACATTGAGTTATTGGTTGGCATCTTCGGAACCCAATTTATTTAAAAAAGTAATTGCCGTTGATGCTCTTCCCTGCTCTGCCGCTTTGATGATTCCGAATTATAATGGCGAGAAAATTCCTTATGAAAATCCGCAAAGTATAATGATGTTGCAAATGGATGATGCTGCTTTTAAAGGAATGAATGCACAACAAGTTCAGTTTATGTGTAAAAATCAAGAAAAGCAAAAAGTAATTCTTGAAATGATGAACAAAGCTGATCGAAAAACGTATGTGAATGGTTATATTGATATGTTGAATTTAGATTTAAGAGAAGAAATAGCTAAAATAAAAGTTCCGGTAGTCATTTTAGCTGCCACTTTTCCGGATAAAGCAACGGTTGAAAAAACGTACCAAACACAATTTGAAAAATTACCCTCAGTAAAGATTTTTTATGCCGAAAACGCCGCTCATTTTGTGATGTATGACCAACCGGAATGGTTTCGTAATAACTTAATAGTTAATTTGAATTAATTTGGAAAAGCAAGCCCAATTTAACGAATTATTCAACACACATTATCCCAAGGTTTTGCGATTGTGCAAAGGCTATTTCAACGGCGATTCTGATTTGGCTGCCGATGCATCCCAAGAAGTTTTCATTAAAGTTTGGGAGAATTTAGATACGTTTAGAAATGAATCCAGTATTAGTACATGGATTTTCAGAATTACCGTAAATACTTGTTTGATTTATTTACGAAAGAAATCAACTAAAAAAGAAATTCGTTCTGAACAATTTCCAAATCTTGCAACCGAAAATTATTCTCCTGAAATGGAAGAAAAATTAAGCAAAATGTATGCTTGTATTCAAAAATTGGATGAAATGGGAAAAATGATTATCCTTATGGTTTTAGAAGGAATGGAATACAACGAAATTGCTCAGGTGGTTGGTCTGACCGAAGAAACGCTTCGAGTACGAATTCATCGCATTAAAAAAAGTTTAACCCAATGTGTACAAAAATGACAGAATTTAATAGCATACAAGAAATTTGGAATTCACAATCGGATTCCAAACTCAACACAACTGCTTCCGCATTAATTGCTAAAGCAAACGAACATACCAAAACCTTAAAACGCAATCATCATTGGACCATTGGAATTATTTCTGTGACCGTTATGATTTTATTGTTTTACTTTTTTTGGACGAATTCACATCAATTTAATTCACTCACCATTGGTTTGAGTATAATGATTGTCATGTTGATTGTTAGAATTATTTTGGAAATCAATAGTGCTGCAAAATTAAAAAGCATAAAACCGGATTTATCATTGATAGACTATACTCAAAAAGTAAAAACATTTTATGAAAGCCGAAAAAAGATTCATCTGATTCTAACACCAATTATTTACATCAGCTATTTTATTGGTTTTACAATGCTTTTGCCGACTTTTAAAGCTAATTTCAGTTACGGATTTTATATCTATTGTTTGGTAAGTGGTTATGGATTTTTCTTTGTTTTTGGCTATTTTTTAATCAAACAAATTAAGAAAGAATTAAAATTGATTGAATTTCTTAATCAAGTGAAATAATTTTATTGATTGTCCGTTATTAGTCATAACCCTGTAATGCTTGCTATCACTAGCCTGTCGAATAATTTTTCTTCAAAATACCGTCTATTAAGCTTGTAAACGAACTCATTTAGGTATAATTGTAAA
>NZ_JBIIVK010000006.1:0-91238 GCF_044339515.1 Flavobacterium sp.
AAGCTTGCTTTAATAGCAGTTGTAAATAAACTAATAAAACAAGCTTATGCGATTGCTACAAAAAAAGAATATTATTCAGTATATAATTAACTAAAATAAATTTGGAAATAAACACAGTTCATTCCGAAGAATGAGGAATCTCATAAATTTAAGAATAAGTTTACTTTTACAAAAGTTTTTTGAAGTTTAGCTTTTTAACTTTAAACTTTTTATTTACATTTGCCGTCCGATGATAAGGCGTCGTGGCCGAGCGGCTAGGCACCGGTCTGCAAAACCGTCTACCCCGGTTCGAATCCGGGCGATGCCTCTGAAAGAGTTACTGAAAAGTAGCTCTTTTTTTTGTTTTAAATTTTTAGAAAAATTAATTAAAGATATTGAAAACCGACTACTCCGGTTTCACCTAAAACTTCGAAACAGGCGATACCTCTAAAACTTTCAAGCAAACTTGGAGCTTTTTTTATTCTATGAAAAATACTTATTATTAAATTTTTAACTTCCTTTTTTTTATAAAATTACTATCTTACTTCATATCTTAATTTTAACCATATATACAAAAGCAACATTATAAAACTACATAGTAAGCCAAACTTTCCTCGCTCAAAGTACATTTTTTGAATGTTATTAAAACTATAAATCTCTTTTGAATCTTTGGATAAGTGTACTATCTGAAGTTCTTTTCCAGTTCCTACTAATGATTGAAATTTCGTTCTGTGTTTTATTGTAATTATATCATTCCTTTTAACATTTTCAATGATAGAGTTAAAATAACAACTTTTATTTTCAATGAAATAAAACGGTCTTGAGTAGCCGTTAATATTGATAGTTACTCTTTTTTCAGTAGTATCTTTGTAATGTTTAAATACTTCAAACTTTATTGAATTAATTTTTCCACTAACCTCAATTAATTCATTTTCATTAATATTTGATAAATAGAATTGTCCAATACTAACAAAACTGAGTATTAAAGCAATTGCAGGAATTAAATACTTTTTAGCAAAATTTATATTGCTATCAGCAGTCACAATTTCTCTTCTTTTTAATTTTAGAAAATTTGATTTCAAATTTGTCGTTCTAATTTAAAAAATTTTCACTCCTTCATCTTTTCAAACTTCTCCTTAATCATTTCTTTTTCATTCGGAAAAAATCCTTGAATAATTAAAAAGAACCCAAAAATCATTAGAATTACACTGATCACACGTTTTATTTTATAAATAATATAAGGCGTTAAACGGTTTTTGAGTTGTTTGGCTAAAATGATTTTGATGATATCGGTAATGAGATAAGTAATGAGAATTACCGACATAAAAAGGATAATACGGTTGGGATTCATATTCATTTGCGGACCAAAAACGATGATGATTCCCACCCAAAAACCTAATACACCAATATTGATAAAATTGAGTATAAATCCTTTGAAAAAAAGTCCTAAATAATTGTTTTTCGGAATCGAATCGGCTACAAATTCGGGGTTGAGGTTTTTCTTTTTACTCTTCTTCTCTTTGATAAAGGAAATTATCCCAAAAACAAACATAATTACGCCACCAAAAATAAACAGACTTGGGTCATCTTTAAGTTTTTCCAAGAGTTGGTTGGTACTGAAATAGGCTATAAGAATAAAAACTAAATCACCAAAAACAACACCTAAATCAAATGTCATAGCCGCTTTAAAACCTTTAGTAATACTGGTTTCGATCAGTACAAAAAAAACGGGACCAATGGTAAAAGCCAAAAGAATTCCCCACGGAATGGCAGCTAAAATATCGTTAAGCATTGAAGTTTGTTTCAGGTTTAAAGTTTCAAGTTATGAAACTTTCTAAATGCTAATTTAAAATTTAAAATTCAAATTAACACCTTTCTTAGTTCATTTCTTTGATTGAACCCCCTAAAACAGTTTTTTGATCAATTTGCTTTGGTTTTCCGTAGATATAAATAAATCCGCCGGCTCTCACTTTGGCATCGACATAATCGGTTGCATGAATACTGGCATTCCCTCCCGCATTGATGCTGACAGTGGTTTGATTAGAATTAAATTTATTTGCATTTACTTCACCTCCGGAAGTAACGATAACCTCTTGATTTTGAGTAGTTCCGGTAATGTTTATTTTACCACCGGTTGATGCTTTGCTGTTGCATTTTTGCACATTTAACGCAATTTTAATTTCTGCTCCTTCTTTCGCATTTAAATCAAAATTGACGGCTTTAATTGTTTTTTCTGAATTCACATACGAACCTTCGCTGGCTTCTACACCTTCTAATTTTTTATAATAAACTGTTGCTTCAATAACTTCTCCTTTTAATAATTTGGTCAGCGGCATGCGGATTTTTAAATCACCATTATTATTGATTACTTCCACTTCTGCAGCTCTGGAACCTTTGATTTCCACTTTATTTTCATTGGATGGAATGAGTTGAGCCGAAATTCTGTCAAATATTTTTACTGTCGTAAAATCGCCCGGACTTTTGGTTACCGTTTGAGCAAAAAGAGGAGAAGCGGTTAAAATGAAAAATAAGATAATTTTTTTCATGATAGGATGATTTTGATGATTGATTAGTTCAAAAATAATACCATTTTATAAATTTAAGTAGTAAGAATAAAACAATGTTATTAACCATATAAGTCATTTAAGTTTCACTTTCTAGAACTTAAATGACTTATATGGTTCAATTATTTACAGCTTTTTGTAGTTCTACACTTACTCTTTCCTTCTAATAAAATGAAAATCCAATTGTTTTTTAACCAAATCGGCATTTTTTACTTTAACGTAAACTTCGTCGCCTAATTGTATGATATTTTTAGAAACTTCGCCTACTAATGCATATTGTTTTTCATCAAACACATAATAATCATCTTTAATTTCACGGATTCGCACCATTCCTTCGCATTTGTTTTCGATGATTTCTACATAAATTCCCCATTCGGTTACACCGGAAATTACACCTAAAAATTCCTGATCTTTATGGTCTTGCATGTATTTTACCTGCATATATTTGATGCTATCGCGTTCAGCTTTAGCAGCTAAATTTTCCATATCAGACGAATGAGCACTTTTTTCTTCATACAATTCTGCCGAAACTGATTTTCCTCCATCCAAATAATACTGCAACAAACGATGCACCATCACATCCGGATAACGACGAATGGGTGAAGTAAAATGCGAATAATAATCAAAGGCTAATCCGTAATGACCAATGTTTTCGGTAGAATAAACCGCTTTACTCATACTTCGGATAGTCAACGTATCGACTAAATTTTGCTCTTTTTTTCCAACCACATCATTCAATAAATTATTCAATGATTTAGAAATATCTTGTTTTGATTTGAAATTAATTTTATAACCAAACTTCGAAATCACTGTTTGCAAATTAATTAATTTATCTTCATTCGGTTCATCGTGAATTCTGTAAACAAATGTTTTCTTTTGTTTTCCGATAAATTCAGCCACTTTTCTATTGGCCAACAACATAAATTCTTCAATTAAATGATTGGCATCTTTTGATATTTTAAAGAAAACACCAACCGGTTCTGCTTTTTCATTCAAATTGAATTTTACTTCCACTTTATCAAACGAAATCGCTCCGTTTGCCATTCGTTTCTGACGAAGAATTTTGGCTAATTCATCTAATTTCAACGTTGCTTCAACAATATTTTGAGGTGTTTTATAATCATTTCCGGTTAACGAAATTTCTGCCGGAATGATATCCTTTTTCGTTTCGATAATGTGTTGAGCTTCCTCATACGAAAATCGCTGATCTGAATAAATCACTGTTCGTCCAAACCATTGATTGACCACTTCTGCTTTTGGAGAAACTTCAAAAATGGCTGAGAAGGTAAATTTATCCTCGTGTGGATTTAGCGAACACGCGTCGTTGCTTAACACCTCGGGAAGCATAGGAACAACACGATCAACTAAATAAACCGATGTGGCTCGTTTATACGCTTCATCATCTAAAATCGTTCCTTCTTGCAAATAGTGTGAAACATCGGCAATGTGAATACCAATTTCATAATTTCCATTGTCTAACTTTTCAAACGACAACGCGTCATCAAAATCTTTAGCATCTTTTGGGTCGATTGTAAACGTCAATGCTTTTCGCATATCACGACGTTTGGCAATTTCTTCTTCGGTAACAGAAGTATCAATTTTGTTTGCAAAAGCTTCTACTTCAATCGGAAAATCATACGGTAAACCATATTCAGCTAAAATTCCGTGAATTTCTGTATTGTGTTCACCTGGTTTTCCTAGTACTTTGATTACTGAACCAAATGGACTATCAGCCTTCACCGGCCAATCTTCCATTTTTACTAAAACTACATCACCGTGTTCGGCATCGCCAATTTTATTTTTTGGAATGAAAATATCGGTGTACATTTTAGCATTGGCAGTAGTTACAAAAGCAAAATTCTTTTGAATGTCAATCACACCTACAAACTCGGTTTTGGCTCGTTCAAGAATTTCTAATACTTCTGCTTCCGGTCGGCGAGAGCTTCTTCGGTTGTAGATGTAAGCTTTTACTTTATCGTTATCCAATGCATGATTTAAATTGATAAAGGGAATAAAGACATCTTCTTCCAATTCATCGCAAATAAAATAGCCTGTTTTTCGGGAAGTCATGTCGATGGTTCCTTCGTAATATTCAGCTTTGGAAACCATTTGGTATTTGCCAACTTCTACTTCGTGAATTTTATCCTGAGCTTTCAGAATTTTTAAATCGCGTATAATTTCGTTTCTGCTTTTGGTATCGGACAGTTCTAAAACAGCTGCTATTTGTTTGTAATTGAATGATTTATTCGGTTCTTTGGATAATATTTTAAATATCTGTGCGGTAAAATCTTTGTTCTTTTTACCTAATTTTCTAGGTTTCTTACTCATAATTCTTTTCTAATAATGCTGAAAATTACGAATAAGATAGGAGAAAATAGAATTTGAAATACAGATTTATTGAAAATATAACTTTTGTATCTTTAGACAAATTTGAAAAATGAAAGACTTTCTGACCGTTGCTGTATTTAATTTACCCACTGAAATTGCGGTTTTAAAATCTATTTTAGAAAACGAAGGCATTCAGTATTTTTTTGAAAATGAAACCATTGTTTCGATAGATCCGTTTGCAAGTATTGCGTATGGAGGAATTAAATTAAAAGTGCATCGAAACGATGTGGAAGTGGTGAGAGGTATTTTAGATAATTTAGATAGTCATTTACGGGTTGTAGATTAGTTGTTTCTCACAGAAAGCACGGAAAACACAGAAATATCCTTCCTAAATTCTAATCTCTTAATTCTAAATTTTAAAAGAACACAGATTTATAAAATTTGAGAAATAAAAGAAATAAATTCTTCAAAACTTGAAACTTCTTCCATCTTATAACTTTCCGCTTCCATCCAAAATTCAAATAGTTTTCAACATTTATTAAATACAACAAAAAGAAAAATTAAATTAATTTAAAATTTATGATGGTTATTATGGTGTGTTCATTTGTACAATAACTTTATACGTTAAACTTGATTTTAAAAGTTGTCGTAAGTTATACAGACTTGTTAACAGGGTTACAAAAAGATAAAATCCTCAAAATGAAGAAATTTTTAGTTTTTATTAACACTTGTTAACATCCGGTTTTTAGTGTAAAATATTAATAAGTTTGTTGTGAAAAACTGTTGAAAACCGAGTTTAAAAAGTTGATAATTTTAAAGTAAAAAATCAAAACTAAAATTGATTTTTTCATTTCAATTTTTGATTAGAAAAAAATCCCATACAACATCAAAATACTTCTAAAATTCTATCTGAATTTATCAACAACCTGTGTTAATTTAATATTACCTCATTATCAAGCAATTATGAAATTCTGTTAACAATGGAAAGATTTAACGTTTAAAAAAGTTGTCTGTCAGCCGATAACTGACAACTGACTACGTTTAAAACAACTTTCGCAAAGCCCGAAAAGTAGCCTTAATAAAAAGCCATTTGGGTAACGTTAACATCACTTTTAAATCAGAGAAAATAGTACCTTCTTCATTCAAAAATTTGAAGATATTTTGAATGGAATTTTTTTGAAAGAGTGTACCAAAAAGTTGTGCTCCCAATTCATTATTTTGATGTAAAACTTCCAACAGAATTAAATCGTAAAACCAATAACGATTTTTTTGATGAAATTGAGAAAGGTTTTGATTGGTTTTTAAAAAATCCACCAATTTTTCCGATTGTTTTTTACTATTGAAAAAAGTAAAACCAGTGCTTGCTTTTGTCCAACCACCGGCCGTTCCAATAAATAAAATCCGTTCAGAATTTTGTTTGTGAAACGGAAAACACGTCATCGGAATGTTTCCAGATTCTTTTTCTACAATTTCATATTCATTAATACCTCGATTTTGAAGATAAGTTTTGATTGCATTTTCGTATTCCGATTTTTCCAGTAAATTTTCCGAAAATAAAGTATATTCAAACAAAGCTTCGGTTTTAGATGTGGGTAAGATATACATAAAACGCGTATTTCCGCTTTGTTCAATCGTAAAATCCATAAATTTTACCTCAGAATCATCAAAAATTGCTTCTTTGGTTTTAATGAACCAACCTATGAAATGTTGCTTTAAATAGGGAAACTTCGATTGATTAAGAATTGGATTGACATTGAAAAAACTATTCAATAAAAAATGACATGAATAGGTTTGATTTTTTCCGGTGATTTCGACCGAATCTTCAATTGTTTTCCAACTTAAAATTTCATCATTTATAAAAGTAAAATTAGATTTTGATGAAATCGTATCGAAAACCAATTTGTAAAAATCATTACTTCGAATCATTTTATACAAATACGGTTGCATTTCAAACGATTGTTGAAAATCTTGATTCCCGATAAATGCTTTTTCCCAAGTTTTAGAAAGTATAGAATCAAATTCTCCATTCGGTTCCTCCCAAAAACACCAGGTTCGGTCGTTTTGGTTTTTGATTTCTTTGTCGATGATTAAAATAGATTTATCATCAAACCAAGCATCATTCGCCATTCGATAAGCGGTGAGCAAACCGGATAAACCTGAGCCTAGAATAATGTAATCGTATTTATTTGACACGGATTTCACGAATTAACACGGATTTTGAATTTCACAAAGCTACTTATTATGATTGAGTTTGTTTAAAAAAACTTCAAATTAGGAAGGTTTTTCAGCGTTTCGTCTCCCCCTCCTTTGGAGGGAGTCGGGGGGAGGTTATCTATTCTTAAAATTCTTAAAATCCTCATTCAACCCTTTAAAATCCAAAACACCTTTTCGATTTTTCAAATGATCTAAAATAACGAATGATTTTTCAATCCGAAGTTGTGAACTTTTGTATTTATTCACCACATGAATTAGGCTGCGTTGTTTTCCGGGAGTTAATTGATGAAAAAACTCGCTTCCTTCGGGATCACTGAAAAAAACTTCTTCCATTTCTTCCGATAGTGGCATGCCGTATTTGCTTTCATCTTTTACTAACTCCACTTTTACATCATCATTCAAATGTAAATTCAGTTTTTTAGAGATTTCTCTATTCAATAATATATAGTGAAATGTTCCTTTTGGCAACATCGCACAATGAAAAGAAAAATCTCCATTTAAAGTGCAAACTACCCGTTTATCTTTGGCTTCTGTAAGCAATTTTTCAAAAACAGCGAGCGGAATCGGGATGTGTAATTCCCAATACAACGCATTATCATCAAACGAACAAACCTGACGGTTAAATTTCATCCTAACCTGATTGAAATTGATTATTTTTGTAAAGATAAAAATAACAACACAACTACACATGAAAATCTCTATTGGAAACGATCACGCTGGGCCGGAATATAAAAATGCCATTGTTGATTTTTTAGAAAAAAACGACCACGAAGTCATTAATCACGGAACCAACACGACAGATAGCGTGGATTATCCCGATTTTGGTCATCCCGTGGCGACAGATGTTGAAACAGGAAAAGCCGATTTAGGCATCGTTATTTGCGGAAGCGGAAACGGCATCGCCATGACTGTTAATAAACACCAAGGCATTAGAGCGGCATTGTGTTGGACAAAAGAAATCGCTGCATTGGCCAGACAACATAATGATGCGAATATAATTAGCATTCCGGCACGATTTACTTCCATTCCGCAGGCAGTTGAAATGGTGGAAACCTTTTTAAAAACCGATTTTGAAGGCGGAAGACATCAGAATCGAGTGAATAAAATAAGTTGTTCGTAAAAAAACAAAAAACCTAAATGTCAACCAATCCAAAGATTCACAAACATAATGTAAGAGGCAATAATTTAATTTATTCGATTTTATTGAATACATTAATAACCATCGCTCAGGTGATTGGTGGAATTTTTTCCGGAAGTTTGGCGTTGATTTCGGACGCATTACACAATTTTTCGGATGTGTTGTCGCTCATTTTCAGTTTAGTGGCTCACAAATTATCCCGTAGAAAAGCTTCTATCAATCATACATTTGGATACAAAAGAGCTGAATTGATTGCAGCGTTTATCAATGCATCTACGTTAGTTATTGTAGCGTTTATTTTGATTTATCATGCGATAATTAAATTAGCACATCCGGAACCCATCCAATCTAACTTAGTGATTTGGTTGGCCCTTTTAGGAATCGCCGTCAATGGTTTTTCTGTTTTATTACTTCGTAAAGATGCGGCTCATAATTTGAATATGAAATCGGCTTATTTGCATTTATTCACCGATATGATGGCCTCTGTGGCGGTTTTAACCGGTGGTTTGTTGATGAAATATTATCAAATTTATTGGGTGGATAGCTTGATGACCTTGCTAATTGCTTTGTACCTCATTGTGGTTGGTTTTGATTTGTTTATAAAATCCACTAAAATGTTGATGTTGTTTACACCGGATACCATCGACATTAAAGAAATTGTTCGCGAGGTACATCAAATCAAAGGAGTTGGAAAATTACATCATATTCATGTTTGGCATTTGAATGAAGAAGAACTGCATTTAGAAGCTCATCTCGATTGTGCTTCAGATATCAAAATGAGTGAATTCAACGATTTATTGCAGGAGATTGAAGAAGTGCTTTATGATAAATTCAACATCAATCACGTGAATATTCAACCTGAATTTCAGAAGGTGGATCCGAAGGATTTTATTGTGCAGGATTAGATTTTTATTAATTCCGTCAATCAACAGACTCAATTTAGCTAAATTCCGTCAACAAACTGACTAAATTTGCATTTTTTTACTATCTTTGTTCTTTCAATACTAATTCAATTTTGAAGATGAATTATTATAAAAGAGCTGTGTTAGCTGATTTTCAATCCAAATTAAAACCGAATAAAGTATTAATTTTATTGGGAGCAAGACGAGTAGGCAAAACGCAACTGATAAAAAAATATTTAGAAAATGCAGATGAAAAAGTACTTCAACTAAATGGTGAAGACGTCAACGATGCTCGTTTGTTGGAAGAGAGAAGTTTAGCTAACTATTCAAAATTGTTGCAAAATATTTCTCTTTTGGTTATCGATGAGGCTCAGAATATTAAAGATATTGGTCTGATTTTGAAATTTATAGTAGATACCATAGATGGAATAAAAGTCATTGCAACCGGTTCGTCAATGTTTGATTTAGCTAATAAATTAGGTGAACCACTGGTAGGAAGAAAAAGCACATTGTATTTATTTCCATTGGCACAATTAGAGTTTTTACAGTTTGAAAATTATAAACAAACTACTGAAAATCTAGAAACCCGTTTACTTTATGGAGGCTATCCTGAGTTGACTCATTATGAATCGTGGGATGAAAAAAAAGACTATTTAAAAGAAATAGTGAATGCTTATCTGTTAAAAGATATTTTGATTTTTGAAGGCATTAAAAACGCAGATAAAATTTATGATTTATTGCGATTGATTGCATTTCAAATCGGTAAAGAAGTTTCGTTGCAAGAGTTAGGAAATCAATTGCAAATGTCTAAAAATACGGTAGAACGTTATTTAGATTTGTTGTCTAAAGTATTTATTTTGTTCAAAGTAGAGGGTTTTTCAAGAAACCTTCGCAAAGAAATAACCAAATCAAGCCGTTGGTATTTTTATGATAATGGTATCCGAAATGCCATTATTAATAATTTTACTACGTTGAATAACCGAACAGATGTTGGCGATTTATGGGAAAATTATCTCGCCTCTGAACGAATGAAAAAACAAGCCTATCAAAAAATGTCAAAGCATAATTATTTTTGGCGAACCTATGACCAACAAGAATTAGATTGGCTAGAAACCGAAGCAGATAGCATCAATGCTTTTGAATTCAAATGGAATGAAAATAAAAAGTCAAAAATTCCTATAGCTTTTGCAAAAGCCTATCCGGAAGCAACTTTTGAAGTAATTAATAAACAAAATTATTTAGAATTTATCACCTAATGACCCACATCCAATATATCCAATCATCCACACAACTTCCGTTAAAAGGAATCGAAAGCACAATAAATTTATTAAACGAAGACTGCACAATTCCATTCATTTCCCGATACCGAAAAGATCAAACCGGAAATTTGGATGAAGTACAAATCAAGCAGATTTTCAAACTCAACAAACAATTCGAGGAAATCGTTAAGCGAAAAGAATCCATTTTAAAAGCAATTGAAGAACAAGGTCAACTTTCGCCTGAATTAAAAATGAAAATTGAAAATTCTTTCGATTTACAAGAAATTGAGGATTATTATCTTCCATACAAAAAAAAGAAAAAAACCAAAGCCGACGTGGCTCGCGAAAAAGGACTAGAACCCTTAGCCAAAATCATCATGGCACAAAACAGCGATGATATTGAGTTCATTGCTTCAAAATATTTGAACGATAAAGTAGCCAATGAAGACGAAGCATTACAAGGAGCAAGAGACATTATTGCCGAATGGATCAATGAAAACACTTTTATTCGTAAAAATTTACGTCGTTTATTTCAACGAAAAGCGATTGTTTCTACTAAAGTTGTGAAAAGTAAAAAAGAAGATGAAGCGGCTCAAAAATTCAGTCAGTATTTCGATTGGGCCGAACCACTTTCAAAAGCTCCATCGCATCGCTTATTAGCTATGCTTCGTGCTGAAGCCGAAGGTTTTGTAAAAATGAATATCGAAATTGACTCAGATGGTTCGGGAGAAGAAGCATTGGAATTCATCGAAAATAATACCATTAAAAACAACAAAGAAACCGCACATCAACTGAAGTTAGCCATAAAAGACAGTTATAAACGATTGCTCGAACCGGCTATTTCCAACGAAACGCTGCAAGAATTTAAAACCAAAGCAGATGCGAAAGCCATTGATGTTTTTGCCCAAAATTTAAGTCAGCTTTTGCTGGCTCCGCCTTTAGGAGAAAAACGAATCTTGGCTATCGATCCGGGCTATCGTTCGGGTTGTAAAGTGGTTTGTTTGGATGAAAAAGGCGATTTGTTGTATAACGAAACCATTTATCCGCATCCGCCTCAGAATGAAAATGCCATGGCAATGAAGAAAATTCGTTCGATGGTCAATGCGTATAACATTGAAGCCATTTCAATTGGAAACGGAACTGCCAGTCGTGAAACGGAATTTTTTATTAAGAAAATTGCGTTTGACAAGCCTGTTCAGGTTTTTGTAGTTTCTGAAGCAGGAGCATCTGTTTATTCTGCATCAAAAATTGCTCGAGATGAATTTCCAAATTATGATGTAACCGTTCGTGGATCCGTTTCTATCGGAAGAAGACTTTCAGATCCGTTGGCTGAGTTGGTAAAAATTGATGCCAAATCCATCGGAGTAGGGCAATACCAACACGATGTGGATCAAACGAAGTTGAAGGAAGAATTAGACACGGTTGTCGTTCGTTGTGTGAATTCGGTAGGTGTCAATTTGAACACCGCCAGTAAATCGTTGTTGAGTTATGTTTCGGGAATTGGCGAAAAAATGGCTGAAAACATTGTGGCTTTCCGTTCCGAAAACGGACCTTTTGAAGACCGGAAACAGTTGAAAAAAGTACCACGATTAGGCGAAAAAGCGTATCAACAAGCCGCAGCTTTTATTCGTATTCAAAACGGAAAAAATCCGTTGGATAATTCGGCAGTACATCCGGAGGCTTATTCAATAGTTGAAAAAATGGCGAAAGATTTGAAAGTTTCCTTAACCGATTTAATCGGAAATAAAGAAAAAATTTCCTTAATCAAACCCGAAAATTACACCAACCAAACCATTGGAATTTTAGGAATTAAAGACATTTTAAAAGAATTGGAAAAACCCGGACTTGACCCCAGAAAAGCGGCCAAAGTTTTTGAATTTGACTCGAATGTCAAAAAAATGTCTGATCTGCGAATCGGCATGATTTTACCCGGAATTGTCAACAACATTACCGCTTTTGGTTGTTTTGTGGATATCGGATTAAAAGAAAGCGGATTGGTTCATATTTCTCAACTCAAAGCCGGTTTTGTTTCGGATGTGAATGAAGTGGTGAAATTACAACAACATGTGCAAGTGAAAGTGGTTGAGGTGGATGAAGTGAGGAAACGTATTCAGTTGACGATGGTGTTGTAAAAAAAATCCAAACACAAATTATTAATTCGTGTTTGGATTTTTTTGAAAAGAACAAAAAAACTATTCTTTTTTATCGTCTTCTTTTTTGTCAGCCGGTTGATCTTCTTTGGCAGCATTTTTAAATTCTTTGATACCGCTTCCTAAACCTTTCATTAATTCCGGAATTTTCTTTCCACCAAAAAGGAGAAGCAAAACCACCACAATTAAAATAACTTGCGGAACACCGATCATTCCTAAAAATATAGCTAATGCATTCATAATATCTAAATTGAGACTACAAAGGTAAAAATATTTTAGTGTAGTTGGTCAGAATATAAACAATTCTTAACTAAAAACTGCGTTAAAGTGCATTATATTTGTCTAAAACAAGAAAAAGGACGCTTTTTAAAGAAGCTTTAATTCCTATATTTGTATATTAAATTTTGAACATGTCTGCAAAAAGACTAAAAAGACAGCAACTTAAAAAACAATTGTTCACCAAAAACCGTTTGGTCATTTTAAATGAAGAATCTTTTGAAGAGATTTTTTCTTTAAAACTTAATTTGATGAATGTGTTTGTGGTAGTAACCATCTCGGCTATTTTAATCATTTCGATTACAACTTATATTATTGCGTTTACACCCTTGAGGGAATTTATTCCGGGTTATGCCTCCAATAAATTAAAAAAAGACGCAACACTTTTGGCTGTAAAATCAGATTCTTTAGCTTTAGAAGTTAAGAAAAACGAATTGTATATTCAATCGATAAAAAAAATTCTGACTGGCGATTTGGAATATGCTAAGTTCAAAAAAGATTCTGTTTTAAATCCTGAAAATGTGGATATTTCCAAAGATGAATTAAATCCTTCTGAGGATGAACTCAAACTTCGAGAGCAAGTGGCTTTAGAAGATAAATACAATCTTTTTGAGAAAGCTCAGTCAAAAGTAAATTTAGTTCTTTTTCCTCCGGTAAGAGGCCACATTACTGAAAAATACAGTGCAAAAAACAAACATTATGCTGTTGACGTAGCCGTTCCTAAAGACACTCCAATTAAATCAGTAGCCAACGGAACCGTTGTTTTTGCAGATTGGACACCTTCAACCGGAAACGTAATTATCATCAAGCATCGTGATGCCATTTTATCCGTTTATAAACATGCAGCGACCTTAACCAAAACCCAAGGTGATGTGGTGCGAACAGGAGAAGTAATTGGTTTGGCGGGATCTACCGGAAAAGAATCTACCGGAATTCATTTGCATTTTGAACTTTGGAAAGACGGATTTACCATCGACCCTACACAATTTATTGATTTTGAATAATGATGCGAATTAAAGTTTTAGCCGCTAAACTTTTAGCTAAAAAAGTAAATAAAGAGACTCAGAAATGGTCTTCCAAACCGATTGAAACACAACAAAAGGTTTTTCAAAACTTAATCCAAGAGGCCTCAAAAACTAAGTTTGGAAAAGACCATTATTTTGATAAAATTAAAAATTTTGACGATTTTGCCAAACATGTTCCGGTTCGAGATTATGAAGCTTTACGACCATATGTAGATTTGGTTGTGGAAGGTAAACCGGATATTTTATGGAAAGGCAAACCGATTTATTTTGCCAAAACATCTGGAACAACTTCAGGAGCAAAATATATTCCACTCACTAAAGAATCTATTCCTTATCATATTCAAGCGGCACGCAATGCCTTGTTGAGCTATATTCACGAAACCGGAAATGCGGATTTTGTAAAAGGAAAAATGATTTTCTTGCAAGGTAGTCCAATTTTAGAAGAAAAAAACGGCATCAAACTTGGTAGACTTTCAGGTATTGTTGCTCATTATGTCCCAAAGTATTTATTAAAAAACAGAATGCCTTCTTGGGAAACCAATTGCATTGAAGACTGGGAAACCAAAGTAAATGCAATTGTTGACGAAACCATAAAGGAAGACATGACCGTTATTTCGGGAATTCCGGCTTGGGTGCAAATGTATTTTGAAAAACTTCATGAAAAGTCAGGAAAAAAAGTAGGCGAACTGTTTAAAAATTTCAGTTTGTATGTCTATGGTGGAGTGAATTTTGAACCGTATCGAGCCAAATTTGAAAATTTAATCGGTAGAAAAGTCGATTCGGTTGAATTATTTCCAGCTTCTGAGGGATTTTTTGCCTATCAAGACAAGCAAAATGAAAAAGGAATGTTGCTTTTATTGAATGCCGGAATGTTTTATGAATTTATAAAAACCGATGAATTTTTTACCGAAAATCCAAAACGTTATACCATTGGCGAAGTAGAATTAGGGGTTAATTATGCTTTAATCCTCTCTACCAATGCCGGGCTTTGGGGATATAATATTGGGGATACAGTTCAATTTACTTCATTAAAACCACATCGCGTGATTGTTTCCGGCAGAATCAAACATTTTATTTCCGCTTTTGGCGAACATGTGATTGGAAAAGAAGTAGAGCATGCGTTAAAAGAAGCTATGGAGGGAACATCAATCCGTGTGAATGAATTTACAGTAGCTCCACAAACTTCCCCACAATCAGGATTACCCTATCACGAATGGTTTATTGAATTTGAAAATAAACCCGAAAAATTAGAAGAGTTTGCTTTAAAAATTGATGAAGCCATGCGAAAGCAAAACACTTATTATGACGATTTGATTGTGGGTAAAGTGTTGAGAACATTAGTTATTACAAAAGTAGCACAAAACGGTTTTCAGGATTATATGAAATCGATTGGAAAATTAGGTGGTCAAAACAAATTGCCTCGTTTGAGTAATGATAGAAAAATAGCGGATTTTCTCAGCCAATATAAAAAAGTGTAACTTTGCAGGTTAGAAAACAGAATTTAATGAAAGAAATTAAAAACATATCCCGTTCAAGAGCACAAGAATCATCGGCTGCTATTGAGCGATTATATATCACCATGCGTCACTTGTTTAACCGTGGTTTCTATAAACCAATGGGTGTTTCCGGTGAAACATTGCGTGAAGCTTTATTGCAATTGCGACCTGAAATTTATGGTTCAATTGCCGAAGAAAAAGTAGAATTAAATGGATTATTATACGTTATCGAACGACTTCCAATTGGAATTGAAGAATGTCGATACATCAACTTAACTTCAGACGAAGGTTATTCTAAATCCCATTTTCAAGCGATAGTTCCTCCAAAAAGAAGACGAAACTGCTATCGTATCGATGAAGAACAAATGAATGTGGAAATTACGCGAGGACGTTCAGATATTTATGATATTTTGACGCATTTGACGTTTATTTTCATCGAATCACATAAAATAAAAGACCGTGTTTTGTTAGATGAAAACCAATTCGAAGTAACACGTGATTGGCATAAAGTAGAACACTATGTTTTACAAGGAAATAAATTATCTCAAATTGATAAAGAAAAAGCGATTTCGCATGCATCTAATGTATTGGGAAGAAGTTTTTCGGAAGTCTTAGACATTTATGATGCTTTTGGAACATCCGAAAAGCCGGATCGTTTTTTACATATTATTTATAGGTTAGGAAAAATAGCCATTGAAGAAGTGGTAGACAATAACAAACGAACCATCACCTTCAGTCCAATTTTAAGAGAACGGTTAGGACATCACATTCATGGTGAGTTTTGGGCTAATCGTATCAAAAATGTGTTAAAAGAGAATGAGTTACTAGACCGACCTATTCACATTATTAGTGCCAATATGCACAGTGTGATGAACTCGATTTTTGCAACTCAGGTTTTAAAAACAAAATTTAAAGACAAACCGGATTTCTTTATTTATGAAGAATTAAGTAAATCAGGGGCAGATGAATTACGCAAAAAAGTAGAAGATGTGGCATTGAAATACGGAATGATCTCTTTATTAGATACATCCGGAACTAATATTGATGTACAAGTTTTTGATACGGCAAGAATAGATTTTTCCAAAACAGCTTTTCCAAAAGCAAAAATCAGTAAGCAACAACCTGTTTTGATTGTGATGGATTATGCTTTTGGCGAACAAGCCTATGAAACCATCGACGAGTTGTTAAAAGCTTACAAAGAAAACAACAACCAAACTTTTTTGAATGTAGAATCTGTTTCCATTATGGGTAAAGCCGGAATTCTTCAAGGAGGAAAAGGGGATATCATGATTCCGTCTGCTCACATTAACGAAGGAACCGGAGATAATTATCCCTTTGAAAATCAATTGTCACCCAATATGTTTTATGGGAATGACATTCCGGTTTTTGCCGGACCGATGGTTACCGTTTTAGGGACCTCACTACAAAATAAAGATTTACTGAAATTTTTCCATGAATCTACATGGGGAGTGATTGGTTTGGAAATGGAAGGGGCTTATTATCAAAAAGCCATTCAATCAGCCTCTAGAATAAGAAAAAGTATACCGCAAAAGGTAAAAGTACGATATGCCTATTATGCATCAGATAATCCATTGGAAACAGGAAGTACATTAGCATCAGGAGGATTAGGGACCACCGGTGTAAAACCAACTTATTTAATTACCATTAAAATATTAGAACAGATTTTTAATTCTAACTAAATTATTATGAGCTCAAACTCTCCACAAAATATTGATAATCAAGAATTGGACTTAGGACAATTAGGACAAAAAATTAATGGAATGTACGAAGGTTTTCTAAGTAGAATTTTCAGATTCATTTTATTTTTGAAAAGAAATATTATTATCATTTCGGTGTTATTCATTTCCGGCATAGCTATAGGTTTTTTACTTGATAAAAAAGTTAGAACCTATAATCATCAAATGATTATCATGCCCAATTTTGGTAGCACTGATTACGTTTATGCTCAAATTAATTTATTACAATCAAAAATCAACGAAAATGATACTATATTTTTAAATAAAATAGGGATTAAGGAGTCAAAAAGATTATCCAAAATAAAAATTGAACCTATTATTGATGTTTATCGTTTTGTGGATAATAAAACAGAAAATTTTGATTTGTTAAAATTAATGGCAGAAGATGGTAATATTGATAAAATTATTGAAAACAAAGTCACCAGCAAAAACTATCCTTACCATACTTTATCATTTTCAACTTCTAAGTTAACTTCGAATGATAAAACTGTAGAACCGATTTTGTCTTTTTTAAATGATTCTGATTATTTTAAAGAAATTCAAAAAGAATACATGAATAATATTCAACTAAAAATGAAAGAAAATGATTCCATTATTACCCAAATCAATGGGGTTTTGAATCAGTTTAAAAATAAGATGAGTTCAAACCAAGGGGATAAATTAGTTTACTTTAATGAAAATACTCAGTTAAATGATATTATAAAAACAAAAGATCTTTTGGTTAGAGAGCAAGGTAGTTTGCGAATTGATTTAGTTAATTTAACCAAAATTGTTCGCGATATAAGTGTGATAACAAACGAAAAAGATACTAAAGGTACAAGTGGTAGATTAAAGCTTGTTTTACCATTTTTATTAGTGTTTTTATTTCTAGTAATACATGCTTGGATTCGTTTTTACAAAGCACAATCAATAAAAAACAACTAATTTATGAAAGGAATCATTCTAGCCGGAGGTTCAGGAACGCGTTTACATCCGTTAACTTTGGCAGTAAGTAAGCAGTTAATGCCAATTTATGACAAACCAATGATTTATTATCCATTGTCTACATTGATGTGGGCCGGAATAAATGAAATTCTAATTATTTCTACTCCGCATGATTTACCATTATTTCGTCAACTTTTAGGAGATGGAAGCAAGTTGGGATGCCGATTCGAATATGCCGTTCAAGAGCATCCAAATGGATTGGCCGAAGCTTTTATTATTGGAAAAGAATTTGTTGGAAACGATAAAGTAGCTTTAATTTTAGGTGATAATATTTTCTATGGAACCGGTTTAGCCGAATTACTTCAGGCTAATAATAATCCGGATGGTGGAATCATTTATGCTTACCATGTTCATGACCCGGAACGATATGGTGTTGTAGATTTTGATATAAACGGAAATGTTTTATCTATAGAAGAAAAGCCAAGTCAGCCTAAATCAAATTATGCAGTTCCCGGAATTTATTTTTATGATAATTCTGTGTTGAAAATAGCTGCAAATATAAAACCAAGTCATCGAGGTGAATTGGAAATAACCGATGTAAACAAAGAATATTTAAATCGTGGGAATTTACAAGTTAGTATTCTTGATAGAGGAACTGCTTGGTTAGACACTGGAACTTTTCAATCGCTTATGCAAGCCGGACAATTTGTTCAGGTTATTGAAGAACGTCAAGGTTTAAAAATTGGGGCAATTGAAGAAGTTGCTTACAGAATGGGTTTTATCGATGCCAATCAATTAAAAAAAATAGCTGAACCGCTTTTAAAAAGTGGTTATGGAACACATTTGATGAGCTTAATTTAAGATTTTAATTTAATCTAATTGATTTGAACACGGATTTAGAATCTGTGTTTAAGATAAAAGTTTTACTTTATTTAATGTAAGCCAAGATGAAATTTACAGAAACCAAACTACAAGGATGTTTTATTTTAGAACCGAATGTCATTCATGACGAAAGAGGTTATTTTATGGAAAGTTTTAATGAACGAACTTTTCAAAATGCCTTAGAACAAGCGGTACATTTTGTTCAAGATAATCAATCGGTTTCATCCCGAGGTGTTTTAAGAGGATTACATTATCAGACCGGCGAATTTGCTCAGGCAAAATTGGTTCGAGTCATCCAAGGAGAAGTTTTAGATGTTGCCGTTGATATCAGACCCGGTTCTGCAACCTTTGGACAATACGAAGCAGTGGTTTTATCTGCTGAAAATCAAAAACAGTTTTTTGTGCCAAGAGGATTTGCTCATGGATTTTTGGTGTTAAGTGAAACGGCTACTTTCTTTTATAAATGTGATAATTTCTATAATAAAGAATCAGAAGGAGGCATTATTTTCAATGATGATTCCATTGGAATAGATTGGAATTTTGAAGCCGAAAATCTGATTATTTCAGAAAAAGACACCCAATTACCCACTTTAGCAAACGCCAAAAAAGCATGGTAATTTTAGTAACCGGAGCCAACGGACAAGTAGGTCAAAGTTTGCAATTTATTGCACCTAATTATCCGGATATTCAATTTGTTTTTTGTGATTCGAAAGTGTTAGATCTAACAAATTTGAATAATATATATCATGTCTTTGAACAATACAAACCAAACTATTGCATTAATGTGGCGGCATACACTGCAGTTGACAAAGCTGAAAGTGAGCCGGAAGAAGCTCATTTAATCAATGTAAATGGAGCAAAAAATTTAGCTGAGATTTGCAAAGAATTCAAAACTGTTTTACTTCACATTTCTACAGATTTTGTGTTTGACGGAACTAAAAAAACACCTTATACAGAAGATGATATTCCAAATCCAACCGGTGTTTATGGTCAAACAAAACTTGACGGAGAAAGAGCTATTCAGAAAATCTGGGATAAACATTTCATCATCCGAACATCTTGGGTGTATTCACAATTTGGAAACAATTTTATGAAAACAATGCTCCGTTTGGCTTCTGAAAGAGATAAATTATCAGTCGTAAACGATCAAATCGGAACCCCAACAAATGCTGTCGATTTAGCAGAAGTGTTGATTAAAATTATTCTTAAAACTCGCAACTTGCAACCCGTAACTCGTAACTTTGGAACCTACAATTTCTCCAACGAAGGCCAATGCAGTTGGTATGATTTTGCTAAGAAAATATTTGAATGTAATCAAATCAATATTAATTTAGAACCCATTCCAACAACAAGCTTTCCAACACTTGCAAAACGTCCGGCTTATAGTGTTTTGGATAAAACGAAGATTAAAAACGCTTTTGGAGTTGAGGTAAAGTATTGGGAAACTAGTTTGAAAAGAGTTTGAAAAAATTAGCAATCATAGGAGCAAGTTATCTTCAACTTCCATTAGTAGAAAAAGCTAAACAAATGGGAATTGAAACGCATTGTTTTGCTTGGCCGGAAGGTGCAATATGTAAAGAAATTGCAGATTATTTTTATCCCATTTCAATTTTAGAAAAAGAAGAAATTTTAAAAAAATGTATAGAAATTAATGTTAACGGAATTACAACAATTGCTACAGACATGGCGGTGCCAACGATTTGTTATGTTGCAGAAAAAATGAATTTAATTTCAAATAGTTTTCATTCATCATTAGTTTCTACAAACAAATGGGAAATGAGAAAGGCTTTTGAAAAAGGAAATTGTTCTATTCCAAAATTTATCGAGGCCACAGACAGCAAAGTTACAATTGAGGGATTTAAATTTCCTCTTATTGTAAAACCATTAGACAGATCGGGAAGCAGAGGCGTAACAAAGGTAATGTTGAAAGATGAATTGCCTAGAGCAATAAATTATGCTATAAACGAATCTTTTTGTAAAAAAGCCATTGTTGAAGAATTTATAGAAGGAGAAGAAGTTAGCGTAGAAACCATTTCAATCAATGGAGAGCACACTATTTTAGCAATTACAGACAAAATTACAACAGGACCACCACATTTTGTAGAATTAGCACATCATCAACCTTCTAGTTTATCAAAAGAAATACAAGAAAAACTAAAAACAGAAACTATTTCATGTTTAAATGCATTAGACATTAATTTTGGAGCAGGACATTCTGAATTTAAGATTACATCAAAAGGAGAAGTTTACATTATTGAAGTTGGAGCAAGAATGGGTGGTGATTTTATAGGCTCTCATTTAGTTCAATTATCTACAGGATACGATTTTTTAGAAGGTGTAATAACTATTGCTTTAGGAAAATTTGAAAGACCAATTTTAAAAAACAAAGCCTTTTCGGGTGTTTATTTTTTATGTAATGAAACAAAGCAAATTTTACCTTATTTTAGTCAACAAAACGAATTTGATATTCAAAAAGAAATTCAGAACACAACCTTGCAAAATATTACAAATAGCAATGAAAGGTCAGGTTATTTAATCTATAAAGCGAACAAAAAAATTGAATTAATATGAAAATATCAGTAGTAACAACACTTTATAAGTCAAAACCTTTTTTAGAAACATTTCTAGAAGAGATGTTGTTCACTATTGAAAAAATTAAAATTCATGATTTTGAACTAATATTTGTAAACGATGGTTCTCCAGATGATTCTGTCGCGTATTTATTAGAAAGAAAAAAAGAAATTTCACAAATAAAAATTATAGATTTATCCAGAAATTTTGGACATCATTATGCAATTCAGGCAGGATTGAATTATGCATCAGGTGACTATATTTTTTTGATTGATAATGATTTAGAAACACCTCCAAGTGTTTTAATCGAATATTATCATGAAATTAAAAATAACAGTACTTTAGATGTTGTTTATGGTTATCAAGAAGCAAGAAAAGGAAATTTTATTGAGAAAAAAACAGGAAATCTATTTTGGATTTTAATCAATAAATTATCTGACACAAAAATACCACATAATATCCTTACAGAAAGATTAATGACCAAGCAATATGTAAATGAATTACTGCGTTTGCAAGATGCAAATTTGTTTATGGGAGGAATGTTTTATTGGGTTGGATTTAATCAAAAAGGGATTCCCGTAAAAAAAGGATTTAGAGAAGGAGCAAGCACCTATACATTAAAAAAAAGAGCCGAATTGATGTTACAAGCAATAACTTCATTTTCCGGAAAACCATTAGAATGGCTGTTTTATATTGGTGTATCAATTTCTTTTTTTAGTTTTCTTTTTTTAATGTATTTGGCTTTTCAAAAGATAGTTCATCAAGACGAAGTACAATTAGGTTGGACATCAATTGTTGCAATTAATGTTTTAATTTTAGGAATTATTTCAACTTTTCTAGGCTTAATAGGTATTTATATTTTCAAAATATTTAAACAAGTACAAGGAAGACCAAATGCCATAATTAAGAAAATATATGAATAAAGTTTTAGCAATTTTAGGGGCAGGAGAACTTGGAAAACAGATTGCAAACTTTGCTTTAAAAGACAATCATTACAGCAAAGTCTGTTTTTATGATGATTTTAATGTTGGAGAGGAAATTAATGGAAACACAAGCGATTTAATTTCTGATTTTAATAACAAACTTTTTGACGAAATTATAATTGGCATTGGATATAATCATTTAAAAGCAAGAGAAGAAAAATATTTATCATTAAAAAATAAAGTAAAATTCGGAAAAATAATTCATTCAACATCTTGGGTTGATGAATCAGCTATTATTGAAGAAGGGTGTGTTATTTATCCGAAATGTGTGATTGATAAAAAAGTAATTATCAAACACAACACACTACTCAATTTGAATTGCACTATTGCACATGATACAGTTATAGGATCGAGTTGTTTTCTAGCTCCATCTGTTTCAATAGCAGGTTTTTGCTCAATTGAAAGAGAATGTTTTATAGGTATTAACACGTCTATCAAAGAACGTATCGGCATTGTAAGTCAAACTACAATAGGAGCAGGAACGGTAGTAGTGAAAAACATAATTAAAAAAGGACTATACTTAGGTAATCCGGCAAAATTTATAAAATAAAATGATTCCATTTAATAAACCTTATTTATCAGGAAAAGAAACAGTGTATATTTCAGACGCAGTTGCTTCGGGAAAAATATCTGGAAACGGAAAGTATACTCAAAAATGCCAAGCATTTTTTGAAAATAATTTTGGTTTCAAAAAAGCATTGCTAACAACATCTTGCACAGATGCTTTAGAAATGGCTGCAATCTTGATTAATTTAAAAGAAGGAGATGAGGTAATTATGCCTTCATATACTTTTGTTTCTACTGCAAATGCTTTTGTACTTCGAGGAGCAAAAATTGTTTTTGCAGATAGTAGAAAAGATCATCCCAATATTGATGAAACCAAAATAGAAGCTTTAATCACGTCCAAAACCAAAGCAATTGTACCCGTTCATTATGCAGGCATTGCTTGTGAAATGGACGTAATTATGACTTTGGCAAAAAAATATAATCTTTTTGTAATTGAAGATGCAGCTCAGGCAATCGATAGTTTTTTTACCGGGAAAGATGGAATAAAAAGAGCATTAGGATCTTTTGGTCATTTGGCGGCTTTTTCTTTTCATGAAACAAAAAATATTATTTCAGGAGAAGGTGGAATGTTGGCCATTAATGATGAACAATTTATAGAACGAGCCGAAATTATTTGGGAAAAAGGAACCAATCGATCTTCTTTTTTTAGAGGAGAAGTAGACAAATATGGTTGGGTAGATATCGGAAGTTCCTTTCTTCCTTCAGAAATTATTGCGGCTTTTTTATGGGCTCAATTGGAGAATCTAGATCAAATTCAAAACCGAAGAAAGGAAATTTGGGAGAACTACAATTCTAAACTAAAAGATTGGGCTGATAAAAATGAAATTCAACTGCCAAAAGTTCCAAGTTATGCTACGAATAATGCACACATGTTTTATTTAGTTTGTAAGAATTTGGAGCAGCGTTCGGCACTAATCGAGCACCTTAAAAAGAATCAAATCTTAGCTGTTTTTCATTACATTAGTTTGCATGAGAGTCCTTTTTATAAAAAAATGTATGACGGAGAAGCACTCACGGAAGCAGACAGATTTACAGACACATTAGTGCGATTGCCACTTTTTTATGAGTTGGATTCAAATTTTATAATAGAAAATTTAGTAAAGTAGAATATGAAATATTTAAATGTCTTAAAAGAAAATATATTTTTAATTGGAATAGTCTTAATTGCTAGTTTTCTTAGACTTTATAAACTTGATTTTCAAAGTCCTTGGCTTGATGAACTTAGTACTATTTTGGTATCGGACCCTGATTTAACATATAGGAGAACAAATGAATTAATTATGGCAAGAGAAGGTTTTCCACACTTGTATTTTTTAGCCTTAAAATCTCTTAGTCAAGTTTTTGGGCATACAATTTTTGTTTTGAGATTCTTTTCTGTTTTTTTCGGGTCTCTTTCGATTTATATTATGTATTTGTTTGTGAAAGAATTAGTAAATAAGAATGCCGCTTACGTTTCCGCCATACTTTTAACCGTGAATTTTTTTCATATTTACCACTCGAGAGAAGCAAGAGCTTATTCATTACTAGTTTTTTTTATTATTTTGGCGAGTTATAGATTATTGAAGTTTGTAAAAAACATAAATCTAAAAAATGCAATTTTATTCGGTATAACAGCGGGATTAATCCCAAATGCACATCCCATTGGACTATTAAATATTTTGATAATTTATTTAACATTATTATTTGTGATTTTTTATGAGAAGGACCTCAAACAAAGATTTCAAATTTTTAAAATGTCATTTTTAGCCGGTATTATTACTGTTCTTACTATATTACCAGCATATCCTGTTATATCAAAAGTGTCCGAAATAAAATCGTTTTGGATTCCTGATGCAAGTTTTGAAATAATTCTACAAGCTTTTGTTGAACTATTAGGAGGATCATTATTGATCTCCTACACTTATTTTATTGCTGTTCTACTCTTCATTATACTCCTAGTGTATAAGATTACTAAGAATAAAGAAAACCAAAAAATGAATTCCATACTTTTGGTTCTATCATCAGTTTGGTTAATTGTAAATGTAGGTGTAATTGTAGCAAAATCGTATTTGGATGTTTCAATAATTTTGAACCGGTATTTTATTGGCACCTTACCTTTGTTTGTTCTAGTATTGGCTTATTTGATAGCATCAATAAAGAATAAACTAATACAAATTATAATAGTAATTCTGTTATCAACATATTCATTGTACTTTTTGTTTATTTATAAATCATATTATACCGAAATTTCAAAAACGGAATTTATGAAAATTACTAAAGAAATAAGTGACAATAATAGAAATGGTGACAAAATATATTCAGCCTATGGTTTTGTTATCAATACGATGTTTAAAAACACAAATTCTTATAATTTAGTTACTGAAATGACTTTTGAAAATTATGTAAAAGGTCTTCGGTCCAACGCCATAAATAAAGAATCATTTTGGTATGTAGATGGTAATTTTAGGCCATACAATTTAAGTAAAGATGATGAACTTTACTTGGCACAAAACTTTGAACTTGATTTTGATCTAAATAATTATTATGATACTTGGGCAAAGCATTATAAATTAAAAAAACAACAAACCAAAGTTGAGAATAGATTTGATGAATATAATTTGTACTTGAATGAGTTTAAGCCTTCAATACAAGATGAGGTTGGGAATTTATACATTTTTGAAAATGGGACAGTTACATCAGAGGAAGTTTTTTTTGAAAAAGGGAACTATGAACTTATTCTAAAAGCTAATAGTCTACCTGAAAAGCAAATTAACAACCAAAACGCTCATATTTCAATAAAAATCTCAAACAGCGAATTGATAAATTATTACTTAAGTGAGAAAAAATCTGAGTCAGAGAAGATCATTCCATTTGAAATTGATGAAAGTCAAAAAACAAGCATTTCTATCAGTTTTGACAATGACATTGCGATTGATAATTTAGACAGAAATGTTGTAATATATAAAGTGCTTTTAAGAAAAAGGTAAGTAAATTAGAAATTTAAATTTTTAATTAAAATTTTTTTATAATTTTGCTAAAAAAACATTAATAATATATCAAATGAAAAAAAGATTTTTAGTAAGTATATCGCTATTTTTGGTTATTGTTTCTTCATGTAAAGATGAAAAAAAAACAGAAGAAAAAGCGGAGCCAGTTAAGGAAAATTTCAGTGTAGAATTAGATGTTGTAGTGAAAAAGAATGACGACTTTACTGTTTATTATACTGAAACTGGTACTAATGAATTTGATGGAACAAAAGCAGTTTGGGGTGGAGTTTCAGGAGGAAATATTGATGAAAAAGTGTTAATTGAGTTACCAGAAGAAATTGTTCCAACAAATATTAGGGTAGATTTTGGTATTAAGCCAGAAAGAGAAGATGTAGTTTTGAAAAAAATCACGTTAATATTTCATGGAAAGCGTTTTGAAATTAAAGGTTCTGATTTTTTGAACTATTTCATAGTTAATGATAAGGTTCCTACAGAGACAGACGGTGCACTTGGAACAATTAAGTTTTTAAAAACTCCAGAAAATAAAGAAGGAACCTATTTTTACCCGAGACAAGAATTATTGGATAAGATTGCTGAATTAACAGGAGCTAAATAATTTGCAATTAAATAATAAAAAAAGTGAACAAAACTTGTTCACTTTTTTTATTACAGACAAGTCATAAATAATATAGAATTTCATGCGTAGACTCAAAATCCTTTTCTTTTGGATTTTTGTAAATAAAAACAATGTTAGTTTTAAAGAACTCCTTCAGTTTTTAACAAAGCAAAAAATCAATACCATTGCAAAAAAACATATCAAAGCCATTCATTTGAATGAAGAATATGAAGTATCCTTTAAGGCATTTTCGCACAAACTTTTTTGGCCTAAAAACTTTACGGTAAACAGACTCGATCAAGTAGTTGCCGAAACGTTTGACCCAAACGATTGGCATTTTTATCAAAAAGATAAAACCAAAATTGAAAAAGGAGAAATTCTTTTAGATATAGGAACTGCCGAAGGTTTATTTCCCTTAATCGTAATTGATGAGTGCAATCACATTTATATGGTGGAGCCTAGCACCACATTTAATAAATGTTTAAATAAAACTTTTTCAAATCACCTGGAAAAAGTGACCATTTTTAACACAGCCATTGGTAACGAAGACGGTATGATTACTTTTAACGAAGACTCTTTAGATGGTATGGTTTCAGAAAATAATTCAGACGACTGTGTCCAAATGAGTATTCATAAGGTCGATACATTGTTTAAAAACGGAGAAAAAATCACATACCTAAAAGCAGATATTGAAGGTTTTGAAGCAGAAATGCTTAAAGGTGCTGAGCAAACCATCAAAAGAAATAAACCAAAAATAGCCATAACAACCTATCATACACAAAACGATCCTAACGAAATAATTTCCTTGATAAAAGGTTTTGTGCCTGAGTATAATTACTACGTTAAAGGAATATATGAAAAAACCCCAAAACCGGTTATGATTCATTTCTGGATTTAAAGCTTAAATGATGAATTTAAACTTCCTGCTAAAATCTTTTAAAAGTAAAACGAAACAAAATTTTATAATTTATGGGCTAGGTCAAGCTTTTAATTTGATAAGCCCACTTATTATAGCCCCCTATGTTGTTTTGGTTTGTAAAGAAGACGGATTTGGAAAAGTAGGTTTAGGTTTTGCATTAGCCCTGTTTTTAATTTTAATTGTTGACTATGCTTTTGATATAAAAGGAACCAAGGAAGTTGCAGAAAATAGAGAGAATAAACAAGAACTCGAATTAATTTTAAGCAAAACACTTTTTACAAAATTTATTTTGTTTCTAATCGCTTTACTACTGGCCTTTGTTGTCATAGAGTTCATACCTTTTTTTAATTCCGAAAAAACTCTTTTCCTTTTAAGTCTTACGGTTGTTTTTGCACAAGTTTTTAGTATGAACTGGTTTTTGCAGGGTATTGAAAATTTCAGACTTTTCAGCATCATCAACATTTGTTCTAAAGTAATCTATGTCATTTTGGTTTTTTGGTTTGTTAACTCTAGTGAAGACTATATTTATGTGAACTTCTTCTTGGGAATAAGTACTCTTTTTTTTAATTTATCAGGTTTGCTTTTTATAAAAAAAAAATATTCATATAAAATCACAATTCCAAACTTTGAAGATGTAAAATCGATTCTAAAAAGTGATTTTTTCTTTTGCATTTCTCAGCTTTTTTTATCTGTCAGACAATTATCACCTTTATTGTTAATAGGTGTTTTTTTGGGTTATGGTTCTGCGGGATTATACAAAGTTATGGAACAAATTATAACTTTAGTGAGGACGTTTGTTCAGGTTTTTTTAAAGTTTTTTTTCCCAAAACTTTGTTACATCGTAAAATATAATCATCAAGACGGTTTAGCATTTTGGAGAAAATACAGCTTTATAAACTCAGCTTTAATAACTTCTTTCCTCATTATTGTTCTAGTTTTTTCTAAACAGGTTTTAACTTTTTTTAATATTTCTGAAGAACTTATTAAGCCTTTAAATTCTATTTTTAGATTTTCTTTGCTTGTTTCTTTTTTAATATCAATGTCTTTGCCTTTAGAACAGTTAATGTTCGTTTTTAATAAAAATAAAGATTATATTAAAATTACAATTGCTATAACGATAATTAACGTAGTTTTGATACTTACAGTTATTGATAAATTTGAATTATTCGGAATTATAGCAACCTTAATTCTTTCGGAAATTCTTTTCATTTTTTTTTATCTCAAAAGCTCATTATTAAAAATAAAATATAAAGCATGAAGTTGTCGATATCTAAAAACATTTTATATCAAATAATTTTTGCTTTATGCATTGCCGTTCCCTATTTAAACAACTATGAGCTTACGTTTCTAGTTTGGACAGCAACAATGATTATAACATTACGCAAATCTTACAGCAAGCAATTATTAATTCAAGTTAGCTTATTTACATTAATTTTAGGATTTGCTTTTTTTAGTAGCTTTTTTCATGATTTTTATAATTATGACTTTATTAGAGACATTACCTATTTAGCCAAACCCATAATAGGATTATTAATTGGATATCAACTTTGCAGAAATAGCCTAAAAAATCCTTTACAAACAGTTATTTATACGGGTGTTTTATTAGCTTTAATTCACTTATTCATTGTTTTTTATGGAATCGTTTTTGTGGGTTTTAGAAACATACATCAAATTAGAGGTTATGCCGGATTTTTTAGTGATTTTGAAATTTATGTGATTATTTTAATACTCTTTAGTGACAAATTTGGATTGGAAATCGCACGAAACAAAAAGATTTTCTTTCTATCTGTTTTAGTCCTATCTGCTGCCTTTTATTTATCCAGAACAAATTTTATCCAGTTTGGAATTTTATTCTTGGCAATGAAAGGTTATTTTGTGCCGAATAGAAAAAATACAACCATCTTATTTTCTTTAGTACTCGCCGGTTTAGTAGCTTATTCGGCAATTCTTTATTACAATCCAAAACGAAATGGAAAAGGAATTGAAGCTTTTCTATACAAAGTAAAAATTGCTCCAACAGAACCTTTTAAAACTAAAATTAACACCGAAGACTATAAAGATTTTAACGACAATTATCGCTCAGTAGAAAACATCAACACCTATCGACAGATGGAAAGAGATGGCTTTTTTACTGTTTTGTTTGGAAAAGGTCTTGGTTCTAGAGTCGATTTAAACAAAGATGTTTGGCTAGATAATACTTTGTTAAGACATATTTCTATACTTCACAATGGTTTTATGACTGTTTATTTAAAGTCGGGTATAGTAGGAGTTTTTCTATTATTGTTCACGATTTTTCTTTTGTTTAGAAAACAAGCGACATCAAATCCAGAATTAACGAGTTTGAATTATTTGATTACTGGAACAGCCATATTCCTATTTATCTCTTATTGGGTTTTTATGGGTTTCTATTTTAAAGCAGATACAAAAGCTATTTTAGTAGGATTACTATTTGCACTTTCAGAGAGAATCGCCTCCAAAAAGTCTACTCAAAAGATTTTAGAATAGTTTTAATTTGACTACTGGTTGTCCCGTCACCATATGGATTTGAAGCCGATGCAATTTTTGAATAATAATTCTCATCGTCAAGCAATTTAAATGTTTCAGAACAAATTTTATCATAATTTGAACCAACTAAAACAGCAGTTCCGGTTTCTACACCCTCTGTTCGTTCGGTTACTTTTCGCAAAACCAAAACCGGTTTTCCTAAACTTGGGGCTTCTTCTTGAATTCCTCCTGAATCTGTTAAAATCAAATTACTTTTACTCATCATCCAAATTAGTTCGGGATAATCTAAAGGTGAAATAAGTTTGATGTTTGAATCAATTAACCATTTATGAGCATATTCTTTGACATTAGGATTTAAGTGAACAGGATAAACAATTTCAATACTTTCTTTTTTTTGCTTTGCAATAGTTGAAATCGCTCGGCATATTTCCTCAAATGGTTTTCCAAAATTTTCTCGTCTGTGACAAGTAACCAAAATAATTTTTTTTTGAAAAATCAATATTTTTAAATTTTTCAAACATCGTTTGTTCATCTGTTGAATTAATCTTTTTCAAACCAATTATCAACGCATCAATAACAGTGTTTCCTACAACAAAAACATTTTCTTTAATTCCTTCCTTGCTTAAATTTTGTTGTGCGTTTTTTGTTGGACAAAAATGAGCAAAAGAAAGTTTTGAGGTCAAAACACGGTTCATTTCCTCCGGAAAAGGAGAATACATATCGTCACTTCTTAACCCGGCTTCTATGTGAATGACTTTAATTTTTTGATAAAATGCCGCTAAGGATGTTGCTAAAACAGTGGTAGTATCGCCTTGAACAAATACAAAGTCAAACGATTCTTTCAATAAAATTTCTTCTGTAATTCTTGAAACTAAACGAGCCGTTAACTCATGTAAAGACTGGTTTGGTTTCATTATATCAAGATCATAATCAACACGTATTTCAAAAAAATTCAAAACTTGATCAAGCATTTCACGATGTTGAGCAGTAACAGCGATTTTGACATTAAAATGGTTGTCTTCGGAAATTTTTTTTATTAATGGAGCCATTTTTATAGCTTCTGGTCTAGTTCCGAAAACAAATAGAACCTTTTTCATTGATTAAAGTAAAGTTATTGAAATGTAAAACTAGTAATAAAAACTATATTTGCAAGGTATAAAATGCCAATATGAAAGTTTTATTTCAAACCAGAACAAATTTATTTGACGCACCGGGCGGGGATATGGTTCAAATGTTAAAAACAAAAGAATTTCTTGAAAAGAAAGGTGTGCATATTGATATTTCTCTTGAATTGGAGCCTAATCTTGATAATTATGATTTAGTTCATTTATTCAACTTAATGGAACCGCAGGATATTTATATTCAAATGCTTAATGCAAAAAAGCAGCATAAAAAGATAGTGCTTTCTACAATTTACGGACTTTACACTGAATTTGAAAGAAAAGCAAGAGGCGGACTATTTCAAAAATTAGCCAATTATTTATCTCCTTACCAAATTGCATTTATAAAAAATTTGGTTAAACATTATAAAGAAAAACGAATGCATAAAGGAGTTTATAAAATGATTTTTAAGGGATATTATGGATTGATGAAAGAAATCGTTGACAACACAAGTGTCTTTTTACCCAATTCTCATTCAGAAATGAACAGAGTTATTACAGATTTTAAGTTAAAGAATCCAATTTATGTTAGTATTCCCAACGCAATTGATAAATCTGTTTTTTCAAGTAATGATTTTAATTTAGAAAATAATCCGTTTTTGAAATACAAAGATTGTATTCTATGTGCAGCTAGAATTGAAGGAAGAAAATCTACCTTAAATCTTGTAAGAGCAATAAAAAACACCAACTATAAACTTGTTTTAGTAGGAAATGAATCAAAGAATCAGAAAAAGTACGTAGCTCAAGTGCGAAAAGAAGCGGGTGATAATGTTTTTTTTTTAGGAGCTGTACCTCATGAAGAATTACGACAATTGTATGAAGTTTCAAGAGTTCATGCCCTTATAAGTTGGATGGAAACTCCTGGTTTGTCGTCAATTGAAGCAGCAGCAATGGGGAAAAACATTGTTGTAACATACAAAGGTGATACATATGATTACTTTAAAGATTATGCTTTTTACTGTGAGCCCGATGATGTACAATCAATACGAAAAGCTATTGACAAAGCATTTCAATCTCCTGTAAATCCAAATTTAAGAAAAAGAATGCTAGAAAATTATACATGGGAGCAGACAGCAATAGAGACTTTAAAAGCGTATGCGTTAGCTAAATAAAAATATCTCCTTAAATATATTATCGTAGTTAAAATCAAAAAACTATTTTTGCAAAGACTTAAAGCAGGATAATGAAAATAGCCATACTCGGAACCCGAGGCATACCAAACTATTACGGAGGATTTGAACAATTTGCAGAATTTTTTTCAGTCTATCTGGTTCAAAACGGGCATGAAGTATATTGTTATAATTCACATAATCATAAATTTCAAGAAAAAAGCTTTCATGGTGTAAACATTATTCACCAACATGATCCGGAATATAAATACGGTACTTTTGGTCAGTTTATTTATGATTACAATTGCATTATCGATTCCCGAAAAAGAGATTTTGACATCATTTTACAATTAGGTTACACAAGCAATTCAGTTTGGTTTTTTCTACTTCCCAAAAAGCCAATTATCATTACCAATATGGATGGTATCGAATGGAAACGTTCCAAATACAGCCGACCTGTGCAACAATTTCTTCGCTTTGCAGAACGCTTGGCAGCCATTAGTAGCGATTATTTGGTTTCTGATTCATTAGGTATTCAAACTTTTTTAAAGAAAAGATATAAAAAAGACTCCAGTTATATCGCTTATGGAGCTCATCCGTTTACCAATCCTAATGAAACTATTTTAGAACAGTATCAAGTTGAAAAGGAAAACTTCAACATGATTATGGCTCGGTTTGAACCCGAAAATAACCTTCAAATGGTGCTGGATGGTGTGGTAAAAAGTAATGATTCAACCCCAATTCTAGTTGTAGGAAATCACAACACCAAATACGGAGATTACCTAAAAAACAGATACCAAAACAGCACTTCCATACGTTTTATGGGAGCCATATATAACTTGGAACACCTGAATAACCTTCGTTATTTTTCAAAACTTTATTTCCACGGTCATTCTGTGGGAGGCACAAACCCATCATTGTTGGAAGCCATGGCGTCCAAAGCATTGATTATAGCCCACAACAATGATTTCAACAAAGGAATTATCAAACAGAACGGTTATTATTTTACTAATGCAGAGGAGGTAAAAAATTTACTGCTCACTATCAAAAAAAATGATAACTTGCAATTCATTCAAAACAACTTTGAGGCCATTGTAAACGAATTTAATTGGGATAAAATAAATGGAGAATACCTTAACCTTTTTGAGCAATGTATGGCAAGATCTAAAGCAGGAAAATAAACAACATTTTTCATTTATTCCTTTTTTGCTTCTACTTTGTACAATTCCAATGCCATATGGAGTTAATAATGTTCTACTAGGTGTTTTTCTTCTGTCAGTATTATTTAAGATTAAAGAGGTCAAGTTTAATTTTCAATATACCCTTTTTCTGCTTATTGCTCTTTTTTTATTGATGGTAGTTTCCTATTTCTGGAGTATTGACACAAAAGCTACACTCAAAGCCATTCCGAAAGAGATTGGGTTAGTAATTATTCCAATCTGTTTTATGATAATGAAACCGTTTTCAAAGGAACAGCGGCAAAAAATTATAAAATATTACAGCTATGCGATGGTAATTTATGTTGTTTTTTACTTAGTAAAAGCCATCTTTAGGTTCCTATCGAATGGAGATTCAAATGTGTTTTTTTATCATGAATTAGTTACAAAAGAAGTAAATGCAATTCATGTTTCAGTGTATGTTTCCATTGCCTTTTTTTACTTTTTTACAAAAGAAATCAAATCTAAACTAGAAGTAAGCATTACTTTATTACTTATTATATTTCTCTTTCTTTTATCTTCCAAAAACATCATTATAGTCTTTATACTCTTAGTATTAATAGAGTTTTTCTTTTTTTCAAAAAGCGGACACAAGATGCGTATGCGAAATCTTATCGTTGTGGGCTTAGTCGTTAGTTCATTTTTATTTGTTGGAAAAATTAAAGACAGATTTAAAGCAGAATTTCAATCTAATACAGAAAAAAGTATTAGTCATACAGTGTTGGATCTTGATAAAAGTTTAGACGGTATAAATGTATTGAGTATCAAAGAAGCGTGGACAAACGAAAAATTCACTCCAAACGATTTTTTCCCTGGAACCGCTTTTCGGGTTTACCAAGCAAGGATTTTTGTAGAACTCTTTCAGGAAGAAAATGTTTTTTGGAAAGGTTACGGACTTAATGCATCATATAAAAAATTAGAAGAAAAAGCCATCAAATACGATGTATTTAGAGGAAATGAGAGTCAAGAAGGTTATCAAACCAAAAACTTTCACAATCAATACATTCAGAATTTTGCAGAGCTTGGCGTCTTTGGTTTTTTGATTTTAATGGTATTATTGACTTTAAACTTAAAAAAAGCAACAAAAAACAAAGATTTTATACAAATTGCTTTTGCAGTTCTGATGATAAGTTTATTTTTGACAGAATCTTTTTTGTGGAGACAACGGGGTGTGATGTTTTTCAGCTTGCTCTATTGTCTTTTTAATGCAAGAGATTTTTTAGCCCCTAATAAAAATTAAATTATGAAAAGGATTTTAATAACAGGTGCAGCCGGTTTTCTGGGCTCGCATCTATGTGACAGATTTATTGCAGAGGGATATTATGTTATCGGAATGGATAATTTAATAACCGGAGATTTAAAAAATATTCAGCACTTATTCAAAGAGCAGAATTTTGAATTTTATCACCACGATGTAACCAAATTCGTTTTTGTACCCGGAAAGTTAGATTACATACTGCATTTTGCATCACCGGCAAGTCCAATTGATTATTTAAAAATTCCTATTCAAACTTTAAAAGTTGGTTCCTTAGGTACTCATAATTTACTTGGATTGGCAAGAGTAAAAAGAGCAAGAATTTTAATTGCCTCTACTTCTGAGGTTTATGGTGATCCGCTCGTTCACCCTCAAACGGAAGAATATTATGGAAACGTTAATACAATTGGACCAAGAGGTGTATATGACGAAGCCAAACGTTTTCAAGAGTCAATAACCATGGCCTACCACACTTTTCATGGTTTAGAAACGAGAATAGTTCGTATTTTTAACACCTATGGGCCACGTATGCGATTAAATGATGGTCGCGTAATTCCCGCATTTATTGGTCAAGCTTTACGAGGAGAAGATTTAACTATTTTTGGCGATGGAATGCAAACCCGCTCCTTTTGCTATGTAGATGATCAAGTAGAAGGCATTTACAGATTGCTTTTGTCAGATTATAATTTGCCTGTAAACATAGGAAATCCCGATGAAATCACCATTAAAGATTTTGCAGAAGAAATTATAAAACTAACAGGCACAAAACAAAAAGTAGTTTATCATCCTTTGCCAATAAATGATCCGTTGCAACGTCAACCTGATATTACCAAAGCAAAAGAAATATTAGGTTGGGAACCAAAAGTTTCAAGAGAAGAAGGCATGAAAATCACATACGATTACTTTAAAACGCTTTCTACAGATGAACTTTTAAAAGAAGAACACAAAGACTTCTTAGGATTCATTCATTAAAAAATGGTAGCAGCTCAAAAAGGAAGGTATTCTAAATACATCAGGCCGATAAGTGTTTTATTAGACTTGTTGGTTGTTGTTTTCCTATCTTTACTTTTCTTTGATGAACTTCATGTAGATTTTTTTCTTTTTGAACCGTATTTAATAATTACGTGGTTATTAATTTCATTTTTTGTAGGTTTTTACGAAGTGTATCGGTTTACAACTCCTGTAGAAATACTGTCTAAAATTCTCAAGCAATTTCTTGTTTTTTGTTTGGTAGTTATCGCTTATTTTCCCTTTGCTAAAGAATCTATTTTTAGCGGAAAAGCCATTGCAATTTTTATGACGATTAGCTTTATTCTCGTTATTTTAATCAAGTATTTACTTTTCTATTATCTAAAAAAATATAGAATTATTACAGGGAGTAATTACCGGAACGCTATCATTATTGGACATACACAAGAAGCTAAAAACTTAAAAGAGCTTTTTGAAAAAAGAAACGATTACGGATACCGGTTTTTTGGTTATTTTTCAGATAAAAAAACAAACGAAGAAGTAAAAGGTAAAGTAGCCGACATCAAAAATTATGTAATTGAAAATAAAATTGATGAAATATATTGTTCGCTGAACGAAATAACAAATGAACAATTAAAGGATTTAGTTGAATTTGCAGACGAAAACAACAAAACAATTAAGTTTATTCCTGATACGAAGCAGATTTTTTCTAAAAATCTAAAAATTGATTATTACGAAATGTTTCCGGTTCTTTCGTTGCAACGAACCTTATTGCACGAACCAACCACCAAAGCATTTAAAAGAGTATTTGATATCTTATTTTCGCTTTTTGTTATTGTTTTTTTACTTTCTTGGCTAATGCCTCTTTTAGCTATTCTGATTAAATTAGAATCAAAAGGACCAGTTTTCTTTAAGCAAGGAAGACCTGGTTTAGACGAAGAAGAATTTTTTTGTTACAAGTTTCGTTCAATGCAAATTAATCAAACAACGGAAAGAGAAGCATCTAAAAATGATCCTCGAGTAACTAAGATAGGTCGATTTTTGAGAAAAACCAGCCTTGACGAAATGCCACAATTTTTTAATGTTTTGGTTGGTGATATGTCAGTGGTTGGACCACGACCGCACCTTTGGTCACAAAATAAAGCGTATGGTAATAAAGTAAAAAAATACATGGTTCGTCATTATGTAAAACCAGGAATAACCGGATTAGCTCAAGTGAAAGGATTTAGAGGGGAAATTGAAACCGACGAAGACATGATCAACCGAATCAAATTTGATGTTTTTTATATTGAAAACTGGTCTTTTGTTTTAGATATAAAAATTATTTTTCAAACAGTATTTAATATCTTTAAAGGAGAAGAGAAAGCTTACTAAAACACATTTTTTGAAAGTAATTCTGCAATTTGATTGTCTAAATTAAATAATTTTTCTGCCTTTTGAAACAGTTGATATTTTGAATTTTTTAATTCTTCCTTACTAAGTTTGGCAATTTCATTAAGTTCGTAATTTAAAGAAACATAATCACCAACCGGAGCAATCCAACCCAATTTATTTTCTCTTACAATATTCTCTCCTTCACCGCCGCCAAAATATAATACCGGAAAACCTAACGAGCCATACTCGAAAATTTTAGAAGGAACAGATCCGTAAATTCTTGTTTTTAATGGAACTAAAGCAATGTCAAACGTTTTAAGTTCATTGAGCAATTGTTTTCTTTCCATCATACCATGAAAAAAGATTTTTTTCCTTGAGTGATTTTGAAGATAATCTTCAAGTTGTTTTTTTTCTGCTCCATCACCAAAAATGTGGAGTTCAATGTTAAGACTCTCTAAATTAACTTGCTTACACAATTCAAAAACACCCTGAGCGACTCCTAAAAGGCCGGCATAAAAAATTTTAATTGGCTCATCTAACGTTGTTGTTAAACCAAACTCAGCTGTTTTATGGTCGGGAAAGTTGCGGTATAAATAGCAATTTTTAGTCGGCGAGATTGTCTTTACATGAGCAATAATTTCGTTGGATTGACCTAAAATCAAAGAGGCTTTTTTGTATATAAATCGCTCTAAAAAACATGAAACTTTGTGTGACAAAGAATTTGTTTTTATCGCTCCCAATTCAATCGCCGCCAAAGGCCATAAATCAGAAACATTGAGAATTATTTTTTTAGATTTAAGAGAAAGTGTGAAAACAGAAATAAATGAAAGCAACAAAGGAGGCGATTGAACAATGACTTTATTGGGCGTTTTTTTAAACAATAAAAAGAAAAAAAGACTCAAAGAAAATGATAAAATAGAAAAAATACGTAGGATAAAATTTTTACTATTACTCGGATAAATCCACAATCGTTTTACTGTGATTTCCTGAAGTACTTCAGTTACTGAAAATTTACCTTTGTATTCAGGAAAAAGCTCACCTTTTGGATAATTTGCTAACGGACAAACAACAGTAACTTTATACTTGTTTTGCTTTAATTTTAACGCCAATTGCTCAATTCGATTGGCAGCGGCCCCTTTTTCCGGCGGATAATAATTGGATATAATCAGAATATCTTCCATCACTTTTTCAAAAGAATTTCAACAATACGTTCAGAGGCTTTTCCGTCCCATAATTCAGGGATTCCGGATTCTTTTTGACCCGTTTTAATAAAGTGACTATATTCTTTTCGAAGGTTTTCAATTGACGTTCCCACCAACGTATTGGTTCCAATGGACTGTGTTTCAGGTCTTTCTGTATTATTACGCATGGTAAAACAAGGAATTTTTAAAACCGTAGTTTCTTCAGAAATCCCGCCACTATCAGTAATCACCGCAAAACTATTTTTAATTAAAAACATAAAATTTAAATACCCTTGAGGTTCAACTAATAGAATATTCTTTAAGTCTAATGCATTGTCTGCTAATATTGTTTTTGTTCTTGGGTGGATGGGAAAAATTATTTTTTTACCATGAACCATTTCATCAATTCCTTTTAACATTTCAATCAAAGATTTTGCTTCATCAACATTGGAAGGACGATGCAGTGTGAGAACAACATAATTGTTTTGTTCTAATTGATAATCATCCCAAAAAACAGGAGCAGAAATTCGATTTAAATTTTGATACAAAGTGTCAATCATCACATTGCCTACAAAATGAATGTTTTCAAGATTAGCTCCGTACATTTTTAAATTTTCGGATGCTGTATTTGATGTTGTAAAAAAATAATCGGTAATGCTATCGGTCACAATTCTGTTAATTTCCTCCGGCATCGTCATGTCTCCCGAACGAATTCCGGCTTCCACGTGACAAACTTTTATATTCATTTTTTTGGCTACAATCGCACAAGCCATGGTTGAATTAACATCGCCAACAACCAAAACCAAGTCACTCGGATTTTGAATTAATTCTTGTTCAAAAGCAACCATAATCGCAGCAGTTTGAACAGCTTGGGATCCGCTTTTTACCTCTAAATTTGCATCAGGTTTTGGAATATTTAGTTCTTCAAAAAAAGTATCGCTTAAATTTTTATCATAATGCTGACCGGTGTGAACTAAACGAAAAGATACATTCTTTCCTTCTGATTTGTTTTTTTCAATTGCTCTAATAATAGGTGCAATTTTAATGAAATTGGGTCTGGCACCGGCTATAATTGTTATTTTCATTTTTCATTTTTTAAAAGACTCTGAAACTGTTTTAACTTTCCACTTTTACTTCTTTCTAATTTATCTTTTCTTGTAAAAATTATCTTTAAACCACTTTCAAGATATAATAACATCTCTTTTTCAATTTTTTTAATTTGTTGAACTGTGAGCTCTGTTTGACTGATATATTCGATTTCAAAAGTATTCGATTTAATTTGCTTTACAACAAATTCTTTAATGTTACCATTGTCTTCTATTATGCTTTTTGTGACATAATAAAAAGTCAATCCCGGAGATTTCTTTCCGCTGGGTAAGATAGCAATATCATTTGTTCGACCAATTAATTTTTTTAATATTTGTTTTTTTGGAGTGCTGGATTCATCTATTACACCAATATCTCCGATTTCATAACGAATGAATGGATGAGCCTTATTATAAAGGGAGCTAATTATAATTTTTCCTTCTTGCCCAAACGGAAGAGGTCTATTGTTGTCATCAACTATTTCAACAAATATTGTTTCTGTATTGATAACCCATTCCCCTTTAGGATTTTGAAAGGCTATTATATCTAACTCTGAAGCACCATATTCATTTATAATTGGAATTCCAAATTGTTCTTGCATCAACTTTTTATCTTCCTCAAAAAGCATTTCTGATGTGACCACACAACACTGAAGTGTAGGACAAATATTTTTTAAAATTATCTTTTTTGATGCAAGAAATTTTGCAAATAAAACAATGGAACTTGTATAACCATTAATATATAAAAATTTCTTTTTTTGGAATTTCATTAAATTTTTTTCAAACACTTTATCCGACAAATCGAAAATACTAAAACGATAGCGACGACTTAATATGTCCTTAATTCTCTCTTTAGTGTTTCCAAAAAAATCAAGTGGAATTCCATAAAATCGAGCTTGATAAGAGGTGTTAAAATCTATCCCATACCAGCCAAATCGATAGATTATTGATGCCCATGTTAACGCATGGGCTTCTTTGTCTTTTGCAAAAATAAACGGATCACCACTGGAACCGGAAGTCTTGTTCACAAAAACTGATTTTTCATTGTAACCTTCAGAAAGCCTCTCTTTCAGGGGTTTTTGCAAATCTTTTTTTGTTAAAATGGGTAATTCTTCCCATGAATTAAATTCTACTCCTTTGTTTAGTTCCTTGTAATACTGACTGTTTTTTAAATGAAATTCAACAATTTCTTTTTTTTTTGCTTCAATATATTTACCATAATCTTCCTCCGGAATTTTTAAAATCTTTTCAAATTCAATCTTAGCCTTCTCTATCGGAAAACCGCTCAATTTTAAAGAAATATCAAACAAATTAAACATGAACTCAAAATTTATTCAAAAATATAAAACCATATTCTACAAACGAACATGTTGTCCTTTTTTTTTAATAGAAAACAAAGTATTTTTGCCACACAACATCCAATGAACAAATTCAAACTAGGATAGGTTCATTTTAAACAACACAACATGACAATTTTACTACTTGGTTCCGGCGGACGCGAACATGCATTGGCCTGGAAAATGCTTCAAAGTTCAAAATGCTCCAAACTTTTTGTGGCTCCAGGAAATGCAGGAACTGCTTGCATTGCAACGAATATTTCGATACAAACCACCGATTTTGAATCGATTAAAGCATTCGTAATTAAAGAAAAAATTGAAATGGTTGTTGTCGGGCCTGAAGATCCTTTGGTAGCAGGAATTCTCGATTTCTTTAAAAATGATGATGAGTTAAAATCAATTCCTGTGATTGGCCCATCAAAAGAAGGAGCAAAATTGGAAGGAAGTAAAGAATATGCCAAAGAATTTCTGATAAAACACAAAATTCCTACCGCCGCTTATGATAGTTTTACAGCTTCAACAGTGGAAAAAGGATGTAAATTTTTAGAAACTTTATCGCCACCGTATGTTTTAAAAGCGGATGGTTTGGCAGCCGGAAAAGGCGTTGTGATTTTAAATGATTTAAACGAGGCAATAACCGAATTGCGAAATATGCTTGTGCATCAAAAGTTTGGAAATGCCAGTTCAAAAGTCGTTATCGAAGAATTTTTAGACGGAATTGAATTAAGTTGTTTTGTTTTAACCGATGGGAAAAATTACAAAATTCTTCCCACAGCCAAAGATTATAAACGAATTGGTGAAGGCGATACTGGTTTGAATACAGGTGGAATGGGAGCTGTTTCTCCGGTTCCATTTGCCGATGCAGTACTAATGGAAAAAATTGAAAATCGAATCGTAAAACCAACCATCGAAGGTCTCCAAAAAGACGGAATTGAATACAAAGGTTTTGTTTTCATTGGTTTAATCAATGTGAAAGGAGAACCGATGGTCATTGAGTACAATGTGCGAATGGGCGATCCGGAAACCGAAGTGGTCATGCCAAGAATTAAATCGGATTTAGTTGAATTATTTTTGGCTGTAGCCAATGAAAAGTTAGATGAAGTTTTATTAGAAATCGATTCCAGAAGTGCCACTACCATTATGGTTGTTTCAGGTGGCTATCCCGAAGATTTTGAAAAAGGTAAAACAATTACAGGAATAGAAAATGTGCAAGATTCCCTCGTTTTTCATGCGGGTACAAAACTTGATAATGGAAATATCGTTTCAAATGGCGGTCGTGTTCTAGCGTTAACTTCATATGGAAATGATTTTAAAGAAGCCATAAAAAAATCTTACCAAAATATAGAAAAACTACATTTTGATAAGATGTATTATAGAAAAGATATCGGTTTTGACCTTTAAAAAATGAAATTCGAAAAGTTAATTTCTTATTTCAAAAATGAATGAGCCGTTGTATCTTGGTTTTCTTCGTTGTTGGATTTGTGTAATTTCAATTGTTTTATCCAATAAACAATGGCAGTAGAACAGATAATCATAAACAACCAGTTAATGGTATTGGCTCCCCACCAGTTAGATAATTCCATTTCTCTGAAAAAATCGTATGGAAGAAAAAGAAAATCGACAAAAAGTGATTGAATTCCCTCGAAAAATGCTTTCATGGTATAAAGTATTATATTTACAACCACAAAAGTATAAAATATCCGTATGATTGCAAGTGTTTTTAGTAAATCAAGACCATTTAATTATATTTTAGTTTCCAGTTTATTGGTTTTGTGCTATTTTATCTATCAAATCCAAACGGTTGAAGTTACTTCTATCACTTCATTTTCATGGTTGGAAGGAGTACAAAAAAGTGTAATTTTATTTCTATTGGTAGCTTCTCTTTTTATCACCAATTTTATCACAAAACGAAACGGATTGAGCAAAGACAATAGCTTTTCGGCTCTTTTCTTTGTTTCTTTTCTGTTGTTCATTCCTTCAGCTTTTGATGATTTCAAAATAGTGCTCTCCTCTTTTTTTATTTTGTTGGCTATGCGAAGGCTGATTTCGATGAAATCACTACTCACACCAAAAGAAAAAATATTTGATGCTTCGTTATGGATTTTTATTGCCGCATTGTTTCATTTTTGGAGTATTTTATTCATTTTTATTGTTTTTGTCTCCATCATTTTTCACGTTTCAGGGGATTATCGAAATTGGGTTTTGCCTTTTATCGCTTTTTTCACGGTAGGAATTATTTTTATATTCTTTTCGTTAGTAATAAACAAAGAATGGTTAGATGTGGTGTGGAATCAAACCGGAACAGATTTTGAATTTTATTATTTAGAAAAATCAGCCAGCAATGCTGCCTTGGTTTTATATGCTCTTTTTTCAATCGTTTTTCTAATTTCAATGCTATTCACATTGTCAAAACGGCCAATAATTATGTTGGCTTCCTATAAAAAAGTGATTTTTATTTTTTTAATAAGTGTCTTGATTTACATAGTTTCTCCCGAAAAAAGCAACACATTGCTTCTTTTTGGACTTATGCCCGCTTCCATCTTAGCAACCGGTTTTATTGAGATAAGCAGAGATACTGTTTTAAAAGAAATTGTGACAGGAGCTGTTTTAGCAATCGGAATTTTGCTTTTTATCTTTCAACTATAATTTTACCCCATAAGCCAAATCGCCCGCATCCCCCAAACCGGGAACAATATAGTTTTTTTCGTTAAGTTTTTCGTCCAAAGCCGCGACCCATAAATGACAATTAGAAGGGAGATTTTGTTCTAAATAAGCTATACCTTCAGGAGCGGCAATGACTACCGCAATGTGAATTTCTTTCGGTTTTTGTTCTAAATGCAATTTATTTAAAACTGCCACAATCGATTGTCCGGTAGCTAACATCGGATCAATTAAAATTAATGTCTTGCTTTCAAAGGAAGGTGCCGCTTGGTATTCAACCAAAATATCAAAATAATCATCATTGTTCGGATGGTGACGATAAGCTGAAACAAATCCGTTTTCGGCATTATCAAAAATGTTCATAAAACCAGTATGCAATGCCAAACCGGCTCTCAAAATAGAACACAAAACCACATGGTCTTCCAACGCAGTAGTTTTCTTGATGCCAAGCGGTGTTTGTACTTCTATTGGAACATAAGGAAGCGTTTTGCTTAATTCATAGGCCATGATTTCGCCAATGCGTTCAATATTTTTTCTAAAACGCATGCTGTCTTTTTGCACGGAAATATCTCTTATTTGTGCCAAAAAATGATTTAGAATGCTATTTTGTTCCGAAATATAATGAAGATGCATAAACGTTTTGGTTTTGAATTAGTTTGATAAAGGTATAAAAAGTATATTTGTATTTTAAAATTTATGACTATGTTTTCACAATTTGCCTTTTCTGTTTTTGAACAAAGTATAGCCGATTATCACGTGCATGACAATGTATATCAACTGGTTAACAACCCCTATCCGAAGGATAAAATCGAGCATTTATTATATGCAAAAAACTGGGTTGACACGGTACAATGGCATTTTGAAGACATCATTCGCGACCCACAAATTGATCCGGTAGCCGCATTAGATTTAAAGCGAAAAATCGATGCGTCTAATCAAGTTCGTACGGACATGGTGGAATATATTGACAGTTATTTTCTTCTAAAATACAAAGACATTCAGTTGAAAGCCGATGCTAAAATTAATACCGAAAGTCCAGCCTGGGCAATCGACCGTCTTTCTATTTTGGCTTTAAAAATTTATCACATGAGCGAAGAAGCCCATAGAATTGAAGCTTCACCTGAACACAGAGCGAAGTGTCAAGAAAAATTAAACATTCTGTTGGAACAAAAAAGCGATATGTTTTCCTCAATCGATCAATTGTTGAAAGACATCGAAAGCGGAGACAAATTCATGAAAGTGTACAAACAAATGAAAATGTACAATGATGAAGAATTGAATCCGGTTTTGTATCAAAATAAAAAATAGTCATCAATTGATGTCTAAACCAAAACACATATTGGTAATAAGGCTTTCGGCTATGGGAGATGTCGCTATGACAGTTCCTGTGTTGAGAGCCTTAGTTTTTCAACATACAGAAGTAAAAATCACTGTTGTTTCCCGACCATTCTTTAAACCGTTTTTCGACGGAATTCCGAATGTCAATTTCTTTGCAGTTGATTTACAAAATCGCCACAAAGGATTTTTCGGATTACTTCGATTATTTTCGGATTTGAAAAAATTGGATATTGATGTGGTTGCTGATTTGCATAATGTTCTTAGATCTAAAGTTGTCCGAAGTTTATTCGCTTTAAGCCGAAAAAAAGTGGCGTTTACAGACAAAGGAAGAGCCGAAAAAAAAGCACTAACAAGATTAGAAAATAAGGTTTTTAAACCGGTAAAATCAATGGTTGAAAGACACACGGAAACATTCAAAGAACTCGGATTTTCAATTGATTTAGCAAATCCACAGTTTCCAACTAAAGCTATTTTATCAGATGAAATTCTGAAAATAACCGGCATTAAATCACAAAAATGGCTCGGGATTGCACCTTTTGCTCAATACCAAAGCAAAGTATATCCACTCGATTTAATGCAAAAAGTGATTGATGAATTGGCTACAATTAATTCAGTCAAAATTTTCCTTTTTGGTGGTGGAAACGAAGAAATTCAGAAATTAAATCAACTTCAAAATAGTCATTCAAACGTAATCGTCTTAGCCGTAAAATTAAAATTTAATCAAGAACTAGAAGTGATTTCTAACTTAGATGTTATGCTTTCCATGGATTCCGGAAATGCTCATATCGCTGCGATGTTGGGTATAAAAGTCATCACAGTTTGGGGAGCTACTCATCCTTTTGCCGGATTTTCCCCATTCAATCAACCGTTGGAAAATTGCATTGTTTCTAATCGAGAGAAATATCCGCTTTTGCCAACTTCCATTTATGGTAATAAAAAAGTGGAAGGTTATGAAGATGTGATGAGAAGTATAGAACCGGAGAAAATAGTGTTCAGTGTTCAGTCGCAGTTGGGAGTTTAGTGCTCAGTGTTCAGTTTTTAGTGCTCAGTCGCAGTTTTCAGTCGCAGTCTTTTAGCTTACAAGTAAATTTTATTGTCTTTGCAAATCTCCAAAATATACGTTTTTAAGTTTGAAATCGCATCAGCATAATTAGGAGCTTCATAACCAAATCGTTCGTGTTCCAACTGTTCTTTTTCCATCGCATTACAACCTTTAATGACTTCGCGAATCATATCGAGTAGAATAAGTTCTTTATTTTTTTCTTTTTCAAATTTGAAATCCACTAATTCATCTTCTAAACGGTCACAATATTCCAAAAGCTCTTGCACTTCAGGTTCGTCCAAAAGGTCTTGAGCTTTTTTAAATATGTCCAGTTTGTTTTTCATATTCAATTACAAAAATCAAAAACAATTGCAAAAGTCAAATTTCAACCCGCAACCTTCAAACTCGCAACCAATTAAACATCATCATAATCCACAAAAATTTCATTCGATGTCGGAAGAGCTTGACACGTTAAAATCAACCCTTCGGCAATTTCACCATCGGTTAAAATGGTATTCTTTTTCATTTCGGCAGTTCCTTTGGAAATTCGGGCAATGCAACTGCTGCAAATTCCGCCTTGACAAGAATAAGGTGCATCTAAACCTTGTTTTAAAGCCGCTTCTAACAACGATTGCTTTTGCGACATTTCAAACGAAGTTTCATCCCCATCTACCAAAACCGTTATTTTTGTATGGCCTTCCAATGATTTTTGTGCTTGATTTTCAGATGAAGAAGCAGTAAATAATTCAAATTTAATATCTTTTTCTTTGATGTTATTTTCTTTTAAAACATTACTTACGGCGTTAATCATTTCTTCCGGTCCGCACAAGTAAAATTTGTCAAATTCCTTTTCTTTATGCTTGTTTTTCAAGACAAAATTTACGGTTGATTTTTCAATTCTTCCAAACAATTGATCGTCTACTTTTTGCTGACTAAAGACATAATGCACAAAAAATCTTCCAACATATTGCAATTGTAAATCGTGCAATTGGTTATAGAAAATGGTTTCATTACTTGATTTGTTTCCATAAACCAACACAAACGTACTGTTGGGTTCTTTTTCTAAAACAGTTTGCAAAATGGACATTACCGGTGTGATTCCACTTCCGGCTACAAAGGCGGCATAATTTTTTTGTCGTGACGCATCGGGTTCAAACGTAAATTTTCCTTCGGGAGTACCAACCTCTAATACTTTTCCAACCGTTAATTGCTCGTTGGCAAACTTAGAAAAATAACCATTTTTCACTTTTTTTATTGCGATACGCAACTCACCACTTTCCGGTGTGGAACAAATGGAATAAGCACGACGAATTTCATTTCCGTCTAAAGTGAGTTTTAAATTGAGATATTGACCAGCCACAAAACGATAGTTTGCCTCAAGTTCTTCCGGAACTTGGAATAATACAGAAACGGCTTCAGGTGTTTCGCGGATAATTTCTTTGACCGCTAATTTATAGAAAGTTGACATGGATTTGTTTTTTACAAAGGTAATAAACCGCAGTTTTTGAAAACAGCATATTTTTTAAAAATTTTATACATAAGTGTTTTATGTATAAGAAACTTATGTATATTTGTGTTTCAAATTCATACAAATGAAAAATTCAGCATTATACAAAGGAAGTCTCAACACCATAATAATGAAGCTTTTAGAGGAAAAAGGGCGTATGTATGGTTATGAAATCACTCAAAAAGTAAAAGCCATTACATTGGGTGAAATAAACATTACCGAAGGTGCTTTGTACCCTGCTTTACACAAACTCGAAGCAGAAGGTTTGCTGGAAGTGGAAGTAGAAAAAGTAGATAACCGCTTACGGAAATACTATAAACTTACCGAAAAAGGGAACAAAGAAACGGTAAATCGATTGGCTGAATTGGAAGAATTTATTAAGAACATGCAAAACATTGTTAATCCGAAATTGAGTTATTAAGATGAAAGCAACGACAGAAAATTTAGATTTAATAGATCGATATCTAGAACAACGAAAGCTTGATTTTTTAGATTATAAACTAGAGATTAAAGATCATATTGCATCGCAAGCAGAAGATTTATGTGAAAAACAAAATATCAATTTTGAAGATGCTTTGCCAAAAGTATTGAAAGAATGGGAGCCAAGTTTGATTTTAAAAAGTAGTATTTGGATAAGTAATAAAAACAGTTTTCCGGCTATAGTTATAAGTGGAATTAAAAAGCGTTACTTGATTTATAATAGTATTATTCTTCCGGTTATGATTGTTTTTTTTGTTTTACAATTTATTTTTAAGAATGAAATCGAAAACGAAAACACCGGCAAACTATTATTCATAGTAAGTACAAGTTTGTCCTTACTCTTGTCTGTTTTGCGTTATTTTACATTTAGGAGCAATTATCAAACGAGCTATTCTTATGAATTTATTCGAATCTACAAAATGGCAATAATGTTTTGGTGTTTTGATATGATGTTTTATTACAACTCAGGAATTACGACTATACTCTTCAAGGCAATGGTTGTTACTTATTTTCCAATTGCAATTTATAGTTTCTTTAAGCATAAGCAATTCCAAAACCGAGTAATTAATTTATAAACATGAAATTATCAGACGAGCAAATTCAAAGTCTCTACCGTTTCACCCGCGAACACTTTGTAGAACACTACGATTTACAAACCGAATTGGTCGATCATCTTTCCAATGCAATTGAAAACCAATGGCAAGAAGATCCTAACATTCCGTTTGAAGAAGCCTTGCAGAAAGAATTCAAAAAATTTGGTGTTTTTGGTTTTATGAATGTAGTAGAACAAAGACAAGCGGCTCTGAATAAGAAATATAATTGGCTAATTTGGAAGCATTTCAAAGAATATTTTACCATTCCAAAAATCATAATTACGATTTCATTAGCAGTGAGTTTATTTTATTTTTTTAAGTATGTTTTCTTCTATGAAATAATGGCTCTCGGAATGATTCTTTGGTTTGTATTGTTGATAGCGGCACTAGTTTATGAAAAGAAAAAAATTAAAAAACGTAAAACACAAACAGGGAAAAAATGGATGTTTGAAGAAATTATTTACGGATACGGCTCTTTTTCAGGGGTTTTTGTTTTTCCTCTTCATGTTATTAACGGTTTTTCAAACTATGGAAAAGGAATACCAAACGATTATATACTTTTTGGAATTAGCTTCTTTTTAGTTTCTGTTTTTTTGGCAACTTATGTTGTAACAAAGATCATTCCATCCAAAGCGGAGGAATATCTCAAACAAACTTATCCCGAATATGCTTTTTCAAATTAACTTGTAACAAAACGTTAAATGTGTAGTCAAACATTCAGATCAAAGTAGAACAATAAACACCAAACCAACCCACTTATGATAAAACGTTTTCTTTCACTCGAATGGAAGTCTTTTGTAAGAGCTGCCTCATTTCAAACTAATTTGGCTATCAAAATTTTAATGGCTTTTGGAGCACTTTACTTTTTAGTAATGTTTTTGGCATTAGGAGCAGGTTCTTATTACATAATTAAAGAAGCCACAGATTCTGAACCATTCCAAATAATAAACAAATTCATGCTTTATTATTTTGTTTTCGATTTGGTTTTTCGATTTTTTATGCAAAAAACCCCTGTGATGAACATCCGACCGTTGTTGTATATCAATATCAAAAAAGATACGATTGTCAATTATACGTTAGGAAAATCCGCCTTGTCATTTTTCAACACCATGCATTTGTTCTTTTTTATCCCGCTTGCGGTGGTTTTATTAATAGAAGGATTTGATGTTTTAGGCGTAATTACTTGGTTGGTTGGGATGATTGCAACCGTGTTAATCATCAATTTTTTAAACATTTTAATCGATAAAAAAGATGCGGTTTTTTATACTGTAGTGGTTATTTCTGCCATTTTAGGAGCGTTACATTACTATAATTTATTTGATGCTACTAATTATACTGTTTTGTTTTTCAAAGGATTGTATGATTATGCATGGATGGTAATTATTCCTATTGTTGCATTAATTTTGGTGTATAAAATAGTACACAATTTCTTCAAAAGTAATTTATACCTCGATGCCGGATTGTCAACCCAACACGAAATCGCCAAAACGCAAAACTTCGAATGGCTAGACCAATTCGGAACATTAGGAACGTTTCTAAAAAATGATATTCGTTTAATTACTAGAAATAAAAGAGCAAAATCAGTAATTGTCATGAGTGTTTTGTTTCTTTTCTATGGACTTTTGTTTGGTTCAGGAGCCATTGAAGTATATGACGGACCGGTATGGAAAGTATTTGGCGGAATTTTTGTCACCGGCGGATTTATGTTCAGTTTCGGACAATTTGTGCCAAGTTGGGATAGTTCATATTACAACTTAATGATGAGTCAAAACATTCAATACCGCGAATATTTGAGTTCAAAATGGTGGTTGATGGTTATCGTGACATTAATCGCAGCAGTTTGTGCCAGTTTTTACCTTTATTTTGGATGGCAATCCTACTTATTAATTTTAGTAACAGCACTTTACAATATTGGAATTAATGCCTACATCGTTTTGTTGGCAGGAGCTTACACGAAAACCCCAATCGATTTAATGAGCAATAAAAATGCGTTTGGCGATAAAAAAGCATTTAATTTTAAAACGTTATTGTTAGTTATTCCACAAATTCTGGTTCCATTAGGATTATATTATTTAGGCGTTTTGTTTTTTGATGAAGTAATCGGACTTGGATTTATTGCCTTAGCCGGGATTTTAGGATTTGCCTTTAAATCAAAAGTATTTAACTGGATCGAAAACATCTACAAAACTCAAAAATACGAGACCATCGCAGCATACAAACAGAAAAACTAAAAACGTAATACTATTTTCCAATCACTCATAACTAAATTATCATGATACAAGTAAAAAACCTTAGCAAATCCTACAACGGAACTACCGTTTTAAATATAAATGAACTAGAAATTCCAAAAGGGCAAAGTTTCGGACTAGTGGGAAATAACGGAGCCGGGAAAACTACTTTTTTCAGTTTGTTGTTAGATTTGATTCAGCCTTCAACAGGAATGATTACGAGCAATTCGGTTCAAATCAACACCAGCGAAAAATGGAAACCGTTTACATCCGCATTTATTGATGAAAGTTTTTTGATCGGTTATTTAACACCGGAAGAATATTTCTATTTTATTGGTGAACTTCGCGGTTGGAACAAAGCCGATGTAGATAGCTTTTTGGTAAAATATGAAGACTTTTTCAATGGTGAAATCTTGAAAAATAAAAAATACTTACGTGATCTTTCCAAAGGAAATTCTAAAAAAGTAGGTATTGTTGCAGCGTTAATTGGTGAACCGGAAGTAATTATTTTAGACGAACCTTTTGCAAACTTAGATCCAACTACTCAAATACGATTAAAAAAAATCATCAAAGAATTGGCCGATGATCCTTCGGTAACCATTTTGGTTTCCAGTCACGATTTACAACACACGGTTGAAGTTTCCAACCGAATTGTAGCCTTACAAAAAGGTGAAGTAGTGCTTGATTTGGTTCCATCCTCAGAAACATTAAAAGAACTAGAGGCGTTTTTTGCCGCCTAATTCACTAAGAAGTAACCCTCATTTCACGATTTTCTTTTCGTGGAATGAGGTTTATAAACAAAAAAACCGCAATATTTTTCTCTATTTCAAAAAGAAACGTATTTTTACCCTTGCGATATACTAAATTCATTAGTTTTTAGTTATGCCTTTAAACGTTTTTATTTTGAAATCCATTACTTTAAAATATTTTATTTTCTTTCTTGCCACTACTGTTTTTATAGCTTGTTCCACCAAAAAGGATAAGTTTGTGAACCGTAATTTTCAGGCGTTAAACACAGAATATAACGTTTTGTTCAACGGTGAACTAGCTCTTCAGGCCGGTTTGAATGAAGTCCGAGATACCTACAAGGACAATTTTTGGGAAATTCTTCCCATCGAACGCATGCAAACGGAGGAGGAGGCCATCTTACCCGGACAAAAAGCCAAGAATGCAAATTTTGAAAAAGCAGAAGAAAAAGCAACCAAAGCCATTCAAAAACGCTCCATGTTAATCGGCGGAAGTGAAAAAAATCCACAGATGGATGAAGCACATTTATTACTTGGAAAATCCAGGTATTATGACCAAAGATTTATCCCCGCATTAGAAGCTTTCAATTATATTTTATATAAAAGCCCGGCCAGCGATAAAATTTACGAAGCTAAAATTTGGCGAGAAAAGACGAATGTCCGTTTAGAAAATGATGCATTGGCAGTAAATAATCTAACTAAGCTACTAAAAGAAATTAAATTCAAAGACCAGATTTTTGCCGATGCGAATGCTACTTTAGCCCAAGCTTTTTTAAATTTAGAACAAAAAGACAGTGCAATTTCCAGACTGCGATTAGCAACAAAATTTACCCAAAAAGACGAAGAAGAAGCCCGATATAAGTTCATTCTGGGTCAATTATTTGAATCGATTGAAGAAAAAGATAGTGCTTTTGCCTACTACCAATCGGTGATTGATATGAAAAGAAAATCGCCCAAGCGTTACACAATTCAAGCCCATTCGAAACAAATTCAACAATATGATGTGGTAAAAGGAGACACAATTGTTCTTTTTGAACGATTTACAAAACTCTTTGAAGACAGAGAAAATCGTCCGTATCTTGATGTTTTATACCATCAGAAAGCATTGGTTTATGAACGCTTAAAACAACCGGATAATGCTATAAAAAACTATAACAAATCGCTAAAAGCCCAGTCTTTAGACAATTATTTATTGGCTTCTAACTATCGTAATTTGGGCGAGATTTACTTTTATAAAGCCAAATACCAAACCGCTGGACATTACTATGATAGCACCTTGGCTTTATTAAAACCCAGAACACGCGAGTTTAATGCTTTCAAAAAGAAACGTGACAACTTGGAAGATGTAATCAAATACGAGGGAATTGCCCAACGAAATGATAGCATTCTAAATGTTGCTTCCCTTTCAAAAGAAGATAAAATAGCATTTTTTGAAGATTACATTTCAAAACTGAAAAAGAAAGAAGAAGAATCAGAAAAATTAGCCAAAGAAGAAGCGGAAAGAGCAGAGATAGCGGCTTCAAATCTTCAAAATTCTAAAGACCTTTCCATAAGTAATCGCAATAGTATTGGTAATCCATCATTAACATCTAATCCCGCTGGTGGTTTTTCCGGAGATTCCAAATTCTATTTTTATAACCAAACTACAGTGGATTTTGGTAAAAGAGAATTTGCCAAAACATGGGGAAAAAGAGCATCTGAAGGCAATTGGAGATTGTCTTCAAATAAGTTTTTCAAATCAAAAGAAGAGGATGAAGATGATCAAAAAGAAGAGGATGTTTTAGCATCAAAAGAAGCTGAACCAAAATATTCACCCGATTTTTATATCGCTCAACTACCCACTGCCAAAACTGACTTAGACAGTATTGCCAAAGAAAGGAATTTTGCCTACTACCAATTGGGTGTGATTTATAAAGAAAAATTCAAAGAATACCAATTGGCCTCCGACCGATTAGAAATTTTATTGCGAAGCAAACCCGAAGAACGTTTGGTTTTGCCGGCAATGTATAATTTGTATAAAATTTACGAAATTACTGATCCGGCTAAAGCATTGGCTATGAAAGATAAAATCATCAAGCAGTTTCCGGATTCCCGATATGCACAAATATTATCCAAAGCGGGAACTTCGGCAGAAAACTTAATTGATGACCCTGAAATTGTGTATAAAAACCTCTATAAATCGTATGAAAAAGGAGAGTATAGAGAAGTTGCAGCCAACACTGATTTTGCTATTGAAAAATTTGCCGGCGATGAGATCATGCCTAAACTTGAGCTACTGAAATCGAAAATTACTGCCAAAATCAAAGGATTGGCAGAATATAAAAAAGGATTAAATTATGTGGCGTTAACCTATCCGAACTCCGACGAAGGGAAAGATGCCGAAGAACTATTATACGACAACATTCCGTATTTAGAAAGTTTGTATTTTGATCAAGCAGAACCAACCAGTTTTAAAGTGCTTTATCATGCAGACAATTTAGAAGATAAAAAAGTAAAAACACTAGTCGAAAAAATTACCAAGTTCATTAAAGAAAGAAATCAATCGCAATTAACCACTTCTATTGATTTGTATACCATGGAAAAAAACTTTTTTGTGATTCATGGATTACGAGATGAAGAATATGCTAAAGGCGTAGTTTCTATCTTAAAAGAGTTTAAAGATTATAAAATCGCCGAACAAGCTATTGTTATTTCCTCTGAAAATTACAAAATTGTTCAGATGAAAAAGAATTTAGATGAATACCTTGACCCTAGTCTTCGGGTAATTCCACCGGCCTATACACCAAAACCAAAGCGAACGAAAGAGAAAGAGGAACGACCACAGGTTGTTATTCCTGCACAGAATCCGATATTGCCCCCTACGCAAACTAAAGGAACAATGCAACCACCTTCGGGCAATGATCCGCAAACGGCACCAAAAAGCAAAACGAATTCCAGGGATAGCCAAATTAATGCTCAGGAAACCAGGTCTGCCATCATGCCACCATCCGAAGGAGGAAACCCTAAAAAAGGATAGTTATGTTTAAAAAAGACTCAAAATCATATACCGACTTACTGGGAAAAACCAATAGAATTGTGGAAGGCACAATTATTAAAGGCGACATTACCACAGCTGCAGATTTTAGATTAGACGGTCATCTCATTGGGAATTTTCATTCCAAAGGAAAAATTGTAATTGGTCCAAGTGGAATGGTAAAAGGCGATATTGTATGTAAAAATGCCGACATAGAAGGTAAGTTTGAAGGTAAAATACAAGTTTCTGAAATTTTAAGCCTAAAATCAAAAGCGATAATTCATGGCGAAGTGATTTGTGGAAAACTAGCTGTAGAACCCGGAGCCGAATTCAGTGCTTCGTGTGTCATGAAACCCAACGTAAAAACGTTACCCGCTCAAAATGAATCCGGAACCGAAGAAAAAACCGCTTAATAAATGGTTGCAATTAATCAATATTCCTATTCAAATGGGAGTCGTGATTTTTCTTTTTGCTTATTTCGGAAAATGGTTAGATGAACATTATCAAAATTTAAATAGTCCAAACGCTAAAATTTTCACCATGATTGGCGTTTTTTTAGCTCTTTATAATGTTATTCGTCAAGTCAATCAGCTCAATAAAGAAGAATAAATATGGATTTAAAAAGACTTTGGTTTTTTTTCGGACTATTAAAATATACCATTCCGGTTTTTATTATTCATGTACTCCTTTTTCAATTACCTGATTTAAAAGCAGCCGCTCAAAACTTTTACTGGAGCATTCCGGTTTTATACCTCATTTATTTTGTCTTTTCTAAAATTATTCTTTTCCTTTTAGTACAGGTTTCAAGAAAAAATTTCGACAATGTTGGAATGACTTTTTTGGTTATCACAAGTGTAAAGTTAGCAATCACCTATTTTATTGTGCGACCAGTTTTGAACTCTACAACAGAAAACACGATCGAAAAAGCGAATTTTTTTTTCATATTCATTCTTTTTTTGGCAATTGAAACCTTGATTACGATACGATTATTGAACAAAAAACAATAATCAATCGGTTATGGTGCGTATTAATCAAAAAAAATATTTTATTACACTTGCAGAATAAAGAAAAAATGTACCTTTGCACCAAATTTTAGAAACCCTAATAGTTAAGTTTAATCAATATGGTGATTTCAAAAAAACCACTTCATTTTATAGTTGCCTTGCTAGTGTCGGTTTTACCGTTGCTATCCTCTGCAAACAATTCGGATTCTACAGCTGTTCACAAAGAAGTTGCTCATACTGAAACCGAAGGACATCACACAGAAGAGCCAAAAGATTTAAAGACTGAAATCAAAGAATACATCAATCATCACTTAATGGATAGTTATGATTTCCATTTGTTTTCTTGGGAGGATGACTCAAAAGTGGCTCATCACGTTGGTTTTCCATTACCGGTTATTTTGATTGACAATGGTGTACAGTTTTTCATGTCTTCTAAATTCCATCATGGCGAAACAGTTGCCGAAAGTAACGGGAACTTCTATAAATTATACCACGGGAAAATTTATAAAACAGACGCAGAAGGAACTATAAATTATGATGCAGAACATCATCCGACCAATGCAAAGCCGTTAGACTTTTCGATAACCAAAAACGTATTCATGATGTTAGTGGTCAGTTTACTAATGTTTTGGTTGTTTTCCAGTTTAGCAAAATCATATGCTAAAAACGGTGGAATTGCTAAAGGGGCAGGACGCTTTTTTGAGCCAATCATTTTGTACATTAGAGACGATATAGCTATTCCAAACATCGGACACAAGAATTATAAAAAATACATGAGCTATTTATTAACCATCTTTTTCTTTGTTTGGTTTTTAAATATGTTTGGATTAACACCACTAGGTGTAAACGTTACAGGTAACATTGCCATTACTGCTGGCCTTGCTATTTTAACGTATTTAATCACAACATTTACAGCGAATAAAAATTATTGGGGACATATTTTTTGGATGCCGGGAGTTCCAACACCAATGAAATTTGTACTTGCTCCAATTGAATTATTAGGAACAATCATTAAACCGTTTTCATTGATGATACGTTTGTATGCTAACATTGTTGCAGGTCACGTAGTATTGATGAGTATCATTGGTTTGATGTTTATTTTTAAAAGCTGGTTAGGAAGTAGTTTGTCTTTCTTTTTAGCTTTTGCCTTGTCTTTGTTAGAAATATTGGTTGCAGCATTGCAAGCGTATATTTTCACCATGTTATCAGCTCTGTATTTTGGAGCGGCCAATGAGGAGCACCACCATGATGAGGCTCATCATTAATAAATTGAATGTTTAATTAAATATATATACATTATGCAAATTCCAGAAATTGTAGGAGCAGGATTAATTGTTATTGGAGCAGGATTAGGTATTGGTAAAATTGGTGGTTCAGCAATGGACGCAATTGCACGTCAACCAGAAGCTTCAGGAAAAATCCAAACAGCTATGCTTATTGCAGCAGCTCTTATTGAAGGTATTGGTTTCGCGGCTTTATTCGCGTAATTAAAAATTAAGCAACAGTTGTAACGGTTGGTTATAACTGTTGTTTTTAAAAAAATTAAAATTTTCTAAATTATTGATATAAATGGATAAGTTAATAGAACAGTTTTCACTTGGTTTATTTGTTTGGATGCTTGTCATCTTTGTGGGCTTAATTTTTCTTTTGAAAAAATTTGCTTGGAAACCAATTTTAGATGCCGTTAACGAAAGAGAAGAAGGAATCAGAAATGCGTTACTTTCAGCTGAAAATGCTAAGAAAGAAATGCTTAACCTTCAATCGTCAAACGAAAAATTAGTGGCAGAGGCAAGAGCAGAACGTGACGCCATGATGAAAGAAGCTCGTGAAATCAAAGAAAAAATGATTAACGATGCAAAATCGGAAGCTCAAGCACAAGGCGAAAAAATGATTGCTCAAGCAAAAGCCGCTATCGAAAGTGAAAAAAATGCAGCCATGGCAGAATTGAAAAATCAAGTTTCTACCTTGTCATTAGAAATTGCAGAGAAAGTATTAAAAAGCGAATTATCTAACACAGAAGCTCAATCAAAATTGGTTGAAAGAATGTTGGGTGACGCAAAATTAAATTAGTCTGTATGTCAAGAGCTGCGATTAGATATGCCAAAGCGATTATAGAAAATGCTGTTGCCAACGGAAGGGTTGACGCAATCAGTCATGATATGATTTTAATCAATCAGACGGTAAGCTCAAACGAAGAGTTGAAACAGTTTTTAAGTAGCCCGGTCGTAAAACCTCAAGCAAAATTTGACGCCATAACCGAAGTTTTTGCTTCAGTTCAGCCGGATACAAAAGGGTTGTTTTTGTTGCTTAAGGAAAACAAACGTTTTGAACTTTTGGGTGAAATAGCTCAGCAATACAAAGTGCAACACGATGTGCTAAACGGAATTGAAGAAGCTCATGTAACCACGGCTTTCCCAATTACACCGGAGTTAGAATCGAAAGTTTTGGTAAAAATAAAAGAGTTTTCAAATAAAAAGATTACCCTAATAAACACAGTAGATTCATCCATCATTGGAGGATTTGTTTTGCGAATTGGGGATCAACAATACAATGCATCTGTTTCCAGCAGACTGCAACAATTAAAGAGAGAGTTTAGTAATTAATATTCCAATAAAGATATAAAACAATGGCGGAAATTAAACCTGCTGAAATTTCAGCAATATTAAAAAAACAATTATCTGATTTCGAATCAGGTGCATCGTTAGAGGAAGTAGGAACAGTACTTCAAGTGGGAGACGGTATTGCTCGTGTTTACGGGTTATCAAATGCTCAATACGGAGAGTTAGTACAATTCGACAACGGATTGGAGGCAATCGTATTAAACTTGGAAGAAGACAATGTGGGGGTAGTATTGTTAGGTCCTTCGACAGGTATTAAAGAAGGTTCTACCGTAAAAAGAACACAACGTATCGCTTCCCTAAAAGTAGGTGAGCAAATGGTAGGTCGTGTGGTTGATACGTTAGGTTTTCCAATTGATGGTAAAGGACCAATCGGTGGAGATCTTTATGAAATGCCATTGGAAAGAAAAGCTCCCGGAGTAATTTTCCGTCAACCGGTAACTGAACCTTTGCAAACAGGTATCAAATCAATTGATGCAATGATTCCGGTAGGAAGAGGTCAACGTGAGTTGGTTATTGGTGACCGTCAAACCGGTAAAACGACCGTTTGTATCGATACCATTTTAAATCAAAAAGAATTTTATGATGCAGGTCAACCAGTGTTTTGTATCTATGTTGCCATTGGACAAAAAGCGTCAACGGTTGCAGGAATTGCTAAAACATTAGAAGACAAAGGAGCAATGGCTTATACGGTTATTGTGGCAGCAAACGCTTCAGATCCTGCACCAATGCAAGTATATGCTCCATTTGCCGGAGCAGCTATCGGAGAATATTTCCGTGATTCAGGTCGTCCGGCTTTAATTATCTATGACGATTTGTCTAAACAAGCAGTAGCTTACCGTGAGGTTTCTCTTTTATTAAGAAGACCACCGGGACGTGAGGCATATCCTGGAGACGTTTTCTACCTTCACTCAAGATTATTAGAAAGAGCGGCAAAAGTAATTGCCGATGATGATATTGCTAAAAACATGAACGACTTACCGGATTCTTTACGTCCTATCGTAAGAGGTGGAGGTTCATTAACGGCTTTACCAATCATTGAAACACAAGCAGGTGACGTTTCGGCGTATATTCCAACGAACGTAATTTCGATTACAGACGGTCAGATTTTCTTGGATGGTGATTTGTTTAACTCAGGGGTTCGTCCGGCTATTAACGTCGGTATTTCGGTATCACGTGTAGGAGGTAATGCTCAGATTAAATCAATGAAAAAAGTATCGGGTACGTTGAAATTGGATCAAGCTCAATTCCGTGAATTGGAAGCGTTCGCAAAATTTGGTTCAGATTTGGATGCCGTTACGTTAAACGTAATTGAAAAAGGAAGAAGAAACGTTGAAATTTTAAAACAAGCTGTAAATGATCCGTATACAGTGGAAGATCAAGTTGCAATTATCTATGCAGGTTCTAAAAACTTGTTGAGAAATGTTCCTGTAAATAAAGTAAAAGAATTCGAAAGAGATTACTTAGAATACTTGAATAACAAACACAGAGATACATTAAACGCTCTAAAAGCAGGTAAATTCACAGATGAAATTACTGATGTTTTAGACCGTGCAGCGAAAGAAGTTTCAGCGAAATATAACTAAACTAGTAATTGGTAATTAGTGATTAGTAATTAGCCTTAAGCGAACAGACTATTCACTAATTACTATTCACTAATCACTATAAAAGAAAATGGCAAATTTAAAGGAAATCCGTAATAGAATTAGTTCCGTTTCATCCACGATGCAAATCACATCGGCGATGAAAATGGTTTCTGCCGCAAAGTTGAAAAAGGCTCAAGACGCCATTACAGCTATGCGACCTTATGCCGAAAAATTAACCGAAATTCTACAAAGTCTAAGTGCTTCCATGGAAGGCGAAATTGGTGGAGAATTTACAGCACAACGTGAGATAAAAAAGGTTTTAATTGTGGCCATTACTTCCAACAGAGGTTTGTGTGGAGCATTTAACACCAATGTAATCAAACAAGTAAAAGTAGTAGCTGATTCGTATACTGGAAAACAAGTAGATGTTTTTGCTATCGGTAAAAAAGGAAATGATGTTTTGGGAAAAACCAGTTCTGTTATTGCTAACAAAAGTGAAGTTTTTGATGCGTTGACTTTTGAAAATGTAGCAGCCATTTCTGAATTATTAACAGAAAAATTCATTTCTGGCGATTACGATAAAATCGAAATAGTTTACAACCAGTTTAAAAATGCGGCGACGCAAATCGTACAAACGGAACAATTTTTACCGTTAGCTCCTGTGGTTGGTGCTGCTACTGCAAGCTCCGATTATATTTTTGAACCATCCAAAGAAGAAATTGTGTTAACATTGATTCCAAAATCATTAAAAACACAATTATACAAAGCCATCCGCGATTCATTTGCTTCCGAACACGGAGCTCGTATGACCGCCATGCACAAAGCAACGGATAACGCAACCGAATTGAGAAATCAATTGAAATTAACCTACAACAAAGCTCGTCAAGCCGCAATTACTAATGAAATTTTAGAGATTGTTGGTGGAGCAGAAGCCTTGAAAGGATAATCAAAATAAAAATAACATACATTTAAGAAAGTCACGTGAATAGCGTGACTTTTTTATTTTATATCTTTGAGAATCTAATTTTTTTAAAGATGAAATTTTACGCTTCCGTTTTTGCTTTTTTACTATTCCAAACCATTTTCTCTCAAACATTATTGTTGCCCGACATCATGAAAGGGGATGAATTTATCGGTCATCAACCCGAAAATCACCGTTGGTCAATTGATGGTTCTACGGTTTATTTTGATTGGAATCCGAAAAACGAAAAAGGAAACAGTACTTTCTTCTGGAAAAAAGGAATGAAATTGCCTGAATTGCTTCAAAAAGACATCTCCTTTACGGAAGAAAATTTTGAAAACCAAAGACAATTTAATGAAGTTTATTATATTCAAAATGGCAATTTGTTTTCGTATGATAAAAAAGCAAAAACGCATAAAAAAGTAATTGTTTCATCGGGCAGAATTTCAAATGTACAACGAAGTGATAATCCGAAACTCATTTTCTTCCAACAGAACAATAACATTTTTCAATTGAATTTGACTGATTTTTCGATGATTCAACTCACCAATTTCAAACAAGGAAAAGAATCGGAAAAGAAAGAAAAAGAGAACTTTTTAAGCAATCAACAAAAAGAATTATTTCAATTTGTAAACGATCAAGAAGCTCTAAAAGAATGGAATAAGTCCAAATCAGAATCAGAAGAAAAAGCTTTTCCAAAAGAATTTTTTTATGATAAAGTGTCGATGGAACAACTGACACCTTCACCAAATGGAAAATTTGTCACATTCAGACAATCGGATTATCCCACATCCAACCCAACCAAAGTCGAACAATTTATTACTGCCGATGGTTATACCAAAAACACGAATGCTCGTTCTAAAGTTTCAACAGAAAATTTTTCCAAACACAAATTTGGTGTTTATTCTGTCGAAAAAGATTCCGTTTCTTTTGTGTCATTTTCTAAATTGAGCGGAATTTCTGAATTTCCGGAATATTACAAAGAATATGATAATTTAAAGGATAAAGAAAAAACCGAGAAAGCCATTGTCATGCAAGCTCCAATTTTCAACCAAGATGGCAGTTTAGCCGTTTTAGAAATCCGAAGCCAAGACAACAAAGACCGATGGATTGTGCAATTGGATTTGAATTCGGCTACCATCACCGAACTCGACCATCAACACGATGAAGCGTGGATAGACGGTCCGGGAATTCCGGGTTATGCTTTCAGTCAAGGGATTTTAGGTTTTTTAAAGGATAATCAAACCATTTATTTTCAATCGGAAGTGAGCGGTTATTCGCATTTGTATGTGATGAATCTCAAAACCAAACAAAAAAAGCAACTTACCAAAGGTAATTGGGAAGTGCGTCAAGTAAAACTTTCTAATGACGGGAAGTCATTTTATCTTACTACAAACACATCACATCCCGGCAACAGAGAATTCCATAAGTTAGATATTGCTACGCAAAAAATGACTCCGATTTTAACTAAAGAAGGAGCTCACGAAGTAGAAATTTCTCCCGACGAAAAGACCTTGCTGGTTCGTTATTCTTCTAAAAATAAACCTTGGGAATTGTATGTTGCTGATAACAAACTCAACACGACGTTGCAGCAAATTACTTTTTCAACTACCAAAACGTTTGATAGTTATCCCTGGAAATCGCCTGAAGTTATCACGTTCAAAGCCAAAGACGGAACGGATGTTTATGCCCGAATGTATGAACCAAAAACGGAAAACAAAAACAAAGCCGCCATCATTTTTGTTCACGGAGCAGGTTATTTGCAAAATGCTCATAATTTTTGGAGTAGCTATCACCGCGAATATATGTTTCATAATTTATTGACTGATTTAGGATATACGGTTTTAGATATCGATTATCGTGGAAGCGATGGATATGGTCGCGATATTCGAACCGGAATTTATCGTCACATGGGTGGATTAGATTTAGAAGATCATTTGGATGGAAAACAATACTTGGTTACTCAAAAAGGAATTGATGCCACACGGATAGGGATTTATGGTGGTTCCTACGGAGGTTTCATAACACTTATGGCATTGCTTACCAAACCGGGAGAGTTTAAGGCTGGAGCAGCTTTGCGATCCGTAACGGATTGGGCTCATTACAACCACGGTTACACCGGGAACATTTTGAACTTTCCGGAGACAGACCCAAAAGCGTATCAAAAAAGTTCACCCATTTATTCTGCAGATAAATTACAAGATAAATTGTTGATGATGCATGGAATGGTAGACAGTAATGTACAATTTCAAGACGTGGTTCGTCTGTCGCAACGATTTATTGAATTAGGGAAAAAAGACTGGGATTTGGCTATTTATCCGGTGGAATCACATGGATTTAAAGAAACGTATTCGTGGGTAGATGAATACACTCGAATTTTGAATTTGTTTAATGAAAATTTATTGACGAAGGATTAAATAGCAATAATTGATTCACAGATTATTTTTTTTTAAAATCAGCGAATCAGCGGCATTAAAAAAAAGAATTGAAAAAGAATAATTTGTTTTAATTCGTGCTTAAAAAATAAAAAATAAAATGCAGCTAAAAGAAATAACAACCAAAGCAGAAATGCTTCAACAATTGCCTTTAATTCAACAATTGTATCCCGAATTTACCGAACAAATTTATAGTGATTTGTTAGATGAAATGTTGCCTAATAATTACAAACAAATAGTTGCTTTTGAAAGCGAAACACCGGTTGGACTTTCCGGTTTTTGGGTGGGAACAAAATTGTGGTGCGGAAAATATTTAGAATTGGATAATGTGATTGTTCATCTCAATCACCGCTCGAAAGGAGTTGGCAAATTATTGACAGAATATTTAAATAAAAAAGCAATTGATTTAGGTTGTAAGGTGGTGGCTTTAGATGCGTATACGAATAATTTTCCGGCACATAAGTTTTACTATAATCTAGGATTTGTGCCAAAAGGCTTTCATTTTGTTAAGTTTTTAGAGGTGAGAGAATGAAAAATTTATCAATTTTCGTCTTATTGATTTTGGTGGGCTGTTCTCCAAAAGAGACCTTCCAAACCCAATTTCCCATTCCAATTGCTGATTATTATTATGAAATAAACGGAAATAAAACCTATTTTATCATCGAATTTCAACAACCAATTCCGAGTGAAATTAAAGTTAAAAAACTCTATTTTCTAAATCAATATGAAGCAATTAAAATGCTTTCAAACCAAAAAGCGGGAGCTATTTTCATTAAACCGGATTTAATTCTCGATGCAAATCCTGAAAAAGAATACGGAAATCAAGCACCCATTCCTCAAAAACAACGATTTCAAATCAATTACACCGAAGCTGTTTTAGAATTCACTCAAAACAACAAAATAAAACACTACAAATTCACTAACGTGACCGAAAAATCAAATAAATAGTTAATTTTGCTTGATTGCAAATAAATTCAACAGCCAATTTGGGACTTTACAAATCACTATTTAAACAAACTGCTATTTATGGGCTGGCTACCGTGCTTCCCAGAATGTTGAGTTTTTTGTTGGTTCCACTTTACACAGATGTGCTAAAAACAGGAGAATATGGCGAAGTCTCCATTATTTTCTCTTGGTTAGTTGTTTTCAATGTTGTTTTGTCATACGGAATGGAAACTTCCTTTTTCCGTTTTTATAATACTAATGATGATAAAAGAGCAGTTGTTGGCACATCAACAATTTCTATCTTTTGGACAACCATTGTGTTCTTAATAGGTTCTCTATTATTCCGAAATACGTTAGCAAATCTAACCGGAATAGACGTAGAATATATTACCTACACGATTTGGATTTTAGTATTAGATGCATTGGTCATTATTCCGTTTTCTAAACTCAGAGCTTATCAACGATCGATAGTTTATGCCATTATTAAAATTGGAAATGTCGCAACCAACTTAAGCTTAAATGTTTTCTTTTTGTTGTATTTACCAAAAATTGCAGCAACCAATCCGGATAGTTTTTTAGGAAGTTTATACGTAGAAAATTTTCAAATTGGATATATATTTGTGGCGAATATTATCGCTAGTTTACTAACTTTAATCGTTCTTTCGCCTAATTATTTTCATATTCAGTGGCATTTTGATACTCAACTGTGGAAAAAAATGCTTCGTTACGGTTTCCCAATATTAATTGCAGGTTTAGCATTTGCCATCAATGAGCATTTTGATAAAATTTTATTGGACTGGCTCAATGTGAGTAAATCAGAAATTGGAGCTTATTCCGCTTGCTACAAAATCGGCTTGTTCATGGTTTTATTCAGAACAGCCTATACGTTAGGAATTGAACCCTTTTTCTTTAGCTATGCAAATAACGAAAATGCTCCACAAACCTATGCCGATATCACCAAATATTTTGTGATTTTCGGGTCATTAATTTCATTGTCTGTCATCGTGTTTTCAGATATTTTAAAATTATTTTTAATACCGAATGAAACGTATTGGTCGGCCATGAAAGTCGTTCCATTGATTGTGTTAGCGAATTTCTTTTTAGGAATTTACACTAATCTTTCGGTTTGGTATAAGTTGACCGACCGAACCAAAATAGGAGCTTATATTTCAATTGTTGGTGCTATTGTTACCTTATCAATCAACTTTTTATTAATAAAGAAGTTCAGCTATATGGGTTCTGCCATTGCAACTATTGCGGCGTATGGCAGTATGATGGTAATTTCGTACTATCTTGGAAATCGTCATTACCCAATTCCGTATGATAAAAAAAAGATAGGAGGTTATCTCGGACTTTCCATCTTGTTTTCTTTTGTGTATTTTTACGGTTTTAGACAAAACTATTTTGTTGGGATTGGATTGCTAATCATTTTCATTTATTTTGTTTATCGAAATGAGAAAAATGTACTTTTGCGAATAGTAAAAAAATCACCTTAAAATGAACATCAAAATCATCAATAAATCGCAGCATCCATTACCAAACTATGAAACAATTGCTTCAGCCGGAATGGATTTACGAGCCAATTTATCCGAACCAATTACATTAAAATCATTAGAACGAACCATCGTTAAAACCGGTTTGTTTATAGAGCTTCCTATTGGTTGCGAAGCTCAAGTTCGTCCGCGTAGTGGATTGGCCGCCAAAAAAGGAATCACCGTGTTAAATTCACCCGGAACAGTTGATGCCGATTACCGTGGAGAAATTGGAGTTATTTTGGTAAATTTGTCAACTGAAGATTTTATCATCGAAAACGGCGAACGTATCGCTCAGTTAATCATTGCCAAACACGAAAGAGCCGAATGGGTTGAAGTGAACGAATTAACTGAAACATCCCGCGGAGAAGGCGGCTTTGGCAGCACAGGTGTTAAATAGCCGTTGGCTTCAGCCATCGGAAAAAGATAAATAATAAATTACCGTTGGCTTCAGCCATCGTAAAAAATAGATATAAAAATATGAAGATAATAGTACCAATGGCCGGACGCGGCTCACGTTTAAGACCTCATACCTTAACAGTACCAAAACCATTAATTCCGGTAGCGGGAAAACCAATTGTTCATCGATTAGTCGAGGATATTGCCGGTGTTTTAAACCAACCTATTGATGAAGTAGCCTTTATCATCCACGAAAGTTTTGGTAAAAAAGTAGAAGAAGAATTAATCGCTATTGCTCAAAAATTAGGTGCAAAAGGCTCTATTTTTTACCAAAATGAAGCTCTAGGAACCGGTCATGCCATTATGTGTGCCAAAGATTCATTGAGCGGACCTGCGGTAATTGCTTATGCGGATACGTTAATTCGTGCCGATTTTGATTTGGACACATCCGCTGATAGTGTAATTTGGGTGAAACAAGTCGATCAACCGGAAGCTTTTGGTGTGGTAAATTTGAATGCAAAGGGTGAAATCATCGAATTGGTAGAAAAACCAAAAGAATTTGTATCCGATTTAGCAGTCATTGGCATATACTATTTCAAAGATGTTGCCGTTTTAAAAAATGAGCTTCAATCTGTTCTTGACAACAATATCATTCACGGTGGTGAATACCAAATTAATGACGGGATTAAACAAATGATGGCAAAAGGCATGAAATTTGTACCCGGTAAAGTAGACGAATGGATGGATTGCGGAAACAAAGATGTAACCGTTGAAACCAACACTAGAATGTTAGGGTTTTTACATAATGATGGGGAACAGTTAGTTGCAGGTGATGTTAAATTAGAAAACGCAATCATTATTCCTCCTTGTTATATTGGAGAGGATGTAATTTTGATTAATGCAACCGTTGGGCCAAATGTATCGCTTGGAAAAGGATGTCATGTGATTGATTCAACCATCAAAAACAGTTTGGTTCAAACCCATGCACACATAAAGAATGCTATTTTAGATAATGCTATGATTGGAAATCACGCTTCTTTTGATGGGAAATTTACAAGCATTAGTATTGGGGATTATTCCGTTTTAGAATAAAAAAATAATAAATAGTGCTCGCTCCCCTCTCCCTTGGAGAGGGGCTGGGGGTGAGGTAAAATGATAAAATACATATTTCATATCACAATCTTCCTTGGAATTCTTTTCCAATCTATAACCACATTCTCTCAAGAAGAGCCGGAAGACATTGCATTGGAAACAAGCGAATTTCAGGTGGCTTTTTACGAGTCTTTGCGAGAGAAAGGGATTGAAAATTATGATAAAGCAATAACCGCTTTGCAAAAATGTTTATCCTTAGAACCCAATAATCCGGTAGTACATTTTGAATTGGGAAAAAATTACCTCTATCAAAAAGACTATAAAAACGCTAACGACAGTTTTGAAAAAGCTACACAATTAGATCCGAATAACCGTTGGTATTGGGTGGGTTTATATGATGTTTTTTATGCCACTCGCGATTATACAAATGCGATTGTCATCATGAAAAAGCTTATCCAATTCAAAAAAGAGTATAAAGAAGATTTGGTTCCGTTGTATATGTTTACGCAGCAATATGATGAAGCCTTAAAGTTAATTAATGAATTGACAGAAACAGTAGGCAAAACAGAAATTAGAGAACAATTCCGCAGTCAGATAAAAACAACCACTCGCTACCAAGGACAGGAAACCGAAAAACTTTTGCAAGCCATTAAGAACAATCCTAAAGAGGAAGATAATTATGTGGCGTTGATTTATTTATATTCAGAGAATAATCAAGAAGATAAAGCGTTGGAAATTGCTAAAATGTTAGAAAAGGAAATTCCGAATTCTGATTGGGCACAAGTCAGCTTGTTTAAATTTAATATTGATAAGAATGATGGGAATAATGCTGCTTCGGCGATGCATAAAATTTTAAAAAGTCCTAAAATCGACCGAAAAATAAAACACCGAGTTTTTAATGAGTTTTTAATTTTTACCAAAAACAATCCTTCGTTTTCCGCTGAGTTAGAAAATGCGATTACTTACTTCAATAACGATCGAGAAGTAAAAGTGGCCAAAGAAGTCGGCAAATTCTACCAACAAAAAAGTGATTGGGTGAATGCAGTGAAATATTATGAAATATATGCCAAATCCAATCCGGATGATTTAGATAACACGCTTTTGCTTTTTAATGCGTATGCACAAAATAATCAATTTGAAATTTTAGCTAAAAACGCAGAAGAGAAAGTTGAATTCTACCCCTTGCAACCTGATTTGTATTATTATGCCGGTTTGGCTAATAATCAACTGAAAAACTTTAAAAAAGCAAAAGATCAATTAGAATCCGGAGTAGATTATATTGTCGATAATAAATCCTTAGAAGCTAATTTTTATATTCAATTAGGAGAAGCATACCATGGACTGGGCGACGCCAAGAAAAAAGAAAGTTATTTTATCAAAGCCGACAAACTTTTAAAAGAAATTAAATAATGAAAAAGTCTGTATTCGCCTTAGCACTTGTTTTTATATTGGTTGGATGTAAAGCTAAAAAAGGATTAGTCGAAGCAAATGCTTCCGATGATTTGGCCACACAAAATATCATTCAAAACCATTATGATGTTAAGAAAGATTTTTCAACGGCATACATTCGGGCGAATGCAAAATACAAAGACAAAAATCAATCGTTGAGTTTTTCGGCAGAAATCAGAATTAAAAAAAACGAAATGATTTTGGTTAGCATTCGTTTTTTAGGGATAACAATGGCGAAAGGTTTAATTACGCCCACTGAAGTGAAATACTATGAGAAAAACGGAGGCAAGTTTTTTGAAGGCGATTATACTACTTTAAGCAATTGGCTCGGAACCGATTTAGATTTTTATAAAGTGCAAAACATGCTCATCGGTCAGGCGATGGACGATTTGCGAAAAGGTAAATATGCAAACACGATTGAAAATAAATTATACAAACTGAAAGACATTAATGACAAGCAAAACGTAAAGTCTTTCTATTTTGAAGCGTCCAATTTTTTAATCAAACGACAAGAAATTGAACAAGTAGCTAAAAATAGAAAGTTGAACGTATATTATCCCAACCATAAAGAATATGCGGAAGCCATTTTACCATTAAACATTCTAATTGAAGCCAGTCAGGAAAATGAGAAGAACACCATTTCGTTAGACTATAATTCGGTTACATTTAATGAAGAACTTTCTTTTCCGTACAGTGTGCCCAGTGATTATGAACAAATTTTTATAGAAAATTAAAGCTCCAAACATGATAAAGTCGGTATTGACATTTTTGCTTATTCTTTCAAGTTCAATTCTTTTTGCACAAACGGATGCTCAAAAGAAATTGGAAAAGCGAAAAGAACAATTGTTGGAAGAAATCAGACTAAATGAACGCATTTTGCAGGAGAATAAGAAAAAAGAAAAGTCGGTTGTTAACGTCATTCAACAGCAAAAAGCAAAGATTGATTTACGCGAAAAATTGATTCAAACCAATGAAAAACAAGCAAAATTGCTCACCGATGATATTTATACCAATCAAATAAAAATCAACAAATTAAACAAAGAACTAGAGGCTCTTAAAGAAGATTATGCGAACATGATTGTAAAATCATACAAGAGCCGTTCCGAACGAAGCAGAGCAATGTTTCTACTGTCGTCTAAAGATTTTACACAAGCTTACAAGCGTGTCCAATACATGAAACAATATGCCGGTTATAGAAAAAGCCAAGGCGATGAAATTAAAGTAAAAACAACAGAGTTAGAGGTTTACAATGTAAAATTAGCCGCACTTAAATCTGAAAAAGAAAAAATCATCCAAGAACAAGAAAAAGAAAAATTAGTTCTTGTAAAAGAGAAGCAAGAACAGGAAAAATTGGTCAAATCAATCAAAAAAGACCAAAAGAAAATTGTTGCCGATATCAAGAAGAAGCAACAAGAGGCAAAAGATATCGACAAGAAAATTCAAAAAGCAATTCGTGATGCTATCGCAGCTGAAAATAAAAAAACAGCCAAAAAAGAGGGTACAAAAACAAAATCAACAGGTTCATCTCCCACAAAAATTGTATTAACCGCTGAAGGCAAAATAGAGTCGGATAATTTCAAAGCCAATAAAGGGAAACTACCTTGGCCTGTGGAAAAAGGATTTGTTTCTTTAAAATTTGGTAATCAACCACATCCGGTCCAGCCGTCTTTAACAATTCACAGTAATGGTGTGGAAATTACGACAGAATCAGGCTCTTCAGCCCGAGCTGTTTTTGCTGGAGAAGTGATGCTTATTCAGGTTTTATCTCCCATAAATAAAGCGGTTTATATTAAGCATGGTGATTTTATCACAGTGTATCAAAATTTAAGCACCGTTTCTGTAAACAAAGGAGATAAAGTCGGTTTAAAACAAACCATCGGAAGAATCCGTACCAACGAATCTACCGGAAAAACGGCAATCAAGTTTTCGGTACTGCAAAATGACTCTTTCTTAAATCCGCAAAGTTGGCTGTATAATATGTAATCAAAAAGCCTGAAAGTTTTAAATTTTCAGGCTCTTTTATTTAAACGAACAATGCTTTTAATTCGGTAGCATCGTGTGGCTTCATTTTTCCGGCTAACACCAAACTCAATTGTTTTCTTCGCAAAGCGGCGTCAAATCGTTGCTTTTCTAATTCTGTTTGTGGTTCAATTTGCGGAACCGGAATAGGATTTCCTGTTTCATCTACCGCCACAAAAGTATAAATCGCTTCGTTGGCTTTGGTTTTGTTTCCGGATTCACGGTCTTCAATCCAAACATCAATATAAATTTCCATGGAGGTGTTAAAAGCTCTTGAAACTTTTGATTCCACGGTTACCACACTGCCTAAAGGAATGGCTTTGTTAAATGCAACGTGATTCACCGAGGCCGTCACACAAATTCGTCTGGAATGACGTCGTGCAGAAATACTAGCCGCTCTGTCCATTCTGGCGAGTAATTCTCCACCAAAAAGATTATTCAACGGATTGGTTTCACCAGGCAAAACAACGTCAGTTAACGTTGTAATGGAGTCAGAAGGATATTTTACTTGCATGTTGAATTTTTTTTGCAAAGGTAAAAAAACAACCTTGAATCTTTTGGAGTTATTCCAAATAAAAAAAGCCCCATAAGTGAAGCTTTAATTAAGATTGTTCGGGCAAAGGGTTTATTGTTCTAACGATAAAACAAGCATCCAAGCTTCTTTATTGTGCGATTGTTTAATGGATTGTAAAGCGGTTTGAGCTTTTTCAATTGATGGATAACTTCCATAAATTACAGGATGTAAACCATGTTTATTCGGAGCTATTTTTTTGGCATTATAACCCAACTCTTTTAAGGATTGTAGAGCTCTTTCAGCATTTCTCTCTTCTTTGTAAGCTCCGGCTACAATGTGGTAATGAAATGAATTATCGCTTTCTTCTTCCACATTCATAGAAACAGATGGAATCGGACTTTCAATAAAAAAAGTTGCTTGTTGAATTTTATCTTCTACTTTTTGTTGAACGCTTTTTTCTACTAATAATGTCTCCGTTGCAATTTTATTTTCATTCCAATCATACCACTGCTTACCCAAAGCACCTGTGATTCCTAAACTAACAGCAAAAATGGCTGCATATTTAATCCAAGGATTTGATTTACTTCTTTTTTCAGGTGTAAATTGAATTGGAGCTTTTTCCTCTAATTGTTCTACTTCTTTTTTAAACGTTTCGCGTTTGATTTGTGGAGAAACAAAAGAAGTTAAACCAAAAGAATGCGTAGAATAATTTAAACTGTCTGCCGGTTCAAAAAGCAAACTACTTTCACTGTTTAAAGAAAGTTTACCAATGTTTTTAAGCAAAATGGATTCACTTTTTTGAATGGTATATTTCCAAGATGTTACTTCTTCTTCAATCAAAGCAATGGCTTTTTCATAATCAATTTTCTCTGCAAGAGCGATGTGATTAGCCAAAAGACCGTCATTGTTTTTTAAATGAAAATTAAATGAAATTACTTTTTTTGGCGGATAAAAAGTGTTCGTGTCTTCAGAAAGATTAGCCGAACGGTTTTCAGTTAAAAACGCACCAAAACCAGGAACCGTAACACACTGGTACCGATATAATAATTGGGATATATACTGCTCCATTCTCATAGCAACAAAGAAAAAATATTCAACTGCCGAATCAAAATTTTATCCACAAATTTTATTAACAATTTAAGGCAAATTGATAACTATTTCGGCTTCATTGAATTAGATTTCTTACAGGCTTTTCTAAAGTAATCCAAATTCACTTTTTGTGTAATTTTTTTGTCAAAAATTTTTAAGAAATAGAAAAAAGATGTTTCTTTGAAATTCAATTATACGCCATGACAGATTCTGAATTATATTTCACGCTTGCGTTGCTTCAAGTAGAAGGTGTTGGTGACATTGTTGCCAAAAAACTCATTCATCACTGCGGTTCTGCAGAAAAGGTTTTTCAAACTAAAAAGAACAAGTTAGCAACCATCGAGGGTATCGGGGAGGTTTTGATTAAAAAACTAACTGATGTATCCGTCTTTAAATTGGCCGAACAAGAAATAAAATTCATTGAACGCGAAAACATTACTTTCTGCTCTTTTTTAGATGAAGCGTATCCTGAACGTCTTAAACACTGTATCGATGGGCCAACCGTTTTGTTTTCTTCAGGGGAAATTGATCTACATTCCAAACGAACCATCAGCATTGTTGGAACTCGACAAATCACGAGTTACGGCATTGATTTTTGCAAAAAGCTGATTGAAGATTTATCACCCTTAAACCCGGTAGTTGTGAGTGGTTTCGCCTATGGTGTGGATATTGTCGCTCATCAGGCAGCCATGGAAAACAACCTGCAAACCATTGGCGTGTTGGCTCACGGGTTGAATCAAATTTACCCTAAATCGCATAAAAAGTACATCGCTAAAATGGAGCAAAACGGCGGTTTTTTTACCGAGTTTTGGAGTTCTTCGAATCCGGACAAAGAAAATTTTGTGAGAAGAAATCGTATCGTAGCCGGTATTTCAGAAGCGACCATCGTGATTGAAAGTGCCGAGCGAGGAGGCTCACTCATCACCGCAACGTTAGCCGGCGATTATAACCGCGATGTATTTGCGGTTCCGGGACGAACTACCGATAAATATAGTTTGGGTTGCAACAATTTGATTAAAACCCAACGGGCTCATCTCCTCACCTCGGCAGCCGATTTGATTTATATTTTGAATTGGGAATTGGATGCAAAACCCACTAAATCAGTTCAAAAACAATTGTTTGTTTCCTTGGAGGAAGATGAACAAAAAGTCTATGATTATCTGTTGAAAAAAGGCAAAGAACAGATGGATATTATCGCTTTGGAATGCGATTTTCCCATTTATAAAATATCAGGGATTTTATTGAATATGGAATTGAAAGGAGTTGTTCGTCCGTTACCGGGAAAATTGTTTGAAGCGATTTAATTACTGCAATTTTTCCCAAACCACCTCATATTTGGCATATTGACCGTTTTCGATGGCTTCGATGATATAAATTTTTGGAAAAAGTTGATTGATGTCTTTTTTAAATTTTTCTTCTTCCTCGCGGGAAATCATTTCGTCTAACGTAATCATTTTATAACCGGCTACTACTGAACCATCGACCGTTTCAAAATGATTTTTTTTGAATTCAAACACAAAAATATTTCGGCATAAAATAAACCGAGTGATGTTGATTTTACGATGTCTCTTTTGCGAATAATCCAGTTTAATCTTTTTAACCGGCTCCACTCGCTTCACCGGAAATTGACAGCTTGTTGTTTCATTTTGGTTAAATAAAATATACACCGGTTCCTGCTTCTGGCTAAAACCAAAAGCAAAAAAGAAAAGAACAAAAACCGTGATATATTTTTTCATCTTATAAAAATCCTAATTTGTTACGCACGCGTTTCAAAACACCATCGGCAATTTTCCCCGCCTTGGCAGCTCCTTCGGCTAAAGCGTTATCCACTTCGGCTAAGTTTGCCATATAATATTGATATTTTTCTCTTTCCGTTTTAAAACGCTCCAAAACCAATTCATACAAGGCTTGTTTGGCATGACCGTAGCCGAAATTTCCACCTAAATAATTGGCGGTCATTTGCTGAACTTCTTCTGCAGAAGCCACTAATTTATAAATAGCAAAAACCTTACACGTTTCGGTATCTTTGGGTTCTTCCAGCGGTTTACTGTCGGTTTCAATCGACATAATTTGTTTGCGTAAGGCTTTATCATCTAAAAAGATATTGATAATATTTCCTCTGGATTTACTCATTTTGTGTCCGTCGGTGCCGGGGACATACATGGTTTCTTTTTGAATTTGAGCATCCGGGAGCACAAATGTTTCGCCCATTTGGTGATTAAAACGGGAAGCTACATCACGGGTAATTTCCAAATGTTGCAATTGGTCTTTTCCCACCGGAACAACTTCGGCATCATACAACAAAATATCTGCTGCCATCAACATTGGATAGGAAAATAAACCTGCGTTTATGTCTTCCAAACGGTCGGCTTTGTCTTTAAAGGAATGAGCCAATGTCAATCGTTGAAAAGGGAAAAAGCAACTCAAATACCAAGCTAATTCTGCCGTTTGCGGCACATCGCTTTGACGGTAAAAAACAGCTTTATTGATGTCTAACCCGCAAGCCAACCACGTTGCAGCCACACTGTAGGTGTTTTGACGAAGATTTTCGCCGTCTTTAATTTGTGTAATGGAGTGCAAATCGGCAATAAACAAAAACGATTCGTTTTCCGGTTTGCTTGCCATTTCTATTGCAGGCAAAATCGCTCCTAATAAATTTCCTAAATGGGGTGTTCCGGTGGCTTGTATTCCGGTTAATATTTTTGGCATAAGGAATGGGTTGTAAAAACGCAAATTTCGGAAAGTTTTTGAAAAACACCACTACTTATTATGGTTAAAAATTTTTTTGCCACAGATTCTCAGATTTTAACTCATTTTTAATCTGCGAATCTGCGGTAAAATTTCATAATATAACCTTGTGTTCATTTGGTCTGCAAACCAAATCTAGGGTCTTCAAAATCTCAATTGTTTAGTTAATACGGGAATAAACTTATTTTTATGATTTTAAAATCACTTTGCTTTCCTTACATTTGGCTTCATGAAAATTGTTAAACTACTTTTTTGGTTGCTTTGGCGGATATGGTTTTATATCGTGTTGGCATCCATTATCATTCTGCTTTTTCCGCTTTTAATCATTTCTATTTTAAAAGAAGAATGGTATCCGTTTTTCTTCCGTTTGGCACAGCTTTGGGCCTGGGGAATTCTCTACGCCATGGGATTTTATCCCAAAATTGTTCGTGAACAAGAGTTTAAAAAGGGAGAAAGTTATATGTTGGTCGCTAATCATACCTCCATGACCGACATTATGTTGATGTTGATTATCGCCAAAAACCCCTTTGTTTTTGTGGGGAAGAAAGAGCTTTCCAAAATCCCGTTATTCGGGTTTTTCTATAAACGAACGTGTATTTTGGTGGACCGCGACAGTCCGAAAAGCAGAATGGAAGTTTATCAAAGAGCCCAAAAACGATTAAATCAAGGCTTAAGCATCTGTATTTTTCCCGAAGGATTGGTGCCGGAAGACGAGTCAATCGTGTTAGCAGACTTTAAAGATGGTGCCTTCCGATTGGCGATTGAGCATCAAATACCCATTGTTCCGATGACATTTTATGACAACAAAAAACGGTTTTCCTATACTTTTTTTAGTGGAAGTCCCGGGATAATGCGAGCCAAAGTCCACGAATTTATTCCCACCGCCGGATTTACCGTAGATGATAAAAAAGCTATCCGAGACAAAGCATGGGATGTAATTTACAAGGAATTAACAAAAGAAAATAATTAAATTTTGAACCATATAAGTCATATAAGACTAAAGCATTTCAAACTTATATGACTTATATGGTAAATTAATTACCCATTTTTTTAGTATTAAAATTGCTCATCGTGTTGCGACACATCCAAACCGATTTGTTCTGATTCTTCCGAAACACGAAGTGGAATAATAAAATTGGTGACTTTATATAACAACATTGAGCCAAAGAAAGTGAACACCGCCACTAGCACCAACGCAATCATATGGTGACTAAAAACGCCCCAACCGCCGTGCAACAAACTGGCATTCTCGCCTTGGGCAAAAATAGCGGTTAAAATCATTCCCATTATTCCGCCTACGCCGTGACAGGCAAAAACATCTAAAGTGTCATCAATGGATTTTAGTTTTTTCCAATACAACATTTTGTTGGAAACGATTGCGGCTATAAAACCAAAGAATATACTTTGCGGAATAGTCACAAATCCTGCAGCGGGTGTGATGGCAACCAAACCAACCACCGCACCAATACAAGCTCCCATGGCCGAAACTTTTCTACCGTTTAATCGATCAAAGAAAATCCATGTCAGCATAGCCGATGCCGAAGCAACCGTTGTCGTTGCAAACGCCATCGCCGCCGTTGCATTGGCTGCCAGAGCAGAACCGGCATTAAATCCGAACCAGCCAAACCAAAGCATTCCCGTACCCAGCAACACAAACGGAATGTTAGTAGGAATATGATCGCTGTTTTTTCGTTTGCCTAATACCAGAACACCGGCTAAGGCGGCAAAACCAGCACTCATGTGCACCACTGTTCCCCCGGCGAAATCTTTTACGCCAAAATAAGTGCCTAACAAACCATTGGGATGCCAAACCATGTGGCACAGCGGCGTATAAATAAACAAAGTGAACAAACAAATGAATAACAAATAGGATATAAACCGAACGCGTTCTGCAAACGAACCGGTAATAATGGCCGGCGTTATGACGGCAAATTTCATTTGAAACAGAGCAAAAAGAATGAACGGAATGGTGGAAGCCATTTTGGCATGAGGTAAAACACCTACTTGGTCCATAAAAGCAAATTGAAACGGATTCCCGATTAAACCATAATGTTGTCCGTTCATGGTAAAGCCATACGAATCACCAAAAGCTAAACTGAATCCTACAATGACCCAAAGAAGCGATACTACACCCAAACAGATAAAACTTTGCAACATGGTGGAAATCACATTCTTTTTACCTACCATTCCACCATAAAAAAAGGAAAGACCGGGCGTCATTAGTAAAACTAAACAAGAGGAAGTGAGTAACCAAGCCACATCTGCGGTGACAATGGTGTCGGCAGAATTAAAGATGGCTGATTCTGTAGCGGGCGTACTTTCCCAAAATAAACCACTAATTGCTGCGATGCTGATTAAGATAAAAAAAATAATCCAACGTTTTTCTATTTTCATAATTAACCCTATTTTTTTTAGGGGTAAAAATAATAAAAAAGTTAAATAATAAAACTTATACCCTTAAAAAAACAACCAAAACACATAATAATTCATAAAAAATATTGATTCAGCCTACTTAAATTTACTCGCCGAATTTTTATTATCGATGTCTTGCGAATGATCGGGATACGATTTTCTTTTGAATGATCGTCTAAAAAACCGTGTGAAAAAGGGAGTACTTTTTGTTTCAGAAGGGATAGTGTTATCTACAGTGAAAATCCAAAATAAAATTCCAAATACGACCGCTAAAATTAAGGCTAAAAGTAACCACCAAGCTGTGGGATAATCGTCTAAAAATTGCACTGTTTCCATAATTAGGTTTGTTTTTAAGTCTAACTATAAAATTAAACCGTTTTAGTAAAAAAGGCTTTATACTATTAAAAGGAAGTCTTACATCATTCTCACGTGCCGGTAGAGAAATAGCTGTTTAAGGGGCAAAATCAACAAATTTGTTAATAAGGAGAGTTACAAAAATTTTTATTCTTTTTTTAATTAAATTCGCTTATCCCTTTTCCAGTAAATTTCTTGTCATAAGGCAAGTTTATTCTAAAAGAGACTTCTTATTTTTGTTAATCAACTTTAAATAAATAAACAAATGAACACAAATGTAGTCTGTTGGTTCGAGATTTATGTGGATAATCTGGAACGTGCAAAAAAATTCTATGCAACGGTTTTAGGAACCGATTTTCATGACATGGACTCTCCGGATGGTAGCGATGATTTTAAAATGTCTTGTTTTTCATCTTCTGAAAACCAAGGTGTAAGCGGTGCTTTGGTGCAAATGAAAGAAGCCCGAACCAATAATCCCGCGAACACTTCCACCATTGTTTATTTTCCTTGTGAGGATTGTAACGTGGAAGAAAGCCGCGTTGAAAAAGCTGGCGGAAAAGTACATTGTCCTAAAATGTCTATTGGTGAACATGGTTTTATCAGTTTGTGTATTGATTCTGAAAACAATACATTTGGATTGTATTCCATGCAATAAAACGATGCAAACACCAATTTCCAACTATATAGAAAGTTTATCGGAGGAAAAAGATAAGGATATCGGACATCAGTTAGTCCATTTGATTGATACGCACTTGGCTTTTACTGAATCAAAAATCTGGCATGCTCATCCGGTTTGGTTTATTGACGGTAATCCAATTGTGGGTTTCAGCAAGCAAAAAGCCGGCATCCGATTGATGTTTTGGAGTGGTGCCGATTTTGAAGAAGCACAATTGGCTGTTCGCGGGCAAAAGTTTAAAGATGCCTCGATTTTCTTCAATTCTGTTTCCGAAATTAATTCCGAAGATTTGAAACGCTGGCTTCAAAAGGCGGAAACCATTCAGTGGGATTATAAGAATATTGTGAAGAGGAAAGGAAGGTTGGAAAGGCTCTGAGGTGCTGAGGTGCTGAGGTTTAAAAGTTTAAGGGTTTAAAAGTTTAAAAGGGGTTGCGAAAAAGGAAATAATACTACTATGAAAGTAATACAAATTACGATTGAAGCTACGGTAAATCAATCACCGGAAATGGTTTGGGAACACTATACCCATTCCAAACATATTGTCAATTGGAATTTTGCTTCTGATGATTGGCATTGTCCAAAAGCAGAAAACAATCCAATTGTGGGCGGAACCTATTTTTCAAGAATGGAAGCCAAAGACGGCAGTTTTGGTTTTGATTTTAGAGCGGTGTACGATGAAGTTATTCCGAATGAAAAATTGGTTTATACGTTGGAAGACGGGCGAAAAGTAACCACATTATTTGAAAAGATTGGCAACACAACTCAAGTTACCACTGTTTTTGAAGCTGAAAATCAAAATCCGGTGGACCTGCAAAAAGCAGGTTGGCAAGCGATTTTGAATAATTTTAAAAGCTATGTGGAGGGAAATAATGGTTAAACTTTTGTGTTTTTTTGGTTTAAAAGTTTAAAAGGCAAGGTGAAATAGCTTTGTATATGCATTCAATATAGCTTTACTACGACTTTTATCAGGCTTTGATACTGCTTTGATCAGGGGATGGTATGCCATACGAATAGTTTAGCAGTACTATACAAGTACTATACCTATACTATAATGATGAACTACTAAAAGGGGAAAACAAAAAAAGGAAGTAAAACCGCACCGATAAAAAATAAAATACCGCTACACACACAAAGATAATTTTTTTGGTGAAATAAGCGTGGGTTTTTACACTTTTTTGGGTGAAGTTGGTTATCTGTATATGATTAATGATTTATTATCTTTTCTATAAATAATTCTTCTCCTGTTTCAAAATCTTCAATTCTGAAATCTTCGCCACAGTCATCACAGTGATAATATATTACTGTTTTGTTAGGAAAGTAATCATCGTTTTTAACGACAATTTCTTCCCAAGCGTCTTCATTGCAAGTACATTTTTTGTGTTGAATCATTATTGTGAATATCTGTTCATAAAATTACTAAAATTAAAATTCTTTTTATTTTGGCAAGTCATTTTTTCTATTAAATTTGTAACCATTGTATAAGGTTAAACAATTTGGTTATGGATGATTTAATGACATTATCTGAAGCTTCAGAATATATAAGCAAAAGCAAAGAAACCCTCCGAAGATGGGATAATGAAGGTAAACTCAATGCTGTTCGTGAGCCAATGAGTAATTACCGTTTATATAGAAAATCAGATTTAGATACACTTTTTGGTGGTTTTATTGATTACAAAATCAAAGAAACGGTTTCAAATTTTGTAGAACCAGATAACCAATATACCGTAATTGAATTATTTGCAGGAGCAGGTGGTTTAGCGGTTGGAATGGAAAAAGCCGGATTGAAATGTGTGGCCTTAAATGATGTGGATAAATGGGCTTGTCAAACCCTAAGAAATAACCGACCTAACTGGAATGTTTTGGAAGGAGACATTAAACAATTTAATTTTAATGAATACAAAGATAAAGTAGATGTGGTTACAGGTGGTTTTCCTTGTCAAGCCTTTAGTTATGCTGGAAAAAAACTAGGACTTGCTGATGCTCGTGGTACACTTTTTTATGAATTTGCTCGTGTGGTTAAAGAAGTGAATCCACCCATTTGCATTGGTGAAAACGTACGTGGTTTGTTAAGTCACGATAATGGAAAAACCTTGCAAGGAATGATTTCTATTTTAGATGAAATTGGGTATAACGTAGTGCCTGTTCAGGTACTAAAAGCTATTCATTACAATGTGCCTCAAAAACGAGAGCGTTTAATTTTAGTTGGGATTCGAAAAGATATTGGGTTAAAGTACGAATATCCAAAACCCTACAAACGTATTTATAACTTAAGCGATGCATTAAAAAAAGGCGATTTGTTCAACACCGATGTGCCAAAATCAGAGGGAGCAAAATATCCCAAAAGTAAAATTGAAGTGTTGGATTTAGTACCACCAAAAGGCTATTGGCGTGATTTACCACTCGCCATTCAAAAAGAATTTATGGGGGGAAGTTTTCATTTAGGCGGTGGAAAAACAGGTATCGCTCGCCGAATTGGTTGGGATGAACCTTGTTTAACGTTAACGTGTAGCCCAGCTCAAAAACAAACGGAACGTTGCCATCCAGAAGAAACGAGACCTTTTACGGTTCGTGAATATGCACGCATTCAAACCTTTCCTGATGATTGGCAATTTGCGGGTTCTATCGCTCAACAATATAAACAAATTGGAAATGCGGTTCCAGTGAATTTAGGTAAAGAAGTAGGTTATTCGATTGTGAAGTTTTTGAACGCGTATTACAGTTTATCAAAACCCAAATAAAAACCATAGTTTTCAAAGGTAATTTGATCTAAAACCGTTCTTTTAGATTTTTTGGTTTCCTTGTTGATTTCTTCTAAAGCTGAGTTTTCATTCACTGCATTTGTGTTTTCAATACTTTTTAAATAGTCGGCTATAACTAGAGGCAGTTTTTTATATAGCTGATAAAAAGAATCTTGTTGACCAGAAAGTAAAGCATAAAATTGGTCACCAGAAATTTTGTAAACCCTACTATGACTATATTCTTTACCGTTGATTTCGCCTTGCCATAATTCGCAAAAACTACTTTTTGCTAAGATTTGAACCCAATAACATTTTGATTTTTTATAAGTGTCAGCATAACGAGCTAGTTTTTGAAACAAAGCTTCAGCCGAACTGCTATTCATAGTATTATGTTTGTTTTTAATATCTGCAAATAGGGTGTCGTCATTTGCCTTAATGTCAAATCCACTTAATTTTCCAACTTCAAAACCTTTTATTCCTCCTAAAATTTGTTCGTGAAAAGTACCGATTGAATTGTTTATTGACTTATCAATTTGGCGAAGTATTTCTCCTTTTATCAAACTTTCTTCGTCAATGCTATTAAATTTTGCATCGAATGTGAGTTTGACAGTGTCCACTTTGTTGCTGTAAAAACTCTTTTTGGTCAAATTGTTTTTCGCTTTAGTATAAGCGTTATGCAGATTGGCCACACATTCTAAAAAGTGTTCGTCGGAGATAAAATCAACGTATTTGTTTTTCATAAACAACGGCTTTTATGGAAAGGCTAATGTAGGAATTAATATCCGATCTGTCAAAAAAGGAAATTTTATTGAAAATAAACTTTTAATAAATAAAATTATTATTAAATCTTTTTTATTTCAAGTTTAATCACATGATCGCAAACTTCACATTTAATTAAGCTTTTTTCATCAACAATTATATCAATCTCTATTTCATGATCACAAACAGGACAATTATAAATGATATCTTTAAGTTCAATTGGAGGATTTTGAACTGTTGGAACATATAAAATTGAAAATTCAGTCATATTCAAATGGTGTTTTTAATTAATATCAGAAATTAAATGATACTCTTTAATTTCTTTTGATTTTATAATCTTTTCCTCAAATTTGAGGTTTTTTAGTGGGTTGTCTATCGTAACAAATTTGGGGATATCATCTAAATTTAAAACCAAAGTTATAATGAAGTCTTTTTGATACTCTTTTGCTTTAGCATATTCATTTTCTGTAAGTCTAAATCTACCTTTTTTAGCCCTAATTCCTTTAACTTCTGCTAAATATGAATATTTATCTACATTAACTTGAAAATCATAACCATCTCCATATAATCTAGCATCTTCAATTATCCCATTTCTAAAAATATCTATGGAATTGTAATTATTAATAAAAAACAGCTCAGCCTCTAATCCGGTTTCCTGAAGTTTTTTAAACCTTGATTTTACAATAGGTTTTACATCAACAATAAAATTACTCAAATTAAAATTTTCTTTTAAATAAAGTTTGACAATATTAGAATAACCAACTACATTTTCATTGCCAAACAAACTATCGATTAAAAATTTTCGATGAATGTATGCATCCCCCTTTTGCCACCATCCTTTTCGGTTGTTTTCAAAGAAAGGATCAAATAAATCCATTCTGTTTTTGACTACACTACCGGTTTCTACAATACCAATTTCTACAAAATAATTAAAAAATGAACTTTTTGTTTTGAAACCAAATTGATGAATAAATGCATTATCAAATTTTGCCAAACCATAGCCTAATAAATTTAAGATTTCATAATTTTCATGTTTATTTTTATTAGTTATCATATTCTAAAGTCTTTTTATCAAATTTACTGATTTTTAAAATTAAAAATAGTTCATGTGATTTTTTTTCATTCAGTCTTTCTAATTGAATTAATAAAACATCATTCCAAAATACAATATTCGGAATTAGAATTTGCTATTCCATTTTGGAATAATTGGGTGGGTTTTAGAGATTCCTCCTTCGTCGGACACGAGAGCTTTGCTCGAATTGGCGAAGCAATGACAAGAAAGGGTGAGATTCCTCCTGCGTCGAACACGAGAGCTTAGCTCGAATTGGCGAAGCAATGACAAGATGGAGGTGAGATTTCTTTTGCATCGGACACGAAAGCTTGGCCCGAATTGGCGGAGCAATGACAACATTACAGCCTTTGATTGCGTGGTTTGATTGTCGAAATGCGGTGTCTAATTTGCTTCGTTTTTCATTTTTTCCACACTAGTAAAACCTTAAAATAAATTTAAAACCGCACCAACCTCTTTTCCTTTTGTGTAAGTTTACGGTAGAAACCTTACAAAAACCAATATGAAATCTACTGTTACGCTGTTTTTACTGGCTTTTACCGGCTGTTTTTGGTGTTCTTTTCTTTCTGCTCAGGTGCTCAAAGGCAAAATTGTAGATGCTCAAACGCAAGAGCCCATCGGGTATGCTTCGGTGCAACTTTCGCCCAATTATGGCGTCATTAGCAATCAGGAAGGCGATTTTTCGCTCTTGCAAAAGGATTTTACAGGGGAGTCGTTCGTGCAAATTTCGCACATCGGCTATCAGGAAACCCGAATGACTATCAACGACTTGCTACGGCAACCGGTGATTGCTTTGGAACCTTCTTCGCTGTTGCTGAAAGAAGTGGTGCTGGGCCCCACTTTAACGGCTTCGCAAATTCTACAAAAGTATGTGGAGAACAGCAGTAAAAACCATGCGGTGTCCGGTGTTCGGGTGCGGTATTTTAGCCGAAGCAAAGAAACGTATGTGCCCAAACGGTTTGAAGTGGACCTCAAAAAAATCAGTTTTGCCAACAAAAAAGAACTGCAGGAAAAGTTAGAAGCGTTTGAAAAAAAATTCAATAACAAAGAAATCACCGGTTTTACCGAAACCATGACCGATGTGTACCTCACACCAAAAGGCATGGTGACCAACCACCTCAAAGCCCTGAAATTAATTGATGGCGACGGCTTGAACATGGATAATTTTCAGGATAAATTTTTTGAACATACGTTTAAGCAATTGGAATCACCGTATACCTATCGCATTAATTCCGGCATTATTCCACTGGAAAAAAAGGCTTCGATGAAGGAAATCAGCAGTGATGCCAATGCCGCCGACACGCTGAAAAACAGTAACGGTTTTTATGCCTTGGGGTATGGTTTTATAGGCCATCGGGATTTTATCAGTAAGCAAGATCGTTATGAGTACACGCTTCAGGGTACGCAAATCATCAACGGCATGGAGTGTTATCACCTCACGTTTCGTCCCGATAGAAACAAAGCCAAATATGTGGGCGAACTTTTTATAAATACCGATGATTTTGGATTAGTGTATTATAAGTACGAACTGGCTCCTGAAAAAAGTGATTTTAAACTGAACCTCAAGTGGATGCTGGGCGTAAAATTCAATTCGTTTGACAATAAGATGGAGGTGTTGATGAAGAAATCACCCACGGGCACGTATTATCCGCAGTTGATTAAAACGTATAATGCGAGTTATGTGTATGTGGACCGCAGTCTCTCTTTTACGGAAAATCATCCGAAAAGAAGTGAACGCAAGAAAATGAAGCTTAATTTTTTGATTGAAATGACCACAGGTGTGTCGGATGAAATTATTGCTGTGGAAATGGAGCCGCAGGAGGGAGAGGTGAAGCCTTTTCAGCCGGGGTATATTTTTTATGATGTGAAGCGGCAGTATGATCCGAAGTATTGGAGTGGGTTTACGATTCTTGAGGCAACGGAGGCGGTGCGGGGTTTTAAGGGGGAGTAGTTTTTTTTAACCGCGAAGAACGCAAAGGAGGGTCGCAAAGGGCACAAGGACGCTACGCTTTTTTTAAGTGGAAAGCGGATTTTAATAGCTTCGTTTTTTTTAACCGCGAAGAACGCAAAGGAGAGTCGCAAAGGGCACAAGGACGCTTCGCTTTTTTAATGGAACACAGATTAAACGGATTTAAATGATTTTCATAGATTTGATAGCTTCGCTATAATTGATTGAAAGGGATTAAAATCTGCGATGTTAGCAGTATTTTCAACGTCTCGTCTCCCCTCTCCTTTGGAGAGGGGTTGGGGGTGAGGTTTCTAAATGTTTTAATAGAACACAGATTAAACGAATTTGCTCCGCAAAACGCGGATTTTTATAGCTTCGCTTTTTTTCACGCAAAGTCGCAAAGACGCAAATTTTTGGGGACGCTACGCTTTTTTAATGGAACACAGATTAAACGGATTTAAATGATTTTCACAGATTTGATAGCTTCGCTATAATTGATTGAAACGGATTAAAATCTGCTATGTTAGCAGTATTTTCAACTTCTCGTCTCCCCTCTCCTTTGGAGAGGGGTTGGGGGTGAGGATTCTAAATGTTTTAATGAAACACAGATTAAACGGATTTAAATGATTTTCACAGATTTGATAGCTTCGCTATAATGGATTGAAACGGATTAAAATCTGCTATGTTAGCAGTATTTTCAACGTCTCGTCTCCCCTCTCCTTTGGAGAGGGGTTGGGGGTGAGGATTCTAAATGTTTTAATGGAACACAGATTAAACGGATTTAAATGATTTTCACAGATTTAATAGCTTCGCTGTAATGGATTGAAACGGATTAAAATCTGCTATGTTAGCAGTATTTTCAACGTCTCGTCTCCCCTCTCCTTTGGAGAGGGGTTGGGGGTGAGGATTCTAAATGTTTTAATAGAACACAGATTAAACGAATTTGCTCCGCAAAACGCGGATTTTTTAGCTTCGCTTTTTTTCACGCAAAGTCGCAAAGACGCAAAGTTTTGGGTACGCTCCGCTTTTTTTTTAATGGAACGCGGATTGAACGGATTTTGATAGCTTCGCTATTTTTTTTCTCACAGAAAGCACAGAAAGCACAGAAGAAGACTGCTTTTTTGGGAGGAAAGACTTTTGGAAACCTAGTTTGTATCGTTTACTTTTACATCATGCAAGTTAAAACCAAAGCCCTCGTGATTTCAGCCTTAAAATATCAGGAAAAATCCCTGATTGTGAAGTGTTTGACACGTACGGATGGGTTAAAAAGTTACTTTGTACCCAACGCTTTTTCGGCTCGCAAGAGTCAGCAGAAAATTGGGTATTTTCAGCCCTTGACGTTGTTGGAAATAGAGGCGACGCACAAAAACCAAGGTAAATTGGAGTATTTTAAGGAGATTCGCATCAGTCAGCCTTTTGTGAGTTTGCACAATGATATTGTCAAAAGTTCGATGGCTCTTTTTCTGTCGGAAGTATTACACCACTGCATCCAAGAGGAAGAGAAGAACGAAGCTTTTTTTGATTATTTAGAAACGGCTTTGCTTTGGTTGGATGGCCACGATGAGGTGGTGAATTTTCACTTGATTTTGTTGTTGGGGATGACTCGCTTTTTAGGATTTTATCCGGATGTGTCGCAAGATGACGCGTCTTATTTTGAACTGACAGAAGGGGTTTTTACGCACTATCACGGGGTGAGTTGCCTCTCGGAACACGAAACGATGTTGTTTAAGAAGTTGATTGAACTAAAATTCAACAGCGAAGGCAAGTGTTTTGTGGCGGCAGAGCGAAAGGTTTTGCTTAAAATTTTGTTGGATTATTATGCGTTTCATTTGGATGGGTTTAGGAGGCCGAAGTCGTTGGAGGTGTTGGGGGAGGTTTTTTCTTCTTAGGTACTGAGGCTCTGAGGGGCTAAGGTGCTGAGGTTTTTTACCACGAAGGGCACAAAGGAGGCACTGAGAGTAAAGGGACGCTACGCTTTTTATGGAACACGGATTGAGAGGATTAAATGGATTTTCAAGGATTTTGATAGCTTCGCTGTAATGGATGGAAGCGGATTAATAGGGTTAATTTTTTAGTTTTTTTTCTTGATGTTTTTAACTACGAAGGGCACTAAGGAGGTACTAAGAGCATAAGGACACTTCTCTTTTTGATTTTCTCGCAATCCCGAAAATTCGGGAGCAAAGTCACAAAAAATAGTGATACCATTTAAACTTGAATGTTAGTAGTTATTTCAACGGTTTCGCTCCCCTCTCCTTGGGAGAGGGGTCGGGGGTGAGGATTTCAGCTTCGCTATTTTCTCTCACAGAAAACACAGAACACGCTGAATACAGTAAGCACTTCTAAAATTATCCTTCAACTAATTGACTCATTGCTCCATTGCCCAATTGCCGAATTGGCACATCGGCACATTGCCACATTGCCACATTGCCACATTGCCACATTGCCACATTATTTTACCATATTATCCCAAAAATCCTTACTTTCGCAAATTGATTTTTTAGAACGAGAAAAAATGAGTACGAAATTCGCTGAATACAAAGGACTTGACCTGCCAACCGTGGCCACGGAAGTGCTGAAGTATTGGAAGGAAAACCAGATTTTTGAACAAAGTGTCACCAGCCGTGAAGGGCAACTACCGTATGTGTTTTTTGAAGGTCCGCCTTCAGCCAATGGTTTACCCGGTATTCACCACGTGATGGCTCGTGCGATTAAAGATATTTTTTGCCGTTATAAAACCCAAAAAGGCTTTCAAGTCAAGCGAAAAGCGGGTTGGGATACGCATGGTTTGCCGGTAGAATTGGGTACGGAAAAAGAATTGGGCATTACCAAAGAAGACATCGGCACCAAAATTACCGTTGCCGAATACAACGAAGCTTGTAAACGCACCGTCATGCGATACACCGACGTGTGGAATGATTTGACTGAAAAAATGGGCTACTGGGTGGATATGAACGACCCGTATGTAACCTATAAATCCAAATACATGGAGTCGGTTTGGTGGTTGTTGAAACAGATTTACGATAAAGATTTATTATACAAAGGCTACACGATTCAGCCGTATTCGCCTAAGGCGGGAACAGGACTGTCTTCACATGAAGTGAACCAACCGGGTAGTTACAGAGATGTGACGGATACCACCGTTGTGGCTCAATTTAAAACAAAACCGGAAACGTTACCCAGCTTTTTACAAGGGTTTGGCGATATTCATATTTTAGCTTGGACGACTACCCCTTGGACATTGCCAAGTAATACGGCCTTGACGGTTGGACCAAAGATTGACTATGTGTTGGTGAGAACGTTTAATCAATACACGTTTGAGCCGATTAATGTGGTGTTGGCAAAGAATTTAGTGGGTAAACAGTTTGATAAAAAATTCAAATCAATTGAAACAGAGAAAGAATTTAATGAGTATGCAACATTATATACGGCATTCCATAAATTAAAAAGAAAGATTGAATTAACAGAAACAGAAAAAGCTTCAATACACACACAAATAGATTCAGGTGACATAAATAAAGAACCAAATATTCCCTACCAAATTTTAACCGAATGCAAAGGAGCGGATTTAGTAGGCATTCGCTACGAACAATTATTGCCATGGATTTTACCGTATCAACATCCTGAAAATGCGTTTCGTGTGATTTCAGGCGATTTTGTGACGACGGAAGACGGTACCGGAATCGTACATACGGCTCCTACTTTTGGTGCGGATGATGCGAAAGTGGCGAAAGAAGCTACTCCGGAAGTACCGCCTATGTTGGTGTTGGATGCCGCCGGAAATCCGGTTCCGTTGGTGGATTTACAAGGGAAATTCATTCAAGGTTTGGGTGATTTTTCCGGGAAGTATGTAAAAAATGAATATTACACCGAAGGTGAAGCTCCGGAACGCTCTGCGGATGTGGAACTTGCCATCTTGTTGAAAGAAGAAAATAAAGCCTTCAAAGTAGAGAAATACGTCCATAGTTATCCGCATTGTTGGCGAACAGACAAACCGATTTTATATTATCCGTTGGATTCGTGGTTCATCAAAGTAACTGAAATTAAAGACCGTATGTTTGATTTGAACGACACCATCAATTGGAAACCTAAAGCTACCGGAGAAGGTCGTTTTGGCAACTGGTTGAAGAACGCCAACGACTGGAATTTGTCCCGTTCCCGATACTGGGGCATTCCGTTCCCGATTTGGCGAACAGAAGACAAAACGGAAGAAGTTTTAATTGGTTCGGTAGAAGAATTGTATCATGCCATTGAAAAATCAATAGAAGCCGGTTTTCAAAAAGAAAATCCGTTTAAAGGATTTGAAATTGGCAACATGAGTGAGGAAAACTACGATTTAGTGGATTTACACAAGAATGTAGTAGATGAAATTGTGTTGGTTTCTCCTTCCGGCAAACCGATGAAACGGGAAACCGATTTGATTGACGTTTGGTTTGACAGTGGAGCGATGCCGTATGCACAATGGCATTATCCGTTTGAGAACAAGCATTTAATTGACAATAACGAAGCTTTTCCGGCTGATTTTATTGCAGAAGGTGTCGATCAAACCCGTGGTTGGTTTTATACCTTACATGCCATAGGAACGTTGGTGTTCGATACAATTGCCTATAAAAATGTGGTTTCGAATGGTTTGGTTTTGGATAAAAACGGGCAAAAAATGTCGAAACGTTTGGGTAATGCGATTGATCCGTTCAAAACGTTAAGCGATTTTGGTCCCGATGCGACACGTTGGTACATGATTGCCAATGCGAATCCGTGGGATAATTTAAAGTTTGATATTGAAGGAGTTGCTGAGGTTAGACGAAAGTTTTTCGGCACGTTGTATAATACGTATTCGTTCTTTTCGTTGTATGCAAACATTGATGGATTTACGTATCAAGAAGCAGAAGTTCCTCTAACTCAAAGACCGGAAATTGACCGATGGATTTTATCGGAATTGCAAACGTTGGTACAGTTGGTGGATGAAAGTTATGCCGATTATGAACCCACCAGAGCAGCGAGAGCGATTTCTGATTTTGTTCAGGAGAATTTGAGTAACTGGTATGTGCGTTTGTGTAGACGAAGATTCTGGAAAGGCGAATACGGCACCGATAAAATTGCGGCGTATCAAACGTTGTATACCTGTTTAATTACTGTGGCTAAATTATCAGCTCCGATAGCTCCGTTTTATATGGACAGACTTTACCGAGATTTAACACAGGCAACACATTCAGAAAATTTTGACAGCGTACATTTGGCCGATTTTCCGAATTATGTTGAAAAATATGTTGATAAATCGTTGGAGAGTAAAATGATGAAAGCACAGACGGTTTCGTCGTTGGTTTTATCGCTTCGCAAGAAGGAGATGATAAAGGTGCGTCAACCGTTGCAAAAGGTAATGATTCCGATACTTGACGAACATCAGCGTGCTGAAATTGAAGCGGTTTCTGACCTGATAAAAGCGGAAGTAAACGTGAAAGAAGTGGTGTTGTTAGACGATGCTTCAGGCGTATTGGTGAAGCAAATCAAGCCGAATTTCAAAGCCTTAGGGCCTCGTTTTGGGAAAGATATGGGATTGATTGCCAAAGAGATACAAGGTTTTTCACAAGAACAAATTGCTGAATTAGACCGTACGGGTAGCTATTCGCTTGTTATTTCAGGAAATTCAATAACTTTAACACAAGATGATGTGGAGATTTCTTCGCAAGATATCCCGGGTTGGTTGGTGGCTAATGCAAACGGAATTACTGTAGCTTTAGACATTACGATTACAGATGAATTGCGAAAAGAAGGCATTGCGAGAGAGTTGGTGAACCGTATTCAAAATTTGAGAAAAGACAGTGGTTTTGAAGTAACCGATAAAATAAAGGTTCAATTGTTGAAAAATGGTATCTTAGAGGAAGCCATCACTGCAAATGAATCGTATATAAAGTCCGAAACATTAACCGAATTGCTCGTTTTTGAAGACCATCTCGAAAATGGTACGGAAATTGAGTTTGATGACATAAAAACACTAATAATAATTTCAAAATAGATTAATATGACAGATGAAGTAGTACGATTCTCAGAAGCCGATTTGGCTGAGTTCAAAGAAATTATCCTAAAAAAAATTGAGAAAGCTCAGAATGATTTAGAATTGATAAAAAGTGCCTATATGAATGATTTGAATAACGGAACCGACGATACGTCACCTACATTCAAAGCATTTGAAGAAGGTAGTGAAACGATGAGTAAAGAAGCGAATTCTCAATTGGCTATTCGCCAGGAAAAGTTTATCCGCGATTTGAGAAATGCTCTTTTCAGGGTGGAAAACAAAACCTATGGCGTTTGCAAAGTAACCGGTAAATTAATCTCTAAAGAACGGTTGAAATTGGTCCCACATGCTACGATGAGTATTGAGGCAAAAAATATGCAGCGATAAGGAGCTAAGGCTCTGAGTTGCTGAGGTACTGAGATTTAAATATGTAAAACAATGACTAGTCCTAAATAATCGATACAGATTATTAGACAAAAATAAATAAATTAAACACTTGCAAAAACGTTTTTGCAAGTGTTTTTAGTTTTATAGGTTTTCATTTACAATTTATTTTGTTGATGCA
>NZ_JBIIVK010000050.1:0-24654 GCF_044339515.1 Flavobacterium sp.
TATTTCTTGAACAATTTGAAGCTTTAAAGACATTGAGTAGTCTTTCTGGGTTCGCTTAACATAGCGATTTTCTTGAAGGTTTTCCATAACGATGAAGTTTGTGTATCGCTATTTCAGGACAAGACATCTATTACTTATTTCTATTCTTTCAAAAAAACTAAGCTCTTTAAATTTTACCTTTTAATCAAGTTTTATTGATTTAATAATTCTTGAACTTATTTTAAAATCGTCATGAGTTATTCATAAATCATCTTTTTAAGCAAAATACTATGTCAATTAAAATTTCAAAGTAGCTCTCATATACATAAAATCATTTTGTAAGATATTTATACAACATATTTAATATTTTATGTATTTCATCGATATTTTAATACATTTTATCGATTATTTGATTTTTGTTTTTACTTTTGAAGTGTCAAAAATCAAAGCTCAGAAATAATGAAATCTATTTATCGTTATCTTTTGTTATTTACTATAACACTATTTAATGTTACAACCTCTAACAGCCAATGTACTGGCTGTCAATACACTATTACTGTCCCTAACAATGGAATACATAACCTAACCAGTGGTCAAGTAGTTTGCATCATTGGGAATGGAACTTTTAGTGGCCGATTAGATAACTTTAATGGAAATACTTTATGTATTGGAACCGGAGTAATTTATAATCCTTCTTCAACACCAAATTACAACGGAAATTGGACCATCAGAAATCACGGTACATTTCAAAACACAGGAAACTTAAATTTTAATTCCGGAACGTCGTTCTATAACGGTCCAACCGGAACAATTTCGTTAGGAAGTATCAACGTGAATAGTGGTGTTAGTTTTACCAACGAAGGTAATTTGACTTTGACAGGACTTAATGTAAATTCAGGAGCAAATGTTACCTTAGGAGGAACCACTCAAATCAACGGAAATATATCAAACAACGGAAATATTACTGTCGTTGGTTCAATAACAGCAAATAATATTACCAATAACAGTTCAGGAAGAATAACAGGTGGAACCGGAACCAATTGCAACTCGATCAGAGCAAACGGCTCGTTCACCAATAACGGAATTTACGGTCAAACCGGAAGCGGTTTGTTTGTGGGAAATACTGGTGGAACTATTTTATCTCCTGCAACAACAGCTGTTCCGGTAGCACCGGGCTCTCAACCATCTAATTTAAATTTAACCGTAAGTGGTAATAATATAAACGGGAGTTTCACACAAACCAGTACCTCATCCAATGGCTATTTTATTCTTAGAGCAATTACAACTGGTGCAGCTCCAGCGATTACAAATCCATCTAACTTTGCCTCTCTCACCGTTGGAAGTACTTTAGGTGCATGGACAGTTGTTGCCATCAATAATAGTCAAGGAACTACTACATTTTCAGATAATGTGGGAACAACTTGTGATATGATTCACTACAGAATATACAGTTTCAACGCTGCCGGCTCTACTAATTGCAGAGTTTATAATACAACTAATGTATTAACCGGTAGTATTTCAAAAAATCCAACAATTACTAATACAACTCCAGGCAGTCGTTGTGGAGCAGGAACAGTATTGTTAACCGCTACCTCAAGTTCAGGTACCTTAAATTGGTATGCTTCTAGCACCAGTTCAACTGTACTTGGAACCGGTTCAAGTTTTACAACTCCTTCTATAAACAGTACAACAACTTATTTTGTGTCCGCTGTAAATGGTAGCTGTTCATCGGCAAGAGTTTCCGTGAATGCTGTTGTGAATCAAATCCCAACCTTTACTTCAATTGTTTCAGGTTCTAGAGTTGGAAATGGTAGTGTAAATTTAGCGGCAACTACTTCTTTAGGGACAATAAATTGGTATGCAAACGAAACCGATACAGTGCCATTTCATACAGGTTCTACCTATACTACACCTATTTTAAATGCTTCAACAATTTATTACGTTCAAATTAATAATGCAGGTTGTTTATCTGAAAAAATGCCAATTATTGCCACTATCTTAGAAGATACAGATGGTGATGGGGTTGAAAACGAAACCGATTTAGATTCAGATAATGATGGAATATTGGATTCCATTGAATGTAAACCATGCTTATCGAACCCATTTGAAAATGGTAACTTCGAAAGTCCGGTGATTGCCAATGCCAGTTACTCCATTATGCCAACAAACAATGTTCCGGGATGGCAAACCAGTGCAGAAAATTTTATTGAAATTTGGAGTTCCGGTTTCAATGGAGTTCCTGCTGCTTCAGGTAACCAATTTGCAGAACTAAACGCAAATGTACCGGGAATTTTATATCAATCATTCTGTTTAAATGGAGCAGGTGGAACAATCAATTGGTCCATCAAACACCGCGGAAGATCGGGTGTAGATCAAGCGTTTGTAAAATTCGGTTCTACTTTAGCTAATGCGTTAGCTTCTACTCCAATTGCTACAATGGTGGATGGAAATACAGCATGGGGAACGTATTCCGGTGTGTATGTTATTCCGGAAGGTCAGACCCAAATTGTGCTTACTTTTCAAGCAGGATATACCGCTTCCGGCAGTCAATCAGTAGGAAACTTTATTGATGATGTACAAATTACAATTAATCAAGAATGCGTAGATACAGATAACGATGGAATTGCTAATTACTTGGATTTAGATTCAGACAATGATGGAATTCCGGATATCGAAGAAGCCGGATTTAAAAACAAAAGCAACCAAACGGCTACATTTGACAAAACAGATGCAAGTTTATGGATGGATGCGAATAACAACGGATTGAATGATTTTGCCGAAAACCTAATCGCAGCCAATAACTATATTATTCCTGATACGGACGGCGATTCAGTTCCGGACTATTTAGACTTAGACAGTGATAATGATTCTCTTTTTGACGTAGACGAAGCCGGATTATTAAACGGTGATGGCGATATTAATGGAGATGGTAAAGGAGATGGAGCAGACACTGACGGCGACGGAATTTTAAATTTATACGACAATTCAACCAATTTTGGAACTGTAGGAAGAGCCTATGCACAAGATACCGATTCCAACGGAGTAAGCGATTACCTTCAATTGGACTCAAATGGTGATGGCGTTTTTGATATTCAAACAAGTCTATATGCTCATTTGGATTCCAATAACGACGGAAAAATGGAAGGTTCAGACGATATTGACCAAGATGGAATTGTAGATACGTTTGATACTAATACATCTAAAACTGGTTCCCCAAGAGACATCAATCAGAAATTATTTTTAGACTTTGACGGAAGAAACGACTATGCTCAAGGTTCCTCTGTACTAGGCGGTTTATCACAAGTTTCTGTGATGGCTTGGATCAACTTAACTGCACCGTACAACTCAAATGGAATAATTGTAGGCCAAAATCGATTCTATATCAGAGTGAATGCCAGCCGAAGACTGCAAGTCGTGTTTAATGGAACTGCTTTTTCCTATAACACCTCTTTGTCAGCCTCCAGATGGTACCACGTAGGAGCAACACTTGGTGATGGTTTCTTGCGAATTTATGTCAACGGAAGCAATGTTGTTAGCTATCCAACCACTGATGCTATAAATTCCGATAACACATTACTTACATTAGGTAAAAACCCGAATGCCAATAATAGCTTTTTTAAAGGAAAAATTGACGAGGTGAGAATTTTCAATACTACCTTAACTGCTCAACAAGTACAAAGAATGGTGTATCAGGAAATTGAAAATAACAATGGTCAAGTGAGAGGTGTAATCGTACCAAGAGACATCGAAGATTTACCGTTTGCCAACTTGATTCGCTATTACAGAATGGATGTTTACAAAGATGATATTATTGATGATTTAACCACACCCGGTATTGATACAAACACTGGAATGAAAATTTTCAACCACAAAAACATCATCGGTCAACAAGCACCAATGCCTTTTGTTACTTCACAATCGGGTAATTTTGCAACAGCTGTTAACAATACTCAAAATGAAGTTCGTGGGTTAGATGTCATCGACTATAATCATGCTATCATCCGAGTTAATCACGACATTACTCAAACTGCAAACATCAGTACAATGGGATTGCTTATAGAGCCCAACGTAACCATCAAAATGAGTAACGATACCAAACTTCAAAATGATTGGTACTTGAAATTAGACGGAAAAATTGATTTAGAAAGTCGTTCACAACTTATTCAAACGGAAAGAAGTGAATTAGACCCAACCAGTTCAGGAAGGATCGAACGTGATCAGCAAGGACAAAGCAATAAGTTCAACTATAACTATTGGTCTTCTCCGGTAAGCTCCATCAATAATTCTACCATAAACCTCGGCTACACTGTTGCCGGAGTAATGAAAGACGGAACTAATCCGGACAACCCAGTAAACATCGCTTGGGTGAGCGGAACTAATAATCCTTTAACAAGCAACCCAATTACATTGAGCAGCTACTGGATTTATAAATTCCAAAACGTTTCTCCAATTTATGCCAACTGGGCAACTGTTGGTCAAAACGGAGCGTTATTAGCAGGTCAAGGTTATACGTTAAAAGGAAGTGGAGCCGCAAGTCCAAATCAAAACTTCACGTTCATTGGAAAACCAAACAATGGTGAAATCACCAGTTTTGTTTCGGCTAATAATTTAAATTTATCCGGTAATCCCTACCCTTCTGCGTTGGATGCGAATGAATTTATCAGTCAAAACCTAAGTGCTATTAACGGAACCTTATATTTCTGGGAACATTTCTCAACCAACAACACACACAACCTAGCCGGCTACCAAGGTGGTTATGCTACCCGTAATTTAGTGGGCGGAACAGCTCCTGTTTCTCCAACCGGTGTGAGTGGTTTAGGTTCAAGAACCAGAACGCCGGGAAGATTTATTCCTGTCGGACAAGGTTTCTTTGTACGTGGAAATACAACTGGCGGAAGTTTCACATTCAATAATAGCCAACGTTTGTTCATCAAAGAAAATAATACCGATTCGAATGTGCTTTTCCGTTCGGCCAATCAAAACGAAGTAACAAGTGAAGAGGAAGTACAATATGGAACAGACAACAACCAAGAAGATACGTATACCGAAGATGAATTCATGAAAATCAGAATTGGTTTTAATTCCTATAACAATTACCACAGACAATTGTTGATTGGTTTTATGAATGAATTAGCCACGGAAGAAATCGATTTAGGGTATGACGCCGTTCACATCGACAACCAACAAAATGACATGTACTTTTTACATAATGGTGTAAAACTGATTATTCAAGGTGCTTCGTATTTTGATGTTAATAAAGTCTATCCGTTAGGAATCAAAACCTTTGCTGCAGGAAATGTAGAGTTTACCTTAGACGGAACCGAAAATGTTCCTGAAGACACCGATATTTTTATCCACGATAAAACAACAGGATTATATCATTCGATTAAAAATGAACACTTTAACATCGAATTACCGCAAGGGGAAACCCACAACCGTTTTGAATTAACGTTCAGCAACGGAACCTTATCTACAGGTGATTATAACTTGGATAATGAAATTGCGGTTGCTTTTACCAATGCCCAAAATCTACTAACGATAAAAAATAACTTAACCGATGTAACTGTGGAAACAGTGAGCATCTTTACGATCCTGGGTCAGACCCTTGCCACTTGGAATGTTGAAAACGAAACCCAAACCAACATTTCGTTACCGGTGAGCAACGTGAGTACTGGCACCTACATTGTTCGTGTGCAAACAACTGCCGGAACAATTAGCAAAAAAATCATTATTAAATAGGGTTTTGATAATTGATTTTTGACACCGAAAGGCCCCTCGACGTGAGGGGCTTTTCATTTTTATAAACTTTTTGAGAATGCTTTATAAAAATCAATTTATAATAAAAATTACTATATTTGAGATTAAATAAGCAAAACAAACCTTCTAAAATCAAAAGGAATATTTTTGAATTTGTAGAAGTTTGTTTCACAAATAAATAAATACCAATAATTTGGATGAAACAAATTATATTCATAGTTTTAATCCTTTACAATCTAAATTTTTTTGGACAAAATTCTGATATTGAAAACTTTATTAATCAAGTTACCAAGATAGAAGTTCCTGAAAATTATGAATATTACTATTTGATTCCTAAAAGTCTTGAAAAATCTGTAATTCATGACTCGCTTCAAAACTATCAAATTCGAGAACTAAAAATAAGTGACAAAGACTTTCCTACTAATATTATTTACAAAGAATTAGTAGAAACTATAGACTGGAAAAATTATAACTTGCAGAATGTTAGATATGTATCGAGTGAATATAAAAATCCAATTTCACCTCTTGAGAATAAGAATGTTCAATTTGTAGAATACAAAATTGAAGCAAAAGTTTATGACAGTCTTGTCAGAAATAACGAAGAAAATTCACTACTAGTAAAGAAAAAGTGGTTCTGGAATAAAAGTAGAATTTGGAAAAATAAAAAATTTTATAAAGAACTTGTAACCGCCTCCAATATTGACTACAAAATTAATTACGAAAAAGAAATCTTTTTTCAATTTTCAAAACCATTATTTTCCGAGGACAAAAAATATGCTAGAATAACGATTTGTAAAAATAGAAGCTTTAATGGAAATGGATTTACAGCAATTTATAAAAATGACAATGGTATCTGGATAAAATTGATTGAATATAATCGATTTGCTTATGCTATTGCTTATACTCTCTAAAATATGAGTAAATTTTGATACTTTTTTCGTTTACTCCTTAATAATTATAAAAAATAACTCAACTTCCAACCCCTCAAAATCCAATTTTACCTGTTCTCCAGTTTGTAAATTTTTACATCCAAAAATGTTAAAACCGAAAAATATACGGATATAATTTATATATTTGTACGTATATCTTATCGCTATGGATACAAAATTGACCTTAAAATTAAATCAAGAAATCATTGAGAAAGCGAAGGTTTATGCTGCTCAAAAGAAAGTGAGTTTGTCTCGAATCATTGAGAATTATTTAAATTCTCTAACTACCGATGCAAAAAATGACGATTCAATTGAAATTTCTGCTTTTGTGAAAAGTATAAGTACCGGCAATAAAATCCCCTCTGATTTAGATTACAAAAAAGAATATGCTGAACGTCTTTTGAACAAACACAAATGAGTAAAAAGTTATTCTTAGACACTAATATTATACTTGATTTTCTTGGAGAACGAGAACCTTTTTACATTCCAAGTGCACAATTGGCTACTTTAGCGGATCACAAAAAAGTAAAACTTATTGTTTCTCCTATTTCATTTGCTACGGTAAATTATTTTCTTACCAAATCGGAAGGAATTTCAAATGCAAAAGAAAAATTGAGAAAGTTTAAAATTCTTTGTGAAATAGCTTCAATTAATGAAAGTATCGTTGAAAAATCGTTAAATTCTGATTTTGAAGATTTTGAAGATTCGTTACAATATTTTTGTGCATTAGATTCAAAATGTGACATCATCATCACCAGAAATCAAAAAGATTTTAAGCATTCATTACTTCCAGTTATGTCGGCGGAAGAATATTTAAAAAGTGTATAAAAAAACCTCGTCAAATACTTCTAACGAGGTTTGTTTTTATATAAATTTTGAAAACCTACACCAAGGCTTTCTTCAACCCCTCAAAATCCACTTTCACTTGCTCACCGGTAACTAGATTTTTCAAACCAAAACTATTCTCTTCCATTTCAGATTGACCTGCAATCACCGCGAAAGGTATTCCACGTTTGTCTGCGTGTTGAAATTGTTTAGCGATTTTAGCAGCATCGGGATATAATTCGACTTTTATTCCGGTACGGCGTAATTTGGAGATGGCTTCCATCGCATACAAACTTTCTTGATTGCCGTAGTTGATAAATAGTGCTTTGGTAGTTGCCGTCACTGTTTCCGGGAATAAACCTAATTCTTCCAAAACCAAGTAAATTCTATCTAATCCAAACGAAATACCCACACCGCTCATATTTTTTAAACCAAAAATTCCGGTCAAATCATCATAACGACCACCACCACCAATGGAACCCATCGACACTTGCGGAGCAGTTACTTCAAAAATGGCTCCTGTGTAATAATTTAAACCTCTGGCTAAGGTTACATCCAAATCAATGATGGCAGTTTGTAAACCTAATTTTTGAATGGTTTCACAAATAAATTGCAACTCGGCTACTCCTTTTTTTCCTTCATCGGAAGAAGACAATAGTACGTTCAATTTTTCAATTTTTTCAGCAACCGTTCCCGTAAACTGAAACAACGGTTGCACTTTTTCAATGGCTGATTCCGAAATGCCTTTTTCAAGCATTTCTTTTTTCACACCGTCCTCGCCTATTTTGTCTAATTTGTCTAACGCAACTGTAAAATCGATTAATTTATCTTTTGCACCAATCACTTCCGCAATGCCGGATAAAATTTTACGGTTATTGATTTTGATGGTGGTTCCGCCTAAACCCAACTGCGTAAATACCGCATCATATAATTGCACCAACTCCACTTCTTGCCATAACGAAGTCGAACCCACCACATCGGCATCGCATTGATAAAACTCTCTAAACCTTCCTTTTTGTGGACGATCGGCTCTCCAAACAGGCTGAATTTGGTATCGTTTAAATGGAAACTCAATTTCGTTTTGATGTTGCACGACATAGCGTGCGAAGGGAACAGTTAAGTCGTAACGAAGGGCTTTTTCGGAGATTTTAGAAGTTAGTTTTTTATAATCAATGTTGGATAATTCGTCTTGACTTACTTTATCCAAATAATCCCCCGAATTCAATATCTTAAAAATCAATCGATCGCCTTCTTCCCCATATTTTCCCATCAATGTCTCCGAATTTTCAAACGAAGGTGTTTCAATCGGCTGAAAACCAAACACCTCAAAATGATGTTTCATGATCGAGCTGATGTAATTGCGTTTTGCCACCTCTGCCGGTGAAAAATCTCTGGTACCTTTGAGAATACTTGGTTTTTGTGCCATTATTGCTTTTTAATTAATTTTTGATATTGATATTGCAATTGATTTTTGACATTGACATTGACATTGACTTTTGATATTGTCATTGACATTGACACTGCAAATATCTTACTTTTAAAATAATTTTTCCGAAAGCTTGTAACAAAATGTGTAAATTCGTGTCAAATGAAGATATGGCCGGATTAGTAAAAGAGAATATAAAAATTGCGTTGGGTTCGATTAAAACTCAACTTTTGCGTACGATATTGACGATTATCATTATCGCAATCGGAATTACCGCTTTGGTGAGTATTCTAACCGTAGTCTCGGCTTTGGAAAATACGTTGTCGTCCAATTTTGCTTCGATGGGAGCCAACACCTTTACTATCAGACAATACGAGCTGGAAGTTCGTATAGGAAGAGGTCGCAGAGGTGAACGTGAAATAATCAACCCAATTATTTCCTATCCGGAAGCAAAAGGATTTCAGGAAAAATACAATTACCCGTTTACCACTTCGTCCCTTTCGTTTACTGCAACGGGAACAGCTGAAGTGAAATATGAAAATAAAAAAACTGATCCTGAAATCACTGTTTTGGGTGTGGATGAAAATTTTGCCCCTAATTCCGGTTTAGAAATCGCAAGTGGACGAAATTTTACCGGTTTTGATATTGAAAACAACAATTACGTCTGTGTGGTGGGTTCCGATTTTGAAAAAGGTTTACTAAAAGATGTCAACCCAATTGACAAAGTAATTTCGATTCGTGGAGCAAAATTCAAAGTAATTGGAATTTTAAAAGAAGAAGGTTCTACTTTTGGAAACAGCCAAGATTTACGGGTTATGATTCCGATTCAAGTAGCTCGTTCGTTGTTTACGCAACCTAACATCAACTATAATTTGAGTGTGATGGTGGAGAAAAAAGAACTGCTTGAAGCCGCTATCGATCAGGCTATGATTACCATGCGACAAGTGCGGAAACAAAATCCGGTGGAGGAAAACAACTTCGGAATCATCCGTAGCGACGAATTAATCAATCAAATTTTATCGCTTACATCTGTGTTGAGTGCTTCAGCATGGTTAATTGGCATCATTACAATTTTTGGTTCCTCGATTGCTTTGATGAACATCATGCTCGTCTCGGTAACCGAAAGAACGCGTGAAATCGGTGTGCGAAAAGCCCTCGGTGCCAAACGAAAAACCATTGCCTTCCAGTTTTTTACCGAAACCATCGTAATTGGACAATTGGGTGGATTATTGGGAATTTTATTGGGCGTAACCTTTGGTTCAATCGCCGCTTCTTTGTTAGAATTCACTTTCGTTATCCCTTGGATGGCAATCATTGCAGCAGTGATTACGAGTTTTGTGGTGGCGTTAGTTTCGGGTTTATATCCTGCGATTAAGGCTTCTAAATTGGATCCTGTGGAGGCTTTGAGGTACGAGTAATTCTAAACAAACTCTTATAAATGGCACACGGATGTCACAGATTAAATAGATTTTCACAGATTCTTAATTGGCTTCGCTTAAAATGAATTAAAACAGATTCGTTACCAATAAATTAGCAGTATTTATTCAACGTCTCGTCTCCCCTCTCCTTTGGAGAGGGGTTGGGGGTGAGGTTTTTTAAAAATCTTAAATTGTTAATTTTTTTTGAAGCGAATGGCTCGGGCTTTTTCAGTAAACCATTTTCCCGCTTTCGCCTTTAGTCCCGTTTTAAAAACGGGAGCTACCGTCTCAATCGGGGCTAAAAAGGAAACCATTAAAACGAAAGCACCAAAAAGAAAAAACTTATTTAAACTTATATTCCTTAAATGGTTCAAAAAATAAAATCAATTTAATTGTTTACTTGCCAATTACCTTCTTAATGGCACACGGATGCCACAGATAAAACAGATTTTCACTGATTCTTATAATTTGGATTCGCTTCGCATAAAATGGATTAAAACTGATTCATTACTACTAAATTAGTAGTCATTTCAACGTCTCGTCTCCCCTCTCCTTCGGAGAGGGGTTGGGGGTGAGGTTTCTTCAATCACTATACAACCGAAGCTTTAATCATCCTATCATTCCCATAAATATCTTTTCGTAATTCAATACTTTTAAAACCTAAATTTTGAAGTAATTCAACCGTTTCTTTTCCTAAATACTGATTAATTTCAAAAAACAACAAACCGTTTGGTTTGAGATTTTTTAGAGCTAAATCTGCAATTTTTCGATAAAAAATAAGCGGATCTTCATCCGAAACAAACAAGGCTAAATGCGGTTCAAAAGCCAACACATTCGTATTAATTTCAGCTTTTTCAAGGTTTCGCACATACGGCGGATTGGAAACAATGACATCAAATTGATTTTGCAAATCGGAAGTTTCTAAAATATTTTTTTGCATAAACTGAACTTTTACTTCATTCATTTCAGCATTTTCTTTCGCTATTTTCAAAGCTTCTTCCGAAATGTCGATGCCAAAAACCGTCGATTCCGGTAGATTTTTCTTCAAAGAAATGGGAATACATCCGGTTCCTGTTCCAATATCTACAAGAGTTGAATTAAATTTATTTTGCTTCTTGATTTCATCCAAAATCCAATATACTAATTCTTCGGTTTCCGGTCGAGGAATCAACGTATGTTCATTCACTTTAAAAACCAAATCGCAAAAAAAAGTCTCACCTAAAATATATTGAATGGGCTTTTGCGTTTTTAATTGTTCTAAAACAAGTTTCCATTGTTCCAATTCAGCTGATGAAACTGTCAAATCAGGTTGCAAAGCCAAATCGACTCGTTTTAATTGATGGAATTTTTCCAAAACCAAATAAAAGAAACTATCAATTTCCTGCTCATCAAAAAAAGGAGATAATTCGTTATGAAAGGAAGATTTTATTTCTTTAAAAGTCATAATCAGCTTATAATTCTTTCAACATCCAAACCGGACAAGAAGTGTGACCCGTGCATCCCATTGGTGAATCAATATAGTGAAATCCGAATTTCAAATATAATTTTTGAGCAGCATGCATATACGGCATGGTTTCTAAATAACACTTTTCAAATCCAACTGACTTAGCAAAAGCTAAACAGTTCTCCATCATTTCAGAACCTAGTCCTAACCCTCTGGCTTCCGATAAAAAATACATTTTTTGCAATTCGCAAATGGTTTCCGATTCGTTTTCTAACTGACTGATGCCGGCTCCACCGATAATTTTGCCATCCTTTTCTATCACAAAATAACGACTTCTTGCAAAAGAATAGGCTTCAAACATGCTATCGAGCGATACATCGGCATAAGCGGTTCCCACTTTAGGCACATCATGTTCGATTAAAACTGAACGTATAACAGAAGCAATCTGCTCATTATCAGCTTTTTGAATTTGTCGAATCGTTATCATAAAAATCGATGGATTTTATAAGTTGTAAAAGTAAAACTATTTCTACTTTTTTGGGCAAAAAGCGTAATTTTGTCATCCGATGAATCACGAAAAATACATGCAACGTTGCCTTGAATTGGCCAAAAACGGATTGGGAACCACCTACCCTAACCCGATGGTGGGCAGTGTGATTGTGTTTGAAAATAAAATAATTGGCGAAGGTTGGCATCAAAAAGCCGGTGAACCGCACGCAGAAGTAAATGCCATAAACTCCGTAAAAGACAAATCATTACTTTCAAAATCAACCATTTATGTGAGTTTAGAACCGTGCAGTCATTTCGGGAAAACACCGCCGTGCAGTGATTTAATCATTCATCATAAAATTCCAAACGTAGTTGTAGGAACAATTGATCCAAATGAAAAAGTAGCCGGAAAAGGAATTGAAAAACTTCTACAATCGGGAGCAAATGTAACCGTTGGTATTTTAGATAAACAATGCCTAGAACTCAATCGACGGTTTTTTACCTTTCACAACCAAAAAAGACCTTACATCATCTTGAAATGGGCAGAAAGTGCCGATGGTTTTCTTTCTCCACAAGTAAAAAATGAACAAAAACCGGTTTGGATTACCAATGCCTATTCTAGACAATTGGTACACAAATGGCGAACGGAAGAACAGGCCATTTTGGTTGGAACGAATACGGTTTTAGCCGACAATCCACAATTGAACAGCAGAGTTTGGAAAGGAAATAATCCGATGCGAATCGTTTTAGATCGCTCCGGAAAAATTTCTTCTGATTATGAAGTAAAAAACGGAAAGCAACCAACTATTTTTATCACAGAAAAAGAAAATTTTGTTTCGGTTGAAAATTGTAAACCCGAAACTATTATCTTTGATAATCAACTTGCTGAAAAAATTTGTAATTTACTTTTTCAAAAAGGCATTCAATCGGTTATCATTGAGGGCGGACTTCAAACATTACAAACCTTTATGGATGCTAATTTGTGGGATGAAGCTCGAATTTTTAAAGGAAGTTTGCTTTTTCAGCAAGGAACAAAAGCCCCAACCCTTACAGGCGAAACCGTGAAACGAACAACAATTTTAAACGATGAACTTTTAATTCTGAAACGGTATGATTAACACGATTATTTTCGATTTTGGTGATATTTTTATAAATCTGGACAAACCGGGTGTTGAAAAAGCATTTCGTGAGTTGGGTTTAAAAGAATGGCATGATGATTTAGATGAACTCAATAAACGTTTTGAAATTGGAAAAGCAACGGAATTAGAGTTTATTCAAGGTTTTCAGAAACACCTTCCAAATGCTTCCATAGAAGATATCCGAAAAGCGTGGAATGCTGTATTAGGCGATTTTCCTGAACATCGCTTGGAATTTTTGCAAAATTTAAAAGGGAAATACCGCTTGTTTTTGCTCACCAACACGGATATGATTCACATTGACCATTTTGAACACAAAGAAGGAATGTCGGTTACACGAGATTTTTATAATTGTTTTGAAAAAGTGTATTATTCCTATGAATTAGGAATGAGAAAACCGGACGTGAATATTTTTAAATACCTTATTCATAAACATGACTTGAATCCGAAACGCACTTTGTTTGTGGATGACAAAAAAGAAAACACAGATGCCGCCGCTTCTCTAGGAATTGAAGTATGGAACTTACAAGTGGGACAAGAAGATGTTACAGAATTGTTCGCCAAAAAAATAATTACTCTGTGATATACATTGTTTTAAGTGTTCTTTTTAACGCTGTTCTTTTTGTCATTTTAAAACTTTTTTCCCGATTCAATATCAATAAGCTGCAAGCATTGGTGGTAAACTATTTTGCTGCTTTTGCAATGGGTTTGTTGCTCACTGAAACAGCTTTTGATTACAATCAAATCACACAAAAAACATGGTATATCGGAAGCTTTTTACTAGGTTTTTTGTTCATCGGTGTATTTTATGCAACAGCATTAACGTCCCAACGAAACGGACTTTCGGTAGCCTCAGTGGCCTCAAAAATGTCAGTGATAATTCCAATCTGTTTTGGCGTTATATTATTCAATGAAAATTTGGGAATTGCCAAAATCATCGGAATTCTAATGGCATTAGTTGCCGTTTATTTCACCTCTAAAAAAGAAGAAGGAGCGATAGCCGATTCAAAAAATTTACTCTACCCGATTTTAGTCTTCTTTGGTGCAGGTGCAATTGATACCAGTTTAAAAATTTTACAGAATGATTATTTACCCGAAAATGAAATTTCATTATTTTCTTCACATACTTTCTTAATGGCTTTCATGGTTGGGATAGTATTAATAGGTATAAACATTGTAAAAAATAAAACGAAAATAAAAGGGAAGAATATCGCAGCAGGAATTATTCTGGGCATACCAAACTATTTTTCATTGTATTATTTAATTAAAATGTTGGACAGTGAAGTGTTCGAAAGTTCAACCATCTTTACCATTCACAATGTTGCCATTGTCATGGTTTCTACCTTAGTTGGCATTTTATTTTTTAAAGAGAAGATTTCAATTCGAAATGCAATTGGAATTGCCATGGCTTTATTAGCTATTTTTCTTGTGACAAGTTAATATGAACGAATCAAAAGATACGTATAAAACCATTTCTGAACCATCGGGAGAAATATTGTTTAAAGAAAAAAACAGTAAATTCTATGGCTATGCATTTCCTGTTTTAAATGAAGAAGATGTAAAAGTGCATCTGGAACAGTTAAAAAAGCAACATTTTTCTGCCAGACACTGGTGTTATGCCTACCAAATTGGTACAGAAAAGATTGCTTTTAGAGCCAATGATGACGGCGAACCCAACAATAGTGCCGGAATGCCAATTTATGGTCAAATCCAGTCGTTTGAAGTGACCAATATATTAATTGTAGTAGTTCGCTATTTCGGTGGCGTAAAATTAGGTGTCGGAGGATTAATTTCTGCCTACAAAACGGCAGCTCAAATGGCATTAGAAAATGCTGAAATTATTGAGAAAACAATTGATGTATTTTTCAAACTGACTTTTGATTATAAAAACATAAATAAAGTGATGCGGGTCATCAAAGAAAAAAATTTGGAAATCGTTTTCCAAAAAATGGAAATGAATTGCGAACTCATCCTTTCTACCCGAAAAAAAAATGCCGAAACTACTTTCGACATTTTTTCCAATCTATTTGAAATTAAAATAGAAAAAGTAGATTAATTTTCTAACGCTTCCATTTTATCAATTATCGTTTTTATATTTTCCGGAGGTAAGATTGGCTTGCCGGTTTTAATATCTACAAATACCAAAACAAAATCAGCAGTTGTTAATAACTCGCCATTTTCGTTTTCAATTTTACATTCAAATTCTATCTTCACAGAGGTTTGGTTTTTGTATTTAGTTTTTACAGTAAGTAAATCATCGTAACGTGCTGGTTTTTTGTAATTTATGTTGATGTTTACAATAGGAAGTGCGACACCGCTCTCCTCCATGCTTTTATAAGAAATACCTTGATTTCTAAGCCATTCCACGCGACCAATTTCAAAATAAGGTAAATAATTACCGTGATAAACAACGCCCATTTGATCTGTTTCGGAATAACGCACACGAACGTTTAATTGATGTTCTTTCATAATTTTCTGTAATATTTTTCTTTATTCACTTTTAAAGCCGTAAAGCATCTTTACAACAATTTTTTTATAAAATCAATAGCAATTTATTTTTTTTTACGTTTTTTTGTTCACATATTTGTTATCCCAAAAGTTGATAAAGAAACAGTCTGTTTTCTTTGTAAGATAACCTTTAGTAAACAACAAAATTTATAGAATTTATGAGCAAAACTGCGGAATCGGTATGGGAGAACTGTCTATCTTTTATAAAAGACAATATTCAGGAGCAAGCTTACAAAACTTGGTTCGAACCGATTAAGTCAGTGGAACTCACAGACAATGCTTTATACATTCAAGTACCCAGCAAATTTTTCTATGAATGGTTAGAGGAACACTATGTGAAATTACTCAAAGTAGCCTTAACCAAAGAACTCGGAAAAAACGCAAAGTTACTGTATAAAATCAAAATGGAAAACACTTATGGCAATAAACAACCATTTACGGAACAATTGCCGAGTGCTCACCGCAGCCCTGTAAAGCCACAAGACGTAGACGCTCCCCTGAAAAATTTGAGTCCTGAACTTAAAAACCCTTTTGTGATTCCGGGTATCAGGAATTTAAAAATCGAATCACAATTAAATGCAAATTACAGTTTTGATAACTTTTTAGAAGGTGATTCCAACCGTTTAGCTCGTTCTGCCGGTATGGCTGTAGCCAATAAACCAGGTGGAACTTCTTTTAATCCTCTTTTGATATTTGGTGGAGTTGGTTTAGGTAAAACACACTTGGCTCATGCGATTGGTGTGGAAATAAAAGATAAATATCCAGATAAAACGGTATTGTATATTTCTGCCGAAGTTTTTACACAACAATATATTGATTCAGTTAAGAAGAATACGCGTAACGATTTCATTCACTTCTATCAATTAATTGATGTATTGATTATTGATGATGTACAATTCTTATCCGGAAAATCAGGAACACAAGATGTGTTTTTCCATATCTTTAATTTCCTTCATCAAAATGGAAAACAAGTTATTTTAACTTCCGATAAAGCTCCGGTGGACATGCAAGACATTGAACAACGTTTGCTGTCTCGTTTTAAATGGGGATTATCCGCTGAATTACACCAACCTGATTATGAAACAAGAATTTCCATCCTAAAAAATATTTTGTACCGTGACGGTGTTGAAATGCCGGATGAAATCATTGAATATGTTGCCCGTAACATTAAAACAAATGTACGAGAATTGGAGGGAGCTATTATTTCACTAATTGCTCAATCATCTTTCAATAAAAAGGAAGTCACTTTAGACCTCGCTAAAGGAGTTGTTGAAAAATTCGTTAAAAACGTAAAAAGAGAAATCTCGATTGATTATATTCAAAAAGTGGTTTCGGACTATTTTCAGTTGGATGTAGACACTTTACAATCGAAAACCAGAAAACGCCACGTGGTGCAAGCAAGACAATTGGCCATGTTTTTTGCCAAGAAATTTACGAAAGCCTCGTTGGCAAATATTGGTTCACAGATTGGAGACCGAGACCATGCAACTGTTTTACATGCATGCAAAACCGTTGACAACTTAGTGACCACTGATAAACAATTCCGAAAATTTGTAGAAGATATTCACAAAAAACTTTCCTTATAAAAAGATAATTTCAGTATTCTTATTACCTTTGAATGCTGAAATTATTTTTTAAAGAACCTAGATTGTATGCCTGTTAAAATTTTAATGGTTTGTTTGGGAAACATTTGTCGTTCGCCATTGGCTGAAGGTATTTTGGCCTCAAAACTTCCTAAAAATGATTTTTTTGTTGATTCTGCCGGAACCGGTCATTGGCATGTGGGAAATCCACCCGATAAACGATCAATCCTGACTGCTGAAAAAAACGGTATTGATATCACCAATCAACGGGGAAAATTATTTAAACCTTCTTTTTTTCAAGAGTATGATTTCATCTATGTAATGGATACACACAACTATACTGATGTGATTGCGATGGCCAAAAACGAAGAAGATAAGAAAAAAGTTCAACTCATTTTAGACGAGCTTTTTCCGGGTGAAAATGTAGATGTTCCGGATCCATATAGTGGTATTCAAAGTAATTTTGACCAAGTTTTTGAAATGTTAGAGGAAGCTTGTGAAAGTATTGCGAATAAGCTTTTAGAAAAATAATATAAAAGTTACACAAACTTATTTTTTTTATAAAACCTGACAGGTTTCAAAACCTGTCAGGTTTCAAATAAAATCAACATGAAACCCATCACTTTTTTAGGAAAATTATACTTAATCCCGACTACTTTAGGAGAAGTAGCTCCCGATGATGTGTTGCCGCAAACCGTAAAAAGAGCGATTGATTTTATTACTGACTATGTTGTAGAGAATGAAAAAACCGCCAGAAAGTTTATCAAAAGCATCAATCCTGAAAAAGTACAAGCAAATTTGAGAATTCATGTGCTAAACAAACACACTGAAGTAACAGAGTATAACGAAATGCTTAAAGCCTGCTTAACCGGAAGAAATGTAGGACTCATGAGTGAAGCCGGTTGCCCAGGTGTTGCCGATCCGGGAGCTGTGATTGTCAAATTAGCCCATGAAAAAGGAATTCAAGTCGTACCATTGGTTGGCCCTTCTTCCATCCTTCTCGCTTTAATGGGCTCAGGAATGAACGGGCAAAGTTTTGCTTTCAATGGCTATTTGCCAATCGATAAAAGCGAAAAAAAAGCGGCTTTAAAAAACTTGGAACGTTTATCGTTTGAAAAAGGTCAGGCTCAGCTGTTTATTGAAACGCCATATCGTAATAATAAATTATTAGAAGACATTTTGCAATCGCTTCAAAATTCAACGCGACTTTGTATTGCTACCGATATTACATTACCAACCGAATTCATCAAAACACTTTCTATCAACGATTGGAAAAAAACAAAGGTCGATTTACACAACCGACCTACTATTTTTATTATTCAGAAATCGTAATTTATTTACATTTTTAGTTTAAAATTCTAATCATCTTACTTTAGATTATTCGACTATAGAAGAATATTTTGCTTAAATTGAAAAATATTCGAGTGTGGAAGATTATTTTGCATTTTTATAAAAATATTCGAGTGTAAAAGATTAATTTGTACTTTTCAAAATAAAAAAGGTCGATTTTCACAACCGACCTATTATTTTTATTATTCAGAAATGTTGATTTATCTCCTAAAAACATCCCTAAATTGATATAAAAGACGTTCGATTAATCTCAAATCTTCTGTGATGATGTCTGCCGTTCCAGACATTTCTTGTTGGAAGTTGATTTGTTTTTGATATGAAGTTTGCAAACCATCGGGTAAAGAAATATCAAGCAATAAATTCCCTTCCTTATCCGGAATTAACGAAATGGATTTCACTTTGCCATTTATAATTCCAAATTCTCTGTCGGGATAATTGGCTAATCTGATTTGAACTTCTTGACCTATTTTTAATTTTCCTGAATTTTGAGCTGGTGCCTTTACTTTTCCAACAAAATTTTTATAAGTTGTCGGAATAATAGAAAACACATTGTCTCCAACATTTACAAATTGATTTTCTGACCAAACTTGCAAAAAGGTCACTTCACCTGTAATTGTAGAACGTAACACATACGCTTGTTCCCAATCTGAAATTGACTTTTTGAGTTGATTAAAGGCTTGAATAGTATTCCGATAAAGGTTAATATCGTCTTTTGATTTATTTACTTGTGTGTTTTGACTGTTTTTATTCAAATCATTAATAGATGAACGAGTTTGAGAAATTTGAGAAGACAAATTTCTTATGTTTTTCTCCTGTTGCAGATAATCAATATTTTTAGTTTCCCATTCTTGTGCTGAAATTACACCTTTCTGATGTAACAGTTTAAAACGTTCTAATTCTTTCTTTTTAAGGTTTAATTCGGTTTGACCAATTTCCTTTTGTTCAATTAACAATTGTAATCGTTCTTTGAGTTGTTTGGATTCATATTGTTGAGCGTTTCCATCAATAGAATAGGGTTTTAAATCTTTATATTGGATGTAGTTTAAATATTCTTTCTCTAATAAAGCAAAAGCAGTTTCGATATTTCCTAATTGTAAAGGAGGAAGATTTTCAAATGGAAATAAAAAACCATTAGCATTAATTTTTACTGAATCAATATATGTTTTTAATAGAAAAACATCTTTATAATTAGCGGTATTCTCTATAACAGCAAGTGGGGTATTTTTTTTTATCTTTTGACGGTCAGCAATTAGAATTTTTTCTAGCCTTCCTGAACTATTTGCCACTAACTTTTCCGGTGGAAGTGTTGTAGTTACAATGATGTCAGTTTTTATAATATCTGGATATTTAACTACCCATGAGACTAAAAATAACGAAAGTAGCAGTGCTAAAATAACCAGATTTCCCCATCGAATCATCCAATGAGGTATTCGTGTTAAGATTTCTTGTACTTCCTCGCTTCTTAATTCTATTTCTTTATAGTCAGGCATATTAATTTCCTAATTGAAGTTGATTTTTAACTAATTCATAATAATTTCCTTTTAGAGAAATCAACTCTTTATGTGTTCCGGTTTCAATGATTTTTCCTTTATCCAAAACTACAATTTGGTCTGCATTCATAACCGTACTTAAGCGGTGAGCAATAATTACGACGGTTTTATTTTTGAAAAAAGAATCTAATTTTTCTATTATTTCCTTTTCATTATTGGCATCTAAAGCACTGGTAGCTTCGTCAAAAAACAACATCTCCGGGTTTTTGTAAACAGCTCTTGCTATGAGTAATCGTTGTTTTTGACCTGTACTCATTCCAATTCCTTCTGCTCCAATTTTTGTGTTGTAACCCAATGCTAAATTGTCAATAAATGATTTTATATTGGCTACATCACTCGCATATTGCAATCTTTTTTTATCAATAACGTCAACTCCAATAGCAATATTTCCAGCGATTGTATCGTTAAAAATGTATCCCTCTTGCATCACTGTTCCTATATGGCTACGCCAAGTTCTTTGAGAAATGGTATTCAAGTTAAAATTTGAATAATTAATTTCTCCTGAAATAGGTTCATAAAACTTTAAAAGTAGTTTCATGAGCGTCGTTTTTCCACTGCCACTCACGCCTACAATAGCTGTTACTTTGTTTGCCGGAATAGTAAGATTAAGGTTTTCTAAAACAGGAGTATCTGAACCGGTATAACGAAAAGTAAGATCCCTTAGAACAATACCTGCATTTTCAGGAATTTCAGTTACTTGTTTTTCACTGTTTGCGGTTTCATCTTCTTTGTCATGAATTTCAGCTAATCGAGCAAGCGATATTTTTGCATCTTGCAGTTCACGAATAAAGTTTATAAGTTGTATAATTGGTCCATTTAAATTTCCGACAATGGCTGTAATGGCCATCATCATCCCTAGCGTAATTTGACCATCTATAACCAATTTGGCAGATAGAAAAATGATAATGATATTTTTAAGTTCATTGATAAAATTGGAACCAATGTTTTGCGTTTGTTCTAAAACTAAACTTTTCATCGAAACTTTGAATAAACGTGCTTGTACATATTCCCAGCCCCAGCGTTTTTGTTTTTCGGCATTATGCAATTTGATTTCTTGCATACCGTTGATGAGTTCAATTACTTTGCTTTGCTCTTGGCTTACTTCTGCAAAACGTTTATAATCTAATGTTTCTCTTCTTTTTAAGAATAAAATAATCCACAAAAAATAGAAAAAACTTCCTATAAAAAATACGCCGAAAATTTTTAAGTTATAATAAGCTAAAACTGCTCCCATGATAACCATATTCACAACCGAAAACAAAACATTGAGTGATGAATTGGTTAGAATACGCTCGATGCGATTATGGTCGTTGATGCGTTGCATAATGTCTCCAGTCATTCGCACATCAAAAAAAGAAATCGGTAAGTTCATTAATTTGATAAAAAAGTCGGATATCAATGAAATATTAATGCGTGTAGAAAGATGTAACAAAATCCAACTTCTAATAAACTCCAAAGCCGTTTTACCAAAAAACAAAACCAACTGTGCAATTAAAACCAAATAAATAAAGTGTATATTTTGGTTTTGAATTCCAACATCCACCACACTTTGGGTTAAAAAAGGAAAAATTAGCTGCAATAAACTACCTGCTAACAATCCAACAGCCAATTGAATGAGAAAGGATTTGTATTTAAAAACATATTGGAATAAAAAATGAAACCCAAAGGATTTATTTTCTTCTTTTTCAAACGTTTCTTGGTAGAACTTTGGGGTGGTTTCTAATAGCAAAGCAATGCCCTCTTCTGTGGTAGCATCTGAATTGTTACCAATCCAGCATTTTAAAAACTCTTCTTGGTTATATTCGATTAATCCATGAGCGGGATCGGAGATGAAGTACTTCCCTTTTCTTATTTTGTAAAGAACAACATAATGATTATTGTTCCAATGTAAGATACATGGCAAAGGAGCTTCTTCAAGTTTTTCTAAAGATAATTTTACCCCTAACGTTCTAAAACCAATTTGTTCTGCTGCTTCGCTGAGAGATAGCAAATTACTCCCTTCTCTAGTAGTTTCAGAAAGTTGGCGAAGTGTTTGGATAGTAAGCGATTTTCCATAATGTTTGGCGATGATTTTTAAACAAGTTGGCCCACAATCTTTAGAATCGGGTTGTTTATAGAAAGGAAAACTTGGCATTTATTCTATTAGATATTTGTCTAATTCACTGTATAACTTTTCTTTTTCAGTTGGTCGAGGAGCGTTATTGTTTACTAGATTTCCTTTTTTATCAAAAATTAAATAATGTGGAATTGATTTAATGTTTGATAAATCATATTTTTTAGTTTTTTCCATTTTAAATGTCATGAGATTAAACTTTTCATTGTCAATCCCTTCTTTTATGGAAGCTTTTTTCCATTTTGAGAATTCTAAATCCAAAGATAGATATACAAAAACGACTCCTTTGTTTTTATAATCACTACGAATTTGAGGCAAATGCTTCATCTCTTTTCTACAAGGTTTGCACCAGCTAGCCCAATAATCAACATAAATGACTTTTCCTTTGTTTTCTTCAACAATTTGTTCTAAAGATTTATCTAATTGATTTTCCTGAGAAAAAAAAGATAAAATTAAGATTATTAATATTTTCATACTTATTTTATTTAAATTCTACTTCTATTTCAAAAACTGCCTGTAATCTTTCCCAATAATTATATTCTTTAACAGGTTCAAAATAATGTGGGTGAAAAACATAAGATTTTTCATTTTTTTTATTTGTTCTTCTTAGTTTTAAATATGGTACTGCGTCTATGACTCCATATTTAGACATTATTGTATTGACTTTATAATCTTTACTGTCTAGTATTATAAATGCTACATACATTCCTTCAGGAGGAACATTAATATTATAATTTGAAAAATCAACTTCAAACCATTTTTTTTTATTATTTTTTCTTAACAAAATATCTTCTGGTAATATTTTTTTATCGGGCTTACCTGTTTCAATATTAACTGTGAAAAAATTCACCTTAAAAGGAAGATACTTCATCCCTTTAACACCATTGGATATACTAATTTAGCTTCCAGTTAAAGTTAAGAATAAAATCTTATTTTTAACATATGAAACGAGAAAGAAAAATTTATGATCCAGCTTTTAAGACAAAAGCAGTGCAATTAAGCAACGAAAGGGCTAATATTTCAGAACTGGCAAGAGAACTTGGCATAAAAGTTACCTTGCTTTACAAATGGCGAAAAGAATATGAAGAATTTGGAGACGGAAGTTTTCCGGGAAAAGGAAATCTCAAACTAACACCAGAGCAAGAAAAGATTCACGAATTGGAGAAAAAGTTGAAAGACGCAGAGCTAGAACGTGATATATTAAAAAAAGCAATCGGCATTTTTTCCAAGAGCGGTCGATGAAATATACGTTCATTAAAAATCATGAATACCTATTTCCGATTGAAAAAATGTGTAAGGTTTTAGAAGTTGGTTCTAGTGGATATTATAAATGGAAAAGTAAAACTATTTCTAATAGAACACGTATAAAAAAAGAAATAAAAGAACAAATAACTTCCATTTATTTTACCTCAAAACAGCGTTATGGAAGTCCAAGGATTACTATTGAATTAAATGCATTGGGTTACAGAATATCACGTATAACAGTTGCAAAATACATGAAAGAGCTTGGTTTAAGAAGTAAGTTGAGTAAGAAATTTAAAGTCACAACCGACTCAAAACACCATTATTTAGTGGTAGAAAATGTATTAGATAGAGGCTTTGATGTTGATCATCCATCTAAAGTTTGGGTGTCAGACATCACTTATATTCAGACCAAAGAAGGCTTTTTATACTTGACAACCATCATTGATTTATACGACCGAAAAATGATTGGCTGGAGTTTAAGTAATGGAATGAGTACAGAAGAGACAACTCTAGCTGCTTGGAAAATGGCCACAAGAAACAGAAGCGTTCAAAAAGGATTGATTTTTCATTCTGACAGAGGAGTTCAATACGCAAACAAAAAATTTGCTAATACAATTGAATCTTATCAGGTAATAAGAAGCATGAGTAGAAAAGGAAACTGCTGGGATAATGCAGTAGCTGAGAGTTTCTTTAAATCATTAAAGACCGAATTAATTTATGGCAACAAACTCATAACCAAACAACAAATGGAACTAGAAATCTTTGAATACATTGAAATCTGGTACAACAAAAAAAGACGCCACGGTGCATTGAATTACAAAACAATCGAAGAATTTAATAATCAAATCAACATTTACAAAAATGTCGCTTAACTTAAACTGTAATTTATATTTGCATATCCA
>NZ_JBIIVK010000051.1:0-23857 GCF_044339515.1 Flavobacterium sp.
TAATTTTTTTTCATGATTGGATAAGTTTGTGGTTAGTGGTCTCTTTTGACTAACATGAAATAGTCATTTTCCAATGCCATATAGCCTTGATCATATAAAAAATGATAGGTATTTCCGGTTTTGGTATACAAAATAGAAGTAAAAAATTCAAAATCGAAACCTTTACTGAGTAATTTTGATTTGGTGGTCTTGCTTTTTCCCTCCACATTTAACTCACATAAAATGCGATAATTTTTTCGTAACTTGTTGTTGATGTTTCGCATCAAATTGTTGCTGTCTTTGTTCATTTTGTTGTTGTAGGCATTTCTACAACCGTCGCTACAAAACTTTTTGTCTTCTCGACCAATAATTTTTTCACCACATTCTAAACAGTTTTTCATCGTATTAAAACTTTAAAAATCAATCAAATATACAAAATTATTTTCCGTTTGCAAACGTTTACAAATATTTACAGTCGAAAGTAAATGATTTTATACCGAATAAATTTTGCAAACCATCAAATCTTTGCATCGTCGAAAACAAACAACGACAAAAATAATTTATAAACCATTTAAAATTTTACACGCCATGAATGCATTAAAAAACAAAGTACAATTAATCGGACACGTAGGAAAAGATCCAATTATCAGAGATTTAGAAGGAGGGAAAAAAGTTGCTTCATTATCACTTGCCACAAAAGATGTTTATGTAAACAAAAGTGGAGATGAAAAAGAACAAACCCAATGGCATAATGTAGTTGCTTGGGGCAAAACAGCCGAAATCATCGAAAAATTTGTCGACAAAGGAAAAAAAATCGGTTTAACCGGAAAACTTACTTCCAGAAGTTATGACGACAAAGAAGGCAACAAACGCTATGTAACCGAAGTAGTAATCAACGAGCTACTTTTGATGAACTAAGAAGTAATTTCAATAGCAAAAATCAATTTCAATAATAAAAATCAATACTAATTAATTATTAAATTTTATACGCCATGAACACAATGAAAAACAGAGTACAGTTAATCGGTCACGTTGGAAATGACCCGGAAGTAAAAACCTTTGAAGGAGGAAAAGTAGCTAATGTAAATATTGCTACTAATGAAACCTACACCAACAAAAAAGGTGAAAAAGTAGAGCAAACCGAATGGCATCGCATCGTTGCGTGGGATAAAAATGCTGAAATCATCGAAAAGTTTGTAACCAAAGGAAAAGAAATTGCCATTGAGGGCAAACTTTCTACCAGAAGTTATGACGACAAAGAAGGAAACAAACGTTATATCACAGAAGTAGTGGTGAGCGATGTAATGGTCTTGGGTAAAAACTAAAATTCAATTTTCACTATGAAAGTAAAACATTTTAGAGTTCGAGTAAGTGGGGAACATTTACAGAACGATCAGGACGCTATTAATCAATTTTTAACTGAAGTAACAGTTGAAAAAACAGCCACAAATTTTATAACAGGTATGATTGATTATTGGTCGGTTTTGGTTTTTTATTCGCCAAAAACTGAGAAAACAAAAGAAAATAATGAAACTGAAAAAGTAGCAGTTTTGAATTATGAAGAGTTAACTCAAGAGGAAAAAAACACATTGAATTCACTTAAACATTGGAGAAGTGAAACCTCAAGTAAACTTGGTCTGCCACAATATATGATTTGTCATAATTCTGAGTTGATGACCATTGCAAAAATGCGTCCGGATTCTATTGATGACTTAAAGAAAATCAAAGGTTTTGGTCAACACAAAATCAATCGATATGGTAATGATATTTTATCGTTACTTCAAGTTGGATAATTTTAGTTTTTAAAAAGTAAAAAGCGGAGGAGAATTCTTCCGCTTTTTTCGTTTTTTAAATCCTCAGAACTCTCTGAAAACCAAAACTTTTCAACACGAAATCGTTTTCGTTGTGGTTGTGTATAGTTGTAATGTTAAAACATTTAAACTTTTCTGTAATTTTATTATTCAATTCAAAAAAAACGTGAATAAATTAAGGTCATATATAGTTGTTTTATCAATTTTTTTGGTTTCTTTTTGTGCTTTTGGACAAGTTGGAATCAATACCACTACGCCTTTAAGTACCCTGGATATAAATGGTAATTTAAATGTAAAAGAAATTGGAATTGTCAATCCAAATGTGCCTGGATCAGGAGTATTAAATGGTGGTCCTCCCGGTTCCGCTACACCTATCAATGATGGGGTTTACATTTCACTTACTCCTACTTCAGGTAATCAAGAATTTATTTTACCAAATGCTGTGAATGTACCTGGAAGGATATATATTTTAAGAAATATTTCAAATACTGTTGGGGCACAACTATACACCTTTGGAGGAATTTTTTTTTCTAAAAGTTCAAATACAAATACGGCTGCACCTTTAATTTTACCACCAAATGCTCTTGGAAAATCTATTATTATCATCAGTGATGGAGCGAATTGGACTTTTTTCAACTAAAAAAATCTTTTGCGATTCGAAACGTATTAGCATGAGCCTCAACAATCGTTTTGATTTCCGGTGAATAACCGCCACCCATACTTACTTGAACGGGAATTTGATGTTTCAAACACTGTTCAAAAACCATTTCATCTCTTTTTTTACAACCTTCAATCGTACAGGATAATTTTCCCAATTTATCTGTCGCTAAAATATCAACACCGGCAAGATAAAAGATAAAATCCGGGTTTACTTTTTGGATTAATTGAGGTAAAGTTTCTGCTAAAATTTTTAAGTAGGTTTCATCATTAGTACCGTCTGGCAAAGCAATATCTAAATCAGAAACTTCTTTTTTAAACGGATAATTTGATTTTCCATGCATGGAAAAAGTAAAAACGGAAGGATTGTCTTGAAAAATTTCTGCCGTTCCATTTCCTTGATGTACATCTAAATCGACAATTAAAATTTTTTTTGCGAGTTTTTGATTCAAAAGAAATTGAGCCGCAATGGCTTGATCATTTAACAAGCAAAAGGCTTCACCTCTGTCTGAATACGCATGATGTGTACCTCCGGCAATATTGAACGCAATTCCGGTTTCAAAAGCTTTTTGTGTTCCAATAATGGTTCCGTTCGCAATACGAAGTTCACGTTCAACCAACTCAGCCGATAACGGAAAACCAATTTTTCGAACCGCTCTTGAATCTAAAGTTAATTCCAACAACTCATTCACATAAGAACTTTTGTGAACATTTAAAACGGTTTCTAAATTAGCCACATCCGGTTCAAAAAAATCATCATGTTCTGCCGTTCCTTCATGAATTAATTGTTGAGGTAATAATTCATATTTGATCATCGGAAACCGATGACCTTCCGGTAACGGATGTTTATAAATGGGATGAAAAGCAATCGGGAGTTTCATATTACAAAAGTGTCAGCACTTCTTGTAGCGATGAGAAAGCTTTAAAATTCGGATGATTGATTTCAAAATCAATTTTCTCGTATTCCCACGTAGTATGATACGGAATATGAACCGCATGACCACCAATATTCAAAACCGGTAACACATCTGATTTTAAAGAATTGCCAATCATCAACAAATCTTCTGCTTTGCAATCCAAACGGCCTAACATTTTTTGATAATCGATTTCTTGTTTGTCACTCATTACTTCAATATGGTGAAAATAATGGCCGATTCCGGAATCGTGCAATTTTCGGTGTTGGTCTTTTAAATCGCCTTTGGTGGCTACAATTAGTTTGTATTTGCCTTGTAATTGCTGTAAAACAGGTTCTACTTCCGGTAATAATTCAACCGGTTTTTGAAGTAAATCTCTTCCAATCTGTATGACTTTTGCAATATTTTGACCAGAAATAGATTGGTTAGTCAATTCCAAAGCAGAATCAATCATAGACAACGTAAACGCTTTAATCCCAAAACCATATAACGGTAAATTCTTCACCTGATGGTTTAAAATCAAACCCAATATTTCCTGTTTGGAAGCAAAATCCTGAAACAATTCGCAAAACCGTTCTTGAGCCTCGTCAAAGTAAGGTTCGTTGTGCCATAAAGTGTCGTCTGCGTCAAAGGCGATGATGATTGGGGTCATATTTAACTTATTGAACATCTTTATTGTAAAAGGAAATAGTTAGAAGTTCTTTAATTAAAATGTAAACCTTACTGCTTTTTTCAACAGGATAGTAATCTGTTTTGTTTATATCTGCATTTTCGCAATTCTTAATTGCTTCTTGAATTAGGTTAATATTCATATAGCAAAATGGATAGTTACCTGGCTTAAACTTATGTAATTCTGATTTAAGTTCACTTGGTTTTGTCGCAGTTATAGTTTTTGGTTCTTCAAAATGAGACCAAAGCCATACTTCAAAACAGTAATTGCTTATATAAAGATTTGCGTTTGGGAGTTTTTCGCAATAATCTTTTAATTCAATTATCTGCTCATGCGGATGAAAATCTACATCCAATACAAACCTGAATTTATCGTCTTTTTGTGGCTTTATTTTAAGACTTTCTGGAGGACTATTTAAAAAAGCTTCAGCTCTTTCTTTCAGTTTTTTTGGATTACTTCCAAAAACACCTGTATCTTTTTCTAAGACATGATGTATATATGCTGTTTTTCTATCAAGAAATGATTCATTAAATGCTTCAAAATAGTTAGGCTCTTTATCAACACCTTCATAAACTATATAATATTTTGATGAGTCTTTTGACGGTTCGTTTTTGTTATAATCTTCTTTTTTAAACTTACTTCTAGTCATTTATTTAAACTAATTTAGAAAAGTCACCAAGAAAAGGAATTCCACCGTATCTACCTTCAAGATAGCCATTTCTGATATTTTTGTCTTCCCTAGGTTTATAATCACTCAATGGATAAAAAGAAGAAGAACCATCTATCTTTTTTTCTGTAAACCATATTTCATCTTGTCTTAACAAATCCAAGTCTAAAAGATGTGTTTCATGAGTAGTAAATATCAGTTGACTATTTGGTTTAGAATTATTTACAAACAAATGCAATAGCTCTTTTGCTAATATAGGATGTAAACTTCGTTCAAGTTCATCAATAATATAAACCATATTACCTTCACTTGTTAATCCATCAAAAGCAGGAATCAATTCAAATAATCTATTCGTGCCATCTGATTCTTCATTAAATTCAAATAAACTATCTGAATTAAAATGCTTCGTTTTTAAAATAGAAACTAAATATTTTCCTTCTGATTTATTTATTGTGTAGAATTCATTTCTTGTAAAAAAGGAGACGTTTTTGTTGTTTTCATTTTCGTCTGAAATTTTATTTTCAAGTTTGTCTATTAAATCTTGCTTAAAATCTTCATCATCATAACTAAAAAACTTTTCAGCCTCAATAACTTGAACATCAAGTTTTTCAATTCCAGTGTTACTGTTTTTCAAAATATTTTCTGCAAATTCCTTAGAATGCAAGTTAGACATTATCGAAAAAGGATAAATTGAGTTATATGTTTGTGGGGTAACAATTAAGATGTTTCCAAATGCATCAAATGCATTATCAATTTTTTCATCGCCATCAATTCTGTCGTACATTGCATTTAAGGCACATTGTTTTTCTGACAATTCCTTTGACAAGAATTTTTCAATATAGCTAATATCAATTTTATTTTTATAAAAATATTCGCCAAATGTTACTTTGTTATTTTTTCTTTCAAAAAGTAAAATTTCTTTTTCTTTTTCTATTGAAATGATTTCATAAAGCCATTCTTCTTTGATTTTACCTTTCTCTATTTCTAAAGCATAATCATAATGCACATCTTTGTATGTAAATTCTATTCGAAAAGTTGTTGGCTTAGTTTTATAATTCTCATCTAATCTAAATCTTTTACTTAATGGAACTAAAATGTCAACATCATCATTTGTGACAATTTCTTTTAAATAATTGATTGAATTTACTAAATTACTTTTTCCAGATGCATTTGCACCATAAATAGCCGCCGTTTTAAGAACACTAGTTCCAGATTTTATATGTTGAAGATGGTTTAGGTGTTGCTTGTACCCATTGCCTTTAGATGTAAGCATGTTAAATTCAGTGTCATCTTTAAAAGACATGAAATTGCTAACTATGAATCGTATTAACATTTTTGATTTTTTCGTTAATTGTTTCTTTTACAAAACAAAATAACAACTATATTAATACAAAACAAAACAAAACTTCGATTTTTTCGATAAAATTAACTAATACCCGCCCCATTATCCACCCCATCCGCATCCGGATTCACAAAAACCAATTTCCCTTCCGCATTATTGGTCATTAAAATCATACCTTGGCTTTCTACTCCACGTAAGGCTCTTGGAGCTAAATTTACTAAAACGGTCACCCGTTTTCCAATGACTTCTTCCGGTGAAAAATGCTCAGCAATTCCTGAAACAATGGTTCGCACATCCATTCCGGTATCTACTTTTAATACCAACAATTTATTGGCTTTTGGCAATTTTTCAGCTTCCAAAATCGTGCCGACACGCAAATCCAATTTTGAAAAATCTTCAAACGTGGCAGTTTCTTTTTGGGGTTCAACGGTTCGGTTTTCCATCTTATTTGCGGTTTTAGTAGCTTCTAATTTGTCTATTTGTTTTTGGATTTCGGCATCATCAATTTGGGCAAATAATATTTCTGCCTGACCGATTTTGTGACCGGGTTTTACTAATTCGGATGATTTGGAAACGGTTTCCCATCCTACATGAGATTCCTCCTTCGTCGGAATGACAAGTATGCGTGAAAGTTTCTGAGCAGTAAACGGTAAAAAGGGTTCCGATAAAATTCCCAACGCCGTCGCAATTTGCAATGCCACATACATTTGTGTTTTCACCCGTTCCGGATCGGTTTTCACCATTTTCCAAGGTTCTTCATCTGCCAAATATTTGTTTCCTAAACGAGCTACATTCATCAATTCGCCCAAGGCTTCTCTAAATCGGTAACGTTCAATAGAACTTGAAATCACTGCCGGGTAGGCTTTTAATTCTGCCAACGTTTGCTCATCCACTACCGAAAATTCATTCGGCTGGGGCACAATTCCATCATAATATTTATTCGTCAACACCACCACACGATTAATGAAATTTCCATAAACTGCCGCCAATTCATTATTGTTTCTCGCTTGAAAATCCTTCCAAGTAAAATCATTGTCTTTAGTTTCCGGTGCATTCGCAGTTAAAGCATAACGCAACACATCTTGTTTATCCGGGAAATCAACCAAATATTCGTGTAACCAAACCGCCCAATTTTTAGAAGTCGATAATTTATTGCCTTCCAAATTCAAAAATTCATTGGCAGGAACATTATCCGGTAAAATGAAACTGCCTTCGGCTTTCAACATTGCCGGGAAAATGATACAATGAAAAACGATGTTATCTTTTCCAATAAAATGAACCAATTTCGTGTCAGCATCTTTCCAATACGGCTCCCAATCCTTGCCTTCTCTTGCTGCCCATTCTTTGGTAGAAGAAATATATCCAATCGGAGCATCAAACCAAACATATAATTTCTTGCCTTCGGCACCTTCCACTGGAACATCAATTCCCCAATCCAAATCTCGCGTTACGGCTCTTGGCTCCAAACCTCCATCTACCCACGATTTTACTTGTCCGTAAACATTGGGTTTCCAGTCGTTTTTATGGCCCTCCAAAATCCATTCCCGTAAAAAAGCTTCGTAGCGATTCAAAGGCAAAAACCAGTGTTTAGTTTCTTTTTTCACAGGAGTTGTGCCGGTTATGGTCGATTTTGGGTTAATCAAATCCGTCGCATTCAACGTTGAACCACATTTTTCACATTGGTCTCCATACGCTTCTTCGTTGCCGCATTTCGGACACGTTCCCATCACAAATCGATCGGCCAAAAACTGCTGAGCTTGCTCGTCAAACAATTGTTCAGTGACTTCTTCAATAAAATCGCCGTTTTCATATAATTTTCTAAAAAAAGCCGATGCCGTTTCATGGTGAATTTTAGCCGAAGTCCGCGAATAATTATCAAACGAAATTCCAAAATCTTCAAACGATTTTCGAATAATTCCGTCGTATTTATCAATCACTTCCTGAGGCGTTATACCTTCTTTTTTGGCTTTCATCGAAATCGCCACGCCGTGTTCATCACTTCCGCAAATAAACGCCACATCTTTCCCCTGCAAACGCAAGTAACGAGCATAAATATCAGACGGAACATAAACGCCCGCCAAATGTCCAATGTGAATCGGACCGTTCGTATAGGGCAAAGCCGCCGTAATCGTATATCTTTTCGGATTTTCTATCATAATTTCGAAATTGTATGCAAAAATAAGTTTTTTATCGCAGAGACACGAAGCAATGACTTCAGAGATTGCATTTTATTTTTTTCAAGAAGCTATTCCGCCTATCCGTTCCAAGCTTTTTTGTCTTGTTGTTTTTTTCTAAGGCAAAAAAAGAGCTTCCAAGGTCGCTTTTTTCCGCCAAGAAAAAATACAACAATCCTTCAAAAGGCTTTCTACTGCTATCCGGGCTAGGAATAAGTGCAATAAAGAGAGATGTAATCAATCATTTTATTAAAATATCAAAAGTCAAAAAAATTAGTAACTTTGATAAATGATTAAAACAGATAAAAATATACTTTCAAATTATAGCTTTATCGACCTATTTGCAGGAATAGGAGGATTTCATTTGGCTTTAAAATCTTTTGGTGCAAATTGTGTTTTTGCTTCTGAATGGGACAAATTTGCATCAGCAACTTACCAAGAAAACTTCGGAATAAAACCTTTTGGAGACATCACTAAAATCAATGAAAATGAAATTCCTACCCATGATATTCTTTGTGGTGGTTTTCCTTGTCAAGCCTTTTCAATATCAGGGAAACAAAAAGGATTTGAAGATGTAAGAGGCACGTTGTTTTTTGATATAGCAAGAATTGTAAACCATCACAAACCAAAAGTTCTTTTTTTAGAGAATGTAAAAAACTTAGTCAAACACGAAAATGGGAAGACATTAGAAATTATTACTAACATTCTAAAAGAATTAGATTATGAGGTTTTTACCAAAGTATTGAATTCCAGTAATTTTGGACTACCTCAAAACCGTGAGAGATTGTACATACTTGCCTTTCATAAATCAATAGATTCGAGCAAATTTAGCTTTCCTTCTCCAACTAACGAACCAATTTGTTTAGGTAAAATTCTCGAAAATCAACCTGAAAATGCCAAAGTTATTGATAGAGATGATATTGAAATTTATAAAAATTATACTGTTTCAAGCAACTTGTTTTCAGATATACAATTGCTCAACAAACCTATACAGATAGGAAAAGTTAACAAAGGTGGACAAGGAGAAAGAATTTACCATCCATTAGGTCATGCAATTACGCTTTCTGCACATGGAGGTGGAGTTGGTTCAAAAACAGGGTTGTATCTTATTAATGATAAAATAAGAAAATTATCACCAAGAGAATGTGCGAGAGTACAAGGTTTTCCAGAGAGTTTTATTTTAAATTCATCAGACACACAAACGTATAAACAATTTGGGAATAGTGTTTCTGTTGATGTTTTACAACATATCCTATTCGAGATTGCAAAAGTTTTGAACGCAAACAGTAAAAATTTAATCCAAACAACAAAGCTAGAATATGCATAAAGAGCAATTATTAGGTTCGCAAACTGCAAAAAACGGATTTTTAAATGAAGATGATATTGTAATCAAATTTAATAATTGGGAATTCGATGAAGAAGCTCAGAAATGGCTTTTAATCATGCAATATGAACTCAACCAAATTGAATACGTTAAAGCACTTAAATTAAGTGGTTTTAAAACTGATGTTCAAGTTCAGGTGACAATTAAATTGAAAGAAGCTATTGATGCCCAAAATTTACAAGTAAAGCTTGTAAGTAATACAAGAGGGTTTAATCAAATTGATAAAAGGTGGGTAGATAAATATATTGAAATGTGGAATATTCCTCAAAGCACAGCTTCAATTCTTAAACGTTATACTGGTGAAGTTGAACCTACTATTACTAATTCTAAAGACAAAAGAAGAATGTTCTTTCATGAATTTACTACAGAGGAACAGAGTAATGTCTTAAAATGGTTAAAAGAAAATAAATCGCTTATTGTTTCAGATATTTTAAAAGGTAGAGGACAATTTTCTGCTGAATGGATGCTTGTTGCCCAAAAACTTAAACAAAATTCCAGATGGATTTTAAAACCTATGAATTTTTGTTTAAATCATTTTGGAAATGGTGAAGTTGAAGTCACAAAAAGAGGTAATTTTAAAATTGGAAGGATAACGATGCAGCGAAAAGGAGGAGATGGTGGAAGAAAAACAGCAAATATGCTTCAATTTAAAATTAATCCCGCAGAACTTTTTGATTGTGAATAAAGCCTTTGAAACAAACAAATACTTTCTTAACCATGAAAAAAGCCATAACCATTTTATTCCTTTCACTCTTTTTCAACACAAATGCTCAAATGGACAAAAAAATGATAACTCCACCGTATTTACAAAAAGGCGACACGGTTGCCATCGTAGCCACCGCCAGAAAACATATTAATGACGATTTAAAATTGGCCCAAGAATTTTTGGAGAATTGGGGTTTAAAAACCATCATCGGTTCTTCTATAGGTTTAGATAATCATCAATTGGCCGGAACGGATGAAGACCGAGCTAAGGATTTTCAAACGCAAATGAACAACCCGAATGTAAAAGCTATTTGGTGCGTTCGTGGCGGTTACGGAACCGTTCGGATGGTTGATTTGATTGATTTTTCTGCATTCAAAAAAAATCCGAAATGGGTGATTGGGTTTAGTGATGTTACGGTTTTACATAGTCATTTGAATACGATGGGTTTTCAATCCATTCACGGAATGATGCCGGTTAATATTCCAAGAGCCACACCTGAAGCCAAAGAAAGCTTACGCAAAGCCTTATTTGGCGAAAGCCTTTCTTATTCGATTCCGTATGATAAAATGAATAAGTTGGGCAAAGCAAAAGGTGAATTGGTGGGCGGCAATCTTTCTATTTTATACAGTTTGTTTGGTTCGGCATCTGCGATCGATTGCACCGATAAAATTTTATTTTTAGAGGATTTAGACGAATATTTATACCACATCGACCGCATGCTGATGAACCTCAAACGCAACGGATGTTTGGAAAGTTTAAAAGGAATTGTAGTGGGCAGCATGACCAAAATGAACGATAACGAAATTCCGTGGGGCAAAAATGCCTTGGAAATTATTCAAGATATCACCCAAAAATATAACATTCCGATAGTTTACAATTTCCCGGCAGGACATATTCCGGATAACCGAGCCTTGGTTTTTGGAAGGCAGGTAACGTTAGAAGTGACAGAAAACGGAACGAGTTTGAAGTTTGAATGAAAATAGATTACCTTATATATTCGGTTATACTTTTTGTACTTGCATATTTTTTATTTAAATCTATGCTCAGGTGGGAACATTTTTTAGCAAGTAAAAACGAAAGAAGTTCAATATTTTTTAAATCTAGAAAGATAAATAATAGAATTTTTTTAGCTTTCTTGATAATAGTAGCTGTCATTTTTCTATTAAAATCTTGGGTAGAAAATGAGTAATTAATTTTATTTACTATGGCAAAACACAACGAACTTGGTCAAAAAGGAGAAGAAATAGCGGCTGATTTTTTAGAAAAAGCAGGTTATGAAATCTTGGAACGCAACTGGGTTTTTCAAAAAGCCGAGTTGGATATCGTGGCTCAAAAGGATAACATTTTAGCCATTGTGGAAGTCAAAACCCGAACTTCTGCCGATTTTGGTTTGCCGCAAGATTTTGTAAAAGGAAAAAAGATTCAAAATTTAGTCAAAGCCGTTGATCAATACATGACCGAAAACGACCTTGATTTAGAAGTACGTTTTGACATCATTGGGATTGTACTTAACAGCCAAGAAACTTCTATTGAACATATCGAGGATGCTTTTTATTATTTTTAGCATTTATTTTATTTAAATAGCTTACTTTTAATCCATTAATTGTTTTGAAAGAAATGAAAAAAGCATTTGTCATTTGGTTTTTGGGTTGTTTAACCCTTTTTGCTCAACCTTTTCAAATAGGTAGAACTACTTTAAACCTTTTTGACGCTTCTCGAAATCGAACTATCGCTACGGAAGTTTTTTATCCTGCCGATAGTGATGCCAATAATGTTCCGGTTACTACTTTAACTTCAGAAACCTTTCCATTATTGTGCTTTGGACATGGTTTTGTGATGACTTTTGAAGCCTATCAAAATTTTTGGGAAGAATTAGTGCCAAAAGGATATATCATGGTATTACCAAAAACAGAAGGTTCTTTTTCACCTTCGCATACCAATTTTGCGAAAGATTTAGCCTTTGTGATTGAAGCCATGAATGAGTTAAATTCCAATTCAAGTTCACTTTTTTTTTCTAGAATTTCTCCAAAAAATGCCGTGATGGGACACAGTATGGGTGGAGGTTGTGCTTTATTGGCGAAACAATATTCTACTCAAATTAATCATGTGGTTACCTTTGCTGCGGCAGAAACCAATCCTTCTGCAATTGCTGCTTCTTCGGCTTTAGAAATACCATCATTTACGATAGCAGGGATTAATGATTGTGTTACGCCACCAGCAACCAATCAATTACCCATTTTTAACGCATTACAAAGTAGTTGTAAAAATTATTTGGGGATTACTGGTGCCAGCCATTGTCAAATGGCCAATTTTAATTTTTTCTGTTCGGTTGGAGATGGAAGTTGTTCACCTTCTCCCACAATAACCAGAGCACAGCAACATCAAATTATTTATTCTTATCTCAATTTATGGTTAGATTATTACTTGAAAGAAAATTGTGTTTCAGGGGAACTCTTTGAAACATTAAAAGTAAGCGATGAAGCCAATGTTACAAATAGCAACTGCGAATTATGTAAAAATTTATCACTTATAAATTTAAATTCATCCTTTTCAGTTGAAGTTTCTCCGAATCCATTCAACGAAATAATTACATTGAAATCAAACGATGAAACTAATTTTGAATATGCACTTTTTGATTTAAAAGCAAATAAAGTTCTCAAGGGAAAAGCAATTAACGCCCTTCAATTAGAAACATCATTCCTTCCAAATGGAATTTATTTTCTTACAGTAAACCAAAATCAACAAAAGAAGACATTCAAATTAATAAAACACTAAATGTTATATTTGTAACAAATTGTTTTTATTTGTATCTTTGTGACGTTTTTTAAACGAAATGATATGAAAACTATTTCTTCTGTTGTAGAACATTACATCAAGACCAAACCTTTTTTATTGAGTGCTTTGTCGCAAGGCATAATCAATCTCACTTCGTTATCCCGAAACATGATGCCCGAATTAGAGCAGGAATTGGGTAAAGATGTCAAACAAGGAGCGGTGGTCATGGCTTTAAAACGCCTTTCGGAAGAATTGGATTTTTGTGTCAATCATAAAATTCTGAAAGTCTTAAAAAACATTGGCGAAATCACTGTTCGCTCTTCGTTAATCGATTATACGTTTGCGGTTTCCGAAACCATTTTAGACAAACAAGCGGCGTTGATTTCAGAAATCAACAAAGAAAATGGTATTTTTTACACGTCTTCTCGTGGTGTGAATGAAACGAATATTGTGGTAAGCAATAGTGTTGGCTATTTAGTTGACAAACATTTTTCAGGTGAAAAATTGATTCAAAAATTAGACAATTTGGCTTCCATTACCGTAAAATTACCCAAAGAAAACATTAGCATTCCCGGGATTTATTACTTTATTTTTCAACGTTTGGCTTGGGAAGGAATTATCATCAACGAAGTCATTTCAACTTCCAACGAATTTACGATTTTAGTAAGCGAAGAGGAAGTGGATGTAGCGTTTAAGGTTATTAAGGATTTAAAAAGCTTATAAAACTTATATGACTTATATGGTTAATTTTTTTACCATATAAGTCATATAAGTTTAAAAATAGTTAATGTGAAAATTATTTTTCCATCATTTCCATCAATTCCAACGCCTTTCTAATCGATTTTACATTTTCAAACGTTAACAATAAACGCAAGCCGCTTTTGGTTTCTTTTTCTTTCATTTTGCATAGGTTTGACTTTTTAATAAACTTTCATCAAAAATGTTATTAAGAACTCATTCATTATAATTCGTTAATATTTAAAATAATAAATGTTTAATGGAAATTAAGGGCTAGAAAAAGTTTGTGTTATAAAAAATCAAAATAATTTTTTGACACAGTTTTTGTGTCAAAAAAAGTAAAAAAAAATAAACGACACGGTTTTTGTGTGAAATTTTATTTTCTAAAATTTTTGACACAAAAAAATTTAGAAATCAATTAACTAAAAAAATAGAATGTTGAAAGACAAATAAAATCTAAATTTTTTTTAATCCTGCATTAAACAAAAAGAAGAATAATTTATGCTTTTTTATCTTCAAGAAACTTTTCAAATAAAACAGTGAGTTTTTCAAGACTTTCTGCAACTTTAATTATTGCTTCTGTTGAGTTGATTTTTGAATTTGGACTGTTCACCAATGCGATTGCACTTTTCTTATTGTTGATGGTTATTTTATAAATTTCTTCTTCTAAATCTTTAACATCTATATTAAAATAATCAGCTAATCTTATTAAATTTTCTCTCTTAGGAGTAGAAACATTATTTTCCCAATCACAGTAAGTACTTTGAGCAATTTCCAAATCATAAGCAACCTGCTCTTGTTTAATGTTTCTCGATGTTCTTAATTCGTAAAGTTTTTTTCCTAATGACATAAATTATAACAATAAGTGATAAAATCGGCAAAACCGATAATTTTTTTTTAAATTCCGATTGTAAAGATAATAATAAAAAAATAAATTCGCTTTTGTAAGTATACTTTTAATAAACTTAATTTCTGCAGGAATTAAGTAAGTCTAATCTAATACAATTTAATTTATGAAAAAATTTATTTTAAGTTTTGTTTTAACAATTGGAATGTCTGCGTTATCTTTCGCAAATGATATTCAAGAATCTGAAAATCCTCCAAGATTTTGGATTTGTACAATAGAATCTGATACAGATGATGGAGATTGCTGCGTTCAAATCGGAGTTTCTTTCGTTAGCGGAACTGATGCTTGTGAAAATGCTTTAAACGAACCTTGTTAAAAAATGAAAAATTTATTTATTATTGTTGTTTTATTGATTTTCAGTTTTCATGATGCATTAGCTAATGAAAATTCAGAAGAAAAATCAAAAAGTTATAAATTAAATTTTGAATTTAGTAACTTCGAACAGATTATGTTTTTTGCCAAGCATACATGTACTGTTAGTTATACAGATGAATATGGCAACAACCATCAAAGCACTGGAACTTCAGACACGTCAGCAAGAGATGCATGTAATAAAGCATTGAGACATACTCAAACTAATGATGCAATAGATGATTAAAATGAAAATCTTATCTTATTTAAAAAGCAGGCTGTGTATCACGGCCTTGCTTTTTTTATCTAGCTTCAGTTTTTTTTCTCAATCTTTAATTGTTGATTATAAAGTTAAAAAAAACAATAAAAATTATAAGTCATCACTAGTAATTGACAATGAGTTTTCAGTTTATACTGAGTTTTATTCTAAAATTAAAGACTCTATACATTATGAAGAAACAGATTTGGGGAGTAAAACTATAATATATAATGCTTTAGAAGATTTGCACTTTATAAAAAATTTTAAAAATGGTGAAATCTATTGTAAAGGATCCATTTTGAATAAAAAGTATTTTGTAAATGATTCTTTGGATATTTTTGATTGGAATATAAAACAGGATACCATGTCTTTTCTTGGATTGAAATGTCAAAAAGCGATATTAAAATTTAGGGGACGAAATTATACCGCATACTATACTAATGAATTAAAAACATCGGATGGGCCATGGAAATTCAACGGTCTTCCGGGTCTAATATTGAAAGTAACTTCAGATGATGGTTTATATGATTTTGAAGCATTATCTATATCAAAGAATAAATCATTTAATATTGATTATAAGAAGTTCATTGATGATTATAAAAATAATCGAATTGAAATAACGTTTAACAATTATTGGAAAGAAAAGAGACAAAAACAAGAAGAATTATATTTAAAACAAAAGTCTGAGTTTAATGAAAAGGGTGGGAGATTTAATAAATATATTTCCATTGAAGTTTTTTATGAATATCCAGAAGATTAAAATTTATTGTTATGAATAAGAAGCATTATATTTTAGTATTTTATATGCTAACAAATATTTTATATGGCCAAAGTATTGTCGTAGAATATTTGTTTATTGATAGAAATGTAGAAATGGAGGCGGAGTTAGTTATAAATAAAGATTTTTCAATTTATACACTTTTATTGTCCAAATTGAAAGAGGATAATATTTTCCAAAGCGATGAATTTAATAGCAAAACGACAATAATCACACCAAAAAAAGATTTACATTTTATAAAAAACTTTAAAGAGGAAAAAATATATTACAAAAATGGAATTTTTAATAAAAATGTTTTTGTAACTGACTCTTTAAACATTTTTGATTGGAAAATTGAATCAGATACATTAAGTGTACTTGGCTTAAAATGTCGTAAGGCAAGCTTGAGTTTTAGAGGTAGAAATTACGAAGCGTTTTTTACTGATGAAATTAAAATTTCGGAAGGACCATGGAAATTTAATGGGTTACCGGGTTTAATTTTAAAAATAAAATCATTAGATGGGATTTACTCTTTCGAAGCAAAAAAAATAACTAGAAATCAGAAAGAAGAATTTGAATATGATGAATTTCTAAAAGAATATAGAGAAGGAAGGTTAGAAATGAATTTTTCTGATTTTGAAATTCTAAATAAACAAAAACTAAAAGAATATTACGAAAAACAGCTTTCAGAATATGAAGAAAAAAACGTAATTACAAAAATCACTAATCTGGAAGTTTTTTTTGATTATCCCGAACAATGATAAATCTTAATCATTCTTTTTTTTATTCTATATTATCTAAATTTTATTTAATCAAAAAAAAGTTCCTTTTTTTGTTATTCCTCTTTCCTTTAATTTCCTCTTCTCAAACAATAAACGGAAAAGTTTTGGATTCTCTAAATAATCCTATTTTTCAAGGAAGTATCTTAATAAAAAAAAGTAGTGACAATGAAAAGATTCTACAGTTTTCTGTTATTAGAAACGGAAAGTATAGCCTAACCTTAAACGATTATGATGAAAACATTATTATTGAGTTAAGCTCTTATGGATTTAAAACTGTTTATCATGAACTAAAAAATATTAAAAGCAACGAAAAGTATACTGTTGATTTTTATTTAGAAAAAGATGACGATATTAAACTAGACGAAGTTATTTTAAAAGCGAAAAAAGCGACTTATAAAATAAATGGAGATACAACATCTTTCGATGTAACATCTTACAGAGATGGTACCGAAAGAAAGGTTGAGGATTTGATAAAAAAACTACCGGGAATTGAAATAAATGATAAAACAGGAAAAATTAAATATAATGGTAAATCGATTGAAACTGTAAAAATTGAAGGTGATGATTTATTTGGGAGTAATTACTCTCTTGGAACAAAAAATATAAATATTGATATTGTAGAAAAAATTGAAGCTATAGAAAACTATAGTGAAAACCCTTTATTAAAAGGAATTGAAAACTCAGATAAAGTAATTTTAAATTTAAAAATTAAAGAAAACAAACTAAGTTTTTCAGGCGATGCTAATTTAGGTTTTGGATATGGTGATGATTTTGTAAAAGATGTTTCCGTAAATCTTTTAAGTATTTCAAAAAATTACAAATCCTTTATTACTGCATCTAACAATAATGTTGGTTTAAATAAATCTCCAGTTAATTATTTTTCTTCTACTCGTAATTTTGAAAATGACCAAAATTATAGAACACAAAAAATCGTAACCGAATCAACATTCTCTTCTGTTTTGGACGAAGATAGAAGTAATGTTAATGACATCTATTTTGGAAGTTATAATGCTGTTTTTAAAATAAAAAAAAGAACATCTGTTAAAGTTAATTTTTTTTATGTTCGTGATAAAATTGAATCGTTAAATAATATTAATAGCATATTTAATCTAGAAAATGAAACCATCCTAAATTCAGACAGCTATTTTACAACGAAAAAGCCAGAGTTATATTCACTTGATTTAGATTTAAAATTCAATAGTTCTAAAAATTCGCTTTTAGAATATTTTTTGAAATATAATTATGAGACGATTAATACAAATTCTAATGTTGTATTTAACAACGAGGATTTTTATAATACAAATCTAAATTCAAAAGATAATTTTTTTAAAAACAAATTAATTTTTACTCAAAAAATAGCTAAAAACAAGGCTTTGGTTGCTGAGTCAAATTTATCCTTTAACAAAACTCCACAAAGTTATTTTTTAACTCCTCTACCAAATTTTGTTACTAATAATAATTCAGATTCCGGTTCACAATTTAGTGAATACTCAAAAAGAGTATTTGATTTGAAAATTTCTTTTTTAGGGAGTTTTCAAAAACATAAATACTCAACATCTTTAGGCTTTTCAGATAGCAATACTAATTTTAATTCTTCTTTTAAAGAGGACAGTTTTGATGAAAACATAATTGAATTTGAGAATGATTTAAAATTCAAAAAAACACAACTTTTTTTGAATTCAGAATACAATTATAAAGTGGGTAAATTTAGCATAACACCTTCATTTCTATTAAGTAAATTAGTTCAGAAGTTAAAAGATTCTAATTTAGATACGAACTTATCAAATTCTGATTTTTTAAAGACATTTCAACTTCTTTTAAACTATAAACTAAATAACATAAGTAGTTTAAATTTAGGAACGGGTTATGTTGAAGAGGCTCTTGGTGAGGAATATTTGTACAGCAATAATTTACTAACCTCATACAGAAATTTTCAGTCTAATTCTCCTTCTTTGGAAATTCAAAAAGACACAAAAATTAATTTTTACTATCGTTTAAATGATTTGTATAATCAATTTCAAATTAATGTAGGGACAAATTATTCCTATTCAAAAAATAACTTTTTCTCAAATAACAGCATTTCAGAGAATTTTTCAACTATTAATTTTTTCTTTAGTGATGAAGGGTCATCTAATTCAACAATCTATTTTTTCACAGAAAAATTTTTCTCAAAATTATCTCTAACTGCAAGACTAAGAACAAATTATTCTATTCTTAAATATAAAAATTTTGTAAATGATTCTGAAATTAGAGATAATAAATCAAACTTTTTCACAAACGATTTCTTTCTTAAAACAGTTTTTAATCGTTCTCTGAATTTTGAAAATAACTTTCGATTCAATTTAAATAAGTTTGAATCAAACATCAATCAAACAAATCAAAACATTGCTATAACAGAAAGCTTTAAAGTAATTTATAAAATTAAAAATAAATATTTTGCACAGTTTTCATCTGAATATATTATTCCAAATATTGACAAGAAAAAAGAAAATTACTTATTTTTAGATGCTTCATTAAGATATATTAGCGAAAACAAAAAACACGAGATTAATTTTATTGCAAAAAATCTATTGAATAATAATAAGTTTATTCAAGTTTTCAATTCAGATTTTTCAACAACAACTTTTGAAAACAATTTAATTTCAAGATATTTTATTATTTCTGGAGTATTTAATTTTTAACGTCCCATCAACTCCATCAATTCCAATGCTTTTCTAATAGATTTTACATTTTCAAAAGTCAGCAACAAACGTAATCCACTTTTGGTTTCTTTCTCTTTCATTTTGCAAAGGTTTCCGTGCAGTTGAACAAACTGCAATACCTTTCTAAATCGAGAAGATTGATAGTAATCACTTTGTTGATCGCCCACAAAATAACCAATCATTTTGCCTTGTTTCATGATAAGTTTTTCAATGCCTAATTGGGTGGCAATCCATTTGATGCGGATGCTGTTTAATAATGCTTGAGCTTCTTTGGGTAAAGGACCAAAACGGTCAATTAATTTTTGCTCATAAGCCAATAAACCTTCTTCGTCTTTTACATTTCCGAGTTCGTTGTATAGATTCAAACGTTCATTAACGCTATTGATGTAATCATCCGGAAACAACAATTCAAAATCGGTATCAATTTGAAGATCTTTGACAAATTCTTTGGTTTCCAAATCATTTTCTTCCTGATACAATTCTTTGAATTCGTTTTCTTTCAATTCTTCAATGGCTTCGTTCATGATTTTTTGGTAGGTTTCAAAACCAATTTCGTTAATAAAACCACTTTGTTCACCACCTAATAAATCGCCGGCACCTCGAATTTCTAAATCTTTCATGGCAATGTTGAAACCGCTTCCCAACTCGCTAAATTGCGTTAACGCATTGATTCGTTTTCGTGCATCTTCTGTCATTACGGATTGAGGCGGTGTGATGAAATAACAAAACGCTTTTTTGTTGCTTCGACCCACGCGACCCCGCATTTGATGCAAATCGGATAAACCAAAATTATTGGCATTGTTGATAAAGATAGTGTTGGCATTCGGTACGTCCAAACCGCTTTCGATAATGGTTGTGGCGACCAAAACATCAAATTCACCGTTCATAAAAGCCAACATTAATTCCTCTAATTTTTTGCCGTCTAATTGTCCGTGACCAATGCCAACACGAGCATCAGGAACCAATCGTTGAATCATTCCGGCGACTTCTTTGATGTTTTCAATACGATTATTGATGAAAAAAACCTGACCGTTTCGTTGAATTTCATACGAAATAGCATCTCGAATTAGTTCTTCATTAAACCCAACCACATGACTTTCAATAGGATAACGATTAGGTGGAGGTGTTGTGATAACCGATAAATCCCTCGCTGCCATTAACGAAAATTGTAAAGTTCTCGGAATCGGAGTTGCAGTCAACGTCAACGTGTCCACCGTAGCAGAAATCGTTTTGAGTTTATCTTTTACATTCACTCCAAATTTCTGTTCTTCATCAATAATCAATAAACCTAATTCTTTAAATTTCACATCTTTACTCACCAATTGATGCGTTCCGATGATAATATCTACTTTTCCTTCTGCTAAACCTTTTAGAGTTTCGCTTTTTTGTTTAGCGGTTCTAAATCGGTTTAAATAATTTACGGTCACAGGCATGTCTTTCAACCGTTCAGTAAAAGTTCGATAATGTTGATAAGCCAAAATTGTTGTGGGAACCAAAATGGCAACTTGTTTTCCGTTGTCAACGGCTTTAAAAGCAGCACGAATGGCGACTTCCGTTTTCCCAAATCCCACATCGCCACATACTAATCGATCCATTGGACGGTCACGTTCCATGTCGTTTTTTACATCTTGTGTAGCCGTAATTTGGTCCGGAGTATCTTCATAAATAAACGAACTTTCCAATTCTTTTTGCAAATAACTGTCCGGTGCACAGGCAAAACCTTTCTCCAAACGCCTTTTGGCATACAATTGAATCAAATTGAAAGCAATGTGTTTAACGCGAGCTTTGGTTTTTTGTTTTAAGGCTTTCCAAGCGTTTGAACCTAATTTGTATATTTTGGGTGGCGTTCCGTCTTTTCCGTTGTATTTTGAAATTTTGTGAAGCGAATGAATGCTCACATACACAATATCATTATCGGCATACACCAATTTGATAGCTTCTTGCATTTTCCCTTCTACCTGAATTTTTTGTAAACCACCAAATTTCCCGATTCCGTGGTCAATGTGCGTGACATAATCGCCTACCGAAAGTTGTGTTAATTCTTTAAGCGTAATGGTTTGCTTTTTAGAATATCCGTTTTTGATACTGAATTTATGATACCGTTCAAAAATCTGATGGTCGGTGTAGCAAGCTAATTGATTTTCTTCGTCAATAAAACCTTGAAAAAGTGGAAAAACAATTGTTTTGTATTGCTTTCGAATGTTTTGGTGATTTTCTTCATCCAAACTTTCAAAAATATCATGAAAGCGATTGGCTTGATTTTCATTGGAACAAAACAAGTAATTTTTGATTCCGTTAAAGTGATTTTCGTTCAAATCATTCAATAATAAATCAAATTGTTTGTTGAAGGAAGGTTGCGGTTTGGTATGAAATTCAATAGTTTTTTCTGATTTAAAAATCGATTTCAATCCAATTTCAACTATCGAAAAATCAAGGGCTTTTTTTACAAACGAGGATTGATTGATAAAAAGCTCCTCCGGCGAAGCATGTTTGATATCTCCGGAAAGTTTACCAAAAGCTTCCGTTGCTTTATCAAATAATTTATCAAATTGACTCAAAACCATTTCCGTTTCCTGAACAAAAAGAACAGTTTTTGAGTTAATATAATTAAGGAAACTTTCTCTGTTTTCCTGTAAAAATTTATTTTCCACGTTGGGAATGATGGAGATTTTCTTCTGTTTTTCAAGGGAAAGTTGCGTTTCTACGTCAAATGTTCGGATACTATCGACTTCATTGCCAAAAAATTCAATTCGGTACGGATTGTCATTTGAAAACGAAAAGACATCGATGATTCCACCACGAACGGAAAATTCGCCGGGTTCCGATACAAAATCTACCCGTTTAAAATTATATTCAAATAAAACTTCATTGATAAAATCGATCGAAATTTGGTCGGCAACCGCCACTTTCAATGTGTTTTTATCCAATTCTTTTCGGGTAACCACTTTTTCAAAAAGAGCTTCCGGATAGGTCACAATAATGGATGGTTTTTTGCGAGAATTGATGCGGTTTAACACTTCTGCCCGAAGCAAAATATTGGCATTATCCGTTTCTTCAATTTTATAAGGTCGTCGGTATGAACTTGGATAAAACAATACATCTTGATCGTTGATGAGGTTTTCTAAATCATTCAAATAATAAGCGGCTTCTTCTTTATCATTAAAAAGTAATAAAAAAGGTAACTCTGTTTTTTGAAATAAAGTTTGAATAACAAACGACAACGACGAACCAATTAATCCTTTAATTCGAATTTTGTTCTCGGGAACAGCAATATTATCAGCTAATTGAATAATTTTAGCGGAAGAATTATACGCGGAAGAAATTGTTGAAACGTTCAATTAATCTAAATTTTTGGGTGTTTCACGAACGGCTCGGGATGTGTCTAACATTCTGATCATTTCGGCTTCACCTTGTTCTATTGGGATTTGTCTTTTTCTAATTAATTCATTCATTTGCAGTTCGATAGAGGCTAATTGCAAATTGATATCTGAAATTAAATCAATCACTTTTTTTTCCGGAATGGCATCCAAATGAATGTATAATTCTAACGATCTAAAATGGTTTAGCAAAACGGTAAATCTACTTTTGAATTCCGGATTAGATAATGATTGCGGAATTGTATTCAAAAGAGCATCTGCTTTTTGCGTTAGATTCTTCGATTTTTTTTGAAAAGCTCCAATTGAACTTGTTGGTTTTTGTTGCAATTCGGTTAGAAACAAACGCCATTCTGCCCAATCTTTAACTAAATTTTGAGAGGAAGCTTCTAAATTCATTGCTCTAAAACCCCAAGCTTTCTCGATTTTTTTAAAAATTTCTTCCTTTTTGGCTAGTTCTTTTTGTTGTTGAATCAATCGTTTTTCATTATCCTCTTCACAGGAAAAAAGTAATATGGTAGTAATGCAGATTAAAAGGAAACGGATTTTCATCAAATATAATTTAGATTTTCAAAAATACAAAGGTAAATCGAATCTTGGTTAATCTCGTTAAAGCTTTCTAAAATAAAAGCCTATTCTTAACAGTTTTTTACTTTCCGAAAACGTTATATTTGCATCATCAATACACAACTAAATGAACACAAAAATTCTAATCATAGGAGCGTGCGGTCAAATTGGAACCGAATTAACGCAACAATTACGAAAACTTTACGGAACAGAAAATGTGATTGCTTCCGACATCAGAAAATTAAATAACGAGGTAGTGAATGATGGGATTTTTGAGGTTTTAAATGCACTGGATTTTAATCAAATTGAACATATTATTGAAAAATATCAAGTAGAAGAAG
>NZ_JBIIVK010000052.1:0-23637 GCF_044339515.1 Flavobacterium sp.
CTTTAAAATGAAGTCTACAAGCTTCTTCACTTCCAAAATTTGCCGTAAAACTGAATAAATTCATCGCTTTTTTTTATCAAATATAAGGCTTTTTATTTAATTATGGGTAATTGCGGACAATCAAACTATTTTTATAAAATACCAAAAAAACTATAGTTATGAAAATACAAACACCTCTTTTTTTAAAATCAATTGTTGTAATGTGCGTTACAGTCATGTCAGTAAATACAAATCTAACCGCACAAAATTTATTAAACAATGGTGATTTTGAATCAGGTGGCAGTGGGGTTGGTTTTTTTGTTAATAATTATTCATTGATAAATCCCCTAACCGGAACAAGTAGTCCCGGGCAATACGCAAGAACTACCAATCCTGCTTTAATGAATACAACTTATATTTCAGGAGGAGACCATACCACGGGTACCGGAAATATGCTGGTGTACGATGGTGCAACAACAGGAGGAGGTTTTTTCTGGACAACCAGTGACACTGGTGGAGCAATTGGAGGTTTTACAGTAGGAACCAGTTATGTTTTTAGTTATTGGATAAAATCAGTATCAAATGAAGTATCCACTGATGTTACTCGATCAAATATTGGAGCTTTTTTTGTTGGGGTAAACAACATAAGTCCTCCGGTTCTAAATAACTTAGCTCCGTTACCGGAAGAAGGTTGGAAAAAAGTAAGCTATTCTTTTGTAGCAACAGCTCCGGCTATTTTAGTTAGGCTAAGAACACTCAATGGAGGTGCTTTAGGGAATGATTTTGCTGTCGATGATTTCGTTATCGAAGAAGGTTCATTACCATTCGAAGGATCATTTGCCACTACAAGTCCAACATGTCCAACCACCTCTGACGGATCGATTACCGTTTCTGTAACCGGAGGTTCTTTGCCGTATGGAAGTTTCAATTTAACAGGTGCTGTTACTCAATCTAATTCGAATGGAATATTTTCTAACCTACCACAAGGAACATATACTGTTTCTGTAATCGATAATAATGGAGAGGAATATACTGTAAAATATTGCTTTAGTTGCACCAAATGACTTAGTGATGAGTGAGCCGACAACATTATGTGCCGGAGAATCAACGGAATTATCTGTTAGTGGTGGTGTCGGTTCATTTACGTGGACGGCAAATCCTGAAGACAGTTCACTTACGAATCCAAATGCTTCTACATTAACAGTTAGTCCATTAGTAACTACTACTTATACGGTTACTTCAGGTGAAGAATCGTCGCCTACTAATCTTGTTTTTAATGGAGATTTTACCCAAGGCAATGTTGGATTTATAACCGATTATAGCCAAGTTCCTGATCCCAATCCTTTTGGAGTTCAATCATCTTATGATATAGTTCAGAATCCTAATGCATGGTTTAATCCTTTTGCGTCATGTGGTGATCATACTACAGGTGACGGTAATTTAATGGTATTTGATGGTTCTACTGACCCAACCGGAACTATTCGAGTTTGGTGTAATGAGAATTTGATTAACGTTGAACCCAATACGGATTATACTTTTTCGTATTATATAGCCTCAGTTGCTCCTGAAAATCCTGCCATCATGCAAGTACAGATTAATGGTGTAACGTTAACAGAAACATTAGATGCTCCTTCAGTGACCTGTCAATGGACTTTGCATTCATTTTCATGGAATTCCGGTGCTTCCACTACAGCCTCAATTTGTATTTTTAATTTAGAATTTGCCAATAATGGAAATGATTTTGCTTTGGATGATATTTCTCTTGTGGAAACACTTACCTGTATTTATGAAAAAAGTGTCACCATAACTGTAAACCCTCAAGTTGTTCCTGAATTTGATCCGGTTGGACCAATTTGTTCAGGCGATACCTTAGCCGAATTGCCAATAATATCATTAAACGGAATTGCCGGAAATTGGTCCCCAGCGTTGGATAATACAACCACCACCACCTACACTTTTACTCCTGATGATTTAACTGCTTGTATATCCAGTCCTACTTTAACAATTGTTGTGTCACCGCTAGTAACCCCGGTTTTTGAAGCTGTAGCTCCCATTTGTTCAGGTGAGGAATTAGATGCACTACCAACAACATCCCAAAATGGAGTCACCGGATCTTGGTCACCGAATCTTGATAATACACAAACAACTACCTATCAATTTACTCCTGATCCAGGACAATGTGCTATCGGCGATATTGAACTTGTTATAGCGGTTAATCCTGTTCCGCAGTTTACCATTTCACAGGGATGCGAAGGTTCGGTTTATAAGTTAAATGCAAATATTGAATCGGCCGATGCAACAACTTCCTATTCATGGTTTAATTCATCGTCCATTCAAATTGGAAACAGTGATTCAATCACTATTTCTTCCGCAGGGATTTACAGATTAATAGTTACTCAAAATGGTTGTAGTGAGGAACAGATGGTAGATGTTTTGAGCACTGTTTGTGGTATACAAAAAGGTATTTCACCCAATAATGATGGACTCAATGATAGTTTTGACCTTTCTTCCTACAATGTTACACAATTACAAATTTTTAACCGATATGGTATTTCAGTATATAATAAAGCCGATTACAGCAATGAATGGTTTGGACAATGTAATAAAGGAAATGAATTACCGGATGGTACTTATTATTATGTCATTAACTTTGATGATATTGAAACGAAAACAGGTTGGATTTATATCAATAAACCTTACTAAGAAATTCTAAGCCATTGTAATACTGATTTTCTATAAATGAATCGATTCGCGACACAAATTTTCTTTCTATTTTTACTTTTTTCCTTTAATAGCCATGCCCAATTAGGGTTTTGTACAGGAAGTAAAGGTGAACCCATTTTTACTGAAAATTTTGGAAACGGCACCAATTATGGTCCTGCTTTACCGGCCGGAACCACTAATTATAATTTTGTGGTAGGAAATCCAAACGACGGGAGTTATACGCTCTACTACAGAACCAATCTTTACAGCACTTGGCATTATTCGCTTGATCATACACCGGATGCAACAAATGGTGTAAATGGGAAGGCTCTTATTGTGAATGCTAATGCCAGCACGACCGGAGATTTTTACAAACGCATAGTCACCGGATTATGTGTAAATACAACTTTTGAGTTTTCGGCTTGGGTGATGAATGTATACAATCCCGGCTCAGGTTTTTGTGGTGCTAGTGAAATACCGATTAATGTGCGATTTGAAATTTGGAATGATACCGAAACGGTACTTCTAGGCTCTGGTGATACCGGTAATATCATGGGAACTTCATCTCCGCTTTGGCAACAATTTGCTTTAGTATTTACAACAGGAAGTGAAACTTCTGTCGTTTTAAAAATGAAAAATAATGGAGTAGGAGGTTGCGGAAACGATTTAGCCATAGACGATATTGAATTTAGAGCCTGTAGTGAATTGACCACCGTTACCAGTCCGCCATTATCGGGACAAACCTATCAAGCTTGTTCTAATGAAGTTCCATTGTCATTAACTTTTCAAGCTGCTACAACGGGTGTTTCGCCTCATTTTTATCAATGGCAATCCAGTAACGATGGAACAACATGGACCGATGTTTCAGGTGCAACTTCCTCAACATATACCGCTTCTGCTATTACTTCTGCCACTTATATTAGAACGAAAGTTGCACAAGATGCTGCCAATTTGAACAATAGTTTTTGCTCTACAATTTCAAATGTTTTTTCAGTTACCTTTCAAAATTCACCTGCAGTTGCTGTAAGTAATGGTAATTTCGAAATCTGTGGCGGCGATTCGTTTCCCACACTATCGGTGACAGCCAATGCAGGTTCAGGCGTCAATTGGTATGATGCACCAACCGCTGGAAATTTGTTGCTTTCTAACTCTCCAACATTTACTCCCCCTACGGCCGGAATTTATTATGCTGAAACCTTTGACTTAAGTTCAAATTGTCTTAGCGATACCCGAACGCCCGTATCTTTAACTATTGTGCCTTTGGCTACAGCAACCATTTTTGCAACAACTCCAATATGTTCCGGTAATAGCACAATTGTTTCATTTAATGGAACACCTAATGCGGTAATAACCTATACCATAGATGGTGGTGCAGACCAATTCATTACTTTAGATAGTAGTGGTTCAGCAAGTCTCACCACACCGGTTTTAAATACAGCGATTACTTATAGTTTAGTTAATGTAGCTTCTCCTGTTTCCGCCAGCTGTAATCAAACGGTATCAGGTTCAGTTACCATTACCGTTAATCAGCCGCCAACAGCTACCATTTCAGGTGGACAATCACTTTGCTCTGGGGCAAATGGAACTATACAATTTGTTGGAACCCCAAACGCAACAGTTTTTTATGCTGTCAATAGTGGTCCTATTCAATCCACTGTTTTAAATGCCATCGGCGAACGAACTGTTGCGATTTCAAACATTACCACCACCACAGTTGTTACGCTTACAGATGTGGAAACGGTTGGTGTAAATGGTTGTTCGCAGACAGTCGATCAATCGACTACTTTTACCGTTGTGCAGTCACCAACTGCCACGCTTTCAGTCAATACAACATCTGTTTGTGCCGGCGATTCAGTGACTTTAACTTTTACTGGAACACCTAATACACAAATAACTTATAATGAGAATAGTGGAGCTAATCAAACTATTGATTTAAATGCGAGTGGAACCGCAGTAATAACCACTTCAGCAATTAATTCAACAACAGTATTTCGGTTAGTGAGAGCAGAATTATTACAAAGTCCGTTTTGCTTTCAAACTATAAATGATGTCGAGACAATTACAATTAATCCGGTTCCTGTTGCTACTTTTAGTGGCAATATGGATTACTGTTCCGGAGATACTACAGCAATTTCACTTTCTTCAAATTTAACGGGAACTACTTTCTCTTGGACAGTAAGTCAAAACAGTGTTACAGGTGCAACAGCCGATAGCGGAGACCAAATTAATCAATTGCTTTCAACCACAACCGATGGAACAGTTACGTATACTGTGACTCCTTTTTATAACGGTTGTGCCGGAAGTCCAATTATTATTGAAGTAAATGTGTATGCCATTCCTGCTCCAACATTAACAGACGGAGCCATTTGCCTATTGTCAGGAAATACAGCCGCTCAGCCTTATTTATTAGATTCCGGATTGGATATTTCTACTCATAGTTTTGTTTGGTATTTTGAAAATAATTTGATTCCAATGGCAAATGGTAGTACTTATGAAGCAAATCAAATTGGGGAATACGGTGTGGTGGTAACAAACCTCGTTTCGGGGTGCGTTTCTCCTGTAGTGACGGCTATGGTTGTTGAGTCTGTTTTAGGCGAAAGTTTGTTGATTGAACAATCGGAAGCGTTTAGCGAAAATCCTACCATTACTGTAACAGTTGTGGGAGGTGAAGGACCGTTTTATTATCAATTGGATGATTTTGGCTTTCAAACGTCAAATGTGTTTACCAATGTAGCTCCCGGTTTTCATACTATTACGGTGGTGGATGACAGTTTATGTACCAATTTAATAGGAACCGCCACGATTATTAATTATCCGAAGTTTTTTACTCCTAATGGTGACGGGTTTAACGACACTTGGAATATTTCCGGAGTAGATGGTTCATCCATTATCTATATTTTTGATCGCTATGGTAAGTTGATTAAGCAAATCAGTCCTTTAGGAACAGGCTGGGATGGCACCTACAATGGTCAGCAAGTTTTTTCGAGTGATTATTGGTTTACGATTGATTTTCCCGAAAATGGGGTACCTAAGACATTTAAATCGCATTTTAGTTTGAAGCGATAGTTGTGATTTTTACCATTATTTTGTGATTGATTATTTTATTGTTTTCTTAACTCCTCAAAATTTTCTCCATACTTTTCCCTTTCGCCAATTCGTCTATCAATTTATCAAGATAGCGAATTTGTTGCATAAGTTTTTCTTCGATGTCCTCTACACGGTAGCCACAGATTACACCAGTTATTTTAGAAGCGTTAGGGTTTATTAAGGGAGCTTGTGCAAAAAACGTTTCAAAATCGGTTTTTTGATCCAAGTGGTGTTGAAGCGTTTGTGCGTTGTAACCCGTGAGCCAAAAAATAATTTCGTCTACTTCAGCTTTGGTGCGTCCTTTTTTTTCAGCTTTGGTGATGTAGTGCGGATAGACATCGGCAAAAGACATTTTATAGATTCTGATATTGTTCATGGTGTTTGTTTAGTTTCGTAAAATTAAGTTTTTTATGTAAATGTTGGATTATTATTAAAATAGGTTACTGATTTTTTACCATATAAGCCATATAATTTACTGATTTTGTTGAAGTGTATATAAATTAGCTTATGTGATTGAATTGTTCCCTTACATATTTTTAACAATGTCACGATTAGTTTTTTGTATTTGATTTTTGAAATTGATTTTTGAAATTGCAATTCATAAGAAGCACCAAACCCTAGCCCTGACCAAAACGAAAAGCCCACAGCTCTACACGTGTGTTTTTTTTGCGGGAGGCAGAGCGACCAACGGAAGCTCCTGAAAACCGCTTTAAAAAACCACTTGTAGAGCGAGGACTTGTAGTGTAGGGCAGGATGAGCTGCCCAAAATAATTGATTAATTAATTAATTAATTCGGTAGGCTATAATGGTATTTTCCTGCCACCAATTACCACCAAAGTTTTCAAGGGTATTTGTAGAGCTGATTACTTCAACAGCTCCGGCAATGTAATAGTAGGTTCTATTTCCGGGGGTTGCGTTATTGATCACTACTGTTCCTTGCACGAGTGAGTAGAGTGATGAACCCGGGTAATTTCCGCTCACATAATAGCTTCCAACAATATCGCCTGTTATAAACGGATTGGCCAAAGCAGAAGTAGAAAAAGAAGTTCTAAGCCAGTAGGAAGAGTTATTGGGTGTTGCTACGCCTGTTCCGCCTGTTCTTCGCATAAGCATGGTTACGTTTACCGCCCATCTGCCGGGAGGTAAGACAATATAGGAACCGGTCTGAAGAAAATTAGCTGTTGTGGAAGGAATATTGATTCCTGCACTAGGCAATACACCTATTACATTGTTGATGGAAATGGGTTGCCAGCTAGCCACTCCAGTGCCATTGGAAGTGAGTACACGTCCGTTAGCTTGTGTACCATCAACAATTCGAACCGTTCCGTTAACGTGTAATGAATTGGATGGAGCAGTGGTGTTGATACCAACATTTCCTCCTAAGGGTTGCAAACTTAATGGGTCTGCTGTACCACTAAATCCTGATTGTATCCAAGCGGAAAAACTGTCTGCGGCACCTGCTTTGCCAATATCTAATCCTTCTGTACCGTTGAGAGCTATACGTAAAATTCCATTACTGGTTGCACCGGGAAAAGCAGGAGCATTACTTGTGCCTTGTACTGTGAGTCGAGCAGGAGCTACAGTGTTATTGATACCTACATTTCCCGTGTCGTTAATACGGATGCGAGATATTCCGGTAGTGGAAAAATCCAAGGTATTAGCAGCAGGTCGCCATAATCCAGTGTCTTCGTCACCCATCCAAGAGTAGGTGGGTTGAGTAACTAAGCCGTTGTCATACGCTCGCAGTCGACCGTTATTGGTGAAATTGAATCGAAGGTTGTTGTTGGTTCGAACGCGAAAATCCACATCATCAAGCGTACCTATAAAATTATTCGTTGGATTGGTTCCGTTATTTCCGATAGTGGTCCAATCTCTGCCGTCTGAGCCAACGGCTACCCATCGTGTGCCGTTCCAATAATAGAATCCGGCAATAACATTATCCGGACTCACGCCGGCAGGAGTGGTGTTGTAAACCAATGTAGAGGTAACCAATGCTCCGCCTTGTGGATTCACTACGGTTGTGTTATCGATTGCAGAAAGCAGAGCTACACGCGGAATCAGAACACCCTGATTGGTAGAAGTAATGTCCATCATGGCATTGGGGCTGGTGGTGTTTACACCTACTTGTGACAGGGCGGCAAAAGGGAAGAGGAGAAGTGCTAGGATTAGATTTTTCATGGTTATTTTTTATTAAATGATGTCTTTTTAATTATTTTTTTTTGATGAATGATGTTGAGTTCATAGTCACCTTTTTCCAAATGATTGACGTTGAGGTAAACTATTTTATCGGGGAGCTTATCAATTTTTGCTTCAAAGGATTGCCGATTTTTCTTTTGCATTGGATTGAATTTTGTTTTGTTAAAATTATTTCAAACCAAAAAAATCCCTGTCACAGATGTAACAGGGATTTGTAATTATGTAACATTTTCAAAAACCTCAGTAAAATTAGGCTTTTAGAGAGCAATTATTTTTTTTCGGCATATTCAGTAGGTGAACAACCAAAGTAATCTTTAAAGCATTTTGAAAAATAGGAAATTTCATTAAACCCAACAGAATAGGCTATTTCAGATATATTTCCGTTGCCTTTTTTGAGTAACTCAGCGGCATTTTTCAATCGTTCGTTTCGAATGAATTCGGTTGCCGAAACTCCTAAAAGTGATTTTAATTTACGGTGTAGCTGCATGCGACTGATGCCAATTTGTGTAGCAAATTCTTCTGCAGTGAAATCAGCGTTAGCCAATTGCGTATCTAAAATGGTTTGTAATTTTTTCAAAAACTTTTCGTCCACCGAGTTAATGACAATATCCACCGGTTTTAAAATGAGTTCTTGACTATAGCGTTGTTGTAATTTTTTACGTTCAGAAATGAGTTGCTGAACGGTTGCTTTCACAATATTGTGGTTAAACGGTTTGGTTAAAAAGGCATCGGCTGTGCTTTTTAATGCTTCTAAATGAGCTTCTTCGGATGTTTTTGCTGTGAGAAGAATCACAGGAACAAATGAGGTCAATTCGTTGGATTTAATCGCTTTTGTAAAAGCAAAGCCGTCTAATTTCGGCATCATCACATCGGATATAATACAATCAGGAATTTCCTGTTGAGCTAATTTAAAGGCAGCTTCACCATCGGCAGCTTCAATTATTTTGTATTCATTCGACAAAAGGTCGTTTAAAACAGTTCTAATTTGAGCATTATCGTCTACAAGTAATAGGATTGGTAATTCTTCGTTCACTTCACGCTCATTATTAGTCAATTGTATCTGTTCGGCTGCGATGAGGATATTTTTATCTTTTGAGATAGTCAGTGGCAGCGATAACAAAAATGTTAATTTGTCATTTTCTAAAGTAGTTGTAATCGTTCCTTGGTATAAATCCACAAGTTCTTTTACAAGGGCTAAGCCAATACCAACACCATTTTGCGTTTCTGTTTTTTGATAAAAACGTTGAAAAAGTTTTGGAAGATCGTCATTTTTCAATTGAACTCCTGCGTTAGTTACAGAGAGGTGTAAATTTTCATTTTTTATTTCAGTTGAAAAATCAATAGTGTGATTTTCGGGTGTATATTTCAAGGCATTGGAAAGCAGATTCGAGACAATTTTTTGAATAACATCTTTATCAAAAAAATGATTTTCGTCACTAGTTTGAATATTTGTATGAAACAATAATTTGTTTTCCTTCGCTTGAAAAACAAACGGCTCTGCTACCGATTTTAAAAAATCAGAAAGATTTCCTTCTTTTAAAATGAGTTTAAAGGCCCCGCTATCGAGTTTAGAAAGTTCTAATAATTGGTCGACTAATTCGAGCATCCGGTCGGCATTTTTATCCACTAAATTGAGTTGACTTCTTTGTTTTTCATCAGTAGCTGTTGCCTGCAATTGTTGCACTGGACTTTTAATCAATGTTAGCGGGGTGCGAAATTCATGCGAAATATTAGCAAAAAACCGCGATTTCATTTCGTTTAGTTCACTGATTTTGTTAGCCGTTTTAATTTTATTTCGATACAAATAAAAAATGCTTAATCCGAGTAAAACTAATAGCCCAATTAGAGTAATGTAAATATATTTTTGTCGTTTTGCTAATTCATTTTCAGCCGAGAGCAGTTTGATTTCCTGTTCTTTTTTTTCGGTTTGGTATTTGGTTTCAATATCTTGAAAATTAGTTCTATTCGTTTTTTGATTGATAACGTTTTGAATGGAATCCCTTTTTTCAATTAATTTAAGAGCCTTATTAAAATTTTGAGTTTTGGAATTCAGCTTAATTTTAATGTTTAAGTAGGTAATATAGTTTTTAGTTATTTTATTTTTTTCTAGGGTAGGAGCTATTTTATTAAGTAATGTGGTTGCTAAATCAATTTTATTGGCATGGATATAATTTTCTGCCAATAATAAATCGGTTTTTAACAAATTGGTTTCATCTTCAAACTCTTTGAATAATTGTTCTGACTCTTGCAAAAAAGCAGTTGATTTTGCTTGATCATTTAATTTAATGTAGCATTCCCCTAAGCCTAAAGCAGAATTGGCTACTTTTAATTTAAAATTAATTGATTTAAAATAGTCATAGGATTTTTTCAAATGAATAATTGCATTATTTGGGTTGTTAAAATACAATTCGATTATGCCTTTACTCAAATAAACATCATTTAGGAAAAGTGGAGTGTCGTTTATCTTTGCTATTTTTAGAGCTTTGTTCAAAACTTCATTAGCTTTATCTTGAATATTAAGTTCTTTATATACATCAGCAATTTGACCTAACACCGCAATTTTAAAATCCAACCCACTAGGATCATCATCACGAATGAGTTTATCTGTTTTAATAAAATAATCTAAAGCAGAATTATAGAAGCCATTATCTTGGTTAACAAACCCTAGCAGAAAGTAGATACTTTCCATTCCAAATTCATCCGGAAATTTTTTAGATTCTTCCACAAAATTGAGTAGTAGTTTCTCCGATTCTTTATTTTTATTTAAATCCATTAGTGTTTGAGCTTCGTTGGCAACACCTTGAATATATAAATATTGATCGTCATTTTTTTTGGCAATAATTGCTGTTTTTTTAAACTTTTCAAGTGCGGTTTTGTGGTCACCACTACGAACACTCAACATTCCCTCATAAAGCCATCCGTACCCTTCACATTTGTAGCACGAATTATTGACATTTAGTGCTTTTAATTTATCTATTGTTGTTTGTGTCTTTTCAACGTCATTATCCATATAAATTAATGCAAGTTCTGCATAAGCATTACCAATATCATCTATGTTTTTTGCACTTTTTGCTATTTTTTGAAGTGAATCTATTGTTTTCTCCACTTGCGAGAAGGAAAGAAATGGGAACAAAAACAAAAGGAATACTATTTTTTTCATGGCGTTTGATTTATGATTCCAAAGTAGTCATTCAAAATGAAAGGCACTTTAACAAATGTAACAAATTTGATGTTACATTAAAAAGAATGTTCTTGTTATGTAGCTATCTACTAATGATTTACCTTTCTTTCAATAAAATAAATTTTTGTGAATGAAATTAAAAATAAATAATAACAAGTATTATTAAATTTTATCGTATGCCAAAAACTATTTCAATTTATGAACAAACTTTTTATGCGTATTCGGAAATCCTTCCCGTTCATAAAAAGCATGAGCTTTTTCACGTTTAAAGCCGGAAGTAACTTCAATTTGGAGTAGATTGTTTTGCTTGGCAATGGTTTTTAATTCATCGAGCAATTGTTTGCCAATTTGTTGACTTCTGTACTTTTCATCCACAAACATTTCCTGAATTTCGCCCACCAAACCGCCGTGATGAATGAGGTTTTGCACATGACAACTAAGGAATCCTACCGGGATTTGCTTGATTTCGGCCAATAGAAAAATATGTTTAGGATTGGAAAGGTTTTCGAGAAAAATAGTGTGTTGCGATTCTTTGGGAAAAATGCAGTCTTCTAACTCATTGATAAAATGATAAACAGCCTCAAAATCTGTTTCGGTTACGGGACGAATGAGGCAGTTCATTTTCGCTATTTTTTGATGGATTTTAAAACGGCTTTTTTCTCAAAGTTCAGCACTTCTAACGTAATGGGAACTTGGTTGATGGTTTTGCCTTCGATGACATATAATTTGGCGGCTCCTTCTTTTATGTTGCTTAGGTCAAAATCTACATCGCCATGTGTTAACGTATTTTTGATGTCAATCGTATCAATCCAGGTTTCTGCCAACACTTTTGAGGCTTCTTCAGAATAATGAAAAGGTTTGGTTCGAATGTCTTTTAGCACCCGACAATTAGGTAAATAACAGAATGTTACGCCTCTCGCTTCGGCTTTTGCTCCTAAAAAATAAATAAGAAAAATGACTCCGATTAATAAACCGAAAAGGAAAAAAGCAAGCCTTTGATAGAATTTCATCACTAAGTTTTAAGATAACAAAAGTACGAACAAATTCGTTAAAACACAATCAAATTAATATCGCTGTTGGGTAAATCAAACCAATCCCCAATGGATTTACTGGTCAAAATCCCATGATAAAAATAGAGTCCGTTTTTCAGGCCGCGGTTGCAACGAATGGCACTTTCCACGCCGCCGTCTTCAGCAATCTGAATCAAATAGGGAGTCAAGATATTACTGATGGAAAGTGAAGCCGTTTTGGAATACCGCGACGGAATATTCGGCACACAATAATGAACAACATTGTTTTTGATGAACGTAGGTTTTTCGTGCGTGGTGATTTCAGACGTTTCAAAACAACCGCCGGTATCAATGCTCACATCGACAATTACGGCTCCTTTTTTCATGTGTTCCACCATGGTTTCGGTCACCACCACCGGTGTGCGGTTTTGTCCACGCATGGCTCCAATAGCTACATCGCAACGACGTAAGGCTTTTAATAAACCTTTTGGTTGAATGGTAGACGTAAAAATCGGATGTTTTAAATTATTTTGCAAACGACGCAGTTTAGTAATGGAGTTATCAAACACTTTTACGTTGGCACCCAAACCAAGTGCGGTTTTAGCGGCAAATTCGCCAACGGTTCCGGCACCAATAATCACCACATCGGTGGGAGCAACGCCGGTGATATTACCAAATAATAATCCTTTTCCAAATTGGTTATTAATCATTAATTCGGCTGCGATTAAAATGGAGGCAGTTCCGGCAATTTCGCTCAACGATTTCACGGCAGGGTAGGAACCATCATCATCTTTGATGAATTCAAACGCAAAAGCGGTGATTTTTTTCTTAGCTAATTTTTCAAAATATTCTTTTTTTCGGGTTTTTAATTGAATGGCAGAAATGATAATGGTATTGGGATTAATCATTTCGATTTCTGCAGAAGTGGGTGGTTCAACCTTTAGAATCATCGGACAGCTGAAAACTTTCTTAGGGTCTTGTGTTATTTCTGCTCCGGCATCGGAATATTCTTTGTCGGTGTAACTCGCACTTTCTCCGGCTCCCGCTTCCAACATGACTCGATGACCATGCGACACAAGTGAATTAACCGCATCCGGTGTTAAGCAAATTCTTCGTTCCTGATAAGAAGTTTCTTTGGGAATTCCGATAAATAATTCGCTTTTATGTCGGGCAATTTCCAATTTTTCTTCTTGCGGAAGTAATTGCTGTTTGGAGAAAGGAGTAATGGGCATAAATCAAATTATAAAATAAGTGTCTAAGTTAGGAATTATTTTGGAAATGGAAAGAGATTTTTTTTGATGGGTTTCGGGTTTCGGGTTTCGAGTTTCAGGTTGATTCGTGCTAAGAAGAATATGTTGCACATAGAAATCCGTTTATATCCATTACAGCGAAGCTGTCAAATACTGCAAAAATCTGCGTTTTGCCTAGCAAATCCCTTCAATCTGTGTTCTATTTTTTAGTTTCAGGTTTTTACTATAAATTAGTACAAAATTAATTTACGGTAGCCATTTTCTAAAATTGCAATGGTGATGACACTATGTTTTTCTGGAATAAGATTCGGAATTTTCTCAGCCCATTCTATAAAGCACCAATGTCCGGAATACAAATAATCATCTATACCAAAATCAAGGGCTTCGGTTTCATTTTTCAAGCGATATACATCAAAATGATAAACCAATCCATTTGGTATTTGGTATTCATTTACCAAAGAAAATGTGGGGCTGGAGGTTGCGTTTTTCACTCCAAGAGCTTTGGATAATGCTTTGATGAAAGTGGTTTTACCTGCTCCCATTTGTCCGTTAAAAAGGATAACTTTTTCCGGATGTTGGTTCAGTATTTCCTTGGCGATTGTATCTATTTCGGCGAGTTGAAATTGGTATTGCATTTTATTTTTTTACTTTTAGTAGAATACAGAATTTGATTCAAAGTGCTAAATTAGTAAATTTTATACGTTTTGGCTCTCCTCTCCTTTTTAGAGGTGTTAGGGGTGAGTTAATAGCACAAAGATTTTCACAGATTGAATCGATTCCCACAGATTTTGATAGCTTGGCTATAATAGATTTAAACAGATTTGTTCCTGCAAAATTACTACTGTTTTCAACCGACAACCAACAACCAACAACCGACAACCGACAACCGACAACTGATTTTACCTCGGATTAAACACCAAAAACGGCACAATCATTTCTTCTAACGAAATTCCGCCATGCTGATAAGAATTTCGATAGTAGCTCACGTAATGGTTGTAATTGTTTACGTAAGCTAAAAACAAATCATTTTTGGCAAAAATAAAGGAGCTACTCATATTAATGGCCGGTAAACCGATTTTTTTCGGGTCTTTTACGGCATACACATCTTTGTCTTCGTAGGTTAAGCTTCGTCCAGTTTTGTAACGAAGGTTTAAACTTGTGTTTTTATCGCCAATCACTTTGGATGGATTTTTTACGTTTATGGTTCCGTGATCAGTGGTTAAAATGAGTTTGAAACCCATTTGTTGAGCCATCTGAATCATTTCCAACAGCGGTGAATTCTTAAACCAACTTAGTGTTAACGAACGATACGCTTTGTCATTTGATGCTAATTCTTTTACCACTTCCATTTCGGTCTTAGCGTGTGAAAGCATATCAACAAAGTTGTAAACAATAGTGGTTAGGTCGTTGTTTTTTAATCCTTTAAAATTATCAACTAACTTTTTACCATCTTTAAAGTTGGTGATTTTATAGTACTCACTCTTAATTTTTAGTCCTAAACGATTTAATTGAGCTTCTAAAAATTCTCCCTCGTAAAGGTTTTTACCTCCGTCTTCCACATCATTTCGCCAATATTGCGGAAATTGTTTTTCCATTTCCAACGGTGTTAAACCGGAGAAAATTGCATTTCTTGCATATTGGGTAGCGGTGGGAAGCATGGCATAATAAGCCGTTTCTTTTTCCGGTTTGTAGTGATTATTCACTACACTTTCAAAGGCTTTCCATTGGTCATAACGCAAATTATCAATCACAACAAACAAAATGGGTTTGTCTTTTTTTACAATTTCCGGAACAACGTATTCTCTGAATAATTTGTGTGATAAAACCGGCTTGTCCGCTTTTTCATCAAACCATTTTTCGTAATTTTTTTCAATAAACTTTCCAAATTGGCTGTTAGCCTCTACTTTTTGTGATTCCAAGATGGAAATCAACCCTTGGTCTTCGATATTTTCTAATTCAATTTCCCAGAAAATTAGTTTTTTATACAATTCCGTCCAATCTTCAAACGAATTTACCATCGCTAAATCCATCGCTATTTTTCGGAATTCTTTCTGATAATCCAGCGTTGTTTTTTCAGTAATTAAACGAGAATGGTCTAAATTTTTCTTTAATGCTAACAGAATTTGATTCGGATTAACCGGTTTTATCAAATAATCGGCAATTTTAGAACCAATGGCTTCTTCCATGATGTGTTCCTCCTCACTTTTGGTAATCATAATCACCGGAACAGCCGATTTTTTTTCTTTCATTTCCGAGAGCGTTTCCAAACCGCTCATCCCGGGCATATTTTCATCTAAAAACACAATATCAAACTGGTTTTCTTCAAATATATCTACCGCATCACGACCATTGTTGCAAGTGGTCACAGCGTAGTTTTTGTTTTCTAAAAAGAGAATATGTGGTTTAAGTAAATCAATTTCATCATCTACCCAAAGAATTTTTATTTTGTCCATAAAGGTGTTTTTTTATTTGGTGCAATTTAACAATTATCGAACGCAGGAAGTATTAAAGTTATTGTAAAAAATTGATGAATTATACAAAATCAAAATCAGTATATTTGCAATCCAATTCAAACTTTGTGAGTCGAACCAATAAATTAAAAATTTTTAACGATCCAATTTACGGATTCATAACTATTCCGAATGAATTGGTTTTCGATTTAATTCAGCATCCTTACTTTCAGCGATTGCGAAGAATTTCTCAAATGGGAATGTCTTATTTGGTTTATCCCGGAGCACATCACACCCGTTTTCATCATGCTTTGGGTGCGATGCATTTGATGCAGAAAGCAGTTGAAGTTCTTCGTTTTAAAGGAATTTCGATTTCACAGGAAGAGGAAACAGCACTTTATGTAGCCATTTTGTTGCACGATATTGGTCACGGTCCGTTTTCACATGCTTTAGAACAAAGTATCGTTGAAAATGTGCATCACGAAGAAATTTCCCTTTTATTCATGAACCGACTGAATGAGGAGTTTGATGGGAAGTTAAGTTTAGCCATTCAGGTTTTTAAAGGAGAATACCATCGAAAATTTATGCTTCAATTGATTTCAAGTCAGTTGGATATGGATCGAATGGATTATTTAAAACGAGATAGTTTTTATTCCGGTGTTGCAGAAGGAAATATTAATTCCGATCGACTGATTCAAATGCTTCATGTGGTGGATGATGAGCTGGTTGTGGAAGAAAAAGCCATTTATTCCATTGAAAAATTTTTGATGGCCAGGCGATTGATGTATTGGCAGGCTTATTTGCACAAAACCAGTTTGGTAGCCGAACTCATGCTTACCAAAGTATTGAAAAGAGCTAAAGAACTTTCACAGAAGGGAAATAGTTTAGAATCAAGTAAACCACTTCAGTTTTTTTTGAATCATAAAATTGAAAAAGAGGACTTTACAAATGAAGTTTTAGAAAAATTTTCTCAATTGGATGATTTTGACATCATCAGTGCATTGAAATCATGGCAAATGCATGATGATTTTGTATTAAGTGCCTTGAGTAAAATGATAATTAATAGAGATTTACTTAAAATTAAAGTAAGTAACGATAAATTTGATAAAGTGATATTGTCAGCCTTCAAGGAGCAGTTGTTAAGTGATTATCCTATCTCCTTGTCAGAAACGGATTATTTTGTTTTTAAAGGAAAAATAAAGACTTTAGGCTATAATAAGGAGTCGCAACCCATTAAAATTGTTAAAAAAGACAAGACTGTAGAGGATGTTGTAATTTCTTCTGATCAACTTAATTCGAGAGCATTCTCAAAACCGGTAACAAAGTTCTATATTTGTTTTCCAAAAGTACTCGAAGAAATTAACAAATTTTAGGTAGTTTTTTATATTTTTGTCGGAATGAAATTCACTGCAGCACAAATAGCATCCATATTAGAAGGCGAAGTCGTTGGGAATCCCAATGTTGAAGTCTATAAATTATCCAAAATAGAAGAAGGTTCTGAAGGTTCGCTAACGTTTTTAGCCAATCCAAAATACGTCAATTTTATTTATTCTACCCAGGCGTCAATCGCTATTGTAAACCATACTTTTGAACCGGAACATGAAATTTCGGCCACGTTAATAAAAGTAGAAGATGCCTATAAGTCATTTTCAAAACTACTGGAATATTACAATCAAGTCAAGTTAATGAAATCAGGTATCGAGCAACCTTCGGTTATATCAGAAGGAGTTACGTATGGTGAAGGACTGTATTTAGGAAGCTTTTGTTATATCGGGAAAAATGTCAAGATAGGAAATAACGTTAAAATCTATCCCAACAGTTTTATAGGTGATAATGTTGTGATTGGAGATAACTGTGTGTTTTTTGCAGGAGCTAGAGTGTATTCTGAAACCGAGATTGGAAAAAATTGTACCATACATTCAGGAACAATAATAGGCTCTGATGGTTTTGGTTTTGCACCAAATGAGGATGGAACGTATAACAAAGTGCCACAAATTGGCAATGTCATCATCGAAGATAACGTTGAAATTGGTGCATGTTCTACTATAGATAGAGCTACTTTAGGTTCTACCATCATCAGAAAAGGAGTGAAACTGGACAATCAGATTCAGGTTGCTCACAACGTTGAAATTGGTGAAAATACCGTTATTGCTGCCCAAACCGGAATAGCCGGTTCAACAAAAATTGGAAAAAATTGTATTATTGGCGGTCAAGTTGGTATAGCCGGACATTTGACTTTAGCGGATGGTGTACGCATTCAAGCTCAATCAGGCATTGGCAAAAATCTAAAAGAAGGAGAAACAGTTCAAGGTTCACCGTCTTTTAATTATGGTGATTACAATAAATCGTATGTCCATTTTAAAAACTTACCGAAAATTGTCAACGATTTACACGAATTAAAAAAAATAATAATAAAAGAATAATGGTACAATCGGTTAAACAAAAAACCATAAAAAACGAAGTTACTTTAAAAGGAGTAGGATTACACACCGGTCAGGAAGTAACCATGACATTTAAACCTGCTCCGGTTAACAACGGATTTACATTTGTGCGAGTGGATTTAGAAGGTCATCCTATTATTGAAGCGGATGCAAATTATGTGGTCAATACACAACGTGGAACCAATTTAGAAAAAAACGCAGTAAAAATTCAAACCTCAGAGCATGTTCTGGCGGCTTGCATTGGTTGTGATATTGACAATATTATTATTGAACTAAATGCTTCAGAACCACCAATTATAGATGGTTCATCTAAATATTTTGTTGAAGCACTTGAGCTAGCAGAAGTAGTAGAGCAGGAGGCCGAGCGAAAAGTATATGTTGTGAAAGAAGTTATTTCTTATACTGATGAAGTAACGGGAAGCGAAATCTTAGTGATGCCAAGTGATACCTATCAAGTTACCGCCATGGTTGACTTTGGAACAAAAGTGCTTGGTACACAAAATGCAACCATGAAAAGTATTAATGACTTTAAAAAGGAAATTGCGGATGCCAGAACTTTTAGTTTTCTGCATGAATTAGAATCGCTTCTTAATAATGGTTTGATTAAAGGAGGTGATTTGAATAACGCCATCGTTTATGTTGACAAAGAAATTTCAACTGAAACCATGGAAAATTTACGAACGGCTTTTGGTAAAGATAATATTTCGGTTAAACCAAACGGTATTCTAGATAACCTCACCTTGCATTATCCTAATGAGGCGGCTCGTCATAAATTATTAGACGTAGTAGGTGATTTAGCCTTAGTAGGCACACGAATTCAAGGAAAAGTGATTGCCAATAAACCGGGTCATTTTGTAAACACTCAGTTTGCTAAAAAGTTATCAAAAATCATTAAAATTGAGCAGCGGAATCAAGTTCCGTGTTATGATTTAAACCAGGAACCCTTGATGGATATTCATAAAATCATGGCGATGTTGCCACACAGACCCCCATTTTTGCTGGTCGATAAAATTTTTGAATTATCTGAATCGCATGTAGTGGGTTTAAAGAACGTGACGATGAATGAGCCTTTTTTTGTGGGTCACTTTCCTGATGCTCCGGTGATGCCGGGTGTTTTAATTGTAGAAGCGATGGCTCAAACCGGAGGAATTTTAGTCTTAAGTACTGTTCCCGATCCGGAAAATTACCTTACTTATTTTATGAAAATAGACAATGTAAAGTTCAAACACAAAGTGTTACCGGGCGATACATTGATTTTTAAATGTGATTTGATATCTCCCATCAGAAGAGGAATTTGTCATATGCAAGCCAATGCCTATGCCAACGGAAAATTGGTAGCAGAAGCTGAACTAATGGCTCAAATTGCAAAAAAGAACTAACAATTTAACTATGAATCAACCTTTAGCATACGTACACCCCGGAGCAAAAATTGCTCGAAATGTAGTAATTGATCCGTTTACCACCATTCATAATAATGTAGTGATTGGTGAAGGTACTTGGATAGGCTCCAATGTAACCATCATGGAAGGAGCCAGAATCGGTAAAAACTGCAATATTTTCCCCGGAGCTGTTATTTCAGCTGTTCCACAGGATTTAAAGTTTGGTGGAGAGGAATCATTAGCAATTATAGGTGATAACTCAACTATTCGTGAGTGTGTAACCATTAACCGTGGAACCATCGCTTCCGGACAAACAACCATTGGTAAAAATTGTTTAATTATGGCAACTGCTCACGTGGCTCACGACTGTCATATTGGTGATAATGCCATTATTGTAAATGGAGTGGCATTGGCCGGACATGTTACAGTTGGTAATTTTGCTATCATTGGTGGATTAGCTGCTGTGCATCAATTTATTAATATCGGTGATCACGCTATGATTTCCGGAGGCTCGTTGGTTAGAAAAGATGTTCCGCCTTTTACAAAAGCTGCAAAAGAACCGCTTTCGTATGTAGGAATCAATTCAGTTGGATTGAGAAGAAGAGGATTTACTTCTGAAAAGATTAGAGAGATTCAAGAAATATACCGCATATTATACCAAAAAAATTACAACACTTCACAAGCGGTGAGTATCATTGAAGCCGAAATGGCTGCTTCACCGGAAAGAGATGAAATTCTTCAATTTATCAGAAACTCATCACGTGGTGTGATGAAAGGATATACCGGAGTTTATTAAAGTATAAGTTGAAAATCAAATTTGCATCAAAAAATAAAAACAATAAATTAAAATTTAAATAAAAAAGAATGGCAAGTACTGCAGATATCAGAAACGGACTATGTATTAAACACAACCACGATATTTATAAAATTATCGAATTTCTTCACGTGAAACCCGGAAAAGGACCTGCGTTTGTGCGTACAAAATTAAAAAGTTTAACCAACGGAAAAGTATTGGACAATACCTTTTCTGCCGGACATAAAATTGATGTTGTTCGAGTAGAAACGCATACATTTCAATTCTTATATGCAGAAGGAAATGAATTTTACTTCATGAACACAGAAAGTTTTGAGCAAATTACTTTGAACAAAGATGTGCTTGATGCTCCGGATTTATTAAAAGAAGGAACAAACGTTATGGTACAAATTAATACGGAAACCGATTTACCTTTATCAGTTGATATGCCGGCTTCTATTATTTTAGAAGTGACTTATACAGAACCTGGTGTTAAAGGAAATACGGCTACTAACGCTACAAAACCGGCTAAAGTAGAAACAGGAGCCAATGTAAACGTTCCATTGTTTATTAATGAAGGTGATAAAATTAAAATTGACACAGCTACCGGAGCTTATATGGAGCGTGTCAAAGAATAATCAATATCAATTACAAAAAGCAATATCAATTTAATAACAAATTTCAAGTTTTATGAAATTTCCAAAAACGCATTCGCTCAAAGAAATAGCTGAAATTATCGGTAGTGAATTTGTGGGAGAGAATAATTTTCCGGTTATGGGAATGAATGAAATTCATGTAGTGGAACCAGGTGATATTGTATTTGTTGACCATCCGAAATATTACGATAAAGCTCTCCAATCGGCTGCAACCATTGTTTTGATTAATAAACAAGTAGATTGTCCGGAAGGAAAAGCCTTGTTGATTTCAGATGACCCATTTCGTGATTTTAATAAATTGACGAATCATTTTAGACCGTTTGTTTATTCGAATGTTTCCATTTCTTCTTCGGCTCAAATTGGCGAGGGAACTATAATTCAGCCGAATTGTTTTGTTGGAAATAATGTAAAAATCGGTAAAAACTCTCTAATTCACGCCAATGTTTCTATTTATGATCATTGTGTGATTGGCGATAATGTGGTGATTCAAGCAGGAACAATTTTAGGAGCCGATGCCTTTTACTATAAAAAACGTCCTGAAGGATTTGATCAATTGCTTTCCGGAGGTCGAGTTGTGATAGAAGATAATGTTGGCATTGGAGCATTATGTACGATTGATAGAGGAGTTTCGGGAGACACCACCATTGGTGCCGGAACAAAAATTGATAACCAAGTGCATGTGGGGCACGATACCGTAATAGGGAAAAAATGTTTAATTGCTGCCCAAACCGGCATCGCAGGTTGCGTAATCATTGAAGATGAAGTAACGCTATGGGGCCAAGTAGGCACTACAAGTGGAATTACTATAGGTACAAAAGCGGTGATTATGGGACAAACAGGAGTTACAAAATCAGTAGATGGCGGAAAAACCTATTTCGGTACACCTATTGAAGAATCACGGGAGAAGTTAAAACAATTGGCCAATATTAAACGAATTCCGGAGATAATTGAAAAATTAAAATAAAATGAGTCCAAAAGAATTAGTTCAATCATTTTACCAATCGGATGCTTTGTTTAACAGCAAAACGTTAGATACTTTTTTGCATCCTGAAGTTGTATTAGAATGGAATAGCAGCAAAGGTTTCCTTAAAAAAGATCGTCAAGGATTATTACAAATGGCGAATGATTTAAAAATTGGGTATGAAACATTTGTAGTTCAAATTCATCAAATAGTAGCCGAAGACAATTTGGTTTCAGTACATTACACTCATTTTGGCACAACGATAGAAAATCCAAATCAAATTAATCGCTTGGCTTATTTTTTTGCAATATGGGAAATACAAGACGGAAAATTGTACCGTGGGTATCAAATGAGTCAATTGCCTTAAACAAATAATCTGTATAGCAATTTTACAAAAAAAAATAAAAAAACGTAAAAAAAGAATTTGAAAGAATTACTTTTGTAACTTGAAAAATAAACACAAACAAACACAATCATGAGCGTTTTAGTCAATAAAAATTCAAAAATAATTGTTCAAGGATTTACCGGAAGCGAAGGAACTTTTCACGCTTCTCAAATGATTGAATATGGTACAAATGTAGTAGGTGGTGTAACTCCCGGAAAAGGAGGAACAACGCATTTAGATCGCCCGGTTTTTAACACAGTAAAAGATGCTGTTGAACAAGCCGGTGCAGATACTACCATTATTTTTGTACCACCCGCTTTTGCTGCAGATGCCATTATGGAAGCTGCCGATGCCGGAATTAAAGTAATTATTACCATTACCGAAGGTATTCCTGTGGCAGATATGATTAAAGCCTATGATTACATCAAAGGAAAAAATTGTCGCTTGGTTGGGCCAAACTGTCCGGGTGTAATTACGCCTGAAGAAGCGAAAGTAGGTATCATGCCGGGCTTCGTTTTCAAAAAAGGAAATGTAGGCATCGTTTCAAAATCAGGAACGTTAACGTATGAAGCGGCAGACCAAGTGGTAAAACAAGGATTAGGAATTACTACCGCTATCGGAATTGGTGGTGACCCAATAATTGGAACTACAACCAAAGAAGCAGTAGAATTATTGATGAATGACCCGGAAACACATTGTATCGTAATGATTGGTGAAATCGGTGGTCAATTAGAAGCAGATGCCGCCAAATGGATTAAAGCCGACGGAAACCGCAAACCGGTTGTTGGTTTTATTGCCGGTGAAACCGCTCCAAAAGGAAGAACAATGGGTCACGCAGGTGCAATCGTAGGAGGTGCAGATGACACAGCTGAAGCAAAGAAAAGAATCATGAGAGAAAACGGTATTCATGTAGTAGATTCTCCGGCTGAGATTGGTAAGAAAGTAAAAGAAGTTTTGGGATAGTTTCCAAAGTTATTTTTTATATAATAGAAAGTCTTTCCAAAAACGGAAAGACTTTTTTTATATATTTGATTTTCAAATATTTTTTATTGATTGTCCGTTATTAGTCATAACCCTGTAATGCTTGCTATCACTAGCCTGTCGAATAATTTTTCTTCAAAATACCGTCTATTAAGCTTGTAAACGAACTCATTTAGGTATAATTG
>NZ_JBIIVK010000007.1:0-86337 GCF_044339515.1 Flavobacterium sp.
CTTTAAAATGAAGTCTACAAGCTTCTTCACTTCCAAAATTTGCCGTAAAACTGAATAAATTCATCGCTTTTTTTTATCAAATATAAGGCTTTTTATTTAATTATGGGTAATTGCGGACAATCAAAATATTTTTTCATTTTTATGAGTTTTAAAAAAAAATACCAAATTAAATTTGGTATTTTTTATAGTAGTATTAATTTGCTTATGTTTTTTTACAATTCTCTTAACCAAGTTCCAGCGTTAAAAGGTGCAGTGTTTGCTCCAGTAGCTCCGGCATTAACAGTTACAATGCTATCAATGTTTGTTGTATCACCTGTGATACCATTTTTAGTTAAAGCAGTTGTATAAGTTATGTTGGCATTATTAACTTTTAAAGAACCATCTTGGAATTGTCCTAATTGATTTCTTAAATCTACACCGTATCCAATATTTGAAGCTACTACATTTGTTACAATTCCTGCTGTTCCTTCTTTAAAGTTAAATACAGCTTTTGCAGCATTTCCACTTCCTACAACAGTTACATTAGAAACTGTTGGATTAGCTCTTGGGGTGTTATTAAATTCAACAGGTAAGTTTGAACATTCAAAAGCAAAATCACCATTAGAAGGTTGAATAATCCAAATATTTGTAAGTGTACCTCTATATCCTCTGTCCCAGTCTATATTATCGTCTTCACAACCAAAAGCAGCTAAATTTGTTGCATTTACTGAACCTCCGAAGAATTCAAAAGCATCATCAGCACCTTTGTAAGCTTGTAAGTTTTCTAAAACAGTTCCAGAACCTACACCAAAGAAAGAAAATGCATTATATTCTGCAGTTCCACCTGTTATTGCAGCTCCGGCATATTCTATTCTAACATATTTTAATGATCCTGAATTGTCTGAATCGTCTGAACCGCCATAAAGTAAACCTCCTGCTTCTGCAATTTCAGTTCCACCTGTTACGTTAATTCTTGCTTTACCATTGATGATTATTCCACCCCATGCTCCAATTTGATTTGATTGAGCTGTAAAAACAATAGGTTCTGTAGAAGTTCCGTTAGCAATTATCTTTGCTCCTTGTTCAATTTGTAAGTAATTAGTTCCTGAACCTTGGTCTACAGTAGAAACTGTAAATGTTGTTCCTGGTTGAATGGTTAAAGTTGCACCAGATTTTACAACCACTACTCCTTTAAGGTTATAATTACCTGCAGGCACATTTAAATCTTCGGTTATATTTCCTTGTAAAACTGAACCTTCTAAGTTTGGGACTGTTGGACCGCTTGCGTCGTCATCTGAAGAACATCCTACAGCAAAAATTACTGTTGCTAATGCTAAAGCTTTTAAAAAATTTGTTTTCATTTTATTGTGTTATTTAAGTTTTAGCAAAAATAGTTGTAGCCCATCTAAATGAGGTTATGTAAAAGTTATATAACAGTTACAGTTAAATCAATTATTTGTAAATAAATTGTTATCATGAATAAAAAAAAGAGACCAGAAGGTCTCTTTAAGTATTTGAATTATAAGGATTTAAAAGGTGTATGAAAATTCTAAACCAACATTAATTCCTTGATTTAATTCTTGACTAATGTTACTAAATCTGTCAGGAAATGCAATTGGTCTTGTTGGGTCTTGTGTAGCTGTAATATTTTGATCTAAAAGATTTCTGATTGATAAGTTTAACTGGTATCTTTCATTAAAAGTATTTCTCCAAGTAAAATCTAACTGATGAATTGGTTTCTGAGTTATGTCAGCTGCTCCATCCGTTCCAACAGCGTAAATTCTATCAGAAAAAGTATTGAATATGAACGAAATTTTTGATTCAATTTTTTCATTTTTAGCCAGTTCATAAGCAATATCTGCATTAATAATAAAGTCAGATGCTCCTTGTAAAGATCTTGATGTAGACGTTAATTGAGGAAATCTCTCTTTACTAGCTTCTTCATTTGACTTCATCAAAATTGTGTTTATACCAATTGTTGTTTTGTCAGCTAAAGATGATTCTTTAAAAAATGTATTTAATCCAATTGCAGCTTCTAATTCTAATCCAAAAATATAAGCTGAATCAAAATTATCGTATTTTGTTAGGAATCCTGTAGATGTACCTTGCAAAAGTCTAGAAATCGGGTCTTCAATATATTTACCAAACACAGTTGCAGAAACCAGTGAGGATTGATTTGGGAAAGTTTCATATTTTAAATCCACATTGTAATTTACGGTGTTTTTTAAATCTGCATTACCGATAGTGAAATTTCCATCTCCATCTTGATATCTAAATGGAAGAATTTCTCTTAATCTAGGTTTTGAAGAAGTTCTTGAGGCAGTAAAACGTAAATTCGTTTTTTCGTTTAGTCCATATTTAAGATTTAAAACCGGATTTACATCCAATGGGGTATAATCTTTCTTTAAAAAAGGATCATTTACACTATTTGTTTCATTTCTATATTTTGTTTCTCGGAACATATACTCAACTCTTACGCCTACGTCTAAAGTCAATTTCTCCCAATTTCTCGTATAATTTACAAATCCGGCATTTATAAATTGAACAATTTCAACATTTGATGTTGGATCAGCAATGCTTCTATAAAATAAATTTCCATCATCAAAATTAGTATCAAAAAACGGTTGAGGGTTTTCAGTATCAATAGTTGTATCGGTTAATGATGAAGCCCCATTTACTCGCACAGTTCTGTTAAAGAAATCAAATAAAGTCATATCTCCATTATAACCTACTTTGAAAACGTTTTTATATTTATTTTCAATTTGTTCACCAATGTTAAATTGATATTCAACTTTTCCATTCACATTTGTATTGTCTAACACAGAAAAAAAGCGAAAAGGGTCAACACCATTAAAAGTTACATAATCAGCATTTTGTCCAACACCTTCTGTAATTAAAATTTTTCTGTCAGGCATATTGTTTTTACCTTTTGTTGCAGCAATACCATAATCAAGAACTTGTTTTTTGTCTTTAAAATACAATGTTCCGTAATGTTGTAAACCAAAAGAACTATTTTCTGTATATTTTGTATCTCTCAAGAAGAATGGCCTATCAATTGTAATAAAATCGGTATTTTCACCTTGTAATTCATCAATTGTATTTTCAGAATTTTGTAGGTAAATAGCATTGAAGAACAAATTGTATTTGTCCGTTTTCTTATAATTTATTCCTGCTAGTGCTGATTTTTGAGTAGTATATTTAAAAATATTTTCTTGAAAATCTTTAAAGGCAGTTCCTTCAGAATTCAAATTTCTTCGAACACCTGATTGTGCCAAGTAATTATTGCTAAAATTCATATTGAAAATATATCCAATTCTCCTATCGTTGTCCAACAAAAACGAATCTGAATTGGTAATACTTGTTCCAACACTAAGCGGAGCATTGTTGTTCTCAGGCGACCAACTTGAATTAAACATGTCTTTAGATTCTGAAGGAGAAGCAGCATAAGATGTAGTTTGATTTTCACCAAAAACAGTAGGAAGATTTCGGTTGTTTCCCGTATACCCAAAAAAGTCTGAAGCACCTTCATTAGAAGTTTTAAAACTTTTAAAAGTTGTATTTGAGTTATATCCAGCTGTAATACTTATTTTGGTGTATGATTTTGAACTAATGTCTTTTGTCCAAACACCCAAAGAAGCACCAGCAAAATCTTGGTATAATGAAGAATTAAAAGTTTTGTAAACATCGATATTTCTAACAATATCAGACGGTATAAAACTTAAAGGAATTGTTTTTAAGTTGGGATCAGAAGGAATGAAGTTTAAACCATTTATTTGCAAGTAGTTGTATCTGTCATCAAGTCCTCTTACAAAGATACCTCTGTCAGCAACTTTCGAAACACCTGAAATTTTCTGAACACCTTGTTCAACATTCGAAACTCCTTTTCTTGACATTTCAGAAGCCCCAATACTCTGCTTTATTTCAATAGCTCCTTTTTGTTCTAACAACAAAGCACTTTCTTTTTCGCGGCTCACCGTTGTTTGCACCACAACATCCTGTAGCATCATTCCGCCTCCTGCCGTTAAAGCTCTATTTACAGTTACTGTTTGATTTTCTTTAATGGTTACAGGAACTTCAATCGTTTCATAACCCAAAAAACTAAGTTGTACCACATGATTTCCAGGTTCAACATTCAAAGTATATTTACCATTTTCATCTGTTGTTGTTCCAATGGTTGTTCCCTTAATCTGAACATTCGCAAACGGTAGTGGCTCATTGTTCATGTCTTTATCCGTTAAAGTACCGGACACGGTGCCTTTTTGTGCCAAAAGTGACGAACTAATTAAAAGGAATAATAATAAAAATTTAAGTTTCATTATGTGTTGTTTAATTTTGGTGCAAAGAAACGGCTACCTTGTAAAGTTGATGTTACCCACTTGTTACGATTTTGTTTCAAAGAGGTTACGATAATGTTAACAGATTAAATTACCGTTAACAACGTATTTCATTTTGTATTATCTTTACCTTTACATCGCAAAACGCACACTATTTTGGATATGAAAAAAAAGGAAATTAAAATCTTATTGGTTGATGATGAACAAGATATACTCGAAATTGTAGGGTATAATCTCGCCCAAGAAGGCTATCAGATTGTTACGGCTATCAATGGAAAAGAAGCGGTTCTAAAAGCTAAAAAAGAGCTACCTCATCTTATCATCATGGATGTCATGATGCCCGAAATGGATGGAATTGAAGCCTGTGAACACATCCGCAAGATTCCCGAATTAAGTAATGTTATAGTAGCATTTTTAACCGCAAGAAGTGAAGATTATTCTCAAGTAGCCGGTTTTGAAGCCGGTGCCGATGATTATATTGCCAAACCAATCAAGCCAAAAGTTTTGGTGAGTAAAGTAAAAGCACTTTTACGTCGTTTAAAAGACGATGAAACCAAAAGCGATGTGTTAACCGTGGGTAACATTGAAGTGAATAGAGAAGAATACAAAATCATTCAAGGCGGGAAAGAAATTGTGCTACCGCGGAAAGAATTTGAATTGTTCTATTTATTAGCGTCCAAACCCGGAAAAGTATTTAAAAGAGAAGAGATTCTCGATAAAGTATGGGGTAATGAAGTAGTGGTTGGAGGTAGAACCATCGACGTGCACATCCGAAAACTTCGCGAAAAAATTGGCGACGATCTTTTTAAAACCATTAAAGGTGTTGGTTATAAACTGGAAGTATAACTCAATTTCTTCTTTTGTTGAAAATAGTTTACTTTTGAGAGCACATTAACCGACTGAAAACTATTTTTGATGGCCATAAGTTTTAAAAAAACCTACAAGTTTGCCATAAAATCGGCACTTTATATTTCCTTATTTTCGATAGGGTTTTTACTGCTTACAACCTATTTTTTTTATGAAATAAATTGGTTGTTTGTGGCTGTTTTTGGTCTATCCATTTATCTTTTTTCTTTCTTTGTAATTCAATATCGAGTAGAACGGTTTATCTACAGAAGGGTAAAGAAAATCTATGATGATGTTTCATTATTGGATTCTACAACTCTGCGAAGTCAACCCATTACAACCGATATGGCTACCCTTACCAAAGAAGTAAAAAAGTTTGCCACCGATAAAAAATTGGAAATTGAAACCCTAAAAGTGCGTGAAGAATACCGAAGAGAATTCCTAGGAAATGTTTCACACGAATTAAAAACACCTTTATTCACTGTGCAAGGTTATATTTCAACCTTGTTGGATGGTGCTATGAGCGACAAAACCCTTCGAAAAAAATACCTCGAAAGAGCTGAAAAAGGTGTAGAACGACTCATTTATATCGTAAAAGATTTAGATATGATTACCAAATTGGAAACGGGAGATTTAAACCTCGAATATTCTATTTTTGATGTGGTAGAATTGGTTAAGAATGTATTTGAATTATTGGAAATGCGAGCTTCTAAAAAAAACATTACACTAACCTTTGATACCAAGTACCCCAACCCAATTTATGTGCATGCCGATCAGGAGAAAATTCAGCAAGTGGTGACTAATTTGGTTATGAATTCCATCAAATATGGTAAAGAAGGTGGAACCACTGAAGTAAGTATAGAAAACTTAGTAAAAAACAAGTTAATCGTACGTGTAACCGATAACGGTGAAGGAATTCAAAAACAGCACATTCCAAGACTCTTTGAACGATTTTTTAGAGTCGATAAAAGTGGTGCTCGTTCTGAAGGAGGCTCCGGATTAGGATTAGCTATCGTGAAACATATTATCGAAGGCCACAACGAGAAAATTTATGTTGAAAGTCAGTTTGGAGTGGGTTCAGAATTTTCATTTACGCTCGAAAAGCAGAAATAAATTCTTCCAATCTAAATCGTTTTTAAAGCTTTGTAAACCTTTGTACAAATCTACTTCATATAGATTTTCAATCACAAATTTTTCTTGTTTAGCAAAGGGAAAAACACCGTCTTTTTTATATTTTTTAGCCAAATATTCTTGCTCAAATTGTCCCGGAGTGGGAATAAAAAATGCTTTTTTACCCAATTTTGCCAAATCCATTACGGTAGTATAACCCGAACGACAAAGCACTAATTCACTCTCGTTGAACGTCTGTTCGAGTTGTCCTGAGGTCATAAAATTAAAAAACGTAACGTGCTCAACTTGTTCTGATTTTTGTTCAGCTTCAATCACACCACGCACAAAAACAACATCACCCACATAACGTTTGATTTCTTCTTTCAAGTGCATTTCCAACATCGATCGTTGCGGCTCTGGACCGGAAAGTATAACCATTAAATCATATTTTTTCGGTAATTCTTTTCGGTTTAATCGACTTAACGGACCGATATAATTGATTTTAAAGTGAGGATTTTTCAAATGTCCTAGTTTTCCGGTCAGATTTGGAATTTCTGCCACATCGGGAACCCAACATTCTTCATACTTTTTGATGATGTATTGGTGTAACTTACTGGTGATCCAACTTGTATTTCCGGTTAATACATTCAATTGATGTGTGATAAAAACGGAAGGCACTTTTTTAGAATAAATACCTAATCGATTATCGGAGATAATACCAGCTAAACCATATTCTTTTACCCACTTTTTCACCAATTTTCTTTCCAAATAAATGGCTTCCATCATTTTTGGACTGTTTTTAATCAGTTTCCATTTAAAAAAAGCACCATTTTTGGCATATTCAATTTGATAGGAGGGTAATTCCAGAAAAATTAATTCCGGAAATTCTTTTTGTAAAATGTGTAATGCCACTCCATCAGAAGCAATAACGGGTTCAAAATCGTTTTCCATTAATGCTTCAATAATCGGAATACAACGTGTAGCGTGTCCCAAGCCCCAATTTAAAGGAGCAACGAGAATTTTTGGTTTAACAGTTTCCAAGTCTTGATAACTCATTTAATAACTGTAAAAGTAGTATTAATTTTGATTGGGTATATTTCCCTAATTTTACCAAAAAATTAAATTAAGTGGGCAGTAAGAATAAATTAAAGCGTTTTAAAGAAAATGAAACGTTTCAAAATGTAATAGAACCAACCCGTGAAGAAGTAGTTTCGGGTGATTTTAAATGGAAAGGAAATTGGAATAAAGATTTTTTTAAAAACGATAATCCAATTGTTTTGGAATTAGGTTGTGGAAAAGGAGAATATTCTGTTGGTTTAGCCGAACGTTATCCGAATAAAAATTTTATTGGAATCGACATCAAAGGAGCTCGGTTTTGGCGTGGTGCAAAAACGGCTGTGGAAACCGGCCTGCATAATGTAGGCTTTCTTCGCACACAAATTGAATTGATCGAATATTGTTTTTCCGAAAATGAAGTCGATGAAATTTGGATAACCTTTCCGGACCCGCAAATCAAATATAAACGAACAAAAAACCGAATGACCAATACCCAATTTTTGCAACGCTATAAAAAAGTATTGAAAAAAGACGGAATAGTTCACTTAAAAACCGATAGCGAATTCATGCATGGTTACACACTCGGATTGTTGCACGGTGAAGGTCACGAAGTCATTTATGCCAACCATAATGTTTATCGAAATGAAGGTTCGCCGGAAGTGGTGACAGCCATTCAAACATTTTACGAAAAGCAATATTTAGAAATTAACAAAGCCATTACATATATACAATTTAAGATAAAGTAAGCAACCCATTACCCATCACCCTAAAAATGAACATCACTCTTCCCATCCTTCTCGGGCTTTCGGCCGCAGCCATTGGAACAACTCCTCCCGGATTGCTCAACATGACTGCCGCAAAAGTGAGCATGCGTGACGGAAGAAACCGTGCCTTATGGTTTGCGTTTGGAGCTTCGATAATTGTTTTTTTTCAAACTTTATTAGCGGTTTTTTTTGCTCGGTTTATTGACCAAAGAGCAGACGTTAGTGCCGTTTTACAAGAAATTGGGTTAGTGATTTTTACAGTACTAACTTTATATTTCCTTTGGATAGCCAAAAAACCTAAAGATAAAAAGAAGAAAGAAGAAATCAAAATGCGAAGCAAATCGAGTCGTTTCTTTTTAGGAATGTTGTTGTCTTTGCTTAATTTATTCCCGGTTCCTTATTATGTTTTTGTAAGCATTACATTGGGTTCATATGGTTATTTTAATTTTGATACCTTCTTTATCTATTCTTTTTCTGCCGCCTCAGCCATTGCCGCTTTTTTAGTTTTTTTCGGATACATTTCTTTTTTTAAAGGGAAAGAAAAAAAAGATACTTTTCTATCCAGAAACATCAACTATGTCATCGGCTCCATAACCGGAATAGTAGCATTGATTACTTTATTTAAAATTTTCTCGCGTTAAATTTTTAAGATGGAAGATCATTTTTTTGAAAAAGTATATGACATCGCCAAACAAATTCCTTACGGAAGAGTTACTTCCTATGGTGCTATTGCCAAGGCTTTAGGAACGGCTCGTTCTGCCCGAATGGTAGGTTGGGCGATGAGTGCTTCGCATAATCGAGAAGATGTTCCTGCACACCGAGTTGTGAACCGAATTGGTATTCTAACAGGGAAGCATCACTTTCAAGGCACAAATTTGATGCAGCAATTACTGGAAAGCGAAGGTATTGAAGTGGTTGATAATCAAATTGTTGATTTTGAGAAGGTTTTTTGGGAGCCGGAGGTTAGCGAATTGTAATTATTTCCTAATTTTTCAAAAATTTACAAATAATTACATAAATGTTGTTTCAAAATTTTCTCCTTTCCAATAATTAAAAGATTTTTTGTTGATACTCACTTTCTTTAAATAATTCTTTTCAACTAATTCTTCGATGTCTGTTCTTGCTGTTTGATTTGTAATTTTGAATATATTTTCAATTTCTTTTACCGTAAAAAATCGATTTTCATCTTCTTCTAACCAAAATAAAATTTGTGCTTGTCTTTCATTTATATTGGGAAGCTTTAAAAATTTTGAAAGTTTATTTTCTTCTTTTTTCTTTTTAGCGATATAATTTTTTAAATCTTCAAAAGCTTGCGTTAAGACTTTTACTTGATAATGAATGAAATACGAAACATCCATATCATCAATTTCAGTATAAATATATGCTTTTTCGTATTGTGTCTTTGTTTTTAATATTACTCTTGAAATGGATAAATATTCAGTCAACCAATAACCATTTTTCAATAAATACCAATAGAAAAGTGCTCGTGCTGTTCTTCCATTGCCATCAACAAACGGATGAATAAAACCAATTAAAAAATGAAGAATTGATGCTTTCACAATCGGATGAATAAAACTTTCCTTTGGATTATTCTTAAAAAAGTCACAAAATGACTTCATCAGTTCATCGAGTTCTTCGAAAGAAGGTGGTGTGTGAACTATTTCTCCGGTGATTTGATTCATAACCATCACATCATTTGAAATTCTGAATTTGCCTATATTTCCTTCCTCTAACGTATTTTCTGTAACTAGTTTATGAATTTTAAACAACTTTTCAATGGTTAAATCATTCTCTTTTTGTTCGCTTATATATTGAATCGTCTTGTAATTATTCAAAATCATTTGTTCCGATTTGTTGGAAGGTTTTCTTCCTTTTCGAAGCATTTCTTTTGCTTTTACTCTTGTGGTTGTTGCTCCTTCAATCATCGATGAAAAAATACTCTCTTCCATCAAAGCATTCGAGAGATATTTATGTTTGTCTAAATCAGAAAGTAGTTGCTCTTTTTGAATTCCAGCCCCAAAGTTGAAATCTAAATAGTGAAGTTTTTGTTGTAAATTTTCATTCACATTAAATTTAAATCGAATTGAAATATTTTTTTTAAAATTTCCAAAATAAACTTTCGTGTTTTTCAAATGCCGCATTGTTTTTGTAGCAATCCAAAGTTTTCTGGTAAATTCATTTTGTTCAATTTCATAATGGTCAGGTTTTTTAATGTACTTTATTTTGTCCCAATACGGATATTCAGATTCAATTTTATTAAAGTCTGGAAACTCCAACATTATTAATGTGTCAAGTGATTTCAGAGCATTGATTTTGTCACTAAATTCAAAATGTGGAGCTTTTTCTATCATTATTTCCTAATTTTTCAAAAATTTACAAAAACAAAATTACGGTTTTATTTGTAATTATTTCCTAATTTTTCAAAAATTTACAAATAATTACAAATCTCACTCCAGCAAACAAATAATAAATCGCGTTTTGTTTTCATCGATTTGATAATTGAGGTAACCGCCGTGAGCTTCAATAATGTTTTTGGATAAGGTCAACCCAATACCGGCTCCTTCTTTTCGGGTGGTGAAAAAAGGTAGAAAAATTTTATCTTGAATTTCTGCATCAATCCCAATTCCGGAATCGGAAATAGAAATAAACAATCGTTTATTTTTTTGTTCAGCCGAAATTTCAATGATTTTTTCGTCTTTTCCTTCCAAAGCATACAAACTATTGGTTAATAAATTAATCAGCACTTGTTCCATTTGAAGTGCATCAACCATAATCCATCTATTGAAAGAAATGTTGTTTTTTACGATAATATTTTCTTTTTTAAATAACGAGTTCATCAATTGTAGTGCGTTTTTCATCAACTGATTTAGCTCTGTTTTTTCTTTTTTAGGCGATGGTAACATAGCGATTTTTCGGTAACTTTCCACAAAATTTTGCAGATGATTACTCCGATGAATCATCGTAGAAACACTTTCTTTAATGTCGTCTAAATCATCTTTTGAAAGTGATTCTTGTTGCATTAATTCATTCAAATTTTGCGTAAGCGAACGAATTGGCGTAATTGAATTCATCAATTCATGCGAGATGACTTTCATCAAATTAATCCAAGCTTCTTTTTCTTTTTTCTCAACCACTTTTTGAATGGAATCTAACATAACAATGTAATATTCCTGGTCGTAAGCTTTTGTTTTTGAAGCTTGTAGCATAAACGTTTGTGCGTCTTCTTTGTTCACTCGAATTTGTAAAGACGTTTTCAATTCTTCAAAATTTCGTTCTTCAATAATCTCGCAAAGCGAAGGTAATTGATTTTTTAAATACATCCATTTTGATACTTTTGGTACCATAAAATGACTCGATAAATAGTCGTTCATCAAAAAAATGTTCCAATCTTCGTCTGATTTTTGAAGAATTAAAACACCGGTTTCAATGTTGTTTAAAATAGAACGGTAAACCAAATCTTTCGAAACTTGTTCGTTTTGATTTTGTTTTAATGAATCATATAAACGAAACAAATTTTTGTAATTATCATGCGATTTAAGCTTAGAAAAATCCGCTGAAAAATCATTATTTAAGATTGCAGCAATAGTTTTATCATAAAATAAAAAAGTGTTTCGAAGAAAAGTAAAAAACTCAATTCCCATCAACAAAAAAAGTAAAAAACCAAAAATGGAAGAATAAATCAAAGATTTATACAAAAACAAAAAACTGCCAATAAATACCAAAAGCAATAGCAATAATCGGATAAAGAGTTGATGATATAGTTTTAAATTTTTCAAACCTATTTTTGATTAATCGGTTGAACCTAAATTGTATTTTTCCATTCTTCGGTACAAAGCCGCTCTTGACAATCCGAGTTCTTCAGCCGATTTGCTTATGTTGAAGTTATTTCTATACAATACTTTTTCAATGGAAATTTTTTCAATGTCGGACAAAGGCATTTCTTCCATTTCAAAAGGTGAAAAGTTTATCACATCCAAATCTAAATCAGCACTTTTGATGGTATTATTTTCACACAAAATCACTGCTCTTTCGATACGATTCTCCATTTCCCGAATGTTTCCTTTCCAAGCGTTTTTTTGGATTTGTTCCAACGCTTTTTCCTCAAAAACGATTTCTTCTCGTTCATATTTTTGAGTAATTTTTTCCAATAAAAAAGTAGCCAACGGAACAATATCCTCTTTTCGTTCATGAAGCGATGGAAGTTTAATTTCCATGGTATTGATGCGATAATACAAATCTTCTCTGAATTTTTTTGCGTTAACTTCTTTTTTCAAATCAAGATTTGTTGCCGTAATAATTCGAATGTTCAATGGTCTGGACTTAGATTCTCCCAATCGCGTAACCGATTTATTTTGAATCACTTGTAATAATTTAGTTTGCAAATGCAACGGAACATTACCGATTTCGTCTAAAAAAATCGTGCCGTTCTGAGCGGCTTCAAATCGTCCCGGTGTATCATTTTTGGCATCTGTAAAAGCCCCTTTGGCATAGCCGAATAACTCACTTTCAAAGATACTTTCACTCAACGAACCCAAATCAACATGCACAAAAGCTTCTTTTTTCCGATTGGATTGTTGATGAATATAATGTGCTAAAACGAATTTTCCAGTTCCGTTTTCACCTAATATCAACACATTTGCATCGGTTTTTGCAACTTTATCTGCCAAAGAATATGCTTTTTGAATGGCAATTGATTTTCCGATGAAAAATGAATCTACCTTTACTGAATCTATGGTTTTCTTTCTAATTTTTCGATTTTCTTCAACAGCAAATTTAACAACCGAAACCAATTTTTCATTGTCCCACGGTTTTAAAATATAATCAAAAGCTCCTAATTTCAGACCCTCAACAGCGGTTTCCACTTTCCCAAATGCTGTCATCAAAATCACCGTCGTTTTGGGTGAAAGGGTTTTGATTTCTTTCAACAAATAGATTCCTTCTCGTCCGTCTTCAAAACCAATGCGGTAATTCATATCCAGCAAAATCACATCAACTTCATTTTCTGCTAATAATTCAACTACTTTTTTTGGATTATTGAGTGTAAAAATGGTTTCAAAATGTTTCTTCAACACCATTTTACAAGCAAATAGAATGTCTTCTTGATCGTCAATAATTAAAATAGTAGCATTTGTTTTTTTCATGTAAGCTGATTTGTTTCAGTTTCACCGTTCAATTGCGAACAATTAGTGTCCGAAAATGAACACTTGATTTTTTATTTTTTTTGTGATGAATTAAAAATCAACGTCTTACAAAACTTTAATTTTTGGCATAAAATTGACTTAGATCATTACAAATAAATGTATTATGGACACTATCGTTCCTCGTAAAAATAGAAAAAATAAATATATACTGATTGGTTCAACTGTTTTTTTAATCCTGCTTATTTTAGTGGTGATGAGTATGACCAAAAAAAGAAGTTTGGATGTTTCCATAAACGAAATTTCTATAAAAACGGTAATGGTTGAAAATTTTGAAGATTATATAGTTTTTCAAGCAAAAGTGGAGCCACTCAATTCAATGTTGCTGAATGTGATTGAAGGTGGTTCTATTCAAGAAATTTTTGTAGAAAATGGCGATTTTGTAGAAAAAGGGCAACCGCTGGCAAGATTGTATAATCCAAATACTGAATTAAGTTTTATGAATCAGGAAACCGCGATGATTGAACAAATTAACAACCTGAACAAAGCCAAACTCGATTTGAGAACACAAGAATTAAATTTGGCAAAAGACTTAATTTCCATTGAACACGATTATTTTGATGCAAAAAATTTATATGATTTGAATCAGAAATTATACAAACAAGAAATTCTTTCCAAAAATGAATGGGAAACCACGCAGGAAAATTTCAGGTATCAAACCGAACGAAAAAACATCATTCAACAAAGTGTACAAAAAGAAAAGCAAGCCAATCAAATTTTAATCGCACAAATCAATCAATCACAAGGAATTATACAAAAAAGTTTACAGATTTTACGTGAGAATAAAAAGAATTTTTTGGTCGTTGCTCCGCTTTCCGGAAGATTGTCATCGTTTGAACCTGTCTTGGGAAAAAATTACATTGCCGGAGAAACTATTGGTAAAATTGATGTAATGAAAGGCTATAAATTGATGGCAGATGTGGATGAATTTTATTTGGAAAAAGTGTCCGAAGGTCAAAAAGCAAACATTGAATACAAAGAAAAAATGATTTCAGTTGTCGTTTCTAAAGTGATTCCTGAAATAAAAAGCGGTCGTTTTCAAGTGGAATTACAATTTGAAGAAAATAAAGAACTCGATTTGCGACAAGGATTAAGTTTTGGAGTGCGACTGTTATTATCCGAAAAAGTAAAATCAACAGTCATTCCAAAAGGGAGCTTTTATCAAGAAACGGCCGGAAAATGGATTTTTGTTGTCAATGGCGATAAAGCTGAACGCAGAGAAATACAATTAGGCAGAGAAAATCCATTGTATTACGAAGTGCTTTCCGGCCTGAAAGTAGGTGAAAAAGTAATAACTTCCGGTTATAAAGATTACGTGGAAATGGAAGTTTTAAATTTAAATAAAAATTAATCATCAATCAAAAAACGAATACTATGATCACGATTCAAAAATTATCAAAAATCTTCCGAACAGAAGAAGTAGAAACCAAAGCTTTAAACGAAATTGATTTGGTTGTTCATCAAGGCGAATTTGTTACCATTATGGGAGCTTCCGGTTGCGGAAAATCTACCTTACTCAACATTGTGGGTTTGTTAGACAGTGCCTCGGGAGGAAGTTATCAATTGTTGAACCAAGAAATGACTGGTCTGAATGAATCAGAAAAATCGAAAATCAGAAAGCAAAACATCGGATTTATTTTTCAAAATTTCAACTTGATTGATGAACTTTCAGTGTTTGACAATATTGAATTACCACTTATTTATAATAATGTTCCAACTTCTGAAAGAAAGAAAAAAGTGGAAGCAATTGCTGAGCGTTTAGCTATTTCACATCGTTTGAAGCATTTTCCACAACAACTTTCAGGAGGTCAACAACAACGAGTTGCTGTGGCAAGAGCGTTAATCAATGATCCAAAAATCATTTTAGCCGATGAACCAACCGGAAATCTAGACAGTAAAAACGGTAATGAAGTGATGGAATTGCTAACCGATTTACACGCCAACGGAGCCACAATTTTGATGGTAACACACTCCGATTATGACGCTTCTTTTTCTCAAAAAACCATTTATATGAAAGATGGAATGGTGATTTCTGAAAAACAAAACAGTAGAAATGTTGATGTTTTGGTAACCAATTAAACAGTAAAATCATGATTAATAATTGGATTAAGATATTTTTATATCAACTCAAAAAAAATAAATTATTCACTATTCTCAATACATTAGGATTGAGTTTGGGAATAGCCGGATTAATTTTTGCTATTTTATATTGGAATGATGAACAAAGTTATAATGCATGGAATCCTGAGAAAGATAATGTTTTTCAGTCAATTAATCAGGTTTCAACTGATGTGTTTTGGGCCAGTAATGTATCTCCTTTGGAAGCTTTTTTCAAAAAAGATTTTCCGGAACTAGAATCGTATTGTTATTTGGAAAATTGGTATTATGAAGAATTGGTTCATTATAAAAATAAAAAACAAATTCTTAAAATAACGGATTCGCAAAACACTTTTTTTGAATTTTTCCCTTTTCCTTTTGTAAAAGGAAGTTCAAAATCAGCGTTGAAAGACAATGCTAGTATGGCAATTTCTCAAGAAGCAGCAAACCGTCTTTTTGGTGATGAAAATCCAATGGGAAAAGAAGTACTTTATTCGGGAAGAAAAATCGTTATCAGAGGTGTTTATACAATTCCGGGAAATTCATCTTTGGAACCCGAAGCAGTTACTAATCTTATTGATCCAAAATTGAAAGAAAACGCCGATCATTGGGGCAACTTCAATCATGGATTGCTTTTGAAACTTAAAAATCCGGATGATAAGGACAAAGTAAGTTTGCGAATTGAAAAAATTTTATTTGAAAATAGAGTTTTAAAATGGGCAAAAGAACAAGGATTAACGCCTGAGGAATGGTTAAAGAAAAATGGAGGAGAAAGCACCAAAATCATTTTAGAGCCATTAGCATCTGCCCGATTACATTCAATTGTTGATGGATATGCTGAAGGTAAAGGAAACTATCAATTTCTGCTCATTATGATGGGTTTGTCTGTATTGATTTTGATTTTGTCTATCGTAAATTATATCAACCTGGCAACAGCCAACGCCATTTTGAGAGCCAAAGAAGTTGGCGTAAGAAAGATTTTAGGTGCATCAAAAAGTAATATTGTTAAACAATTTATTTTTGAAACGATAATAATTACAACATTTTCTATTTTATTAGCTTTAGTGATTGTAGAATTATCACTCCCGTATTACAACGAATTTTTAGGGAAAACGCTACTCATTCACGGAAGTCAATTTTACATTCAATTAATTATCATTTTCATTATTGTTGTTTTAGTAGCCGGAATTTTTCCGTCAATTTATGTTTCTAATTTTGAAACATTAAAAGTACTCAAAGGCAACTTTGGACGAAGTAAAAGCGGTGTTTGGTTACGGAATGGCATGTTGGTTTTTCAGTTTGCCATTGCCACCTTCTTTATTGTTGGTTCTTATATAGTTTATCAGCAAATTAATTATTTAAATACAAAAGATTTAGGTTTTAAAGGTGACCAAGTGCTTTCCATTCGATATAGAAACATTTATCACTGGTCCGAAAAGGACTATCAAGTAAAAATATTTAACAGGTATAACACCATAAAAAATGAATTATCTAAAATTAAAGGTGTTGAGCAAGTGGCTACCGGAGCATTTGCATTTGGAGGTAATGCCGGTTCTTCATCAAGTTTTGAATACAATGACATCACCATTCAAGGTCAAAACATGGGAATTGATTTTGGAATGCTCGAAATGATGAAAATTCAATTGAAAGAAGGAAGATATCTTTCTGAAAAATTAGCATCAGACACTATAACTTCAATGTTAGTAAACGAAACGGCCATGCGAATGATGAAGGAAAAAAATCCAATTGGAAAAGAAGTTGACTGGAATGGAAATAAGCTGAAAATAATCGGTATTGTCTCAGATTTTAATTTGGATGGACCTCAAAGCGAAATTCCTCCGATGGTTTTCTTTCACTTCAAAACAATCGATTGGATGCTCGGAAATGCAAGTAAAATGCATGTAAAGGTTAATGGTGAAAATATTCAGCAAACGATTGCAGATATTGAAAAATTTTGGCTAAAAAATGTAGATAGCGACTATCCGTTTGAATATGATTTTGTAAACAAAGAGTATGCTCGAACGTATGAAACTTACGTCAAACAAAAAAATCTTTTCTCGTTACTCAATGTAATTGTGATTCTAATTGCTTTGTTCGGATTGTTCTCTTTAGCATCGTATTCCATCCAACGAAGAATGAAAGAAATCGCAATTAGAAAAACGTTGGGTGCAGAAACCAAAATATTGCTCAAAGAACTGTCTAAGCAATACATCGTTTTTTGCCTTATCGGATTTTTATTAGCACTCTTTCCGGTTTATTTTTTACTCGGAAAATGGTTAGAAAATTTTGCTTTTCGAATTGAAATTTCTTTTATACCATTCCTAGTCGGATTTATAATTCTAATGTTATTAACCTTGATCGTTGTGCTTTCCAAAGCTTACCAAGCTACTAAAGTGGATGTTTTAAACTATTTAAAATATGAATAAGAGGTTAATCATTTTGTTCTTATTTACTTCGAGCATTTTTGTGCGTGGCCAAGAAGTGTCTTGGTCACTGCAAAAGTGTTTTGAGGTAGCTTTGCAAAACAATATCGATATAAAAATCAAACAATTGGAGATTTTACGTTCCAAAAAAAGCTATACGAATCCGTTGTTAGAATTAGTTCCATCTGTCGGATTAACGGCTAATCATAGTTACAATTTTGGTTCTACGATTGATCCAAATACCAATGCCAGAGTTAGTTCTGATATTCAATGGGATAATCTTAGCTTTAATGCCTCTATCAATTTACTCGATTTTTCAAACTTAGCAACAGCCGGGAAAAATAAATTGGAAGTCGAATTAAGCAAAGCCGATAAAGAGGTGGTTGAGTACGAATATAAATTGCAATTGCTCGAAAAATATTTTGAAGTATTATACAGTCAGGAGCAACTAAAAATTCAACAAGAACAGTTCAAAAACACCGTTGATAATTTAGAGCGTATTCAAAAAGAAGTCGAAATCGGTAGCAAACCAAAAAGTGATTTGTATGATATGCAATTCAATTTTTCATTGGAAGAAAATCAAATTTTGGTTTCCAAACAGCTGTATGAATACAAAAAAAAAGAACTTTTTCAATTGATGAACGACAATGAAACGAGTTCGGAAAACGTTTCGTTAGAACCTTATTTTGCATCAAACACAGTTGAAAATAATTTTGAAATCACTAACAATCCAAAACTAAATTTCGCTAAAATCAGTTTTAAAGCTTTTAAAAAAGACGTAGGAGTTTTAAGAGGAAATAATCTCCCTACTTTGTCTGCTTTTTACGGTTTTTCAACATTCTATTCTACTCCAATAAACACGCCTAATGTTCCGGTGGATGATTTTCAAACACAATTTGACAACAACAAGTATCATCAGACCGGATTGCAGTTGCAAATACCCATTTTCACCGGATTCAAACAAAACCGAAGAATTGCCGCAGCAAAAATTCAAACAGAAAAAGCCAAATGGGAGGCCGAACAAGAGAAAATTAAAATCAATCAACAAATCGAATTAGAAAAAACTCAAAAAAATAATTATTTCCAACGCAATCAAAAACTCAAAAACTCACTTGAACTTGCTGAAAAAATGTTAACCACTTCGCAAGCAAAATTTCTAAGCGGAAAAACGGATGCCGTAGTGTTTTCTGCCGTCAAAAACCAACGATTGAATGCTGAATACGAAGTTTTAAAAAATGATTTGTTGTTTCAATATACTTCCGTGAAAATAAATCTGCTTACTAAAAATCAATTGTAAAATTCAACATTCACTTTTTAACTGATTATTACCACTGATCTCGGAAGCTTTCGGGAGCAACTGAACACTGCCACTGCCAACTAAAACTCTATCCCTCCATAAACATTTTCAATTCTTTAACTACTGTTTCTGTACTTTTCGTATTATCTTTGCAATCTAAACTCAGTATAAATAAAACTGATTTTTTTTATAAAATAATTACATCCCAAAAGCTCCCCTCTCCTTTGGAGAGGGGTTGGGGGTGAGGTAAAAATAATTTATGAAACTCGACAGAAAAGAAATATTAAAAGCCTTAGAAACCATTTCTGTGGCTGGTGAAGGAAAAAATATGGTGGAAAGTGGAGCAGTTAAAAATGTACTCACTTTTGGTGATGAAGTAGAGGTTGATTTAGTTTTATCAACGCCGGCTTTACACATTAAGAAAAGAGCGGAAGTTGATATCATAAAAACGATTCATGATTTAGTTTATGAGAAAGCCAAAGTGAAAGTAAACATTAAGATTGAAGCTCCACAAAAACCTGAAAATCCAAATCTAATTAAAGGAAAACCAATTCCGGGAATCAGCAACATTGTTGCCATAGCATCCGGAAAAGGAGGCGTTGGAAAATCTACCGTAACCGCCAATTTAGCCGTTACTTTAGCTAAAATGGGATTCAATGTAGGGGTGCTTGATGCCGATATTTATGGGCCATCGATGCCCATTATGTTCGATGTAGAAAATGAAAAACCAATCTCTGTAGAGGTAGATGGCAAGTCAAAAATGAAACCGGTAGAAAGTTACGAAGTAAAAATTCTTTCCATTGGATTTTTCACTAAACCCGACCAAGCTGTTATTTGGCGTGGCCCAATGGCTGCCAAAGCCTTAAACCAAATGATTTTTGATGCCGATTGGGGTCAACTCGACTTCCTGCTCATCGATTTACCACCCGGAACAGGTGACATTCACCTTTCCATCATGCAATCGCTTCCTATCACAGGTGCCGTTGTGGTGAGTACTCCTCAAGCCGTGGCTTTAGCCGATGCTAAAAAAGGGGTTTCGATGTTTTTATCAGAAGCTATTAGCGTTCCCGTGTTAGGAATCATCGAAAATATGGCTTATTTCACGCCGGAAGAACTACCAAACAACAAATATTATATCTTTGGAAAAGAAGGTGCCAAAAACTTAGCCGAAGATTTACAAGTGCCCATGTTGGGAGAAATTCCATTAGTACAAAGTATTCGTGAAGCTGGGGATTACGGTCGTCCGGCCGCATTGCAAACCGCAACACCACTCGAAGGTGCTTTCGAAGAAATTGCCCGCAATGTTGTGCAAGAAGTAGTAAACCGAAACGAAAGTTTACCACCAACCGAAGCAATTAAAATAACCACAATGGCCGGCTGTTCGGCTGTAAAAGGGAAAAAATAAAAATCCGCTTTCCTCCCTCTCCTTTGGAGAGGGTCGGGGTGAGGTAAAAAAAAGAAATAATGACAAACGAAGAAATTAGAGTAGAAATCGAAAAAGCACTAGACGAAATCCGTCCGTTCCTAAAATCAGATGGCGGCGATATTTCCCTTATCGATGTGCTCGACGACAAACACGTAAAAGTGCGTCTCGAAGGAGCTTGCGTAGGCTGTAGCGTAAACCAAATGACATTAAGAGCCGGTGTAGAAACGACCATCAAAAAATATGTGCCACAAATCGAAACAGTCGAAAACGTAGCTTAATTTTTTTGGGCGTGACCACAAGGGTCGGGCTATCCGCTCCAAGTCCTCGCCCCAAAAAAACAATTTTCTAAGGTCACAAAAAAGCTTCCGTTGGTTGCTTTTTGAGCCCAAGAAAATTTGTTATTTTGTGCTCCGGGCTTTCCGCTACTATCCCTCACGCAATCCCTGCCAACTGACAAATATCATATTCAAAAGAAAAAAGAACAACTATTTTCGCAAAGTAAAATTTAAAAACTATGTTACTCAGCGACCCAGAACCTCAGAGCCTCAGTAACTCAGAACCTCAGTAACTCAAAAGAATGATACAAACCGACATACTCATCATTGGAGCAGGCCCAACCGGACTTTTTGCTGTTTTTGAAGCCGGATTATTGCAATTAAAATGCCATCTGATTGACGCACTTCCGCAACCGGGAGGTCAATTGGCTGAATTGTATCCGAAAAAACCAATTTTTGATATTCCCGGATATCCGGAAGTATTGGCTGGAGAATTGGTTAATAATTTAATGGAGCAAATCAAACAGTTTCAACCGGGATTCACACTAGCTGAAACGGCTGAAACGATTGAAAAATTAGAAGACGGTACTTTTATTGTAACAACCAACAAAGGCACAAAACATAAGGCAAAAGCAGTGGCCATTGCCGGCGGATTAGGAACTTTTGAACCCAGAAAACCCGCTATTGATAACATTTCTTTTTATGAAGAAAAGGGAGTGGAGTATTTTGTAAAAGACCCGGAATTGTTTCGGGATAAAAACATTGTTATTGCAGGTGGAGGTGATTCTGCTTTGGATTGGAGTATTTTTCTATCCAATGTTGCTCAATCAGTTACATTAGTGCACCGCAGAAATGAATTTAGAGGAGCGTTAGATTCTGTTGAAAAAGTACAAGAGCTAAAAAAACTCGGTAAAATTAATTTAATCACACCCGCAGAAGTTGTAGCGATTAATGGAAAAGACCATATTGAAAGCATTGTTTTAGAAAACGAAGGAATCCAACAAACTTTTGAAACCGATTATTTTATTCCACTTTTCGGTTTAACACCCAAGTTGGGAGCCATTGCCAATTGGGGTTTGGAAATTGAAAAAAATGCCATCAAAGTGAATAACGCTTTAGATTATCAAACCAACATCGAAGGAATTTATGCCATTGGTGATGTAAACATCTATCCAGGGAAATTAAAACTCATTTTATGTGGATTCCACGAGGCCACGTTAATGTGCCAAAGTGTTTATAGCCGTTTAAATCCCGGTAAAAAATACGTTTTAAAATACACCACCGTGTCTGGCGTTGACGGTTTTGACGGAACACGAAAAGAAGCCGAAAAAGCAGTTGTAAAATCGATTGAATAAATTATTTTTGTTCAAGTTTCAGGTTTCAAGTTTTTTGGCAACCTGAAACTTGAAACCTGAAACAAAAAACTATGTCCCAAGACATCACCATTAAAATCACCGACCGAAAAGGAGTAAAACACGAAGTGCAAGCTCCAACCGACATGAACATGAACATCATGGAACTCATTCGTGCTTATGAACTAGCTGAAGAAGGAACCGTTGGTGTGTGTGGTGGCATGGCCATGTGTGCATCTTGTCAATGTTATGTTTTGAATGACGTAATTTCGCTAGAACGAAATCCGGATGAAGAAGCAATGCTTTGGGAAGCCTATCATGTGAAAGAAAATTCCCGTTTAGGCTGTCAAATTCCAATTACTCCTGAAATGGATGGATTGGAAATTGAGATTGCTCCTGAGCAATAAAGCATAAATTATCGCTTTTTATTCTTCGTTGTAACATTTCTGCAAGTCATTACGTATAAGAATTATGTTTACTTTTATTGAATGGAAAAACAACACAATCTGTTAGGACTACACAAATTATTAACACTAAAAGTTTCAAAAGAAACATTATTAACTGATTTAGATAGTTTTGTTCACTTCACAGATCATCTACTCTTCCATTACAAATTAGAAAAAGTCGGAAATACAACATTTGTTTTTGAAAATGAAAGTTTTACAATTGCTTATTGTTTAAAAGAATCACATATTTGTATCCATACTTGGCCTGAAATTAAAACCGTAACGATGGACATATATTTGTGCAATTATTCGCAAGATAATTCTAATAAAGTAAGAAGTATTTCAAACGACTTTATTACTTATTTTGGTGGAAAAATTATTAAACAAGTAGAAGTAGAGCGATAAGTATGGAGTTTACTTGCACGAAATGTAATAATCATACAAAAATTGATACTGCGATTGAAGTAAAAAACTTCGGTTGTCCTAACTGTGGTAGTTTATTTGATTTTGATGAAAAAGGTTTTAGATTTTCAAAAAAGTTTGACTACAATCCAATTACTAATCTTTTAAAAATTGGGGCAAAAGGAGTAATTGACAATGAAACGTACGAAATAGTTGGTCTAGTTATCAAAAGAGTTCATTCAATCTATTATTGGCGAGAATATACGTTAATGACTACATCGGGTAAGGTAAAATACCTTTCAGAATCAGATGGTCATTGGATTTTATTGGAAGAAGTTCCAGAGTCCTATGATGTTTCTCGCAAGTATAAAAAGTTAACGCACAAAGAGATTACTTATCATCTCTATGAACATACCAATTCTTCAATTGTTCGTGTTCATGGGTTTTATGAATTTGAAATACCAAACAAACAGTTTAAAATTATTGAATACATTAATCCGCCATATGTAATTTCTATTGAGCAAATAAAAGATAATGAAACAACAACTTTTGGGAGACATATTACATCCAAGGAAATAAAAAAGATTTTCAATAGCAATGAAATGCCACAAAAATCTGGAGTAGGCTTGGTTCAACCTTTTTTATTCAATATTTACAATACAATTATAATATTTATTTCGTTTGCGATTTTAATCTTAACAACATTCATTATTTTTAATTTGTCAAGAACTGAACAAAATGTTCTAAACGTTTCGATTAACTTTGATGAATATAAAAGTAAAGAATATATTTCACCATCGTTTGAATTAAAAGGAAGTCCAGCTCCATTAATAATTTCTGCTAATACAAGCGTTGATAATTCATGGGCAAATGCACAAGTGTCGTTGGTAAATGAGTCAAACAATGAAGAAGAATATGCTCAAAAAGATATCGAATATTATCATGGCTACTCAGAAGGAGAGAGATGGTCAGAAGGAAGCAAGCGTACGACATTTAATTTCTGCGGAGTAGCTAAAGGGAAATATCATTTGGTAATCGTTCCCTCCAAACAAGAAACAGATTTTTACAATCAGAACATGACTATTAATGCTGTTTGGAATGAATCTTCGGTTTGGAATTTTATGTTTAGTTTGGTTTCTTTAGCCATAATTTTTATACTTATTTTCTTTTTAAAGAAAAATTTTGAACAGCGAAGATGGGAAAACAGTGATTTTACACCTTATTAATAACAACATGAAACAGTATCTTTTAAATAATAAATGGGCCTTTGTATTAGCATTATTGGTTTATAGTCTATTTTTGGTATATTCATTTACAGGCAGTAGAATTTGCGATTGCGAATCTACTGAAAAATATAATTCAGGAAGTTCAAGAGGTCACAACACAGTTAATCGTTTTTATCACAAATAAGAAATATATGGAATTTATTGCATTAAAAGGCATAGTAAATGCACTTATTTTTTCAGTTATAGGAGTTGTTGTTTTAATAATCAGTTATTACATAATTGAAAAAATAACTCCCGAAAACACGTGGAAAGAAATTGTTCAAAACAAAAATGTCGCTCTAGCAGTTGTTTTTGCTGCATTGATTATTGGTATTTCGCTCATTATCAGTGCCGCCATTCATGGGTAAGATTTTTAAGTTCGAATATCTTCTTCTTTTTGCAGTATTCATTATTGCAACATGTGGTCTTGTTTACGAATTAGTAGCAGGAACTTTAGCAAGTTATTTACTTGGGGATTCTGTTAAACAATTCTCATTTATTATAGGCGTGTATCTTTTCTCTATGGGGATAGGTTCCTATTTTGCAAAGTTTATTAAAAAGAACCAACTCAATACATTTATTGAGATAGAGATTATTGTTGGTGTCATTGGAGGGTTAAGTTCTGTAATTTTATTTCTATTGTTTGAAAAAGTGGCTTATTTTCAGTTTATATTATATTTTTTAGTATTCATTACAGGTTGTTTAGTTGGTTTAGAGATACCATTATTAATGAATATTCTAAAGGATAAAGTAAAATTCAGCGATTTAGTTTCTAATGTTTTCACTTTTGACTACATCGGTGCTTTGCTTGCTTCTGTACTTTTTCCGCTAGTATTTATCCCCCAACTTGGTATTATAAGAACTTCTTTGTTTTTCGGGATGATCAATTTGAGTGTAGCTATTGCACTTTGTTTTATTTTACATAAAGAAATTAAAAGAGTTTATTTTCTTAAAACGAAAGCCATAATTTCGTTTTTAATTTTAGCCTTAGTTTTTGTTTTCTCTGAAAAAATACTTTCTTTTTCTGAGGAGAAATTATATGGTGAAAATATTATTTTTTCCAAAACCACCGCCTACCAAAGAATTGTTTTAACCCATATAAAAAACGATTACAAACTTTATTTAAACAACAATTTACAATTTAGTTCTGCCGATGAATATCGTTATCACGAGGCTTTGGTTCACCCGGCAATGTCATCTGCAAAATCTGTTACGAAAGTATTGGTTTTAGGTGGGGGTGATGGTTTGGCAGCTAGAGAGATTCTAAAATATAAAGATGTAAAAGATATAACACTTGTGGATTTAGATGGTGGTATGACAACATTATTTCGTACCAATTCCGTGTTAACTTCCTTGAACAACAAAGCATTACTAAACGAGAAAGTGAGAGTATTCAATGAGGATGCATTTCTTTGGATTAAACAAGCGAAAAAGAAATATGATGTAGTAATTATCGATTTTCCTGATCCTTCCAATTATAGTTTAGGCAAATTATATTCGGTTAATTTTTATCTATCTCTTCAAAAAGTTTTAGCACCTGGAGCAGTGGTAGCCATTCAAACAACATCACCTTTCTTTGCTCCAAAATCATTTTGGTGTATAAATAAAACCGTTAAAACCGTTTTTTCCAAAACAGATCCTTATCATGTTTATGTTCCGTCTTTTGGAGAATGGGGTTTTACGATTACATCAAATAATCCAACCTATAATGTTGATTTAATTCATAGAAAAGTAAATAATTTACGTTTTTATAATTATAAGTTCAAGAGTCTTAACCAATTTGCAGATGACATGAGGGCTAATAATGTGGAGGTAAACAGATTGGATAACCAAATTTTAGTGCGATATTTTGATGAAGAGTGGGGAAAATTATAATTCACGCAGAAGATTTATACAAAAATTAGCCGCTTTTTCTGTGATGGCAGCTGTTCCCCATTTTTTGTTTTCGTGTAAAGAAAAATTGTCAGGTTTTATTTTGAAGGCAACCGGCACCAATCATATACTTGGACATAGACTATGGTTAAAAAATTTCCCACCTCCTTCAAGAATAGTACAAATGCCTTATTTAATTATAGGAGGTGGAATTACAGGACTTTCAGCTTCAAGGCAACTCAAAAAAAATGGGATTGACGATTTTTATGTTTTGGAGATTGAAAGTAATGTTGGTGGCAACTCAAGCAATGGAGCAAATAACTATTCAAAGTTTCCACTTGCAGCTCATTATCTGCCCTTGCCAAATATTCGGGATAAAGAATTGTTAGCTTTTCTTGAAGAATCTAAAATAATCATTAGTTACAACAAAGGTATGCCAATCTTCGATGAGCAACAACTTTGTTTTGACCCAAACGAACGTTTGTTCATTAGGAATACATGGCAAAGTGATCTAATTCCTAAGTATGGAAATTCTTCAGAATCAGATCGTCAAATTGATTTGTTTTTTCAATTGATAAGTGCATATAGGAGTAAAAAAGGAACTGATGGAAAGTATTTTTTTGACATTCCGCTTCATTTTTGTTCTAAGGATTCCGATTTAGATGATTTAGATAACAAAACAATGAAAACTTGGCTTAATGAAAATAATTTTGATGCAGATGAATTGTTGTTGTATGTAGATTATTGTTGCAAAGATGATTTTGGACTGGGAATTGAATTCGTTTCTGCTTGGGCAGGAATTCATTATTTTGCTGCGAGAAAGCATGAAAATACGATGTATAATGATACTGTTCTCACATGGCCAGAAGGTAATGGAAGATTAGTTGAACATTTGAAATACTATGCTAAAAATAATGTGTTATCTAACACTTTAGTTTATGAAATTAAGATTGAAAACAATACTGTTAAAGTATTGGCTTATAATGCAGAAACGAATGAATCGATACATTTTATAGCGGAAAGGGTTATAGTTTGTACACCACAATTTATTAATAAATATTTATTTCAGGAAAGAAAAAAAATCTATGAAGGTTTTCACTATGCTCCATGGTTTTCCGCTACTGTCACTCTATTAGAAATACCAGATAATGATAGCTTTCCATTGTCATGGGACAATGTTATTTTGAAGGGGAAAGGGCTTGGCTATGTTTATAATCAACACCAACATTTAGAACAAGTAATAGATAGGAAAGTGATTACTTATTACTACAGTTTTAGCTCAGATGATTTAGCAAACGATAGAAAACAATTATTAAAAAAACCCGTTTCATATTGGAAGGAATTGATGATTGCCGATTTAAAAATTGCTCATCCAGATATAGAAGAATTTATAATTGATATCGAAATTCATAAAATCGGACATGGAATGATTAGTCCTGTGCCCGGTTTTTTGAAGGGTCAATATTTATATGAAGCGTCTGAGTGTATAGAAAATAAAATCTATTTTGCTCACAGTGATTTATCAGGCATTTCGATTTTTGAAGAGGCTTTTCACCAAGGAATTAATGTCGTAAACAAAATAATTAATGACGCAACCTTGGATACATAAACCTAAAACAGATTTTCTGTTTATCCTTTTTCCTTCATTTTTTGTGCTTGGAATTATTTTTATTTTTCAGAATTGGTTAGTGAAAATTCAAGAAGATTTTTCTTTTTATACATGGTTGTTTTTAATTGTATTTATTGATGTAGCACATGTATATTCAACACTTTTTAAAACCTATTTTGTAAAAAGTGAATTTCAAAGAAGAAGGAAATTATATATCGGTTTACCAATTATTTGTTTTTTGATTGGCTTGGTTTTATTTAGTTTTGGCAGTAAATTATTTTGGTCTGTTTTAGCATATGTTGCTGTTTTTCATTTTATTAGACAGCAATATGGATTTGTTAGATTGTATTCCAGAAAAGAAGAGAAGACAAAAGCAAATAGGTATTCAGATGCGTTAATTATTTATACGGCAACTTTATACCCCATGCTTTATTGGTTTTTTTCTTCACCAAGAGCTTTTAATTGGTTTGTTGAAAAGGAATTTATTCAAGTTGAAAATGTTTTGTTAACGCAAATTGCAAGCGTGTTTTATGTATTAATAATAACCTATTACATATCTCGAACTACAGCAATATACCTGAAGACAAATTATTTTAATATTCCAAAAAACTTAATTATTCTTGGCACACTCTTGTCATGGTATTTCGGAATTGTATTTTTTAATAATGATTTAGTATTTACGCTCTTAAACGTTGTTTCGCATGGCATTCCGTATATGGCTTTAATTTATCTAAAAGAGATTGATTTAAGGCCCAAAGAAGAGATGGGAGTATTATTTCATTTTAAAAGTGCTAAAGGTTTATTTTTATTCGTCTTATTAATTTTAGGGATTGCTTTCGCCGAAGAATATTTATGGGAAATATTGGTTTGGCAAGAAAATTTCGAATCGAATTTCGATACTTTTAAATTACAATTTGTATTAGTTCCATTACTGACTGTTCCTCAATTTACGCACTACTTGCTGGATGGTTTTATTTGGAAATCTAAATAATTATTGATTTTTTTCTTAAATTCCAAGTTTAGCTCTCGCAACCGGAAGGAGTCGCTCCACAAATTTAGAGTAGGCCAATTCAGATGGATGTAAATTATCCGAAGCAACCAATTGCGGATTATTCAATCCATCTCGTGTAATGTCTGTAATGTTCACAAATTTAATTTCTAGCGATTCTGCATGATTTTTAGCAAATAAATTATATTGATCGAGTTGATTAGAAATAGTTTCCGGGTTTGAACTTCCCTGACCAAAAGGCGTAAAAGCATAATCCGGGATAGAAACCACAATAACACGATTTTTATCTCCTTTTGCCAAGGTGATTGCGGTTTGCAACAACTCAGGAAACTCGGTTTCGTATAATGAAAAAGGTCTGTTTTGATATTGATTGTTAACACCAATTAATAACGTAACCAAATCGTATTGAGCTTGCAAATTTTCATTTGTGATAGCGTTTTTTAGGTTAGTAGTTGTCCAACCGGTTTGGGCCACCACTTTCACAAAAATATTATCAGAAGAAGGTAAATAATTTTTCAGACTATCTTTCAATTGTTCCGGGAATCGACATGTCTCGCATACGTTTTGTCCAATTGTATAACTATCGCCCAAAGCTAAATAGTTGAAATTCCTACTGGTTGGTTCGGTAATGATTGGTGGTGTTTCATCTGTGGTTGAGCAACCGATTAATGGTGTAATCACCATGATCAAAAGGAAAATCAATTTTCTCATACTTTTTTTGTTTGATAATCTGTTAATTTAATTGGGCCTTCTAAAACTTCTTTTACAATTTGTAGTGTTCCGTCTGATTTGGTATCAATAAACCATTTAATCAATGCAATTGTTCCTTGTACAATCTCAATTCCGGTAATACTTCTGGGGTGTACACAACTTCCGTCATTAAAATAGTTGATAGAATTGTCATTAATGTTTGGGAATCGAGGACGGTGCGTATGTCCGGTAATTGTGATAATATTATTGTTATCTGCAATCCATCTTTTTATTCGACGTTCAATTTTAATTAATTCAACATAATTTTTTGCCGGACTTGTTGGATCTTTTATTCCCCAAACTTGAAGCGGTTTCCATAAAATTTGAACTAAAAATCGATTGATTTTCCATCCAATGTAATTCATAAAATCGGCCTGATGACCATGGGTTAAAAAAAGGTGCTGACCCGTTTCTAAATTTTCAAGTACGATGGCTTCATGGTATTCAATTCCCGTAAATAGCGGTTCGTCTTTACCGGTTTTTGGGTCAAAAAAAGTGCTTAATTTTTTCTTTACAACATTTTTATCTCGATAAACCATATCGTGATTGCCATAAATCATGTGAAGCCGATTGGAATCATGGTATTTTTTTAAAAGTAGATAAACATGTTTATGTGCTTCAAAAATTTCTTTAAAAAATAAGTTTTCCCATAATTCATCACCGTCACCCAATTCACAATAGTTGAAACCTTCTGTGAAGTAATGGTTCATTGCATGAAAATAAATGTTTCGATTACTGGCAAAATCATCGGCAAAACTTGCATCACCACGATGACAATCGCTAAAAAGAATGAACTTTGACTTGTTGTCAAACGGAATTCTTTTAGCATTTTCAAAAGCTCTTGTAAGACGGGTTTGTGATGACATAAGTTATGAGAATCGATTTTAAAGATATAAAAAAAACCTCCAAAACTAATTTGGAGGTTAAAATTTATCAATTGTTTACATTAATTTTTTATAAATCGAATCACGGTTGATTGTTCGTCTTTGATAATTTTAATAAAATAAACACCTGTGGTATACGATTCTGTATTAACAGACAGATCATTAACTGAGGAGACTTTTTTATCATCGATTAATTGTCCTAAATTGTTGAAGATACTCAATTGATTTGGCAATCCAATTTCTTCTGCGATACCAATATTGAGTTGATTGTTTACAGGATTTGGGAATAACTTGATTCCGTTAGAAAAAGTATTTTCCGTAGTGTTTAAGTTTTGATCTATTCCAAAAGTTTTTGATTCCGATTCACCAAATTCACCTCCGGATATAATTAATTCATCTTCAGAAGTTTTGATTTCATAAATTCCATCTCCATAGCTACAACAAATCCCATCCCCATAAGAGTCAAATATTGTAAATGTATAACATTCATTGCTTGCTACCGCAACTGTTTCTGAATTTTCTGAGAACTCTAGATATGGACCTCCACTTGCAATAATATTATTTGAACTATCTGTAAGTTCCCATGTAGTTTCATCACCATATTCATCTGCTAAAATTGATATTGTAATTTCTTCCGTATTGAAAACCAGAATATCAAAAGTTTGATTTTTTGAGCTATTTAAAGTGTTTTCATCGAAAACATCATTTACAACCTCTATTGTTGCATTAAATACATGATTTCCTACTGTTGTTGTAATTGTTGGTAAATTTATTGTTTCCGATTGACCATTTGTGAGCGAACCATTCCAAATGTATATATCGCTATTGCTGCCATCTATGTTGTATATGATTTCTGCAAAAGAAAGGGTGTTATTTCCAACATTTGTTATTCGTAAGGTAGGTGAAAGTGTTGTGCCACATTCGGCAACATTTAAATCTAATATATTAAGAGAACCATCATTGTCATAGGTTTGTCCTGGTTGACAAGCCAAAGAAGTTCCTAACGTCGCTCTTCGTTGTGCATTAGTTAAAACAGCAATCATTCTGTCTTTTTGATCTTGTGTAAAAACGTTCATGCAAGCATCATTAGAATAGTCCATATAATTTTCAACCATATCTAAACCGGGAAATGCCGGGCAAGAATCTATTCCAATACTACAGCCTGAATTTGCTTCAGCTGCTCTTGGCGTGTCATCACAAAAGTCATCTACATCACAACCACCATCGCCCCAAATATGTCTCAAGCCTAGGTAGTGCCCCACTTCATGTGTTGATGTTCTTCCTTTGTCATTTGGAGCAGAGTAGGTGCCGGCAGGATAAATGTCACTTGAGCCAAAATAACGGTGACCTATCACAACACCATCTGAATTTGCAGGACCGGTACCTTCTTCAAGACCTTCTAATCCTGAACCTGACGGGAATTGAGCATAACCTAAAATTTCTCCAATTTCAAAACCAAAAATTGTAATTACAATTCTGTTTACAACCCATATATTTAAGTATTCGTTGGGATTCCATTGTGTTTGCGGTTTTATTTCGGTATTTATATCATCTATTTCCCAACTGGCTTCGCTACCTAAGTTGTAGCGATTTATTCCGGTTGTAAATAACCCGTTTGGATCACGTTGGGCCAAACAAAATTGAATTTCAGTATCTACTCCAACTGGATTGGTATTGAATCCGGGAGTTCCTGCAACTCGACCAAAGTCTTGATTTAAGACTGTAATTTGGGATAGAATTTGGGCGTCTGTAATATTTTCGTTTACTCCTAATGCATCTCCATTATGAATAACATGCACTACAACCGGAATTGTGATTACATTTAAACTGGAATTGTTATTTTGTCTCGCAGCTAATCGATTCGCTTTAATAGCTTCAATTTTAGGAGCTAACCAATTTTCAAATTGTGTATCACTGTTTCGATTTGGGTAAAGGTCACGAAGTTTTTGTTCGTTCTCTGTTGTTGCACATCTGATTTTCTCTAATTTGGCTTTTCCAAATTGAGTAGCTTTTTCAGTATTTTGCCCGTTAACATTATAAAATGAAAACAAAATGAAAGACAAAATGAAAAATGTTGAAGTAAAATTTTTATTCATACTACGATTTATAGATTTTGAAGTCGCAATATAAAAATAAATTAAACAAATTAATTGCTTAAGGTCAGATTTCCTTCCAGAATTTTTTCTTCAATCGCATCCCAAAGAGCAATTCGTTTTTCTAGGGCTTGAATTGAGATTTCTTCAACTTCTTTCCATTTGGTTTCACTATTACCACACAAATCGTTAATCATAAGCATAGCCATCGGCCCGTGTTCATCACCATCTAATTCAATGTGTCTTTCAAAATAATAAATCAATTTAGATAAATCGGTTTCCGGAAAATTAGCTTGGAGATTCTTTAAAATAGCAGTAAACATTTCCGGAATCAGATCTTCTCTTCCGAAAGTAAAAGCGGCAGCAATTTCATGTGGTTTTCCTTGTTCAATGACACGGAAGGTAAAATCAAGAAAACTTTTGATATTGGGATGCAAATCACTTTTTTTGATGGAAACAAATATGTTTTGGGTTTTGACGACATTTTCTAAAAATGACTCAATTGCTTTTGTATTGGCACCGCATGATTTCATCGCATCAAGATACATTTCATAATGGCTTTGTCTTTTTCCTTCTAGGGAAATATCGGTTTCTTCAGCCAATACAATTTCATTGATTAAATACCTTGTTTCAGGATTTCCTGTAGGTAACCAAGGTGTTGTGGTGCATGTTAAGGAGGATTGTAAAGCTTTGAGTAGCGACATAAAATCCCAAACCGCATAGATGTGCAATTCTTGGAACTGTCTTAAATCATCAATGCTTTTTATTTTTTCGTACAAAGTATGATTTAAAAGTTGCTTTTTTTGTGGTTGTATTTTTTCGTTAACAGTTTTGATATTCATAGCAAATTTTTTTTGTAAATACGAGGTAAAACAAAAAATAGTTTTACCTATACAAAGCTAAAAAAGCTTCCTCGAAAGAAGAAGCTTTTTGTAATGATTTTAATTATTGTTTAATTACTTGAATGCTTGCATACCGGTAATATCTGCACCGGTAATAAGTAAATGAATGTCATGTGTACCTTCATACGTAATTACAGATTCTAAATTCATACTGTGACGCATAATCGAATATTCACCTGTAATTCCCATTCCGCCAAGTATTTGACGAGCCTCTCTGGCAATGTTTATTGCCATGTCAACATTGTTTCTTTTAGCCATAGAAATTTGAGCAGTTGTCGCTTTTCCTTCATTACGCAAAACACCTAGACGCCATGTTAGCAATTGAGCTTTGGTGATTTCAGTAATCATTTCGGCTAATTTTTTTTGTTGCAATTGTGTTGCAGCAATGGGTTTGTCAAATTGAATTCGCTCTTTTGCATAACGTAAAGCAGTGTCGTAGCAATCCATAGCAGCACCAATCGCTCCCCAAGCAATTCCATAACGAGCGGAATCTAAGCATCCAAGAGGAGCACCTAAACCTGATTTATTAGGTAATAAATTTTCCTTCGGAACTTTTACGTTATCAAAAATTAATTCACCCGTTGCCGAAGCACGTAGTGACCATTTGTTGTGTGTTTCAGGTGTGGTAAAGCCTTCCATTCCTCTTTCAACAATCAAACCGTGAATTCTTCCTTCTTCATTTTTTGCCCAAACCACAGCGATGTCTGCAAAAGGGGCATTGGAAATCCACATTTTGGCCCCATTTAATAAATAATGGTCGCCTTTATCTTTAAAATTGGTGGTCATTCCACCTGGATTTGAACCATGATCAGGTTCGGTTAAACCAAAACAACCCATCATCTCTCCGGTAGCTAATTTTGGTAAATATTTCATGCGTTGTTCTTCATTACCATATTTCCAAATTGGATACATGACCAAAGAAGATTGAACAGAAGATGTAGATCGAACTCCGGAATCACCTCTTTCAATTTCTTGCATAATTAATCCGTAAGAAATTTGATCTAAACCTGCACCGCCATATTCTTCTGGGATGTAAGGTCCAAAACCACCAATTTCTCCCAAACCTTTGATGATTTGTTTTGGAAATTCAGCACGTTGTGCATAGTCTTCAATTATTGGAGATACTTCTCTTTTAACCCAAGCACGTGCAGAATCACGCACTAATTTATGTTCATCGGTTAACAAATCATCTAATAAATAATAATCAGGAGCTTGAAATAAATCTGGTTTCATAATTTGGTATAGTGTGAGTACGAGATTGATTATCGTTAAATCATCAATTTCAATTAATTATAATATCAGCGAAAACGTTTGCAAAAATAACTAAAGAAATGTAACAAATCAATGAACGATTGTTATATTTTTAAAATAATTGATAGATGTTTTTGCTGTTAACAACTCATTAACCTCTAGATTTAAAGAAAATATATACTTTTCAATTTATTTTTAAAGCTATAGAAATGAGACTGTTTTTTTTATACTTCATTTTGCTGATTTCATTAAAATCAATCGCTCAAAACACAAATGCTAATCCTGCTCAAAAAGAAGCCCAACAAAAAATTGTAGACGAATATGTGCACAATTGTGCCAAAAACTATTCGTTTTACCAAATGGCAGAATTGCAAGAATGTTTAGACGAAGGACTCAAAAAAGACTATACAATTGCTTATTTATGGCAACAAAAGGCAATGCCTTTATTTAAAATGAAAAAGTATGAAGCCGGAATGGTTTTTTGTGACAAAGCGGTAGAACATGATCCGCAACGATGGTTGTCTTATCGAGCTTATATCAAATGCATTTTTGCAAAAACATACAGAGAAGCAATTATCGATTTTGAAAAATGCAAAGAAATGCATGGTAATAGTTATGAAATGGATCACACCTATAATTTCTACATTGCCTTATCACATTTACAATTGAATGAATTCGCAAAAGCCGAAGAAATATTTAACACAGATATTTTAGAACAAATTGAACAAAAAGGAGAAGCCCATCACCTCGATTTATTTTATTACGGAATATCATTATATGAACAAAAAAAGTGGGAACAAGCTATCGAAGAATTTGACAAAGCCATCTCGCAATATGAAAATTTTTCGGATGCAAAAGTCTATAAAGCTTTTTGTTTAGGACGTATTGGTCAGGAAAAAAGAGCCAATGATTTGTTGTTGGAAGCCAAAGCAGATGCTAAAAACGGTTACACAATTAATGAAGACAACATGATTCACGAAGTATATCCGTATAAAGTGAAATGGTAAATCACATTTTCAAATAAAAATCTTTAGTCAAATCAATATATTCTTCTGTGTATTTATGTCTAGAAGTTTCAATAACCAGTTCATCTGCTTCTAAAACAGGCAATTCATAACGTTTAAAAGCCAATAAACTTCGTTTGATTTCTGTGTTAGGAGTGCCTTTTATGCGAGTTACTTTTACCGGAAAAAGCTCAACCTCTGCACATAAATCAATAAATTTTTCTTCTTCTTTATATGGAATAATCACGGCAAAAATTCCGTTTTCGGAAAGTAATAAATTAGCGGCTTCAATCAAATCTTCAAAAGGCATTGCCTCTTGAAATCGTGCTAAATCACGTTGTGAATTTTCGGTTTTATAATCTTCGGAATAAAAAGGCGGATTAGAAATGATTAAATCATACTCATCTTCCGGTTCGTCGACAAACTCATCTAAACCGGCGTGAAAGCAAAAAAGTCTATCTCCCCAAGGTGAATTTTCAAAATTTTCTACGGATTGTTCATAAGCTTCTTCGTCAATTTCTAATGCATCAATTTGTTCAGCATTGCTTCGTTGGGCAATCATTAAGGATAAGATTCCTGTTCCCGCACCAATATCCAATACAGAAAAAGGATTATTTTCAATCGGACACCAGGCTCCCAACAACACACTATCAGTGCCTACTTTCATAGCACATCGATCTTGTTGAACAGAAAATTGTTTGAATTGAAACACGGTGATTAACGATTTATGATTGAAGATTTTTGATTTCAGAACCTGAAACCAGACCCGAGGCGGAGCCGAAAAGAGCGAAGCTGAACTTGAAACCTGAAACTTTCTAAAGATACATCTCCACCAAACCTTCCGGCAAATTCATAATCACCTTCTTGTTATCTCGATCTACTTTAATCAAAAACTGATCAATCATTGGAATTAGCATTTCTACATTTCCATTTAGCACTTCAAAAAGAGGTTGAGCGGTTGAATCGTTGATGGATACAATTTTTCCCACCACACCTAGCCGTTGGTCTTCAACTTCAAAACCAATCACTTCGTGATAATAAAATTGATTTCCTTCTAATTTTGGTAAAAACGAAAGCGGAAGATAAAGTTCGCAACCCATTATGGCGTCGGCATCTTCCTCAGTGTCTACATCTTCAAATTTCACTCTGAGAAAGTCATTTTTATGTAGTGAACTATTTTCAATAAAAAATGGAACCAAATTTTTGTTTAATTCAACAAAAACTGATTCCATATTTTCATATAATTCAGGTTCATCTGTATCTAAATAGACCAAAACTTCACCTTTAAAACTAAATTTTTTAGCGATTTTGCCAAGATAGAAGCATTCTTCTTTTCGCATTATCGCAAAATATTAAGCTTCTTTTTCTTCGTTTGCTTCTTCAGCAGCAGGAGCTTCTTCAACAGCAGGAGTTTCCTCAGCAGCCACTTCGCTTACTTCTTCTGCAACTTCCTCAGTAGCTTCAGCCGCTTTTAATGCTTCAGCCGCAGCGTTTGCACGTTTTTCGTTAGCCGCTTTCTCAGCTTTTAATGCCTCAGCTTTTGCTTTTTCTTGAGCTTTTGTTAAACCTTCTTTTTTAGAAGTAACTTTATTTGCTTTTTCATCTAACCAAGCGGCTAATTTAGCATCCGCTTGCTCTTGAGTTAAAGCACCTTTTCTAACGCCACCATCCAAATGATGTTTCAACAACGCTCCTTTGTATGAAAGGATTGCTCTTGCTGTATCAGTTGGTTGTGCACCATTGTGTAACCATTGAACAGCACTGTCCAAGTTTAAATCAATTGTTGCAGGGTTAGTGTTTGGATTGTAAGTTCCGATTTTATCTAAGAATTTACCATCTCTTTTGGCTCTTGCATCAGCAGCCACAATCCAGAAAAAAGGTTTTCCTTTTTTACCGTGTCTTTGTAATCTAATTTTTACTGGCATAATCGTATGATTAAATTGTGAGGTACTCGACCTCTGTTAATTAAGGGTGCAAATATATAAAAGTTTTTTGGATTAAAAACCAACGCATTAAATTTTATTTAAATAACCGGATTCAGCTTGTTTTGAACGTTTTTAACAAAAAAGTATGTCTTATATTCACCAGAAAAACTATTTTTGTACTCTCGAAAGTAAATACATTCAACATAATGAAAAAATATTTTTCCCTTTTAGCTCTTGTTTTTCTTTTTATTTCTTGTGAAGAAGATGTGGTTTTAAATTCACCTTCAGTACAAGGAAGATTGGAAAATACCTTTTGGAGAGCCATTGATTCTGATGCAGTTTTACAACCTAACGGTGGTTTGGTAATCACTGCTAAGGCCCGTTTGCAAACATTGACGCTCCGAATTCCTTCCAGAAATGTGGGAACCTATGTTTTGGGCGTTAACCAATCCAGAGTGGCTTCTTTTGTTTTTGAATATGATGAGAGTGAATTATTTTACACCACAGGCGTAACTACAGAGGAAGATTTTCAAGGCGATGGTGAAATTAAAATTACCGAATTTGACGCTGCAAACGGAACAGTTTCCGGTTCATTCCGTTTCAATGCCGTAAATGTAGCTAACAATCCATTAGGAGGTGAAATCTTAAATTTTAACCAAGGCGTTTTTTATAAAGTTCCTGTGACCGGAATTGAAGAAGATTAATCAATAAAAAAATCACTTAAAAAGGCTTTTCATACTTTTTTGAAAAGCCTTTTTTATTTATTTTCAACAAATTATGAAATAAAAATCACAATTTGAGCGTGATTGCCATTTTAATAGTTTACCTTTGTTTCAAATAATATTATTTTTTATGAACATTTTTGTAGGAAGCCTTCCTTGGAGTATAGAGGAAGCAGATTTAAGAGAGTCTTTCGAGGCTTATGGAGTAGTAGACTCTGTAAAAGTAATTACTGATAAATTTACCGGAAAAAGTAAAGGATTTGGTTTTGTTGAAATGCCTAATGACGAAGAAGGTCAAAAAGCTATTGACGAACTAAACGGAGCTACCGTTCAAGGTCGTGCTATTGTGGTAAACAAATCAGAACCAAAACCGGAAGGCGAAAAAAGAAGCTTTAACAACAACCGTTCAGGCGGTGGTGGTTACGGTGGTGGTGGAAACAGTCGTGGTGGCGGTGGCTACAGCGGAGGTGGAAACAGTCGCGGTGGCGGAGGAGGAAGATACTAGTATTTTTTCTTTATAACATCAACAAAACCATCCTGAGCAATCAGGATGGTTTTTTGTTTTGTTGATAACTAAAATTGATTTCTTCCTCACTAAAATGTATTTTTGAAATTGTAATTATCAATAGTTTTTTGAGCTAATTACTAATCACTTTTCACTAATCACTTTCGCATGTATTTGATCTTCGATACCGAAACCACCGGCTTGCCCAAACGATGGGATGCACCACTAACCGATACCAACAACTGGCCTCGTTGTATTCAAATTGCTTGGCAATTGCACGACGAAATGGGAAATTTGGTTGAGCATCAAGATTATCTTGTGCAACCGGACGGATTTAATATTCCGTATGATGCAGAAAGAATTCACGGGATTTCTACCGAATTAGCTCAACAAAATGGTATTCAGATCAAAGAAATGTTGGAGAAATTCAATAGTGCATTGTCAAAAGCAAAATACATTGTTGGACAAAATGTTGGGTTTGATGTCAATATTTTAGGATGTGAATTTTTTAGAATGGGAATCGATTCACCCATGTCAAAAATGCCGATTTTGGATACGTGTACCGAAGTTACTGCTTCCTTATTAAAACTTCCGGGTGGTAGGGGTGGAAAATTCAAATTACCAACGCTTACTGAATTACATCAATACCTTTTTAATGAACCCTTTGCGGAAGCTCACAACGCCACTGCCGATGTAGAAGCCACCACAAGATGTTTTTTAGAATTGATTCGAACCGAAGTTTTTACCAAAGAAGAACTCGACGTTGAACCGGAATATTTTGAAGATTTTCAGTTAAAAAATCCGAGGGCAATTCAATTAATTGGATTAAAACACATCAATCTCAAAGAAGCGTCTGAGCAAATTAGAAAGAAGCTTCAAAAAATTGAAAACGAAACGGTTCAAACTACCATTTCAGCCGAAGAGAAAAGAGATTTTAAACACGCAAAGTTTGCTCACCTTCACAACCATACACAATTTTCTGTTTTACAATCTACAATTGCGATTCCGGCACTGGTTTCTGCTACAGCTAAAAATAAAATGACGGCAGTTGCCATGACCGATTCAGGAAACATGATGGGAGCTTTTCACTTTGTGAGTGCTGTGATGAACCACAATAAAGCAGTAAAAGCGAAAATTGATGCGGCTGTTGCCAATAGCGAAGAACCGGAAGATGCTGAAATTAAACCGATTGTAGGTTGCGAATTTTACATTTGTGATAACCATAAAGACAAAACCAAAAAAGACAACGGGTATCAAGTGGTGTTCTTGGCTAAAAATAAAAAAGGCTATCATAATTTAGCCAAAATGGCTTCTATTGCTTATATCGATGGCTTTTATTATGTGCCAAGAATTGATAGAGCAATAGTTGAACAATACAAAGAAGATGTAATTGTACTTTCCGGAAATTTATATGGAGAAATTTCCGGTAAAATTTTAAATATCGGTGAAAACCAAGCCGAAGAAGCTTTGCTTTGGTGGAAAGAGCAATTTGGCGATGATTTTTATCTCGAAATCATGCGTCATAATCAAGAAGATGAAAATCGGGTGAACAAAACCTTGATTGAATTTTCGCAAAAGTATCAGGTTAAATTAGTGGCTACAAACAATACCTATTACCTAAATAAAGAAGATGCCAATGCACATGACATTTTGTTGTGTGTAAAAGATGGTGAAAAACAAGCCACACCAATTGGTCGAGGTCGAGGCTATCGATATGGTTTGCCCAATCAGGAGTATTATTTCAAATCGGAAGACGAAATGAAAAAACTATTTGCTGATTTGCCCGAAGCCATTTTAAACATCAATGAAGTAGTTGATAAAATTGAAATTTTCGATTTAGCTCGTGGAGTTTTACTACCAAAGTTTGATATTCCTGAAGAGTTTTTAGTTTCTGAAGATGAAGAAGATGGAGGGAAAAGAGGTGAAAATTTATATTTGAGATATCTTACGTATGAAGGTGCTAAAAAGCGATACGGGACTATTACTCCCGAAATTGAAGAACGATTGGATTTTGAATTAAAAACTATCGAAAACACAGGTTATCCTGGTTACTTTTTGATTGTTCAAGATTTTATCAGAGCCGCTCGTGAAATGGATGTTTCGGTTGGACCCGGTCGTGGTTCTGCTGCCGGTTCGGTGGTGGCGTATTGTTTGTGGATTACGAATATTGACCCATTAGAATACGATTTGCTTTTTGAGCGTTTCCTAAATCCGGATAGGGTTTCGATGCCCGATATTGATATCGATTTTGATGATGAAGGTCGTGGTCGTGTGATGCAATATGTGATTGATAAATACGGTTCCAATCAGGTGGCTCAAATTATTACCTACGGTAAAATGGCAACCAAATCTTCGTTGAGAGATACCGCTCGTGTGTTGGATTTACCACTTTTTGAAGCCGATAAATTAGCCAAATTGATTCCGGGAATGATGCCTGGAAAATGGAGTTTAGCCCGATTTTTATCCGATTCAATTGAGGAAGTAAAAAAAGCTGTTCGTTCGGATGAATTTGATAATATTAAAGAATTAATTGCCATTGCCAACGAAGGTGATTTAGCCGGAGAAACCATCCAACAAGCAAAAGTGTTGGAAGGTTCGCTTCGAAATACCGGAATTCACGCGTGTGGAGTCATCATTACGCCAAGCGATATCACCAATTTCGTTCCTGTGGCAACGGCCAAGGATTCCGATTTATATGTCACTCAATTTGACAACTCGGTGGTAGAAAGTGCCGGATTGTTGAAGATGGACTTTTTAGGATTAAAAACCCTTACATTAATAAAAGACACTGTTAAATTAATTAAATACAGAACCGGAAAAGAACTTGATCCGGATACTTTTCCCATTGATGATGTAAAGACGTATGAACTTTTTCAACGTGGTGAAACAGTTGGAATTTTTCAATATGAATCGGTTGGAATGCAAAAGTACCTTCGTGATTTAAAGCCAACCGTTTTTGGAGATTTAATTGCGATGAATGCGTTGTATCGTCCGGGACCATTAGAATATATTCCGTCTTTTGTTCTTAGAAAAAATGGCCAAGAAGAAATAAAATATGACTTAGATGCTTGTGCAGAATATTTAAGCGAGACGTACGGAATTACAGTTTATCAAGAGCAAGTAATGCTTTTGTCTCAATCTTTGGCCGATTTTTCAAAAGGTGATGCCGACGTTTTGCGTAAAGCAATGGGAAAAAAAGATAGAGCAACGTTGGATAAAATGAAACCAAAATTTATAGAACAAGCTGCATCTAAAGGTCACGATGCAACTGTTTTAGAAAAAATTTGGAAAGATTGGGAAGCTTTTGCGAGTTATGCCTTCAACAAATCGCACTCTACTTGCTACGCTTGGATTGGCTATCAAACCGCTTATTTAAAAGCTCATTATCCTGCGGAATACATGGCGGCAGTGCTTTCTAACAATATGAATGACATCAAACAGGTTTCATTTTTTATGGAAGAATGCAAGCGAATGGGATTGCGGGTTTTAAGTCCGGATGTAAATGAATCGTTTTATAAATTTACTGTAAATGATGATGGTGCGATTCGTTTTGGAATGGGTGCCATCAAAGGAGTAGGAGCAGGAGCAGTGGAAACTATAGTTCAAAATCGATTGAAAGACGGAAAATATAAATCCATTTTTGATTTAGCGAAGCGTATCGATTTGCGTGCCGCGAATAAAAAGGCCTTTGAAAATTTAGCTTTAGCCGGTGGTTTTGATGGTTTTTCGTCTACGCATCGGGCACAATATTTCCATCACGATGGTGATAACATTACGTTTTTGGAAAAAGCGATTCGTTACGGAGCAAAATTTCAGGAAAATGAAAATTCGGCTCAAGTGAGTTTGTTTGGTGAAGCCAGTGATGTTCAAATTGCAGAACCACAAGTTCCTCCTTGCGACGAATGGAGTACGATGGAAAAATTAGCCAAAGAAAAAGAAGTGGTTGGTATTTACATTTCCGGCCATCCGTTGGATGATTTTCGTTTTGAGATGAAATATTTTTGTAATTCTAAATTAGAATACCTTAAAAATTTGGAGCAACATGTGAATAAAACGTTGACTTTTGGCGGAATTATTACCAACGTGCAACATCGTGTGGCTCAAAACGGAAAAGGCTGGGCATCCTTTATGCTGGAAGGATATGATGAAAGCTATGAGTTCAGAATTTATGGTGAAGAATATTTAAAATTCCGACATTTTATCATTCAAAATAATTTTACGTTTATAAAAGTGATGGTGCGAGAAGGTTGGGCAAACAAAGAAACCGGCAAAAAAGGGGATCCACGAATTACGTTTCAATTGATTCAGTACTTGCAGGATGTGTTGCCACAATTCGCTAAAAAACTAACCATTCAAATGGATATTATGGCATTGCAACAAAATTTGATTGCCGAGTTAAGTGCTATTTTTAAAACATTTCAAGGTGATAATGCGGTTACGTTTGAGGTAATGGAATTGGAAAAAGTAAAAAAAGAAGTAGAAATTAAACCAATTGCAATTGCTTCGGATGATGACTTAGATATTGAAAATTTAGAAGACATTGAAATAGAAATAGAAGCTCCAACGGAGGAAATAAGAGTTGTTAATCAATTATCATTGCCTAGTAGAAAATTAAAAGTCAAAATAAGTAACGAGCTTTTATCAGAATTATCAAAGTTGAACGTAGATTTTAGATTGAATTAAAATACTTACTTTTGAGAAAATATACAATATGGCAAAAAATTTAACTTTCGATCAAGAGCTTCGTAGTCTTCAAAAATATATTGAAAGTAACGAAAATGAAGATGCAAAAAGACAATTGCTATATCCATTATTTACAAAACTCTTTAAAGATAAATTTAAAATTGAATCTGCTCAAAATACTCACGGAGCAGATGGATATGTTGAAGGACAACTTATTGTTGAAGCCAAAACAAATTTTACACAGTGGCTTGATGGCTTTTATCAAGCATTACATTATAAAAAGAAATTTGTCTTTCTTATAATTCTATTATGGTTATTTCAAATGAGTTTTGTGCCATTTGGAAAATTAAAAACTTACCGGAATATGCTGTGATTTTATCTCACAGTGCTGATGCGAATCTTGCTCCAAGCACAGTGGGGAAAGAAAATGCGAGAAAAACTGCCAACAACAATAAACTTTTAATCAAAGAAGCAGCTCAATATTGGCTTGATCCTAAAGACTTAAAGGGAGAACTTTTTAATGGAAGGAAAAGTTTAATTACAGAAACTTACGAAATTTTAAAAGTTCTTAAGAATCTTGATTCCGAAAGAATACTTGTAAATAAACACAATTTTATTCATGCTATTGAGCGAATGAAATTCTTTTTTGAGAATCCAATTGATGCTGTTCATGCATTTTATTCTATAATTCCATATTGGGATATTACGTCTTCGGTTGCAGAAAATGACAACACAGAAACCATTCAAGTTATCGGTTATTCTGGCAAGAAAGCATCAGAAAATATTAACATTATTACCAAGCATAAAAAGGAATTTATCAAGTTTATTGAAACCCAATATATTTTTACAAATGAAGGTTCGGGATTAACGGTTGATTATTATTTTTCTCGTTTTGATGAGGTTTTGGCAGCTATTGATCCAGAATATGTAAAACAACACGGAATATTTTTTACCGATGATAACTTAAGTAAGTTTGCACTTTGGTTTGCTAAAAATGAAGTATTTGAAACGATTCATGAAAATTATGTAGTTTTCGATCCAGCAGGAGGTTCGGGTAACTTAATTAGCAGTTATAAAGGAAAATTAAAACATAAAATCATTTCGGAACTTCAACCTGATTTATTGAAGATTATTGAAAAAAGGATGAAAGCCGATCCTTGGCATATTGAAACCGGTTTTACCATTGTACCCAAAACAGCTGAAAACGAAGGTCTAAATTTTCTTGACCGAAGCGGTGCCGATTATTACAACGAATTAGAAAAAGCAGTTTTAAAAAACACAAACAAAGGAATTGATAAACCATTGGCTTTTTTATTAAATCCACCGTATAAAAATACAGATGAAAATGTTTCTGCTCGTGAAAAATCGGATGCGGAATATGAAATAAATACTGATATCCTTGCACTTACGGGTGCAGACGCTGGGAAAGAACGCTATTTAGCTTTTCTTGGGCAAATTTTAAACATTTGCAAAGCACAAACCGAAAAATTACCCGATGCAAAACCATTGGTAATGATTTTTACACCAACTTCTTGGTTAATTCCTCGTCCAACATACAAACAATTTAGAAAAACTTGGGATGAAAATTTTACCTACTTAAATGGTTTCATCACTACAAGTAATGAGTTTTTTAAACTAAAAGGGAAATGGCCTTTGGCTTTTACCATTTGGCAATATGAACCAAATGAAGAAAGAGAAAACAAAGTAAAAGTTTTAGATTTAACCCAAGTAAAGAAAAATGATTTAGCTTTCAATTGGAATGATATTGACGAGGAATTAAACCCTATTGTTGAAAGTTATTTAAACACATTCTGTTCTTTAGAAATTTCTGATAAAAGATTTTCTCTGAGAGACAGTTTGCCTGAAATTAAAACAAAGGCAGGTAAATATGTTAGACAGCCAAGATTAAATTTATATAGAAATCCGTCAAAAAATGAAAAAGCAAATGGAAATGAAAATGGTTTTGCTTTAAATGACACAAAACATAATGGTTTGAGTGCACCTCATGGCTATTCCAATGGAAATTTTATTGGATTTATGGAAGACAATGCCTTGGTTAGATGTAAAGAAGATACATGTAATAGGTTGTCATATAATCCTGATAGAGTTTGGTTCAAACTTGATCATATGTTTGTAAATATCAACATAACTAGAATTCAAAGTGGAACACCAGACCAATTTGGATATTGTGCATACGATTTACCCACTTCTGAAGTATGTTTCACTTGGTTTGCTATTGCTAAAAATTTAGTTGGAAAATATCCAACTTGGGCAAATCAATATGATTTATGGAAACCAAATATTTCAGAAAATTTAAAAGAAGATTGGTTTGCATTATGTTATGCTTTTGGCCTAGCAGAAAACCGTTGTGTGGTTACCAAGTTTGAAAAAGACAATCCAGTTGTTGGTACACCGGAAGTGTGGGTTGATAATCCTATGAGTCCAAACAATCAGGAAAGTTTTTATAGAACTACTTTGCAAAAGGAAATCAAAAAATCTAAATCAGTTGCCAATGATTTAGCAACAACTATTGAAGAATTTTATCAATATTGGAATTTGAATTATACTAAAGGTCAAATTTTAGAAAATGTAGGTTTGCATGAAGAAGCTTATTTTAAATATTTTGATTATCTAGATTTTGTAACCAAAGACAGCGGATTAATTCAAATAAAAAAATATGCTGAGGTTAATGAGTGCTCAGATTTATTAGAAAAAACAGTATTGATTTCAGAAAAAACTAAATTAGTGAAGGAAGAAATCTATAGAATGTTAATTGAAGATTTTAAGTATTTTGAGTAAATGGGTAAAACAGCCACAACAGTTGAAGAACAAATAGTATTGCTTCAAAGCAGAGGAATGGTATTTGATTGTGAAATAGAAAAAGTAAAAGAAACCCTGCTCGATATTGGTTACTATCGTTTAGGTTTTTATTCGTACTATTTTCAGGATAGAATGACACATCATTTTACAACTCACGTTCATTTTAATGATATAATCAAACTTTACTATTTTGATTTTGATATGAAAATGTTACTCCTTAGATACATTTATAGAGTAGAAGTTCATTTTCGTACGCAATTGTTATATTACGCATCAAATCATTATAAAGACAATAACACTTGGTACGTTGACCCTAAAATAGTTGACAACTCTATTTTAAAAGAATTCAACACTATTTATTTTATCTTAAAAACTAAAAACAAAAGTCTGATAAAACATCATGTTAAATATCCAAGTGATTTTGCACCAGCCTGGAAAGTTTTTGAATTTTTAACATTTGGCCAAATTTATAAACTGTTCTCCAGCCTTAAAAATACAGAACTAAAAAAACAAATAGCAGCAGTATATGGTTTTAGAGAGGTTTCTTTGTTGGACAATTATTTAATATCAATTATTAACATTAGAAATATATGCTCACATAATGGCGTACTTTTTGATTATAATCAGCCAATTGGTATAAAAAGAATTCCTAATTTAAAGTACAGAATTAAAAACTGGAATAATACAAATTTAAATGCTTCATTACGATTGATACTTTTCATATTGAGTAAAGTATCTAAAAATAGAGCTAATGATTTAGAACAAGAAATAAAGATTTTACTAGAAACTACATCGGAGAACGAACTTGTAAAAAACATAATTAATTCTAAAATAAAGTTTGATTTATAAATTTTTTAATTACCTTTGTACCCTCAAAGTGCACTACTATACAAGCTGCTATAGATGAGCACTATAAAATAAGAAAGTAAACCCAGACATTTTTTTGCTCTGGGTTTTTTTTATGTTTTGTATTGTATCAATTCCACCAATACATTCATAATCAAAACTAATTTTCAATTAACACGACTTTAAGTTTTAAATTTTTAAATTTGCAATGTTAAATAAACAAATAATAATCAATAAAAAAATATAAAATGGCATTAGCAATTACAGACGCTACTTTTGATGAAGTAGTTTTAAAATCAGACAAACCGGTGGTAGTAGATTTTTGGGCAGCTTGGTGCGGACCATGTAGGATGGTTGGACCGGTTATCGATGAAATCGCAACAGAATATGAAGGAAAAGCGGTTGTTGGAAAAGTGGACGTAGATGCAAACCAAGAATTTGCTGCAAAATATGGCGTGAGAAATATTCCAACGGTATTAGTTTTTCAAAATGGTGAAGTGGTAGGAAGACAAGTAGGAGTAGCTCCAAAGAAAAATTATACCGATGCAATTGATGCGTTGTTATAATTTTTAATAAAAATAAATTTGAAGGTCTGATGAAAATCAGGCCTTTTTTAATGCTTAACTTTTCTTTATCTTTGAATCGAACCAATTTGGTACATAGATAAAGAAAAGATGATGATTGAACAACAAAAAGAACTCATTTCTGGTTTTAAACATTTAGAATTATTAGCCAATCAAGTGGTGGAAGGCTTTATTTCAGGAATGCACAAATCGCCATTTCACGGATTTTCAGCAGAATTTGCCGAGCATAAAGTGTATAACAAAGGCGAAAGTACCAAACACATTGATTGGAAATTATTTGCTAAAACCGACCGTTTATATACCAAACGATATGAAGAAGAAACTAATTTGCGATGTCATTTGATTATCGATAATTCTTCTTCCATGCATTTCCCTCAATTGGAATCGGGACAGCCGTTTTATGAGAGTAAAATTGGTTTTTCAGTTTTAGCAGCTGCCGTTTTAATGAATTTGCTCAAAAAACAACGGGATGCAGTGGGATTAAGTGTTTTTTCAGACACCTATGAATATTATGCTCCTGAAAAAGGTAGTGATCGCCACCATCGTATGATTTTAAACAAATTAGAAGATTTATTGGAAAATTCCAAAGTGGCCAAACCAACCGAAACGGTTACTTTTTTACATCAAATTGCCGAAAAAATGCACCGTCGTTCAATGATTGTTTTGTTTACGGATATGTTTCAAAATGGGGAAGAAGAAAAGCTATTCAACGCTCTACAACATTTAAAACATAATAAACACAAAGTAGTTTTGTTTCATGTGGTAGATGAAAAAAGAGAACTAAATTTCGATTTTGACAATACACCTCGTAAATTTATTGATGTAGAATCGGGTGAAACCGTCAATTTATTTGCCGAAAACATCAAAGAAGTGTATGAAAAAAGTGTGGATTCCTATTTCAAAAAAGTTGCCATGACGTGTGCTCAGAACAAAATAAAATATGTTCCGGTCAATGTTGGAGCCAATTTTGAAAAAATTCTCACGACATATTTAGTTGAAAAACAAATGTTTGGATAGCTACTTTAAATAACGTCCAAAAAAAGTAAAAAAAACACTTGCAGATATAGAAATACGTTGTATATTTGCAACCGCAATAAAGCGAAGGTTTGGTAGTTCAGTTGGTTAGAATACATGCCTGTCACGCATGGGGTCGCGGGTTCGAGTCCCGTCCAGACCGCTAAAATTGGGAAAATTTTTAAAAGCACTTTGGTAACAAAGTGCTTTTTTGCCCAAAAAAGCATTGAAAATAGTTGTGTTGTTTTGGACGACCGAAAGGAAGTCCTGGTTTAGTAGTTAGACCAATGAAAAGCTTTCCACTTTGTGGATAGCTTTTTTGATTTATAGTAGTTTCATACTCAGTTTGTCATTCCGACGATAGGAGGAATCTCATTTAGAATTATTTCATTACGATGATTATCCACCGCCACTTTTTACTCCACAAACCCTACGGCTACCTCAGTCAGTTTGTCTATGAACTAAAACGAACCAAGAAGCTGTTGGGAGAATTACACAATTTTCCTCCGGGAACTATGGCAATTGGTCGTTTGGATGAAGATTCTGAAGGCTTAATCATTCTAACTACTGACGGAATGATGAGTGAAATAATACGAAGCAAAAAAGTAGAAAAAGAATATTATGCTCAAGTAGATGGCATTATTACTCAAGAAGCTGTCGAACAATTACAAAACGGTGTTTTAATTGGTTTTAAAGGAACCAAATACAAAACCAAAAAATGCCAAGCTAAGTTGATTGACAATCCAAATTTTCCGGCACGTTCACAAAAAATCCGCGATGAGCGTCACGGACCCACTTCTTGGGTTTCGATTACTTTAACCGAAGGAAAGTTTAGACAAGTTCGTAAGATGACCTCTGCGGTTGGTTTTCCCACGCTTCGTTTAGTTCGTGTACGAATTGGAAATTTTAACTTAGGCGATTTACAATCCGGTGAAGTGAAAGAAATTGATAGTGTTTTGGGAGTTTAAAAATATTCTTGTCTTAAAATCAGCGAATCAGTGGCTAAAATCAAATATGATTAGTAGGAAACAATTAAATTATTAACGATTCAACCACCAAATACTACCATTCAAAAGCGTCGCAAAACTTACCCAAAGTAAATACGGTATCAATAATTTACTGGCCAAAGCGTCAATCGGTTTAAATAATTTGATGGTTTCCAAAATCATCAACCAAAGCAACAAAATTTCAATGAAAGCCAAAAACGGATTGCACATTCCAAAAAACAAAAAACTCCACAACGCATTTAAAATCAATTGAATGGCAAAAACCCACAGTGCTTTTTTTACTAAAAGAGGAACAACTTCCATTTTGCTCCAAACTAATCCGGCACTCACGCCCATCATCACATATAAAAGTGTCCAAACCGGAGCAAATAACCAATTCGGTGGATTAAAGATAGGTTTGATTAACGTTGGATACCAAGTTTCAATGGAAGATTGTGTAGCCATTCCGGCACCATAACCAACCGCTAAACAAACTATGACAGCAATCGCAATTTTGAGAGATTTTGACATGGTAATTTTTATTCAAATGTAACAAATCTGTTGTCAAAAAAGAGGGAATCATTCAAAAAATGTATCTTTGTCAAAAATAAATTGCATGCTTACGCCTTCTGATTTTATTCCGAAAAATTATTCTCAAACAATCGAAAAGGGCAGTTTTCAATGGTCAGCACCAAGCAACATTGCCTTAGTAAAATATTGGGGAAAAAAGGAAAATCAAATTCCTGCCAATCCATCCATTAGTTTTACGTTGAAAAATTGTAAAACCATTACAAATTTATCTTTTTCTAAAATTGACAAAACAGATCATTTTTCTTTCGATTTGTTATTTGAAGGAAAACCAAAAGAATCGTTCCGACCGAAAATTCAAAAATTTTTGGAACGAGTGGAAGTGTATTTACCCTTTTTAAAAGACTATCATTTTACGATTGATACACAAAATACTTTTCCACACAGTTCAGGAATTGCTTCTTCCGCCTCCGGGATGGCGGCCTTGGCAGTGAATTTTATGAGTTTAGAAAAAAAATTAAATCCCGAAATGACGGACGAATATTTCAACCAAAAGGCTTCATTTTTAGCTCGTCTAGGTTCCGGTAGTGCTTGTAGAAGTGTAAAAGGCGAAGTAGTCATTTGGGGAAATCATCTGGAAACACAAAACAGTTCAGATTTATTTGGGGTTGAATTTTCAACACTTCATCCTAATTTTAAAAATTATCATGACACAATTTTACTGGTTGACAAAGGCGAAAAACAAGTTAGTAGTACGTTAGGTCACGATTTGATGAATGGTCATCCCTTTGCCGAAAAACGATTTGAACAAGCTCATCAGAATTTGTCGAAAATGAAAGCTATTTTAGCCAATGGAGAAGTTGACGAATTTGTAAAATTGGTTGAAAGTGAGGCATTAACTCTTCATGCTATGATGATGACATCGATGCCGTATTTTATTTTGATGAAACCCAATACGCTGGAAATCATTAATAAAATTTGGAAATTTAGGGAGGAAACCGCTATTCCGGTTTGTTTTACGTTGGATGCCGGTGCAAATGTGCATGTGTTGTATCCCGAAAACGTTAGAGAAGAAGTTTTGCAATTTATTAAGAATGAATTAGTTGTGTATTGTCAAAACGAACAGTATATTTGTGACGAAATTGGAAACGGAGCTCAATTGATAATGCATAATTAACAATTGACAATTCTTGATATGGAGAAAAAAAATGTAATTAAAGAAAAATCTTTTGAATTCGCAGTAGAAATAGTTTACCTTTATAAGGTTTTAGTTGATAGAAGAGAATTTATTTTATCTAGACAGCTACTTCGTTCAGGAACATCAATTGGTGCAAATGTGAGAGAAGCAGAACAAGCGGAAAGCAAAGCAGATTTTATTCACAAATTAGCAATTTCCTTGAAAGAAGCAAATGAAACAGAATATTGGTTAGATTTATTATTTGAAACAAAGTTTATAAATGAAATAGAATTTCATACTATAAAAGTTAAGAATATTGAGATTTTAAAATTGCTGACCAGTATTATAAACACATCAAAGTCAAAATAATTATCAATTATTAATTGTCAATTATAAATTAAATATGAAAGGACCACTTTTTTACTCAAAAATTCTTCTTTTCGGAGAATACGGAATCATCAAAGATTCAAAAGGGCTTTCGATTCCGTATAATTTTTATAACGGAGCATTGAAAGTGAGTGAAAATCCGTCACCTGAAGCTATAAAATCCAACGAAAGTTTAAAGCGATTTGCGGTCTATTTAGCTCAATTGCAAACCGAACAACCGGAGTTGGTAACGTTCAATCTGGAAGTTTTAAATCAAGATATTGAAAGAGGAATGTACTTTGATTCCTCAATCCCACAAGGATATGGCGTGGGAAGTAGCGGAGCTTTAGTGGCTGCTATTTATGATAAATATGCCAATAATACCATCACGGTTTTAGAGAATTTAACCCGTGAAAAATTATTGCAACTAAAAAATATCTTTTCTCAAATGGAATCTTTTTTCCATGGTAAAAGTTCAGGATTAGATCCATTGAACAGTTATTTAAGTTTGCCAATTTTAATCAATTCCAAAGATAATATCGAGCCAACCGGAATTCCATCTCAGGTAGCCAATGGGAAAGGAGCTGTATTTTTGTTAGATTCCGGAATTGTTGGAGAAACAGCACCGATGGTCAACATTTTTATGGAAAATTTGAAAGACCAAGGTTTTCGTACCATGCTGAAAAACCAATTTGTAAAATATACCGATGCCTGTGTAGAAAACTTTTTACAAGGCGACATGAAATCCCTTTTTAGTAACACTAAGAAGTTATCTAAAGTGGTATTGAATAATTTTAAACCCATGATTCCCGAACAATTTCATCAAGTTTGGCAAAAAGGGATTGACACAAACGATTATTATTTAAAATTGTGTGGTTCCGGTGGTGGTGGTTATATTCTAGGTTTTACTCAAGATTTGGAAAAGGCCAAAGCTTCCCTAAAAGACTATAAATTAGAAGTAGTTTATCAATTTTAATATATACAAAAATCAAGATAGGCCCTTGATTTTTGTCTTACACTATGGCATTATCCAGAAAAAACAAATTGATTCTTATGAAAATAATCAGTTTGTTTTCTGTAGTGAGAGGCTATAATATTCCCATAATCATTTTAGCTCAATATCTTTCGGCCATATTTATACTTTCGCAAGAAAAAAGGGCATTAAATGTTATTTTAGATTTCAATTTGTTTATCATCGTGTTGGCCTCTTCGTTAACAATTGCGTCCGGCTATATTATCAATAGCTTTTACGATAGTCAAAAAGACTTGATTAACAAGCCTAACAAAACGATGTTGGATCGTTTGGTTTCCCAAAAAACGAAACTACAAGTATATTTTGGACTTAATTTTTTTGTATTTCTGATAGCAACTTTAGTTTCTTGGCGTGCCGTTTTGTTTTTTTCGGTTTATATTTTTCTGATATGGTTTTATTCACATAAAATAAAAAAGTATCCGATTGTTGGAAATATAACCGCTGCATTGTTAGCCGTTTTACCTTTTTTTGCTATCCTATTGTATTATCAAAAAATTGATGCGATTCTTCAAAATTTGAATAATGAAAAGTACTATGTCATTTTTGCACATGCTTCATTCCTATTTCTATTGATTTTGATTCGCGAGATGATTAAAGATTTAGAAAATATTAAAGGTGATTTAGTTCAAAATTACCGAACTATTCCGGTGATTTTAGGGGAAAATTTTTCCAAAAAAATCATTACATTTTTAGTTTTTTGTACCGTGATTCCGGTTTATATTCTTATCGAAATGTATGATGTGGGCTATATGGATATTTATTTTTACACCAGTTTTGGTGTGCTTATTTTTTTCTTGCTAAAATTATGGAAATCCGATTCAAAAGAAAATTACCTTCTTTTGCATAACATTCTCAAAATTATCATTGTGGCCGGAGTTTTTTGTATTGTTTTAATAAAACCTTCTGTGTTACTTAACGGTAGAGAAGTACTTGCTATCTAAAAGCGGAAAAACAACTTCTTAAACCAATTTTCAATTCCGTATCTTTGCAAAAATTTTAACGATGAATAAAAAAGACGGAAGCAGCAGAAAATCAACTTCCAACAAAAATACAAAAGGAAAACCAAGCGGTTTTAGTAAACCAAAACCGGCAATGGCAAAGCGTTCACAAAAACCTAAAAAAGCCACTCCTAATCCAGATGCTACTCCAGCTAAACCTAAAGTGAAATCAGATGATATTCGCTTAAATAAATACATTGCCAACTCCGGTGCTTGTTCACGTCGTGATGCGGATATTTACATTCAATCAGGAAATGTAAAAGTGAATGGCGAAGTGATTACCGAAATGGGATATAAAGTGAAACCCGGAGATGTGGTAAATTTTGATGGAGCAACCATTATTCCAGAGAAAAAAGAATACATTTTGTTGAATAAACCCAAAAATTTTACCACTTCAGTAGAGGATGACCGTGATATGCGAAATGTTTTTGAGTTGATTAAAAATTCAACACAAGCAAAAGTGCAACCCATTGGCAGAATGGATAAAAATACCACAGGTTTACTGCTTTTCACCAATGATACTGATATGATTCGAAAATTCAGTTTACCGAATCAAAAGTCAACAAAAATATATCAAGTTACGCTTGACAAAAATTTAAAGTACGAGGACTTAGAGAAAATCGCCGGTGGGGTAACTTTTGAAGAACATAAATTGTATGTGGATGAAATTAGTTACATCGAAGACCAACCTAAAACGGAAGTTGGAATTAAGTTAAGAACGGCCAATGTTAAAGTGGTTCGTGCAATTTTTGAAAAGTTTAAGTACGATGTGTTAAAAGTAGATCGGGTTTCTTTTGCAGGTTTAACCAAGAAAAATCTACCGAGAGGAAATTGGCGATTTTTGACAGAGCAAGAAATTATTAACTTGAAGAATTATTAATGAATTCGCAGGAAATCACCTCAATAGCTTACAAGTGGTTTGAGGCATTTAATCAGCATAATTTAGAACAATTACTGTCTTTGTATGATGATAATGCTCAACATTTCAGTCCTAAACTAAAAATCAGAAAACCGGAAACCAATGGTTTAGTAATCGGTAAAGAAGCCATGCGAGAATGGTGGAAAGATGCGTTTGATCGATTGCCAACATTGCACTATAAAGTAACTTCGTTAACGGCAAATACGGATAGGGTATTTATGGAATATGTACGTTCTGTAGAAAATGAAGAAGATATGCTCGTGGCTGAGGTACTTGAAATTCGAGATGGAAAAATAGTTCTCTCCCGAGTTTACCATGGTTAATAAAAAATAAAAAATCCCGAAATGATAGTCACTCGGGATTTTTTTGAATTAAATTAACCTACTTTATTTATTTTGATTTTTTATCTAAGCCTCGTTTTTTCAATAATGGTTCGATACTTGGTTCTGCTCCTCTGAATTTTTTATACAAATTCATTGGTTCTTCTGTTCCTCCTCTTTCTAAGATATTTTTACGGAAAGAGTTTGCTTTTTCCGCATTGAATAAAGATGTTTTTTTAAACTGATCAAAAGCGTCCGTATCTAAAACTCCAGACCAAATATAGCTGTAATACCCAGCAGAATAGCCACCTGAGAACACATGACTAAAATAGTTTGCTCGATGTCTTGGAATAATGGAACTAATTAAACCTTTGTTGTTCATTGAATTCAGTTCAAAATCATTAGCAGTTCCGCTGATTGTTCCCTCTGAAGTGTGAAAATCCATATCTAAAAAGGCAGAAGCCAAATACTCTACAGTGGCAAAACCTTGTCCATAAGTACCGGCATTAACTAACTTTTGAATTAAAGCATCCGGAATTACTTGTCCGGTTTTATAATGTTTTGCATACATTTTTAAAACTTCAGGATCTGCAGCCCAGTTTTCCATTACTTGCGAAGGCAGTTCAACAAAGTCTCTTGAAACACTGGTTCCGGCCAGACTTTTATACGTTACATCGGATAATAATCCATGTAAAGCATGTCCAAATTCATGAAAATAGGTAGTGACTTCATCAAATGTGAACAAAGCCGGTGTGTTTTCCGTTGGTTTAGAAAAATTACATACAATCGAAATGACGGGTGGAATTCGTTTGCCATTGTCTGTAGATTGTGGGCGATAAGAGGTCATCCAAGCACCACCACGTTTTGAATCTCTTGGATAAAAATCCATATATAGAATCCCAACATGATTTCCGTTTTTTTCAGTTACTTCCCAAACGGTAGCTTCGTTATGATAAGTGGGAACATCTTTTAATTCTTTGAATTTTAAACCGTATAATTTTTCGCAAACCATAAAAACGCCTTCGGTGGCAGCCTCCAAACTAAAATAGGGTCTTAATTCTTGTTCGTCTAAATCAAATTTTTGTTTTCTGATTTTTTCGCTATAATAACGCCAATCATAGGGTTGAACCTCTCCTTGTATTCCTTCGTCCATCATCATTTTCTTAATCTCAGCTTCTTCCACGGTGGCTTTAGCCAATGCTGGTTCCCAAAGTTGATTTAAAAATTCCGTTACTTTTTCTGGAGTTTTTGCCATACTTTCTTCCAAAACATAATGAGCATGGGTTTTATAGCCTAATAATTTTGCTTTTTCGGATCTCAGTGAAGCCAAACGAATGGCATTGCTATTATTGTCAAATTCATTGCCATTGTTGCAACGGTTTTTATAGGCAGTCCAAATTTGTTCTCTCAATTTTCGATTAGAAGCATATTGAAGGAATGGCATTACACTCGAGTTTGACAAGGTGATAACCCATTTGCCTGGTTTACCTTTTGCTTTGGCAGTTTCGGCAGCTGCATCAATTAAATCAGCAGAAAGACCGGCTAAATCTTCTTTGTTATTAATAACTAACTCGTAATTATTGGTTTCTGATAGAATGTTTTGACCAAATTTTAAAGTCAAAACAGCCATTTCACTATTTAATTCGCGAAGACGTTGTTTGTCTTTTTCATTTAAATTGGCACCACTTCGCACAAATCCTTTGTAAGTTTTCTCTAAAAGTTTATGTTGTTCAGGGTTTAATTTTAGTTTATCTTTTTGTTCCCAAACGGTTTTTACTCTGGTAAACAATTTGTCATTAAGATTGATATTATCCCGGTGAGCCGACATTGAAGGAGCAATTTCTGTAGCTATTTTTTGAATTTCTTCATTGGTGTTGGCCGAATTCAAATTATAAAAAACGGTGGACACATTGGACAATAATTCGCCTGAATTTTCTAATGCCAAAATAGTGTTTTCAAACGTTGGAACACTTTTGTTATTTACAATTGCTTTTATTTCAGCATCTTGCTTTTTTATACCCTCTTTTATAGCCACTGTAAAATGCTCATTCTTAATTAAATGAAATGGTGGAACATTAAAAGGTGTGTTATACGAATTGAGAAAAGGATTAGTGGAAAACGATGTTTTGAGTTCTTGTGCTTCAATTTGAGTAGTAGAAATTCCCATAAGCATGAGTACTAAAATTTTATTTTTCATTGGTAACATAATTTATGTTGCCAAAGTAATGATTTTTTGACGGTAGGGTTTTTAGATTAACTTATTTTTAAGACAAAAAGCCAATCAAAATCAATGATTGGCTTTAAAATTGAAACTTAACTTTTTTATCTGCTTTCCTCCCGCATGATGTAAATCCAGCCGCTCTTAGATTCGCCATTTCTGAATTCAATGAAGTAATAATAAGTGGCAGAAGGTAACTCTTTTCCATCATCAGTCTGGCCGAACCATTGATTGGTATAATTGTTCTGTGTGTACACTTTTCTTCCATAACGATTAAAGATGGAAAGTTTTTCTACATCCAATAAGGCTAAATCGAAAAAGTCATTTAAATTATCTCCGTTGGGCGAAATTCCTTTTTGAATTCCACAAAAAATCGTTGGAATGCTGATGTTTTCTTCTGCAAAACAGCCGTCAATAGAGGTAGCCCTTACCGTAAAGAATAATGGAAAAGTTTCAGTCTGAGGCGTACTTCGGATGTATTCAGTAATGTTAAAAGTGGAAGAGTTTGTTCCGACAACCGTACCATTTTCATTTATCCAGGAATAATCTGTTAAAATCACATTGGAGTTGTCATTAAGTTCTACACCAATGGTGAATTGGTTGTTTTCACACTGGTCAAAAATTTCTATCGAAAAAGTAGGTAAAACAGCAATAGTAGTTGAAAAACCAGTTGCACAAGATGTACTTGCTGGTGTAAAGGTATAAAGTGTATCGTTGGTGGAATTAATTGTTGATGGATTCCAGGTTCCGATTATCCCGTTTTCAGATTCAGTAGGTAATGTTTCAGCATTACTATTGAAACAAATTGAAGAAGGAAGCGAAAATACAGGTGTAATTGGGTCATTTACAATTACATTCAATATAAAACTTTCGGCACAATCATCTGAAGGTTCAAAAGTATAATTAGCTGGCTTTGTATTGTCTATTGATGCCGGAGTCCAAACACCATTCATACCATTATTATCTAAGGTCGGAAGACTTGGAACAGTTTCACCAGAGCAGATGGTTAATTGATTTCCAAAAGAAAAAACAGGAGTAACCTGTGTTGAAACAGTCACAGTTAAAGTAAAACTTTCGACACAAGCATCTGTTGGTTCAAAAGTATAATTAGCTGTTTGTGTATTATCTATTGATGCCGGTGTCCAAATACCATTCACACCATTGTTATCTGTGGTTGGAAGATTTGGAACAGTTTCACCAGAGCATATGGTTATAGCATTTCCAAAGTTGAAAACGGGTGTAACTAATTCATTTACAATAACCGTTAAAATAAAATTTGATGCACATTCAGAATTGTTAACTATAAAAGTATAAGTATTTCCTACTTCATTATCAATCGTAGCAGGCTCCCAAAAACCATTGACACCGTTGTTGTCTTCCGCGGGTAAGACAGGTATTTCATCACCTGAACAAATGGTAAGATTGTTTCCAAAATCGAAAACAGGTGTTGGAAAGTTGTTGACTGTAACCGTTAAAATGAATGTAGTAGCACATTGGTTTTCATCGGGTGTAAAGGTGTAGTTTCCGGATTGTGTGTTGTCAATCGTAGTAGGATTCCAATTTCCGGTTATACCATTGTTATCAGAAGTCGGTAAACTTGGTACAGGTTGATTGAAACAAATTACGATAGTTTCACCAAAATTAAATACAGGTACAGCTTCATTATTCGGCTGGTTTAGAGCCACTTCAAGTGACTGACTAAAACATCCGGTTATTATATCTCGTACAACAACGGTATAATTTCCGGGTTCTAAATCTTCAAAAAACGGATTGGTTTGAAATGAAATACCGTTATCAATACTATATTCATACGACGAAGAAGACACATTAATAAATTCTCCAACATTTGTATAGTCTTGCGGGTCAATAACTTCCCAATCAGCAGCATTCCACGTTGAGCTTGGAGCGGAAGCAGTAGCTAATCTTCTGTATGTGTATCCGGGTTCATTGTTTGGAGTAAATGCTTCACCATCTATTCTTCCCCATACATCAATTTCAGCATCGGCAGAGTTTGTCAAGCGGATGTTGTCATCAATATTGACTCCACCACAACCTGCAAATACCAAATCAGGAACCACTCCTCCTTGATTCCCATTACTTCCAATCGAAATGATACGCACAGAATTAGTATTAATCAAACCACTCAGTAACAAATTACAAGACGGATTGGTGTTTCCATTATTGTATACTTTAATACGATAATTTGATAAATCAATAGTACTCCCGGTTCCATTGAACAATTCAATGTATGTTAAAGAACCAATCGATTCATCGGTAACTTCAGAGATAATCAAGTCAGAATATAAATTTCCACTCGACACCGGACTAGTTACCGTTATACTCCCAATTGGATCAGGACAAGTGGGTTGAACAACCGTAACCGTTGGTAATAGCTGGTTATTTTGTAGAAATAAAACAGCTAATGTTTCGTTACTTTCACAACCGTTTACAGTTTGAGTAACATAATAGGTTGTATTATTCACTAGAGGTGTATCTGATGTCAAAGGAATTGTTCCATCAGCATCTGCATACCATTGTAAATTGGTTCCATTCACTACTAAAAAATTTAGTGTAAAAACCACAGTTAAAGGGCTACAAATAGTTTGAGTCGTTTCTCCGGTTGGAGCAGCAGGAGCAGGGTTGATGGTTAACGTAACTGCTGTTCGAGTTAAACTAATGCAATTGGAAGTTTCATTTTGTCCTTCAGCATAATAAGTGATACTTCCAACAGTTCCCAAAGTTGGGTTTGTTACGATATTTCCATCTACTTCTGCATCATACCAAACAATAATTGAACCATCTGATGTTGTTGCATTTGCTGTTAATGTTTGAATCGGACTTGCCTCGCAAACCGTTTGATTTCCTCCTGAAGTGGGCGGATTTACCGTCGGATCGTTTAATACTACTGAATTATTTACCGTTGTGGAACAATTGTTAATTGCAAAATTAAAATTACTATAATTTCCGGCTGTCAGATTTGAAAGGATAAATTCACCATTATTATCAGCCGTAATTGAATTAGGACCAATGGTGGAACCTCCATCTGAATAAGAAAATGCATAGGTTGAATCCGGATTCAAATTCGAAAGGGTTATACTTCCATCAGCACCGGAACAAGTGGATGGATTGGATGATATAAACGTTGGATTGGTTCTCACTGAGAAGAAGGCTTTATAATTATTTCCACCGTCGTTAACAAAAACAATGTCATCACATTCTGTGGAAGAATTCAAATCTCCAGTGGCTTCAAAAAATACTTCCAACACATAGTTTCCGGGAGCAAACGTTGTTAAGTCAATTGGTGCAAAAGGAGTTGTTTCCCCATCAGCAATAACTCTTTGCCATTTTTGATCACCTTCGCCACAGGGTCCACCGGAAGGGAATTCACTAATTGCCGTGTTACAGTCATTAAAAAATGGAAAATCAATAGTGTTAAATCCGCCGGGAATATCTGATTCAAGGTAAATTCGGTAGTTCATTCTAACACTACAAGCATTACCGTTGCTGTTTTTAAATGTTTTCACTTCACCACCGCGTAATATAAACGTTCCGGAGTTTTGAATAAAAACACCAAAATTGGTATTCGTAAACACATTTTCAGGTGGGCCAATCAAGCTCGGACCTTCGCCGGTTGTGTTAAAAAAGTTGGAAGTAGTACAATCTGTTAACCAAACAGCCGAGGCAAAAGTCCCGAAATTTTGGCTAAACAGAGAGGAGAATGAAATTAAAAACAAAGAACAGAAAAGTTTAGTAATTCTTTTCATATGGATTTTAAATTTGATTTTAGACTATATTATGAACTAAGGTAAGTATTTTTAAAGAAATCTAAATTAGGGGAACGTTATTTTTATAAAAAAGCAATTCGCAAACGTTATAGTTTGATAAATAAATTTTTTGAGATAAAAAAACCCCAACTTTCGTTGAGGTTTAGTGCGGGTAAAAGGACTCGAACCTTCACACCTTGCGGCACCAGATCCTAAGTCTGGCGTGTCTACCAATTTCACCATACCCGCGGGCGAATAAAAACAGTAGCTGTTTCAATAAGTGGGTGCAAATATAGAGATTATTTTGAATTTTAATCAAGAAGAATCAATTTTTTTACCCTTAATTTTTTCGTACTTTTGAACTTTATCATTTTTACTTTTTATAATGGACAACATAAAAAATTACGTTCAACAAAACAAAGAACGATTCATAAGTGAACTGATTGATTTACTTAAAATTCCATCCGTAAGTGCTGATTCGGCTTATGCTCAAGATGTTATAGATACTGCCGAAGCCGTAAAAGCCAGCCTCGAAAAAGCCGGATGCGACCTCGTGGAACTCTGCGAAACTCCCGGTTATCCAATTGTTTACGGAGAAAAAATCATCGACAAGAATTTGCCAACCGTTTTGGTGTACGGACATTACGACGTGCAACCGCCCGACCCAATGGATTTATGGACTTCGCCACCGTTTGAACCGGTAATCAAAACTACCGAAATTCACCCTGAAGGAGCTATTTTTGCAAGAGGATCTTGTGACGATAAAGGGCAAATGTACATGCATGTGAAAGCATTTGAGTACATGATTGCCAACAATTGCTTGCCTTGCAACGTCAAATTTATGATTGAAGGAGAAGAGGAAGTAGGTTCAAAAAGCCTCAGCTGCTTCGTAGAACGCAACCAAGTAAAACTAGCCAACGACGTGATTTTGATTTCTGATACCGGAATGATTTCCAACCAACAACCTTCCATCACAACAGGTTTAAGAGGTTTAAGTTATGTTGAGGTAGAAGTAACTGGACCCAATCGTGATTTACATTCTGGTCTGTACGGCGGTGCGGTTGCCAACCCAATCAATGTTTTGACCAAGATGATTGCGTCACTTCACGACGAAAATAATCAAATTACCATCCCCGGTTTTTATGACAAAGTGGAAGAACTTTCTACTGAAGAAAGAGCCGAAATGGCCAAAGCACCTTTTTCACTAGACGACTACAAAAAAGCATTGGATATTGCCGACATTCATGGCGAAACCGGATATGTAACCAACGAACGCAACTCTATCCGACCCACGTTAGATGTCAACGGAATCTGGGGAGGCTATACCGGAGAAGGTGCCAAAACCGTGATTGCCAGCAAAGCGTACGCCAAAATTTCCATGCGATTAGTGCCGAACCAAGATTGGCAAGAAATCACCGAATTATTCAAAAACCACTTCGAAAGCATCGCACCCAAATCGGTTAAAGTGAAAGTTACCCCACATCATGGTGGACAAGGTTACGTAACGCCCATCGACAGCATCGGCTATCAAGCGGCCAATAAAGCTTACACTGAAACCTTTGGTGTTCCGGCTATTCCTGTTCGTTCAGGTGGAAGTATTCCGATTGTCGCTCTGTTCGAAAAAGAATTAAAATCCAAAACCATCTTAATGGGATTCGGTCTCGACAGCGATGCCATCCATTCGCCCAACGAGCATTTCGGAATCTTCAATTATCTCAAAGGAATCGAAACCATTCCGTTGTTTTACAAATATTTTGTGGAGTTAAGTAAATAAATCAACCGCAAATTCGCAAATTATATTACCGTTTATTCCGTGGAGTAAGCGGTTTTTTTATGGCCCCATTTCGGGCTATTCGCTGCAAGTCCTCGTCCGTTGGTTGGTTTTTTGTCGGGTTGGGCTCGGCTTCCGTTGGTCGCCGGCCCAACCCGCAAAAAGCACAACCCCCGTCCTGTGGGCTTTCCGCTGCTATCCCGGGTGCAATCTATACTTTCAATCTGCATTTTTTAAAAATATTCTTCCAAAAAATTTGCACAATAAAATTTATATTCTACATTTGTAGAGTTAATTCTAAAAACATAGAGATGAATTTGTCCAATGCAGAAGAACAATTAATGGAACATTTATGGAAACTTGAAAAAGCATTTATGAAAGAATTGCTAGAAGTTTATCCTGAACCAAAACCAGCCACAACCACAATAGCTACACTATTAAAAAGGATGATAGACAAAAAATTTGTTGATTATCAAGAGTTTGGCAATTCACGACAATATTATCCATTAGTTAAAAAGTCCGATTATTTTTCAAAACACGTCAACGGATTAATCAAAAATTTCTTCAACGATTCGGCTTCGCAGTTTGCCTCTTTCTTTACAAAAGAAACGAATCTAACTGAAAAAGAACTGGAAGAACTCAAAAAAATCATTGACGTAGAACTTCAAAAAAAGAAAAAATGATCGATTTTATCATCAAATCATCCTTCAGTCTAAGCGTGTTTTTCATTTTCTATAATTTATTTTTAGAAAACGAAAAGATGCATTTATTCAATCGGTTTTATCTTTTGATTACATTGTTGTTTTCGCTTGTTATTCCGTTTATAACCATTCAAACGGCAAAAGAAATTCCGATACAAGTTTTTCAAACCATCATTTCAGAACCAATTTTAACAAGCCAAAAAGAAAAGTTGGCATATCAATTCAATTGGAATGCTTTCCTCACTATCGGCTACGTTACAGTTATGGTTATATTGCTTCTTCGTTTCACAAAAAATGTATTTATTTTATTCAAAAAAGCAAAAACAAGTTCATCTGTTTATTTCAAAAACACTAAAATCATTTTATTAGACGAAAAAGTTATTCCACACACTTTTCTCAATTTTATTTTCGTCAATAAACACGATTTTCAAAGCAATCAAATTCAAGAAGAATTGTTTGCTCACGAACTTGTTCACATTCAACAAAAGCACAGTTTAGACATACTTTTCATCGAAATTCTAAAAACAGTATTTTGGTTTAATCCGCTTTTTTATGCTTACAAAAAAGCAATTCAATTAAACCATGAATTTTTAGCCGATGAAAATATTGTAAAAAAATACAACAATGTTCCGTTTTATCAAGCCCTTTTGCTCAATACAAACGGAAGCAAACCGATTTACTTGGCCAGTAATTTAAATTATTTAGTAACCAAAAAACGATTAATTATGATGACAAAAAGCACATCAAAACAAATTGGCTTTTTTAAAAAAGCACTTGTTTTACCAATAGTATTAATGATTTTTATGATTTCATGTGTTCAAGAAAAACAACTTAGTGAGCTTGAAGTTGTTGAAACCACTTGGGAGGAAGCAATCGAAGTTCAAGAAAAAGCAAGAAGTAATGAATCTCAACAGCCTAATTATTATGATAATACTACAGTTGTTTTCAAAGACAAAGACGGCATAAAAAAAGAAGTGAAATATGCCGACTTAGACGAAGATCAGAAGAATCAAATTCCTCCGCCACCACCTTCTCCTCCTGGGAAAATAAAAGTATTACAGACTCAATTACAAAAATTTAAAAACAAAACCAATTATGCAGTTTGGGTTGATGGAATTGTCATTGAAAACGAAAAATTAAATTCATATAGCCCAAATGATTTTGTGTTCGTAACCGAAAGTTTTGTTCATAAAAATGCACGAAGCAAACGATTTCCGCAAGAAAAGCAAGTGCATTTATATTCAGAGAAAGGATTTAAAAAAGCATTTTTGAATAACGAGGATTACGCTCCTAATCAAACAATTTATTTAGACGGTACAAAAAAGTAACATGTAGTTTAAATCTAAAGTAAGTCCTGTAAGATTGTTCAAATCTTGCAGGATTTTTTCTAACCGCCATTTTTTCAACAAATTACAACAATTTAAAATTTTTGGCGTTAAATTTGTATCAATCATCATCAAAAATCAATCCTCATGCTCAAAAAATTCTTCCTGCTTTGTTCGGGTGCCGACAAGCAAATCATCGAAAGTTGTTCCAACGGCGAACAAAACAAATATGTCGGAATTGGTGCTACCGTTTTCTTTACGGCAGTGATGGCTTTTATTGCCGGCAGTTATGCACTTTACACCGTTTTTGACAACGTTTATATTGCGGTATTTTTTGGATTCGTTTGGGGTTTACTCATCTTTAACCTTGACCGTTTTATTGTTTCCACCATCAAAAAAAGAGACAGCTTTCTGGATGAATTCATTCAAGCTTCTCCCCGAATTGTGTTGGCGGTGATTATTGCTATTGTTATTTCAAAACCATTGGAAATCAAAATTTTTGAAAAAGAAATCAATACCGTTTTGTTGAAAGAGAAGAATGAAATGGCAATGAATAACAAAAAACAAGTGGCCAATTATTTTCAATCCGACGTAGATCAAAACAAAGCTCAAATCGACAGTCTCAAATCAGACATCCTGAAAAAAGAAAAAGAAGTCAACGATTTATATGCTGTTTATATTACCGAAGCTGAAGGAACAGCCGGAACCAAAAAGCTTGGAAAAGGCCCGGTTTACAAAGAAAAACGTGAAAAACACGATGCTGCATTACAGGAATTAGCCACTTTAAAAACCACCAATCAAGCCAAAATCGCTGAATTGGAAACAAAAGGCAAAACCCTTCAAACTGATTTAGATAAAAAAGTAGCCGAAACCCAACCTATCATTGATGGATTTGATGGGTTGATGGCTCGCATCAATGCGTTGGATAAATTACCTTGGTTGCCATCGTTTTTTATCATGTTACTTTTCTTGGCAATTGAAACATCACCCATTATTGCCAAATTACTATCACCACGTGGTGAATATGATTTTAAACAAGAAGAAGGCGAATTAGCCGTGAAAAACGTTTTGGCTCAAAATAAATACCAAAGTGATTTGCAAAAACAAACCGATGCTTCAATCTACGATAAAGTCTATGCCGACATTCGAGACGACAAAGGGTTATATGATTATAAGAAAAAACGAGCGATTGAATTGCTAGAATTACAAGCGGATGGTTTTGTGGAGAAACAGAAGAAAAGTTTATAGTCTAGTAAAAACTAAAAAGGATAAATACTCAAAAACCCTGTGAAATTTTCACAGGGTTTTATATTTAATTACATCATTTGCAGCTTTTTATCATCTAGCATTTTTGATTATTTATAAAGACTCAGATTTTTAGATTAGTCATTAGCAACTGCTAAATGTTTCCCCTTAATTTTATTATCAACAAAGCTACATTCAAAAGAAATTTTTAGATTGTGGTATTTATATTCTTTTTTTTGATGTAATTAAAAACAAAATATGATTTATTTATAGCTAATTGCTATTTGCCCAATTTGCCCAACAATTTTTAAGGAATCCTTGAACGATAGTTTAGAACCATCAGCATGAATCCATCTTTTTAACGGTTGCTCACAGATTAGTTCTTTTGCTTTTGTTGAACCATATGCTTTTTTCATTCGCATAAAAATTTCAACATCAAACAACCATTTGGTTAAAAATTTAGTTTTAAAAGTTTTTTCAATAATTTCTTTGGTCATTACTTTTGCACCACATTGGGTATCTTTTATATCCATACCTAATGTTTTTCTGATAAAGAAGTTGATTGTATTGTTAATAATCGCACTGCTAGATTCTTTGGTAATATCAGCACCCATCCGGCTCATTCTTGAACCAGTAACAATTTGAAAATCAGAGGTGGATATTGTGTTGACCAAATCTTGAAAATCTTCAAAATTTGTAGATAAATCGGCGTCTAAAAAACCTATATAATTATATTGATTTTTAGTGTTTAAGTGTAACATACCTAATCTAACAGCCTCCGCTTTTCCACCGTTTTTTTCACAATTATAAATACTGATGTAATCTTCTTTTCCTTTTCTCAATTTTTCAAGTACTTCCAATGTATTGTCTTTACTGCCATCGTTTACAAAGCATAAATGATAGCCTAAATTTTTATCAATAAATTTTTTAAATTCATCGGTTGGTAACCTTTCTGCTTCATTGTAACAGGGAATAACTACACCTACACAACCTTTTTGTATGTATTTTTCTGATGTTTCAGTTTTTCCAATTTCAATAGGTATAGCAGGACCAATTAATCTTTTTACACGTGCACCGATTTCAGTTAAACTAACCGGTTTTTTCATATAATCATCAATACCTAATTCAAATCCCTGAGAAATTATTGATTCATCTGTATTTCCTGATAAAACCATAATCGGAATTTGGTGGTTTTGTGTTTGTCTGATATATTTTACTAATTCTAAACCAACCGTGCATTGAGTTATAACTGAATTTTTTGAATTGTAGCGATTGATAATATCAGGCATATTTACATCAGAAATAATTAAATCCGGCAGAAAAGAATCATAAATAAAAATAGCTTCATAAATGTTATTCACACTTTTTATTTTGTAACCTAAGTCAGACAGGCATTTTTCTAGCGAGATTAAAACTAATTCCTGGTCATCAACTATTAATATTTTTTTCATGATATTTTTTAATTTTTTTCAATGTAAAGGAGCAAAAGTACTTTCGTTATTTTTATTTCATTTAATAATTAGACCAATACTAATTAAAGTATCGATGAATGGTAATTTACTGTAGATTTATCTTTTTTTCTTCAACACATTTATGTTCTATTTTTATTATAGATTATCATTAAGTTAGTGTGAAGGAAAACACCAATAAATATTAAATTGTTTCCTTGTTCTTTCACTATTGTTTCAAGGGAGTACTTTTTTTTTACTTGAGTAAACTAGTGATGCTTTAATGATAAAGTGTATTTCGCAATTGGAGACAACAAAGGTTTATAAGATAACAAGAAAAAAATAGTCATTGATTTTTTTGAATCACAAGCGGACGCATTTGTGGAGTAACAGACAAAAAATTTATAAATTGCATGTTCATCAATTAACGGCTAAAAAAATATTATTAATTAATTTCTACTCCTGTTAAATTCTCTAAAAGTCCTTTTGAAGTTGAAAAATCTGATTTGGCTTGTTCAAATTCTGCAGCAATTCGTGCTGTCATATCTGAAATTCTAACATATTCTGAAATGGGAATTAAACCATTTCTAAATTCTTTTTCTACCATTTCCATATTTACTTTAGCGTTGCCTAAATTGGAAGATCTTAATACTAGTATTTTTTGCTTAAGTATTAAGTCTTCATAATGTCTTATTACAAATTCTCGCAGTTCTTGTTCTTGAAATTTAGCTAAACTTTTTGCTTGTTCTAATTCTGCTTTAGCTTGTTTAACTTCAGTTTTTCGATTGATAATGTCAAAAACGGGTATCTTTAGATAAACTCCAACATTATAATTAAATTGTTGCGTGTTACTGGCAAGATTTACAATGTCATTTTCACCGCTGGTTGTAGAAAAATTATTAAATGTTCCAAATCCTGAATTGGCTTGAATTCCAAGATTTCTGGTCCAATTTTGACGTTTGCTCGTTAGATTATATTCTTTTGCTTCAATTTCCAGAGTTCTGTATTCTAACATTCCATTTTTTACTAATGCTGAATCTATAAAAACTTCAAGACTTGGTAAAACAAATTTTGATGTTTCTTCTTTGATTTCCAATTCATTTGCAGTTTGTGCAATTGATACCAAAGGTAAAATTGAAATTGCATGAAGTGCTAGTAAGGTTTTTATGCTATTTTTCATTGTTTTTTATTTTTTAAAGTAGGGTAGTATTTTTATTTTGTAAACTTGAGATTGGTTGAAATTTAAACAGTACTTTTTTGAATTAACCCCGGAAATGTTCTCAAAATTAATCTCATATCATACCAAAAAGAATAGTTTTTATCAATAAAGTAATCTGCGTATTTATTATCTAATTCAATACGTTCTTCTTCAGACATATTTCCTGCTTTTCCTCTTAATTCTACTTGCCATAATCCGGTAATTCCTGCTGGAGCTAAAAATCTTTTTGATATGACATCTTTTGTTAATAATTCAGCTTCATATACCGGCAATGGACGATTTCCCACAATAGACATATCACCTTTAAGAACATTAATTAATTGTGGTAATTCATCAATACTGGTATTTCTGATAAACTTTCCAATTTTTGTAATTCTTGGGTCATTTACAATTTTTATAAAAGTGGCATTGTTTTTTTCTATGGTATTTTTTTGATGATTATACCAATAATCACAGATTCTATTTCCGTCTATGTGCAATATTGGAGAGCAACTTTCGTCTTTTGGCATGGTGCTACACTTTACACAAGGTTTTTTGAAATCAATACTTTGCACAGCATTATGCTTATTATACTGATTGTTTTCTACCGCAAGTTTTTTTATAAGTTCGTCTGAACCTGAACGCATGGATCTTAACTTATAAAAATCAAAGGTTTTTCTGCCTACACGTTTTGAAATGTAATATACTTTTCCTTTGGATTCAAGTCGGATAGCTAACATAATGAAAAGCATAAACGGTGCAATGATTAGTAATACTGATGTAGCAAAAACAACATCAAAAATTCTTTTTGACCTAGGCATTTTAAATTTTTTTTCAGCATCTAAAATGTTAATGTCATTCCAGTTTAATGTTTTTAAATTATGTAAGGATTCTGCTCTTGCTATAATTTTACTAACGGATGAAGATGTAGAAACAAAAAAGTCACTAATTCCTTTTGAAAATGCCTCTTTAAATAGTTTCTTGTTGAACTCTTCGTTTATTAATATAAATGGGATTTCAGAATATAAAGGGGTTTTTTGTAAGGTTTGAAAAAAATATAATCCAGAGTTTCCGGGTAAATTAAAATCAGCAATAATTACATCAACGTTTTTGCTTTTTATGACTTGTAATGCTTCTAAACTATTTCGAGCTGACCACAATACTATATTTTTTTCTTTTGCATATTGCTCATAACTTGAAAATGAATTTCCTATATATAAAATGTCCATAAGATATTTGTATTATTTGGAGTCAAAAAATGAACTACCAAGCGTTAGCATAATGAATTGGGAATAGATTTTTTTTTGTGATTTCCAATAACTCTTCCGGATTAAAGGGTTTTGTTAAATAATCTTGTGCTCCTAATTGATAACACTTTATTCTTTCTTTACTTTCTTTGTTGGCAGATAACATTACTACCGGTGTGTGCATATGAAATCCTATTAATCGAACTTCTTTTAGTAATTCATAACCAGACATTCCGGGCATTTGAATATCAGTAATAATTAAGTCTGGCAAATGGTTATTGAGCCATGCTAATGCTTCAATACCTGAGCTTTTTGTAACAACATTATAGTCTTTTGACAAAAAATTTTCTAATAATAAGCAAGTAGTTTGTTCATCATCTACTACGAGTATCATTTTTTTCATTTCTATAATTTTAATTTGTTAAGAGTTGTAATCGATTATTTTTACTAATACCGTTTTAAGCTATTTTAAGATTTTTTACGGAAGTGAAAATTTTAGAGCCATTGAAACAATGGAATTTGAAACCTAAAAAAGTATAATAAACAAAGGCTTTTTGACTTTATATAATGGTTTTGAAATAAGAAATTGTTTTTTCTAAACCTTCATCTAAATTTACTTTTGGAGACCAATTGAGTTCTTTTTTGGCAAGAGAAATGTCGGGTTTTCTCATTAATGGATCATCGGAAGGCAACGGCTTGTATATTATCTTCGACTTTGAATCGGTTAACTTGATAACTTTTTCTGCAAGCTCTAAAATGGTAAATTCATCCGGATTTCCAATATTTATTGGGCCGATAAAAGAATCATCAGTATTCATTGTTTTTATCATTCCGTCTACCAAATCATCAACATATTGAAAACTTCTTGTTTGTTGGCCTTCTCCATAAACCGTAATGTCTTGATTTTTTAATGCTTGTACAATAAAATTGGAAACTACTCTACCGTCATTAGGATGCATATTAGGTCCATAAGTATTAAAAATTCTAACAATTTTTGACTTAACATTGTTTTGTTTATGGTAATCCATAAATAATGTTTCGGCTGTTCTTTTCCCTTCATCATAACAAGAGCGTTCACCAATTGGATTTACATTTCCCCAATACGATTCTACTTGAGGATGAACGAATGGATTTCCATATACTTCGCTGGTAGAAGCTTGTAAGATTTTTGCATTCACTCTTTTTGCTAATCCTAACATATTAATAGCACCCATTACCGAGGTTTTGATAGTTTTGATGGGGTTGTATTGATAATGAATAGGGGAGGCAGGACAAGCCAAATTATAAATTTCATCGACTTCAATATGAAAAGGATTGATTACATCGTGACGGATTAACTCAAAATAAGGATTGTTTAACAAGTGAATGATGTTTTGCTTTTGTCCTGTGAAGAAATTATCTAAGCAATACACTTCGTTTCCCTCTTTCAATAGTCTTTCACATAAGTGTGAACCCACAAATCCGGCACCTCCAGTGACAAGAATTTTCTTTCGTTCCATTTTTAGTGTTTAAAAATATTAATAAGCTAATGCTGCTTTGTGATTAAGTAATTGACCAGCTGTTTTAACTCCTATACAGAAATATTCAAAACCATTTTTTTTCATTTCTACAGCATCATAAATATTTCTTCCATCAAATACAACAGGCGTTTTTAGTAATTTCTGAATGATGTTAAAGTTTGGAATTTTAAATTCGGGCCATTCAGTTAAAATCGCTAAACAATCGGCATCTATTAATGTTTCATATTGGTCATTGTAGTAAGCAATCGTATCGCCAAAATGATGTTTTGCTTCAGTTATTGCTACGGGGTCATATGCATGTACTTTTGCTCCGGCATCAATAAGTTTTTTTATGATTTCTAAAGAAGGAGCTTCACGCATATCATCTGTTTGCGGTTTAAAAGAAAGACCCCAAATAGCAATATTTTTACCCATTACATCGCCATCAAAATAGTTCAATATTTTATGAAATAAAACACTCTTTTGGTTTTGATTAACTTCCTCAACAGCTTGCAAAACTTTTAATTCATAATTGTTTTCTTTGGCCGTTTTAATTAATGCTTGAACATCTTTTGGGAAACAAGAACCTCCGTATCCAATACCGGGATAAATAAATTTGTTTCCAATTCTTTCATCAGAACCAATTCCTTTTCTCACATGGTTGATATCAGCACCTACGATTTCGCTTAAGTTTGCAATATCATTCATGAAGCTAATTTTTGTAGCTAACATGGCATTTGCTGCATATTTAGTCATTTCGGCAGATACGATATCCATAAAAATGATAGGATGACCGTTTAGCGTAAATGGCTTATACAGGTTACGAAGTAATTCTTCTGCTCTAGCACTTTCTGTTCCCGCAACAATTCTATCGGGTTTTAAAAAATCATCAATGGCAGCTCCTTCTTTTAAAAACTCAGGATTGGAAGCAACGTCAAAAGGTATTACCACATTTCTTTTTTGTAATTCTTCTTCAATTGCTTTTTTTACTTTTTTTGAAGTACCTACCGGAACCGTACTTTTTGTTACTACCAAGGTGTAATCTGTCATGTACTTTCCGCAATCTCTTGCAACCTGTAACACATATTTTAAATCTGCACTACCATCTTCATCCGGTGGCGTTCCCACAGAAATAAAAACAATATCAGAACCTTTTATGGCTTTAGAAAGATCAGTCGTAAATTGTAATCTTCCTTTTTCCATATTTCGGATAATCATATCCTCTAAACCAGGTTCATAAATTGGAATAATTCCTTTTTTTAAATTGTCAATTTTTGTTTGATTCACATCTACACATTGCACATCAATGCCAACTTCTGAGAAACAAGCTCCTGTTACAAGACCGACGTAACCGCTGCCTACAATTGTTATTTTCATTTTTTTAATTTTTATTTTAATAAATAGTATTCAGTAATTTGTATACGATTTCTCTTTTATTACGATGCAAACTTACGCTGATAGAAAGCCCTACATCATTAAATTTCGATGGGTGGGATTTTACTGTAGTTGAATGAAATATTTTTATTGATAAAGGGAATTTGAAATCAATAAAATTGCTTTAAAAATAGAGTGAAATGCTAAATACTTAGCATGAAGTAATTCCTCGTTTTAATTAAAATGTTACTGGAAAGTAAATCAACATTTGTTTTGGAATACAACGGAATCTGAAAAAAGGAGTAAATAAAGTTAAACCACTAGTTATTCACTAATTGCTTTTCCAGATGTTCCAATATTGGAAAAAGACTTTGAAAAAAGGTTAATTTCACACCTTTATCATTTTCTTTATAAGGATTGATACTGGATATATCAAATTGATTATTTCGAATTTCTTTAATTAATACACTTAAACTGCCGTACTTAATTATTTTATTGGAGGTAACAAAACCTAAATGTTTTAAGTTAAACTGATTGGTCATAAATCTTGCTCCTGCTCTCACGGCTGCGGTATCTGACTTTTTCTTACTGATATTTATAACAGATACATTTTTACATGCCGTGTTGATTTCTTTTAATGCATCATAGGTATTGTCTTGACTGTTATTATTTACAAAACAAAACACTACATCCTTTATTTCTTTTAGGTGTTTTGTACATTCTTTTATATCAATATCCAACTCATTGTTATAGCATACAATTATTATTCCTACCTTCATTTTTATACTTTTTAATATAAACTTCACAAAACATTTTAAATAGTTAATTTGCTCTTAAGGCACGTTCCCAATTCACAGATTGATTATTTCTCATGTAACGGATAAACCCTAAAACCACAGAAAGATTCATTATGAAAAAATAATAAGGAATAAATAGCACCTTGATTCTAGTAGCTCTGTTTTCCAAAAACCATCCTAGTAAAGCTAAAATGTAAAATATAATTTGTAACCAAAATAATACCGCATAAATAGTAAAATTCAAGAATCCTAGGTTGTAAACCAAATAAAAGGATAAAGGAATCAATAGCAATATGCTCAAAGGTGTCAATGTCCATCGCAATACTCGATGAGAGATGTATTGAAATGAAAGCGTACCAAATTTAAAAACATTAATGAGTGACCTTAATCGAACTACGGATTGAATGCCTCCGGCAGAAATTCTTATTTTACGTTTTAATTCTTCTTTTACATTAGCCGAAGCTTTTTCTATAGCAAAAGCCTCCGGATCATATTGAATGGTATATCCTTCTTGGGCAACTCTTAGCGAAATAATAAAATCGTCAAGTAATGTGTCTTTTTCAACGTGCTTATACAAATGAGTTTTGATGGCAAATAATTCTCCAGCAGCACCAACAACGGAATGTAATTCTGCGTCCCACTTTTTTAATTTTGATTCATATTTCCAGTAAAGACCTTCACCCGCTACAGAAGCCGTTTCACTTTTATTATTGAAAATTCGTTTTTCTCCGGAAACGCACCCCACTTTTTCATTACCAAATAATTTTACAATGCGTTTAATGGATTCCTTACCTAACATGGTGTTTGCATCACTAAAAATTACAATTGGTGTTTTCACAAACTTCATTCCCCTGTTCATGGCTCCAATTTTTCCGTTTCTTTCCTCTAAATGAAATAGGGTAGCATCAGCATAAGTTTTTAATAATTCCGGTGAGCCATCATTGGAACCATCAGTTACCCAAACAATTTTTAATTTATCTTTGGGATAGTCTAGCTCTAAAGAGTTTTTCATTTTTGCTTCAACATAATCTTTTTCATTATAGGCTGTAATGAATAAGGTTACCTCCGGTTCATATGAATCATCTATTTGATTTGTTGCACCTATTTTTAAAAATCTTCTGGTTCTAATTATAAGATAGAGTAAAACTGCATAGCCTATATAAGTGTAAATGATAATTGATACTAATATCCAAAAAAGTAATTTTAATGTTTCCATTCGTTTAATTTTTATATTTTTCCCAAGTATTGGTTTCAAAGTTGTATTGTTTAATGACTCGTGCCGGATTTCCAACGGCTACAGAATAAGGTGGAATATTTTTAGTAACCACACTGCCGGCAGCTACTATGGAATGTTTACCCACAGTTACACCTGCTAAAACAACAACATTTGCTCCTATCCATGTGTTATCTTCAATATGTATTGGAGCCGTAGAAACACCTTGTTTGTGAATAGGAATGTTTATGTCTTCATAATTATGGTTTAAACCTGAAAGAGTAATGTTTTGTGCCAAACGAATATCGTTTCCAATGGTCACGGGTCCAATGATAGTATTGCTCAATCCAATTTTTGTTCTTTCACCAATGATTACGGAGCCCACACCATTATTAATAGCAGAAAAATCTTCAATGGTAGAAAAAGCACCTAGTTCAAATTGGTTCCAAGGCACAACATCTAAACGTGTTCTTCTTCTGATACAGGCACCTTTTCCTTTTTTATGAAAAAACGGATTTACAAACCACTTTACCCACAATCTTGGTCGGGTTTGATTAGAAATAAGTATGGCTTGATGCACTATTTTTTTTAGTTTACTGTTTGATTTTATCTTTTCTTTTAGTCCCATTTTACATTGTTTTTTGTAGCTTTTAAAATAGCGTTATAAATTTTATTTACGTTATTTTCCCAAGTATGGCTATTGGCAAAGGCTATTCTTTCTTGTTCTAGTTGACTTGAGTTTTCGGACAAAGCTGTTTCTATCAGGTTACTATATTCTTCATAAGAGCTACATTGGTAAACATAGTTTTTGAACATTTCCATTGCTTTTGTTTTTGTAGCCACTACGGGTTTTCCCATTGCTAAATACTCATCAATTTTTCTTGGATAATTCCCAATGGTAAGATGATTTTCTAACTGAGGATTGATAGCGACATCAAAACCTTTTAAGTAGTTTGGCAATTGAGATTCCTTTTTACTTCCAAGAAAAAAAACATTAGGTAATTGATGCAAATTCGATTTTTTGAAATCTTCATCTTCCGGGCCAACTAAAACAATACTCCAGTTTTTTTTCTTTTCAGCAATTGATTCAAGTAAAGCAATATCTAGTCGTAGTGATGTTAATGAACCTATATATCCAACAATAGGATTGGGTATTTTTTTAAATTCATCGGGAATTTTTATTTCATGATTAGCCTCATTAAAAATAGACACATCACATCCTTGACCAACCATACAACTTTGAGTATTAAATGGATAACACAGCTCTGCAAAAAAATCTGAATTGGTAACTACCACATCTGCTTTTTTTACTACTTGTGGTTCTATTCGCTCTCCGTGTTTTTGCCAGTAAGGCACTTTTACTAAATAATCACGCATATAGTAAGCATAAACTTTTGGGCGAAGCATCTCTTTTATATGTAGTCCCAAAAACATAGAGCTATCATTGAATACAATAAAATTTGAAAACGCTAATCTTGAAATGGCAGATTGTATATCGGTTACAAATAATTTAGTATTTCGTTTATTAAAAAAATTGAAAACTTTAGGAATAGAAATCCAATTAATAGAATCAATGGTTGTTTTTGGATAAAATGTCCATAAATTATGACTGATTTTTTCAATATCCGGAGAATTACCCTTTGCAATTTGTATTCTTTTTTGAATTTTTTCCTGCTTCTTATATTTGAATTTAGTGATACTATCCAACGGTGGATTTACATATAAAACCCTGTTTTCCTTAGCAAATTCTACTGCAATATTTTTGCAATTACTTCCTATTTCTATATCCCAAGGTTGGATACCAATAATGATTATATCTTGTCCTTTTATCATGACCTTATAAGTTAATTTCTTTGTTTAATTTTTTATACTGTTCTAATACCTGTTTGGCGGTATTTTGCCATGAAAATTTTTTGCTTTGTAACAATCCTTTTTCGATTAATTGGTTTTTATACTTTGCATCCGATGTAATTTTTATCATGGCATTGTATAATTCTTCCACATTTTCAGGATGTATAAGATGGGCTGCATTGTCAGCAACTTCGGGCATTGAAGAAACATTTGAGGTAATTACAGGAACACCACATGCCATGGCTTCTATAACCGGAATACCAAATCCCTCTCTTAATGATGGAAATAAAAACAATTTTGACAGATAATATATTGCTGGTAAATCATTATCAGGAACATAACCTAGTAAAGAAATGTGCTCTAAAAGATGAGTTGCATCTATTTCTTGAAGCATGACTCTCAAATCATTTTCTTTGTATCCAAGTAAAACTAGCTTGTGAGACCCATTTGTTTTTTGTGTAAACTCATTAAAAGCTTCTAACACTCTTTTAGTATTTTTTCTGGGATCGCTATTGGCAATGTGAAAAATATATTCTTTTGGAAGCTTATACTTTTGGATTACATCCTCAAGTTTTTCAGATTCAAAATTGGTTGTGAAATTTTGACTTACACCATTATAAACGGTTTGAATATTTTCATCGTTTAGCTGAAAAAAGTGGCTAATATTATTTTTTTCAAAATTGGAAACCGTTAAGAGTGTATTGCTGTTTTTAACTACTTTGCTTACAATGATTCTTCTGTATAAGTTTCCAAATTTTTGATAAAGAGACGCATTGCTTGTTAGTACTTTTAATACTTTTTCTTCACTAAATATAATATCGTGAAGCGTGGTTATTAAAGGTAATTTTTTTAAATACGGAGCTGTGTTACTGGTGCAATGTAAGATATCGCATTTATAAAACTTAGCTGTTTTTTGCAGTTTCACTTGTTCCCACCAAGGATAAAATGCTCCTTTAATTTCAATAATTTTAAAATTTGATGTTTCTTGAATAACTAAGTTATCTTGACCGGGTTTAACAAAAATGAAGTATTCATTTACTTTGTCTAGTTCTTGAAGATTTTTTATTAATTCAAGTGCTACTCTGTCCATACCATGTTTATTAGGTCGGAAGATGCGTTGTGCTTCGATACCTATTCTCATGGATTTTGAGTTTTAACTTCACCATGTGGAGTATGAATAAATTTCTTATTAGCACCTTTAAGTTGAAAGAGCAAAAGACCCATTCTAAAAAATGCCGTTGGAAGAGTAATCAAAGCTTCTAACGTTTTTGTATTGTAAAAAGATTTTGGAAGGGCAAAAAAGAACGCTAATACTACGATTATTAAATTTATAACCCAACCTAGACTAGTTCCTTCCAATGGAATTTGAAACCAAAAAACAAGTAAAATATGAATAAAAGCAATTAAAAATGATGCTCCTAAAAGTAAGATTCTAGGTGGAATTATCATTTGCAAAACTTTATCAAAAAAAGTGACATTTCGATGAAATAGTAATTCTTCAAAACCTTTTAAAAAATACTTTTTCAGGTAAATAAGCTGGGTAGAAAGCCATCTTCGTCTTTGATTGGAGAAATCAGATGCCTTTTGAATTTTTTCATCAAAAACTACCGCATCTTGAAGGTATTCGATAGCAATTTTATCCTGAGCAATTTTAAATTCTAATTCTTTATCAAAGCCGCCAACGGCATGAACTGATTTCATCAAATGTTTAAAAAGGGAATACTCAAATCCCATTCCTGAACCAATAAGTCCTGATGACAACCCTAATGTTCTGTGTCCTTTTCTGAATATATGATTGTTTATTTCTTCGCTTGCTGCATCTAAAATGGCGAAGGATGTATTTTGATTTTTTGCTTTTCTATGTCCTTGAACAACACGATATCCTTTTTGAAATGCCTGATTCATTTTCTTTAAAAAATCAACCTCCATAATATTATCAGCATCTAAGATTATGGCATAATCATAAGAATCTGATAGTTCTTCCATGGCTTTGTTGAGTGCTTTGGCTTTTGTGCTTTGTTCAAATGAAACCTCAATTAGAATAATTGGCAAAATTTTTAATTGTTCCAATGTTGTAGTTTTCAGCGAATCTGCTATAACAATAACTTCAAAATTTTCTTGCTCATAGTTTTGTTCTAAAGCTGATTTTGCTACTTCCACGATTACTACATCTTCTTTGTAAGCGGGAATAAACACAGCCATTTTGCCTTGTTTTTTGGTAGGCAAACTTCTGTTCTTTTTATAGAAATGTCCCGCAATGGCATAGACTAAAATATATAAGCTCGAAAAAGTAAAATAAGCTAATAAGATGTATTCTATAGCTTTTATAATAGTTTCAATAGGTAACATGATTTTTAATTATAAGTAGTTGTATATGGTATCCTTGATTGATGTTTTGGAATAAATATTAACGATTTTTTCTAATTACATCTCTCAATTTTAATGCAGTACGTTTCAAAATGGGAAAGTTTTTACCGCTTTTCAAATTATAGAGTAATGATTCATTATTGTAAATCATCTCAAAATTTTCTGTACAAAAAACAGGTTTTTTAGTTAGTCTGTTTATTTCTATGGCTTGCCCAAGATCACTTTCTACAAATAAATTATACTTATTATGCTTATATTCATTGGCTTTGTACCCGGCATGGTTATTCGCTTTCTGCCTTGCTTTCATATCCGGTAAATCCAACATAACCAATTTATCATAGTGTATGCCGTTTTTGCTTAACCATGCTTCAGTCTCCGGTCTATATTTTTCTAAACGTGAAGTTACTATGGTGCCTATTTTACAACCTGGAATGTATAATGGTGCAGCATTATTTAAAAAAGATTGGTATAAAACTCCATCGTCATTTTGTTCTGCTGAAGGGTCAACACAAAGCACACCGTCAATATCAAAACATGCTTTTTCTAAGGATGTATGATTAAAAATATTCCACTGAAAATACCTTGGAGTTGGAACAGCTTCTAAAGCAAAATCTGCTAAATATTTATTTTCCGGAGTATAATAGATTACGCAATATTGAATGTCGAACTTCGAATCTAAATGTGCTAACTCTTTTTTACATTCTTTTAAAGCAGAACCTGATGCAATACTATCATCTACTACTAAAATTTTTTTATATTCTTTTTCAGTGAAAAACTGTTTTCTTGCTCCCGATTTGTAAATAAAACCATTCACAAAAGAGTGAATATCTGTGTAGGGTAAATTAAGGTACAATGCTAATAAGTTAGCAGGTAGCATGCCACTTCTTGGAATTCCAACAACTAAATCAATATCTCTAGGAATTAAATGAAGTTGTTTTAAAATCGTATTGTTTAAGTCGTTTACATTTCTAAAGTTCATAACTATTAATTTTATGTTGCAAAAGTATCTTTACAAAACAAGGGGTATTGATAAATTTCGACGGATAGAAGTTTATTGTAGTTGAATGGAAGATTTACGAATAGATTCGTCAATTTTAGGAGCGATAAACATAAACACCATTCCTACATACATAAGAATACCGGTAGGCATTTGACCAAAAACGCCATTGCCATAGGATGCCATCATAATTCCTGCCATACCACAAGTTAGTGCAGCTATTTGGGCTTTTAGCCATTCATCTTTTAGCTTAAACATCACATTATAGGCTCCAGTTCCTAAAATAAAGAATAACATGATTAAGTAGTATGTTAATCCAACGGCTCCTGTGTCTGCCCAAATCATTACATACCAACTATCGGTTGCTGTATTGGCTAAAAAAGTATGCGGTGTAAAGCGTTGTCCCCAGTTTCCGGTAGCACCTACACCACCACCAATGGGTCTTGTAGCCAAATAACCTTTTAACTTTTTTTGGTTAGCCAATCGAACTTGAAGCGAAGCTTCGTTAGGGTCAAAAGCAGTTCGCATTCTACGTATTTCTGCATTGCCTTGACCGATGGTGGTATGGGCAAAAAATATATAAACGCTAAGTCCTAAAATACCACCTAAAATAAGTACCTTTATATTCTTTTTAAGAATTAAAAACATGATTCCTCCCAAAGCGGGTACTGCTATTGCTCCTCTTGTTCCGGAGATTAACATACCGAAAAAGGTGGTTAAAGCAATAAAAATGAAAAACGTTTTAAGTTTAAAATTTTCTTTTTTCAAATAGGCCAAAATACTAAAAACAACACCCGTATGTCCTTGTGATGCCCCAAATTGACCTGCATCAGAGTAAAAGGAAAACACTCTTAATTTTCCGAACAAAATATGTGTTTCTGCACCACCTTGATCTAACCATCTTTTTTCAAATGGATCAACACCAAATTGAAACTGTTGAATTCCTTTGAGGGTTCCTAAAACAGAAAGTATTCCCCAAAGAATAAAAAAAGTATCTAAATCTTTTTGCTTATTAAATAACATAAACAATAAAGGAATAGACATCCACTGATAAAGGGCAACACCTCGCATGGCATAAAACCAAGCTTCTTTGCTTTGTGCTTCGGGATTACCTATTTGTAAGAATATATATCCCATCCAAATAGAAACGACAAGCGTTAATGGAGATTTTGCTAAATGCCAAGGAATTTTTATTGCAAATCCTTTAAAAAAAAGAGCTAAATAAATGATTACTAATATGCCATCAATTAATAAGCCCCATGCTAAAGGAATATATCGAGCTAACCCTGTTACAAAAAAACCTAGAATAATTAGAAGATAAATGCCAAGCTTTGGATTTACAAAAATTTTGTAAAGCACAATAATCCCAATACAAAGCCCTATAACCCCGATAAAACCAATAATTTCCGTTTTTACAACCAGTAAAGTTACTAGTAATGTAAGCAAGGAAATAATTGTAAAAATAGTTGTATTGGTTATCTGATTAGAACCTGTATTAATTTCAAATGGATTGCTATAATTTTTTAAAATGTTCATGTCTATTTTTTTATAAACTTTACATCTTTTGTCATCATCTGAAGTTGTTTCCAAATTGCTTTGTAAAAAGAAGTACCACTTTTGAAGATTTCTTTTGCCGAAAATTCTATTTCTTGTCTAACAAAATAAGCTCCAACCAAAATTCCTACAGCTGTAAATACAAGGGTAGATAGAGCTACCAACAATAAAGATTCAAAAACAAAAAGGGCTATTATGTCTCCAATAATATTAGTTGCTAACATCAACATTACTTTTAAAGCATTGATATGAGGTTTATTCATGCTATCTAAGCCAATTCCGGTCATACGGTCTATTGGCAACATTAAACCATAAATTGAAAAAATTCTAACCAATGCTACTATATCAAAATTTGTATTATCTGTATTTAAGTATTGATGCCCGGAAATTAGAATTACGAATGGTTCTGCAAATACGAACGTTACTATAGAAATTGCTATAAATAAATACGTTAATGCTCCGGTATAGGTGTAAAGTATATTTTGAAGTTCTTTGATTTTCCCCTCTACACTAGCTTTTGACATTTTTGGAAAAGCCGTTGCAGCAAAACTTCTTAATGGAATTTGTTGTAGTTCAGTTAACTTTAAAGGAATACTGAATAACGCTACAGCTTCACTTCCTAATGGACTAATACTTATGATAAGTAAATCTGCATTTCGAAGCAAATTAGTGCCAATCAAAGTAAAAGTGCTGTATTTTCCGAAGTTAAGTAAGGTTTTATTAGTAGATTTAGTTGCTTTTGTGATGAGAAACAATCCATCCCAACCCTTAATCATACACAGAAAGGAAGTTATAAGATTAATGGTGATTAATATCCAAATTAGTTGTGTAACAGACAGGTTTAGAAAAAGAAGATTTACAAGTAAAACCAAAAAAAACAAACCGCTGTTTAAGGTTTTAATCCATAGAATAATTCCATATTTCATTTTTGCTTGTAAAACAATTAAGGCATTGTTCCATGGTAAATTAACCAGAGCTAATAAAGGGTACCAAGTAAAAAAAAGACAATAAATAGAGTTCTGTATCGATTCTTTAAAAATATGGTTGATGGAAACCATTAGTACAGATAAGCCAATAGTGGTCAAAGTACTTATAAGAGCGTTTGAACCTATTAATTTTTCACTTTCCTCTTTTGTTGCACCTGATAAAAATCGTACCAGAGCATTGTTCGTAATTCCAAAACGCAACATTTCAATAAAAGAACCTCCTGAGATAAAAATAACCCATTGAGCAAAATCATTTGCAGTTAAACTTCTAGTCAATAAAGCAAAACCACCTAAACCCAATATTGCTATCAATAGATTTCCGGCAAGTGACAAGAAATTATCTTCTTTGATTATTTTTTTGATTAGCTTGTACATTTTCTAGATGTGATTTTTTAGATGAAACTGAAAACGAAGTAAATTTTTAATTTTTCTTCTGGCTATTGAGCGTTTCTTTGGTAACTCTCCCAACAACGATTCTACTTCATCAATGGCAACACCATTAATGATGTATTGTAATTTATATGGGCTAAGCTCTTTGATGTTATTTAATAAATTTTCATCCGCTTTTGACCAAAGACGGTTTGACCTACACACCAATAAAACCAGGTCTGAAGCCACAATTAAATCTGCCGGATAATTTGTATCTAAAATATTTGGCAATTCAATGATTACATAATCAGGTTCTTTTTGTGAAACATTTGGTTCTGAAAGCGTTAAATCTTTATAGCTTTTGGCATTAAAAAAAGCACCATTCACTTCATATGTAGCCATGCATGAAGATTCTAAATAATTATTGGGTTCATCCAAAAAAGGATGGTCGTAGTCAATTCTAGGGTCTTGGTAACCTAATAATAAATTTAGTTTTGGTGATTTACCGGAATTTAGTTTTGGTTTTACAATGGTTGAATGATTTAATACTATAACAGATTTTCCGGACTGAATTAATTTTCTGGCAATATTATTTGCAATTATTGTTTTTCCTTCCTCTTTTTGTGTGCTAAAAATGGTGATTATTTTTGTGGTGCCAGTTGCTTTTTGGGTTTTTAAAACATGATTTAGATTTTGCATTATGAGTTCCATCAATCGATCTTGAATGCCAAATAAATCAAAGGTTTCATTTGTTTTGAAAACTTTAGCCAGCATGCCTAATGCAGGAATTTTTAGCTTTTCATTTGCTACCGTTATGTTTTTTAATGTTTTATCAAAAAACTCCATAATCAATATACTTGCTAAAACTAAAATGAAACTAAGAATAACTATAGCGATGATTACTATTTTACGTTTAGACGGAATTGGTTTTAATGGGAAATAAGGAGGATCTACCGCTTTTAGATTACTCGATAATTGTGTATCTTGAAACTTTAGTTTTGCTAAATTTAAACCGTGTAAAATTTCTAAATACTCTTGTTCTGCTACATTTATTTGTCTTTCAATTTTTTTAAGAATTGCTCCGGCCGGTGCATATTTTGCATACTGTTGTTGAAATTCTAAATTGCGTTTACTCATTACATCCAGTTTGGCTTTGATGTTTTCTGCTTCTACAATTTTATCAACCCATTCCGGTAATACTTTAGAACTGGGAACACCTTCAACTGAGTTTTGAAAAGAATACAATTGGGCTACACCTGTTTTTATTTCTTCTTGTAGCTTAGTCGCTTGGTTTTTTAGTTTTTCAATGTCCGCTGTTTTTTTAGAATCGTTTGTTTTTGTTTCTAAAATGGCCAGTTCATAGTTTAATTCTCCTAAACGTTTTTTATTTTCTAATACTCTATTACTTTTGTCTTGAACGAGTTCTTGTATTTCTAATTTTTTTTCTAATTTTTTTGCAGAAGCTTCATATCCGGCTAATTCTGCTCGCTTTTTATTGTATTCAACATCCATATCTTCCTTTACATTTGCCACCGCTTTACTTTGCTCATAATAATTGATTATACTATTATCTTGGTTGAATTTTAAAAGTTGGTCTTCAATGGTTTTTAATTTATTTTCAGATTGCAGTAATTGTGATTCGAAATATTTTATCACGGCATCTGAGCCATTTTCTTTTAAGTTTTTGTACTTTTTTATGCATACTTCATTGAAAATTGCAAGCGTTTGTTGGCATACACCCGGATCTTCTGTTTCATAACTAAGCTCAATTAAATCACTATTTGAAATACGAACCGCCTTAATTTTTGAAATGGCTTCCAGCGAGTAATAGGGATGTTCAAAATTCAATAAAGAATAGACAAAATTGGTATTGTCTTTCTTCATTAATTTCATCAAATTGTTTACGGTTTGTTCATAGTCTGCTTTGTTTATAGATTCCGGTAGCGTATTTACGACATCTTCTATTTCAAAGTTTAAACCGGTAGTATCTGGTATGTTTGATTTTGCAACATAGTTATAGATATCTTTCGGCATATCTTCTTTTAATAGTTCAAAAGTTTTATCTGAAATAAACTTGTTGTCGGGTTCTTTTAACATTAAATGTTGGGCCAGCAGTCGAATGGCTACTTCTTCATGTGTTTCTCTCGAATTGATGATATTAATTAAATTATCAAAAGCTATATTCGTAGCAAAATAGTTAAATGATTTATCCATTTCTACAGAAGAACCGGTAGCCAAACCAGTAAAAAGATTGGTTTTTGAATAATAGCTGTGTTTTGGATTACTGGTTAATAAAATTGCTAAAATCCCGGCCAATAATGGAATTGCAATAAGTGCAACTTTATGTTTTAAAATCAGTTTTATGAATTCAATCAGTTTCATAAGTTAATGTTTAATTTTTTATAGAAAATAGTTGATTATGCTTTATTTTATCTGAGTTATAGTAATTATGGGCCAAAATTAGCTGTATCAGTAAGTGACTTTCGTTATATTTCGTTAGATTGATCTTATCTGTAGTTGAATGGAAAGAGTGCAATGATTAATTGAAAAATAAATTTAGTGGGATGAAAATTTTTCGAGACACTTTATGATTATGTATTTACAGAATAAAACATTTAACTTTTAAGCAAAAAAAATGTTATCAATTTTAATTTGATAACATTTTTTAAAAACCTTTTCAAATTGGTTTTCGAACTTAGTTTGATGGTTGGTGCATTGAATTCAATAAAAACGGTTGCAACTATGCACTTCTTTTTTGAAGCATATAATCCATGTTTTTAGATTTGAATAAGTCGATTACGTTTTGATTTTCCTCCGGAAGAATATAAAAGACTTTGTTCTTCTCAAGTGCTTTTTTGTATAGGTTAACAATAATACCAAAGCTAGATGGATCTATTTCGCTAACTTGATTTAATGAAATAATAATGTGATTTTCAGTTTGAATGAGAGTTTCAAAATGATTTTTTAAAGCGTTTGCATTTTGTGTATTAAGTTTTCCGGTTATTTCGAAAATTCCTGCATATTCAGTGATTTGAAGTGCCATTTTTTTATTTTTTTATTTGTTATTGATATTTTGACATTAAATAATGGCACAAAATTGAAAAACAAATCAATGAATTAAACCCATTTTTCGATGAATGGCAAGTTGCCTAAGATTAAACATTGATTAGTGATGATTAGTAAATTAATCATCGTATAAAATGGAGGAAATAATTGATGGAAAAAACGGTCAAATTGACCACCTAATTCCGGAGCAAATTGACCATCGATTCCGATTCAAAATGACCACCTAATTTCGGGTCAAATTGACCACCACTTTCCGGTTGAAATTGACCACCGAAAA
>NZ_JBIIVK010000086.1:0-4791 GCF_044339515.1 Flavobacterium sp.
TTACAATTATACCTAAATGAGTTCGTTTACAAGCTTAATAGACGGTATTTTGAAGAAAAATTATTCGACAGGCTAGTGATAGCAAGCATTACAGGGTTATGACTAATAACGGACAATCAATAAAATATAATGAAAAGCGACTTTTAATTAAAGTCGCTTTTTTTTGGTACACTATTTGAAATATTTTTTATACATTTACCAAACCAAATCGGAAAGATGAAAAAAAATTACTTTTATACTATTCTTTTAGCGGTTTTTCTTGTTTCTCTGACTACTTCTGCTCAGGAAAACAAGCCACAGCAACCCAACAAAACTCAGGAAACTACCATTGAGGGGCTTAGCTTTTACCCTAATCCGGTGAGTAACGGAAAAGTTTACATTACCTCGAAATCATCCCTTTCCAAAGAAGTAACTATTTTTGATATTTTAGGAAAAGTTGTGCTACAAAGTACCATTAATTCTAAAGAATTAAACGTTTCTTCACTATCACCGGGTATCTATATGATTAAAATCAAAGAAGGCGAAGCAACTGCTACCCGAAAATTGATTATCAAGTAGTTAGAATCTACGGATTATTCCCAATTTACAATTTTTTAATAAGGTTATATTTTGTAGCTTGTTTATTGTTACTATCTTTGTACAATAAATTATATTAAAAATGAAAAAACTTTACACTTTATTATTTTTGGCATTTTCAATGTTTACTGTACAAGCTCAGTATTCGGTTAATTTTGAAAATGAAACAAAAACAAGTTATGCCTCTGCAACTGTTGCCTTATCAGGTTTGGATTGGGATATGTCTGATGCATTAATTGGAACTGAAACCAACGATTGGAAAAACGGTACAAAATCTGGTCGTTTAAGAGGTTATGGAACATCTTCCATGACCATGTTAGCCAACAAAACAAATGGTATTGGAAATTTATCTTTCTTATACAGAAGATACGGCACTGATGCCCAAGTAGATTGGAAAGTAGAATACTCTGTTAATGATGGTGCGGATTGGATTCAAGTAGGTGACGCATTTACTGCACCTGCTACTGATGATGTACAAACATTCTCTGCTCAATTAGACATCAATGCCGATGTTCGAATCAGAATCAAAAGAGCTACTGAAACAGGTACAGTAAACAGACGTTTAAATATTGACGATATTGTAATGACTGATTTTGGTACTGCAGCTTCTCCAAGTTTAGCTATCGGTTCTCCTTCTAACGGAACTGTTTTTGCTCCAAACTCAGATGTAACAGTTAACCTTACCGTTTCTAACTTTGTAGTTGGTAATCCGGGTGCAGGTATAGACGGACACATCCATTATACATTAACTCCAGGTGGATCAATGGTCATGAAATATGACACTAACCCTATTTTATTTTCAGGTTTAGCTGCCGGAGAATATACTTTAAATATGGAGTTGGTTGACAATTCACACGCTCCTCTAGACCCTCCTGTAATGGCTAGCGTAACATTTGAAATTGCAGCGTTAAATGTAATAGGAAACTTAGGCGAAATGCGTGCTGATGTAATTGCTAACGGTGCAGGAAAATATTATCAAATTTTAGAAGAACCGGTTGTAACCTATACCAGAACAACACGTAATCAAAAATATGTTGAAGATGCTAGCGGAGCTGTATTAATTGATGACGTTGCCGGTATCATTTCTACGCCTTTTGTAGCCGGTGATGCAATGGCTGGTTTAACGGGAAGAACTTCGCTTTTTAGTGGTTTACTTCAATTTACACCTACTGCCAACGCAACAGTTGCTTCTTCAGGAAATACAGTAACTCCACAAGTAGTAACAATTGCTCAACTTGCCGGTGATGTGCAAGCATTCGAAAGTAGATTAGTTCAAATTAACGGTGTTACTTTTGAAAACGGAGACGGAACTACCGTTTTTGTTAACCCACCTGCTACCAATTATAACTTTACAGATGGTGCGGACACTATGATTTTTAGAACGGCATTTGCTGAAGCGAATTACATCGGTGGATTGGTTCCTTCCGGAACTACAGGTTTTATTGCCTTAGTTGGTAACTTTAATGGAGCTGCTCAAGTAACCGCTCGTTCATTAAATGATCTTACTTTGTCAATTAGAAATAATACGATCTCTGGTTTAAAAGTGTATCCAAACCCGGTTGTTGACGGAACATTATATATTTCAACTGAATTAAATGCCGAGAGAAATGTTCAGGTATATGACTTATTAGGAAAACAAGTATTGAATGTAACAACTTCAAATGAAGCAATCAACATTTCTTCATTAAACACTGGTCTTTACGTAGTAAAAATCATTGAAGGTGGAAATTCTGCTACTGTGAAATTGGCGGTTAAGTAATTCTTAACTTCAACTATAAATCAAGCATCAACGAAAGTTGGTGCTTTTTTTTATTGGTACTGATTTTAATAGAAATTGATGTTTTTCTAAAAAATAAAATAGAAAACACTAAATCTAAAAACATCATAACTTAAAAACTTCTAATCATAAAAAACCGCCCATTAAGGCGGTCATTACATTACAATTACTTTTACAACGTATCCCGATGGGCGGTAACTTCGGCGATAAACACATCTACTTCGGCAAGTTGTTTGTTTACGCGTTCAAGGTCTAATTCTTTTTCTAGCAGAGCCACTGCACCGTAACTCTCTTTGCGGTTTTCCAACAAGAATTTGCGGTATTCTAGCCGAACTTTTCGTTTTTCTTCGGCCTCTTTGGTGGGACCTTCCGGCAAAATAGCAAGAACCGTGTCAACGGCAGCTATTTCTGCATTTACACCTTGCAAGATGGCATCAATCTCTACAGCGTTATTGCTGTAGTTGGTAACAAGTCGTTCTTCTGATAACTTTTTAAAGTTTAAATCAGATTTTTCCTTTTGGGCCATGCCCAACAACACATCGCAATCGGCAACTGTTGTTAAATTACTTACTGAATACATAATTAATTCATTTAAAATTATATTTACATAAACGCAAGTAATATACCCTAAAATATTACAAATCAGAAGTTTATAAAAATATTAACTTGTAGCGTTAATCTTATTTTAAAAATATACTAAGTTATATTTTATTGCCGTTATAAACGCTTTTTTTAATTAAATAAGGAGTTTGATTAAATCGTTTTCAGTCCCAACTCTTTCAAAAAAGCATTGTGTTTGTCTGTATTTATTTTGATACTTTCATTAATCGAAGTCAATTTTTCATTCACCGAATTCAAATCAATTTGTATTTCGTCTAATGATGTGCTGACATATCTTGAAATATTCAAGTTATACCCATTCTTTTCAATTTCATCCATTGAAACCCTGCGAGCATAACGAGGAACATTGTCAGGACGGTATTTATACGTATCCACAATTTTTTGAATGTCATTTGGTTCTCCCTCTTCGCCTTCTCTTAGCTTGTTTTGGCGTTTTCCTTTTTCATAGTGCTCACTGGCATTGATAAACAACACATCATCGTGTTTTTTACATTTCTTTAAAACCAAAATAGAAACCGGAATCCCTGTTGAGTAGAATAAGTTGGAAGGCAAACCAATGACTGTATCAACATGATTATCTTTTAATAATTTTGTTCTGATGCGTTCTTCTGCTCCACCTCTGAACAAAACACCATGAGGCAGAATAATAGCCATCGTTCCTTCTTTGCCTAGGAAGTGAAAACCATGCAGTAAGAAAGCAAAATCGGCAGCTGATTTGGGAGCTAAACCATAACTTTTAAAACGGAAATCTTCTGCTAAAGTATCGTTGGGTTCCCACCGTAAACTAAATGGTGGATTGGCTACAATGGCATCAAACTCCACTTTTTTGCTTGGGTTCATTTCGTTGAGCAATGGCCAACTGTTTTCTAAAGTGTCACCATGAAATATCTCAAACTCGGTATCTTTCATGCCGTGTAACAGCATATTCATTCGGGCAAGGTTGTAGGTGGTAATATTTTTTTCCTGACCGTAAATTTTACCCACACTACCGCCAGCATCTTTGATTCTTTTCCGCACATTCAGTAATAACGAACCCGAACCACATGCCATGTCCAATACTTTGTCCAACTTACCTTTTTTTCCTGTTTTAGGTTCTTGGCTGTCTAAGGTAACGATTTCCGAAAGGATAGTAGAAATTTGTTGCGGAGTATAAAACTCTCCTGCTTTTTTGCCTGAGCCTGCTGCAAATTCACCTATAAGATATTCATACGCATCGCCAAGCGTATCTGAATCGGCAGAGAATTCAGCAATGCCTTCTGCGATTTTTTGAATGATGGTGCAAAGTTTCTTATTTCTTTCTACAGAAGTTTTGCCTAGTTTTTCAGAATTCAAATTGATTTCAGAAAACAAACCTTGAAAAGTACCCTCAAAAGATTGATTTTCAATATAATCAAAACCGCGTTCTAGAGTTAGTAATAAATCGGGGTTTTGTGTACGAGCCATTTCGCTAATATTGCTCCACAAATGGTTTGGTTCAATTACATAATGCACTTTTCGTCGCATTTGTTTTTCAAACTCCACAATATCATCAGGATTTTCATGATACCATTTTCCAAGAGGTGAAATAGAAATATTTTTGTATTTCTCAATATTTAAATTCTTTTCTTGATTTTCTGAATTGCCTCGAAATTTCTTTTCATACTCTATTTCTAAATCATCTTTTTGTAAAGTGATAAAGAGGTTATCAATAGGATAATCTTTACCCAATTCCTTTTTAGCGGCTTCTTCATAATTGTATGACAAATACCGCAGGAAAAGAAACGAAAGCATATAATCACGAAAATCATCCGCATTCATGGCTCCTCGTAGGTTATCTG
>NZ_JBIIVK010000008.1:0-85419 GCF_044339515.1 Flavobacterium sp.
AAATGAAGTCTACAAGCTTCTTCACTTCCAAAATTTGCCGTAAAACTGAATAAATTCATCGCTTTTTTTTATCAAATATAAGGCTTTTTATTTAATTATGGGTAATTGCGGACAATCAATTATTTTAAGATGGATTGTTACAATAATACAATTGATTCGTCTTCAATTTATTATTAATCAAAAAACAATCAATCATGAAAAAATTAATTTGTGTTGTAGCTGTTCTTTTTATCTCCATTTCCTCTTTTGCTCAATCATTTGAAAAGTTTGAGAAAGAAGAAAATGTAAGTAAAGTTTCAATGAGCAAGAGTTTATTTTCTTTAATTGGTAATTTGACAGAAAAAGAAAACTTATCCTCAGAAGATAAAAAAGTAGTAGATTTTATCAATCGTATTACATCGTTTAAAATGTATTCCACCAGTGATTCAAACTTGCGAAGCGAAATGAAATCAATTGCTAAAAAATTCAAAAAATCGAAAGAATTTGAAGAATTAATGCGAATAAATGACGGAGGAAAAGAAGTTGAATTTTTAGTAAAGAGCGGAAAAAACGATGAAATTAAAGAGTTAATTATGTTTGTGGAAGGTTCCGGCGAAAATGAATCAGTTGTATTTCAATTATCATTAAGTTAAGTATTATTTCAAATAAAAAGGTTCGCAAAAGAATTATTCTCTTTGCGAACCTTTTTTTATTTTATTTTGGAATTAAAACTAATCCAAACTCAACGTTATCTGTCCATCATCATCCAATTCGGTTTGAATATCATCAGAAACATTATCTTCTCCTGAAACTTCCATTTCTTCCGGTGCTTCTTCTTCCGGTTCTTCGAAAGGTAAAGGTTCTAATAGATTGATTTGCTTAATTTTATCCGTCGTCAACTGATTTCCAAGAGCTTTGATTCCCTTTATTGCAATAAATTGCTCGATATCAACTGTTTGATTCTCTTTTTGAACGCCTTTTACTTTCGCATAAATAACTTCAGCAACAGGTCGCCAATCGGTAGAAACGATTTCTAATTGCGATTTTTCATGTTCTGTAATAAAGGTTTCTTCTTTATTTTCATTTTCTACCAGAAAACGTTTCACAAAATAGCGATCTTTTTCCCCATCATAATAAATAGCAGAAATTGGTTTTTTAGGATGCCATTTTTCTAAAACCACCATGTCTTCATCAAAATGTGTGGTTAATTCAGGAATAATTGTTTTTAATTTTCCGGATTGGTTGATGACTAAAATTCGGTCATTCGGACGGAATTCACCCAACAACTCGCCTCTTCCATCTACATTAAGACGTTGCACAGTATCATCAAACCAAATTTTTCTTGGTCGTAAGGTGGATATTCCTTTTTCTTTCAATTCGATTTTTTTAATCGGATATTTGGTTACTGTATTTCCTCTAGAAGCTCTGCCTTTAATGGCAATGTCGGCAAAATCCACATCCCATTTCAACTTTTTTATGCTTCCCACTTGTCGCAATAAAATCGTCACAACTTCCGCTTCACCATTGGGATTCGCAGAAAAATACGAAACCATTGAACCGGCTTTTTCTTGGGTCAAATCGTAAAATTTATCTCTTGTCACCCCGGAAACATTGAATCGTTTGATGAAAGTGGAACCATTCTTTCCATCGCGATAAATCATATTATAAATCGTTCGTTTATCGTTTTTATCAAAAATGGCAATGTGAATAATGTCTTTCCCAATGAATTTTTTGTCATCTACTTTCGTCACCATCATTTTTCCGTCACGGAGAAAAACAATCACATCATCTATATCGGAACAATCCGCCACATATTCGTCTTTTTTAAGTCCGGTTCCCATAAAACCTTCTTCTTTGTTGACATATAATTTGGTGTTTCGTAAAACCACTTTGGTCGCTTCAATCGTGTCAAAACTGCGAAGTTCCGTTTGACGTTCTCTTCCTTTTCCGTATTTGTCTTTTAATTTTAAGAAGAAATCCACAGCAAAATCAATAATATGATCCAAATGATGCTTCACTTGCTCCATTTCAGCTTCCAATTTCGCAATGGCATCATCCGCTTTATCTGAATCAAAACGCGTGATACGAATCATTGGAATTTGGGTTAATTTCTGTAAATCGTCATCATTAATTTCCCGAACAAATGATTTTAAAAACGGTTGAAAACGGTCATACATATAAGCATACAACGATTCTCTATCAGAATATAATTTGAAATCAATGTACATTTCTTCCCGAATGAAGATTTTTTCCAAGGTTGAAAAATGCCATTTATTTTCGAGCTCATCCAATTGAATTTCCAACTCACGCTTCAGCAAATCAACTGTTCGATGGGTCGAAATTTTCAACATATCCGAAACCCCAATGAACAACGGTTTATGGTTTTCAATCACACAACCCAGCGGAGCAACAGAAGTTTCGCAAGCAGTGAACGCATACAACGCATCGATCGTTTTATCCGGAGAAACACCCAGCGGAAGATGAATCAAAATTTCAACTTCAGCAGCGGTATTATCTTCAATTTTTTTGACTTTAATTTTGCCTTTTTCGTTGGCTTTTAAGATACTATCAATCAACGTTCCGGTGTTGGTTGAAAACGGAATTTGCGTTATCACCAACGTTTGTTTATCCAATTGCGAAATCTTTGCACGCACTCGTACACGACCGCCACGCAATCCGTCATTGTAGTTGGAAACATCAGCGATTCCGGCCGTTGGAAAGTCCGGAAATAAAGTAAAGGGTTTGTTTTTCAAAACTTTAATCGAACAATCAATTAATTCATTGAAATTGTGTGGCAGCACTTTTGTGGATAAACCAACGGCAATTCCTTCGGCACCTTGGGCTAACAAAAGTGGGAATTTCACCGGAAGATTGATAGGCTCGGCACGACGACCGTCATACGACATTCCCCATTCAGTAATTTTTGGAGAATATAAAATATCGTGACCCAATTTTGAAATACGTGCTTCGATGTAACGGGAAGCTGCGGCACTGTCACCGGTTAATATATTTCCCCAGTTTCCTTGCATATCGATGAGCAAATCTTTTTGACCGATTTGCACCATGGCATCGCCAATACTGGCATCTCCGTGTGGATGATACTGCATGGTATGGCCGACGATATTAGCTACTTTGTTGTAACGACCATCATCAAGTTCTTTCATCGAGTGCATGATTCGGCGTTGCACAGGTTTAAAACCGTCTTCAATGGCCGGAACAGCACGTTCCAAAATGACATAGGAAGCATAATCGAGAAACCAATCCTTGTACATTCCCGTCACTTTGGTGATGGTATCTTCGGGGTTTTCGTCGTTTTCGTAAAAATGTTTGTTACTAAAAACTTTCACGTCGTCAAATCCTTGTTCTTGGCTTGAATCGTTTAGTTCGTCGTTGTTTTCATCGTCTGGGATGATGTTTTCTTCGTCTTCGTTCATTTATCGAAATCGATATTATTTTATGTATTCTATTTCTAAATTTTCCCTAACAAAAATCTCTTCTTTTTCCGTAATCAATGTTTTTCTTAGCTCTAAGACTTTTCTAATATCATTTTCAGCGAAAGCTTTACGCATTTCATCAGATAAAAATAATTCAAAATACTGTCCTTGGAATTCATGAGACAATAAAAAGGAAAGGTCTTTTTGTGAGCGAATCAGATTATTTAGGGTGTCATTATTTTCTATTACAAAGATTATATTTTCTGTAGATTTTTCACTTTTAAATAATTTAAATTCTTTAACTCCTTTTAAATCATTAAATCCTTCAATATTATTGTAGAAAAAATTTTCTTTATAAACAGAAAAATTAACCATAAAAAGTGCTAAAGATGTACCTCTTGCACTTCCAAAATCTATAGCCTTTGGAAATTCTTTTGTTTTAAATTTTAATGATGGAGCGATATATATTGGGTTATTATTTTCATTTTGAATAAAACTATTAAATTTCTTGTATGCCAGCCTAATCTCAGCCAAATTATAAATTGTAAAATAATTGGAATATGAAGTAATCCAAAACCATTTCTTCAATTCTTTCATTTGCTTAGGACTAGGCGATTTTACTTTATTAAAAAAATTAATAATAAAAATTAATTGATATTGAGATGAAATAAATTTACTATTTAAAACCAGTAATTTCTCAAATAAAAACTGAACTGTTTTTTCAAAATTATTTAGTGCATTTAAAGAAACATCTATAAAATTCTCCTCACTAGCCAACTTTTCTAATTCCTCTGTAGTTTTTGCAATATCAAAATAAGCTTTTTCCTCATCAAAAGCACTTAAAACACTTTGCAAAACTAAATTTCGCTTTTTCTTTTTATCATTTTTAGAAGTATAAAAATTATATTTTTCTAAATTTTCAAATAATTTATCAATTTCACTACCAAATCTAAAATTACGCTCTTTATTAAAACTTAATGCCGAAACTTTCCAATCATCAGAAACAGCTTCTCCTCTTGAGTTTAATCTTGAAAAAATATTTACAGCTTCTTTTATAGTACCTCCTATCAATTCAATAGCAGGAATATCATAACTAGATATCTTTGCTCCAAAGTTTTTATACCTATTAATGAATAGTTTTTTTTCATCATCGGAATATCCTAATGAAACAAGTGAAGTAGAAAAGTCAAAAAAGCTTTCTCCATCAATAAAATAATATAAAGGAATTTGATAAAACTCTAAATCATTTTTAGTCTTTTTATTTCTTTCAAATTTATCTGCTTTTAAATCGTAATAAAAGTCAAACTTTTTTCTTTCTGACTCATTTTGTTTTAAACTTGTATTTCTTGAATTTACAAAACATCCAAATAATGTAGATAATCTTTGATACCCATCTAAAATGTATTGAAACTCTGAATTAGTATTTTCTAAAAAATATCCTCCAATAATTTGAATTTCATCATCAATTAAATCATTTTTTACAGAACTTTCTGGTTTCCACAATAATACAGAACCTATTGGAAAACCATTTTTTAAACTATCCAAAAGATCTTTCTTCTTATTATCATCCCAAACAAAATCCCTTTGAAAAGGAGGAATTTGAATTAATCCTGCTTCAAATTCATTTAAATAATTTGATAAACGTCTTACTTTGGTACTTATTTCTAATTTGCTCATAGTAATTTGTTTATTTTATTTTGAATATTTTGAAGCTCGCCTTTTCCATCTCGTTCTTCTAAATTTTGTCTAGATATAAATGATTTTTTAAACCAATCAGGCATTTCATTTTTAAAACTAGATTCTTTAGCTGATTTCAAATTACCTTCATTTTTGAAACCTTGAAATTTGAAACCTCTATCTAATTTTTTAAATTGAATATCAGATGTATTCAATTCAAATAAAGATAAAATATCATTATCTATTTCTTTTCTAACATTATTTTTGTCAAACTTATTATCTTTAGGTTGAAATCCATCAGGAATATTTAAAAAATCTAACTGTTCCTTACTTGTTAAATTTAAATAAACATCAAGCCAATCTTTTATTTCTTCATTATCTAATCTATCCGTTTGTCTTTTTATTTCTTGAAAAACTTGTTTGGGAAGATAATTTTCCATCATTCTTTTTTCTAGAATATGAAAATTAGTATTTCTATTTAAAATTTCTCCTGAATTTTTATCAATTATATCCGAAGTATCAAAACCTAATGCATTTAACTTTCCTAACAAACTTATACAACTAGTTTTAACAAATTGTCTTTCCATATCCTTATCACTATCTATAATTATGATACCTCTAAAATAATCTATCAAATTCCTATTGTTTTTTTTAGCGATTGTTTTAAACTGATTTAAAAAACCTTCTAAAAAATTAGGTATATTTCCACAACCTCCAGCGTTTTCAAATTGAAGCCAAGCATTTTCAATATGTTCTTGAGCTTTATTATAGTTATTATCATTGCCAAAATATTTAATAATTGCCAAAATAAAATTAGAATCATTTTTATTATTCTCTAAAATAATGGATACAGGCTGATTAAAAAACAAAACTGCTTCCTCAATATTGAAATGTGATTTAACACTTTTTAGCGAAACTTGATATGGAATACTTGGGCTTAATGTGCTAAAATATATATACTCTAAATCTATAAATTCAATAAGACTTTTTTCCACAGAAACTAATTTTTTAAAATTTTCAGTTTCTTTAACTTTTTCTGTATCAATTAAAATATTATACCTAGGTCTAGAACTAGTTGATGGATTATATGATAAAATTTGATATAAATAATTCAAACCTTTAAAATCTGAATTTTCAAAAATATCCTTGTTAATTTTAATCCACATTTCTTAAATCATTTATATTAGCATTCATTATTGCTCTAGCTTCTATTACTGCTTCCCCAAAAACACCTTCTGGCCATTTTTCTACACTTCCATCTTCATGAACCACAATGTCTTCCAAATTACTTATGTTCTGTTCGTAATCAAAATCTACATAATAAATAGCTATTTGTTCAGGTTTCATTTTTCCTTCTGCTACTAATCTTCTCATTCTTAGTACGAAATTTTGAGAATGGGTTTCAATTAAATAACTTCTATTCTTATCTTCTAAATAGGAATCTACAAATCTTTCAGCTAAATTACCATGTGCCGCAGGATGTAAATGTGTTTCTGGCTCTTCAACAATTATTAATGTTGGTTTTTCAACTGGCATAAAAGACCTTAAAATCAATGGAAAAGATTGACTAATTCCTGAACCAGTATTTACAATATTGATAGGTTTATTAGTTCCATTTCTTAAAGTTATTTCATAAGAGATTACCGAACTTGGAATTTGATTAACTTCTAATTTCCAATTTTCAAAATTTTTAAAATACCAATCACTTATCAATTTATAAATTGGATTTTTCTCATCATAATATTTTGCAAATAAAGAGTATGCATTTTCTCCATTAAGACCAACTTTTAGAATTTCGGATGTCTTCTTTTGAAAATTAGCAAATGGTTTGTTTCTAAAAGCTTCAATATAGTCAAAATTTATCATTTCTAAAGATACTCCTTCAGGAATAAAACCTTTAGTCTTAGTGCTTTTCAAATCTATTTCTTCATCATTAACCAACAAACTTCTTAATCTAATATTATTATTTATATCTCCAATTATTGAAGCCTTAACAATAGAATTATCATCTTCAAAAACTTCAAAATTTAAAGAATCATTTGTAATTTCTCTATTGTAAAATGCATCTTCTGGATTTAGTCCAATCCGAACACCTTCGAATTCATTGTCAAATGGTTGAACAAATTCTCCGCTTAAACTTCCAGCAATCAATGTTGGTAACTTCAGAACAGCACTTTTTCCACTATTATTTTTTCCAATCAAAATTGTAATTGGTTTTAATTCTAATGTTTGCTTTTCTTTAAAAAGCTTATAATTTTTAAACGATATTTTATTAATCATTTTAATTTATTTAAACAGTTTCAAATTTAACTGTAATTTATTTTTCAACAACATCCAACTCCACTTTTAAATTATTGATAATAAACTCTTGTCTGTCCGGCGTATTTTTACCCATATAAAATTCTAACAAGGTTTCGATAGAAGTGGCTTTATCCAACATCACCGGATCTAATCGAATACTTTCACCAATAAAATTCTTGAATTCGTCGGGCGAAATTTCTCCTAATCCTTTGAATCGTGTGATTTCCGGTTTTGGTTTTAATTTCTCGATAGCATCTACTCGTTCTTGGTCGCTGTAACAATAAATGGTTTCTTTTTTATTTCGAACACGGAATAACGGCGTTTGCAAAATATATAAATGACCGTCTTTGATTAATTCAGGGAAAAACTGCAGGAAAAAAGTAATCAACAACAAGCGAATGTGCATACCATCAACATCGGCATCGGTAGCAATTACGATGTTGTTGTAACGCAAATCTTCCATTGATTCTTCAATATTTAAAGCCGCTTGCAATAAGTTGAATTCTTCATTTTCGTAAACGATTTTCTTTGTCATTCCATACGAATTCAACGGCTTTCCACGTAAACTAAACACTGCTTGCGTATTTACATCACGACTTTTTGTTATCGAACCCGAAGCCGAATCTCCCTCCGTGATAAAAAGCGTACTTTCTAAACTTCTAGGGTTTTTAGCATCGGTTAAATGCACACGACAATCGCGTAATTTTTTATTGTGTAAACTCGCTTTCTTTGCTCGGTCTTTGGCTAGTTTTCGAATACCTGAAAGTTCTTTACGTTCTCTTTCTGCTTGAAGAATTTTACGTAACAACGCATCAGCTACTTCCGGATTTTTGTGTAAAAAATTATCGAGCTTTTTGGAAATGAAATCATTAATGAATGTACGAACCGTTGGGCCTTTCGGACCAATATCAGTTGAACCTAATTTGGTTTTGGTCTGACTTTCAAAAACCGGTTCTTCTACTTTGACTGAAATAGCCGAAACAATTGATTTTCGGATATCAGACGGATCAAAATCCTTCTTATAAAATTCACGAATGGTTTTTACAATTGATTCACGAAAAGCAGTTAAATGTGTTCCTCCTTGAGTAGTATTCTGACCGTTTACGAAAGAATGATACTCTTCGGAATATTGCGATTTGCTGTGGGTTATTGCCAATTCTATATCATCACCGGAAAGGTGAATAATTGGATAAACCATATCTTCTTCCGTAATATTTTCTTCCAACAAATCTTTTAAACCATAATCGGAATAATATTTTTCACCGTTGTAATAAATTGTTAATCCCGTATTGAGGTAACAATAATTTTTGAGCATTTTAATGATGTACTCATTTCGGTATTTGTAGTTTTTGAAAATCGTTTCATCGGCAATGAAAGCTACTTTAGTTCCGCGACGTTTGGTAGATTCCTGAATGTCTTCTTCTAGGGTTAAATTTCCGGCAGAGAATTCGGCCGCTTTTTGTTGATTGTCACGAACGGATTCCACACGAAAATAATTGGACAATGCATTGACAGCTTTTGTACCCACACCATTCAAACCTACTGATTTTTTAAAGGCTTTGGAATCGTATTTACCACCGGTATTCATTTTAGAAACGACATCGACCACTTTTCCTAACGGAATACCTCGTCCATAATCACGAACGGTTACCAGCTTATCTTTAATAGTAACTTCGATCGTTTTTCCGGCTCCCATGACATATTCATCGATACAGTTATCTAACGTTTCTTTGAGTAAAATGTAGATACCGTCATCAGGTGACGAACCATCACCCAATTTTCCGATGTACATCCCAGGTCGCATTCGGATATGTTCTTTCCAATCGAGGGAACGAATATTGTCTTCAGTATATTGATTTTGCTCTGACATAGCGGAATTATGGATTTTCTGCTAATATAACGGATAAAGCAAAATTTTAAAAGAAATATGGTTTAAAGTTATTAAGAAACATATTGACAACCGAAGAAAAAAACTATAAATTAGGTTGGTAATATTTTTTTAACTTCATGTTTAATTCTTTTGGATTAAAAGGTTTGATGATGTATTCGTTTATGCCAATTTGTATAGCTCTATCCAAATATCCAAATGAAGCGGAAGCAGTCAAAGCTATAATAGGAATTAATTTATCATCTCTTCTTATAATTGAAGTGGCTTCATAACCATCCATCACAGGCATTGATAAATCCATTAACACCACATCGTATGCATTTGTTTTATATTTTTCCACTCCAACAAGACCATTTTCTGCCAAGTCAACTTCTACATTCCATTGTCCCATTATTTTTTGAGCGATTTTAATATTAATTAAGTTATCTTCAACCAATAATACCCGCATTCCTTGTAAATTTTGTTCTTTATAGTCTTCTTGCAAATCATCTGTAACTATAGCATCAAAATGTTTATTTAGGGGAAGACTAATCGTAAAATAGAATTTTGTTCCAACACCGATTTCACTTTCAAATTGAATATCAGAATCCAATAAGTTAAGCAACTTTTTGGTTATGACTAAACCTAAGCCTGTTCCTCCAAATTGTCGATACGTCTTTGTTTCTGCTTGTGAAAATTTTTGAAAAATATTCTGAAAATTTTCTTTATCAATGCCTATACCCGTATCTTTTACTTCAACTTTAAAAGTAGAAATATCATTGATTATTGAGATTTGATTGACTGTTATGGTAATTGTTCCTTCTTTAGTAAACTTAATTGCATTGGAAACTAAATTGGTGATAATTTGATTAATTCGCAAAGGATCACTAATCAAATTAGGTTTAAAATCAGCATCAATATTTATTTGAATTGTATTTAAATTTTCTGCTGCTTTAACTTGGAGTGACTTTGAAATTTGATTGATTAATTCTTTAAAATCAAATGGCATTTTTTCGATATCAACCTTACCGGCCTCAATTTTATTAAAATCAAGAATATCATTTATCAAAAGAAATAAATTTTGAGCAGAGTGTTTTAAAACTTCAATATTTTCATGAAAACTTTCTAAAGTATTTTCTTTTTCCATGATATAGACCAAACCAATGATAGCGTTAAGAGGGGTTCTTATTTCATGACTCATCATAGACAAAAATTCAGATTTGGCATCGTTGGCTTTTTCTGCCATTTCTTTTGCTAAGTTTAATTTTTGCTGATAATCCTTTTTTATTTCGATTTCACGATTTAGAATTTTAATCAGGTCTAACAAGCCAGCTTGTCCATCCAGTTCATCGCCGTCTTCATTCAGTTGCTTTATTGCCTCTATAATTTTTGCCTGAAAGAGCTCCTTTTTCTCTAGTTCTTCCTTAAGTTTTTTGTTTATTTCAGAATACTCTTTGTCATTTAAACGAGCAGATTGCTCAGAGAGTTCAATATCTTTATCATAATTCAAGTACGTTTGATTGATGACCTTTATAAAAGCAGAAAGATCCGGATTACTTTGAATTTGATTATTTGACAAATATTTTTCTATTTGTCTATTCAGGTGTCTATGTAAATTTGAGGTCATCATTATTCTTCAAATATAGTAGTGATAGTCATCGTTTGGTTGTGTAATTCACAAGCAATATTATCTTTTTGTGGGGAAATTTCGCCATATGAATAAAAGCCACAAAGCAAAGAGTTTTTTCCAAAAATTTCTTTCACAACTTCTAATTCTTCCTCTAATCGTTCTCCTAAAACAATTCTTCTCCCCACACAACTTACCAATAAAACTAACTGATTCTGTTCATTTGACTTATTTTCGATGTTGTGTGCTGCAGAGGAGGATGCATCGATTAGCTTATCCATATTTCCTTTTAATAATCGAACTAAAGCTCCTTGCGGAATATTTCCGGCAAAGGTCATCGATTTATTGGATTCATCTATAGAAAGTATCGTTCTAACTACTGATGGTGATAATGCTGTTTCTTTCATAGAAAGCGGAAAATATAATGAAGAACCGGGTAACTCTTCTGCGTATTTTCCTAAATATTCTTTATATAAATCCAATGCATACCTATCCCCTATTTTGTATAGAACATTTTTTTCTGATTGTGTCACTTCACGTTCAGGACCAAAATCACTCCATCCGCCTTTAGTGCTGTAACCAAAATGAACATTATTTCCGTAAAAACCTACTAGCACTATTTTACCTGATGATGCGTCAGAATTTAAACCAACTATTGTTTTTTCAAAGCTATATTCATCTCCAGCTAGTCCACCGAAAATTGGAATCTTCGATTCGGTTTGTTTAATCAATTCATTAATTAGTTCTGTCCCGTTAATGAATGTTCCTTCCGAAAGAACCAAAAGGGATTTCAACTCGGTAGTAACTAAATTATTTTTTATTTCTTTTCCTAAATTTTCTACGCTGTTATTCGCTAAAACATCAATGCTGGAGGTTTTAATAATTGTTTTATCAAAACTAATTGCTGTGATTACAATTTCCTCCGGAATTAAGCATTGATTTGATATTTGCCCTGAAGACGAGCAAATTACAATTTCAGCATTTGGAAATGAGGCTTTAACTTGAGCATAAGGTAAATATTTTTCAAGAATTGTTCTTTGACCAAATACAAGGACTAGATTAGATTCATTTGAATCAAATCCACCTGAGGCCTTTAACTCCCTGAACTGATTTGTACCATCATAAAGTAACTGTTGAAATTCCATGTTAAATAAATTTAGGCATCATAAATAAAAGAAAAAAATGATAAAAAAACAAAAAACCTACAAATTTCTTTGTAGGTTTTTTTATTATAAAGAAAAATGCTTTAAACATTAAAACGGAAATGCATGACATCGCCATCCTTCACAATGTATTCTTTTCCTTCTACGCGAAGCTTTCCGGCTTCTTTAACTTTGGCTTCTGAGCCGAAATTGGAATAATCTTCAAATGCAATCACTTCGGCACGTATGAAACCTTTTTCAAAATCGGTATGAATTACGCCTGCTGCTTTTGGAGCAGTATCGCCAATGTTGATGGTCCACGCACGCACTTCTTTCACTCCGGCTGTGAAATACGTTTGCAAGTTTAATAAATTGTAAGCGGCACGAATTAAAACGGCTGAACCCGGCTCGGTTAAGCCCATATCTTGCAAAAACATTTGGCGTTCTTCGTAGCTTTCTAATTCGGTGATATCGGCCTCTGCTCCTACTGAAAGTACGATGACTTCGGCTTGTTCATCTTTTACTAATTCGCGAACTTGATCTACATATTTGTTTCCGTTTACGGCTGAAGCTTCGTCTACATTACACACATACAAAACCGGTTTTGAGGTGATTAATTGAAATTCATCCATTAATTCTACTTCGTCTTGGTTTTGTGGGATGACTGTTCGAGCCGATTTTGCTTGCAACAACGCTTCGCGAATTCTGTCTAACAATGCTTTTTCTACTTGAGCTTCTTTGTTGCCGGTTTTGGCAGCACGATTGGTTTTTTCTAAACGTTTTTCAACCGTTTCTAAATCTTTTAATTGAAGTTCAATATCAATTGTTTCTTTGTCACGGATTGGGTTTACATTTCCATCTACGTGAACAATATTATCGTTATCAAAACAACGCAGCACATGAATAATTGCGTTACATTCTCGGATATTTCCTAAGAATTGATTTCCTAAACCTTCGCCTTTACTTGCTCCTTTTACCAATCCGGCAATGTCAACAATATCAACGGTTGCCATTTGAACACGTTCCGGTTTTACCAATTCTTCCAAACGAGCAATTCGCGGATCAGGAACGTTTACCACACCAATATTGGGTTCAATAGTGCAAAACGGAAAGTTAGCACTTTGAGCTTTTGCATTTGATAAACAATTAAAAAGGGTTGATTTTCCAACATTAGGTAATCCTACAATTCCTGCTTTCATTTTTAGGTAATGGGTTATTTGTAAAAGGTAATCGGTTTTTAAACGGGTGCAAATATAGTTTATAATATTGAAAGATTAAAAACATTCTAAATCATTGGGTGCGAATTGTATAAACCTTCATTAAAATTCTGTAACACAAGACAATCCGTAAGATTGTACCTTTACCATATTAAACAATTAAACAGATAAATTATGAAACTTACCACACTCATTGCACTTGTATTTACATTTTCATTAAGTCAAGCTCAAAATAAAAATGTCATCGACGAGACAAAAAAAACAATCATCACAGTAAACGATGGTGAGAAAGAGACAAAAACGATTAAAAACGAGAATTCCCGGGAAGTTCAAATGATTGAGTTAGAAGGTCCGAAAGATGCCACCGTGAATCGTGATATTAAACCCTCTCCAACCATTTTAGAACAGTCAACTGAAATTATCAACCCCGATGGTAGTATTAGAATTGTAGATGTCGATCGAACAAACTATTACACACTAAACGGTGAAAAATATAAAGTTGAATTTGATGCAAAAGGCTATCAATTAGTATCCGAAAACAATAAAAAGATTGGAAAAATCCGAAAAACTACCACTAACAGTTTCATATTCATAGGCAAAAACAAAACTGCTATTTCCTATTTTGATACCAGGGGAAACTTAGTTTTAGAATCGTATAACTCAACAACAGACATGGTTACCTATGAAACTTATGAAATTATGAAAAAGTAAATTTAACCCTAAATTTCTTTTAGAATCCTGAGTTTGGCTCAGGATTTTTTTATTTGGGTTCAAAATCCAATGGCAACATATCTCCAAATCGCTTTTCTGAAATTTCACCTGAAAAGTCTATTTGGTCAATATGGGTGTGATTACCAAATGCGTCAACATAGAATTCAGAAGTTTTAAAGATGATTTTGGATTGTTCTTTATTTTTATACAACACATTAAAACTTCTGAAGAATTTAGATGTAGTTTGTATATTTGTTGTGATTGCCTTTGGTTTCACTTTAATCAACTTCATGTTGTTGACATCTGAAATTTCAAAATGCAAATTGGCATCGGTAGCAAAGCTTCCATCAAAAAGAATGAATTCTTTCTTTCCCCATTTCTTTTCGATCAAATTTTTAAAAAAGTGCTTGAAAGAGCCTAAGTAAGAAGAAATTCTATTTTTATCATATGATTTGTCAATTTCTTCGATTTCTCTAAAAAAAGAAGTCACTGCAAAATAACTTCCACGCAAATAGTCATTAGAAAGTGTTCGTTTGTCATACAAAACATAAAAATCCACTAAATCAACTTCGATGATATACCCTAAATAATTATTTCTAATGGTTATTTTTTCATCTGAAAAAGCAGCTAATTTGAAATTTTTTGATTCGTACGAAAACTGAATGGCATCTTCATTTAAAATCACACAATTTTTTCCACCTTTGGTTCTTCCCAGAAACTGTTCTCTAAAAACAGCCAACATTTCTTTTCTGGAAAATGGAATGGGTTCTAAAATTACCTCTTTTAAAACAATGGAACTTGGTTTTAGCTTTATTTCAATTGGCGATTGAACAGTATTCAAATAAATCGATTCATACCCAATATAACTAATCACTAAAGTTGCATTCGGTACAGATTGTAGTTTTAATTCAAATAGACCATCATTATCTGTTGTAGTTCCGATAGTTGTGCCATCAAAATAAACTGATACACCATACAGAGGCGAATTATTTTCATCAACAATTTTTCCGTTTATGGTTTGTGCCAATAACGGAGTTATTATAAAAAAAATAAAAATCGGTAAGAATAAATTTTTCATAAAAAAATCCCAAAAGGGATTAATTTTTATTCGTTATGTAAAAAAGCTTGCCTATTCAAAAGTGTTTCTTCGCTTTCCACATGATTATCATCGGGAACACAACAATCTACCGGACAAACGGCGGCACATTGTGGTTCTTCATGAAAGCCTTTGCACTCAGTACATTTTCCTGGAACAATATAATAAATATCGTCAGAAATTGGTGTTTGAGCAGCTTCAGAATCTACTTCAGTTCCATCGGGTAAAATCACTTTACCTCGAAGTTTTGTTCCATCTTTATATCGCCAATCGTCTGCTCCTTCATAAATTGCTGTGTTTGGACACTCCGGTTCGCAAGCTCCGCAGTTAATACATTCGTCTGTTATGATAATAGCCATTTTTTTTTGTTTAAAAGTTATAGTGTTTAAAAGTTTAAAGTTATGCTATAAAATTAGTTTTAAACTTCCAACTATTTGCTGTTGCCAAAATTCTATTTCTTATTTTTGTGCAAAATTACAATCAAAAGACGTTATAAACAAGTATCAAATGTTACAAAAAAATAAAATTTCGAGTTTTGTTGAATTAGGAAAGTTTTTGACTCAGTTTTCATTGGATAATTCCCAGCGAAATATTGAGGTTCAACATAATAACCGCTTTTTTGATTCATTTGAAACATTGTTGGCTTTGTCGCAATCGCATTACGGTTGGTTTACACAAGAACAAGTTTATTTTGCTGTGAATTCGTGGGCAGAAGCTTTGACCGAAGAAAATTTAAATAAATGGCTTTCGCCTTATGATTTTTCGAAAGTGCAACCCAAAACAATCGGATTAATTTTAGCAGGAAATATTCCGCTGGTTGGTTTTCACGACTTTTTATCGGTGTTGATTTCAGGACATAAGGTTTTAGTAAAAACTTCATCTAACGATCAACATTTAATAAAATTCTTAGCAAATTATTTGATTTCCATCGAACCTGAATTAGCTGAAAGAATCACTTTTACCGATGGTAAATTAGAAAATTTTGATGCTGTAATTGCCACCGGAAGTAACAATACTGCACGTTACTTTGAATATTATTTTAAGAACAAACCGTCAATAATTCGTAAAAACAGAAATTCTGTTGCGATTTTGAATGGAAATGAATCGCACGAAGATTTAGTCAATCTAGGCGAAGATATTTTTCGCTATTTCGGTTTAGGATGTCGGAATGTCTCCAAACTTTTTGTGCCAAAAGGATATAGTTTTGACGCTTTTTTTCGAGCTATTTTTGAATACCAAGACGTAATTCATTATGAGAAATATTCAAACAATTACGATTACAACAAAGCTGTTTTTTTGATGAGTAATTTCAAATTATTGGATAATGGGTTTTTAACTTTAAAAGAAGATTCAAGCTACTCCTCTCCTATTTCCTCAATTTTTTATGAATATTATGATTCATTATCGGATTTAAAAAGTCGTTTGAAAAATGATGAAGATCAAATTCAATGTATTGTTTCCAATGGCTTAACAAAAAATAGTATTGCATTTGGTCAAACACAAAAACCGCAGCTTTGGGATTATGCCGATAATGTGGACACGTTAGAATTTTTGATTTCGGTTTAGAATTTTTCTTATATTTGTAGGAAACAACGCAATCATGATTAGAAAACTACTTTTGTCAGTCTTCGTTTTATTTCTAAATGGATTATTTGCTCAAACTAATTTAAGTGGATTTTCCCCTAACACAACTACACCTGCATTCTTATTTGGAAAAGAAACAGCATTATTTAACAACACAATTGTTGTTGCCGGTGGGTCATCTACTTTTCCACCTAGTATCGGAATGGTATATGTATTTTCACAAGAAAATCAAACAATAACTCAAGAAAATGTTTTCTATCCTGACGATGCAGCGTCTTCCGATCAATATGGGAAATCAATTTCTGTTAGTGATGAATTTATTGTCGTTGGATCACCTTTGCATGATGTTGGTTTTACGAATGCCGGAGCTCTTTATGTGTATAGAAAAACGAATAATGAATGGAGCTTTTTTCAAAAAATAACTGCAAATGATGCATCAGCTGATCAACAATTTGGTTCTTTTTTAAAAATTCAAGAAAATTCAATGTTCATCGCCGCTCCGAATGATGTAAATGTGGACGGAATTGGAGCTATTTATATTTATACATTTGATGGAACAGAATGGATTTTTAGTCAAAAATTGACTATTCCCAATACTGTCAATTTAGGAGAGAAAATAGAAATTCAAGATGATTTATTAGTTGTTTCAGAGCACACATTTAATCAAAGAAAATATCATACCTTTTTATTTGGAAGTAATTGGACTTACAGCGATTCAAGTGAAGAATTTGGTAGTTTAGAAAAAAATATAAAAGATTTTTCTTTTGATGGCCAAAGATTATACCTTAGTATACATGAATTAGATTCCGGTACTGGCTCTATAAACAATTTGTATATTTATAATCGTGTAAACAATACTTGGGAGTATGAAACTATTCTACCAATGGATTTTAATGATTTTGTAATTGGGAAAATTAACGTATCGGAAAATAATATGCTTGTTGGGTATGATGAATATGTATTGAATTTTAGTCGTAAATTCCCCGTTTTTTACTATAAAAAAATTGAAAACGAATGGCAAATGCAAACTTTTTTTTATGGAGAGGGACAAGCCGGAATGGATGATCGATTAGGGAATAGTATTTCTTTGCAAGGTTCTAATTTCGTGTTGGGAGCTTTTAATGAGGGTGTCATCAACAGCGGAAAAGCCTATGCTTTTAATTTGGAAAATCTAAATACACCTTCGTTCGAAAAAAGTGACATTTCTATTTTTCCTAATCCAACCGCGTCTGCTATAACGATTCAAAATAGTTCTTTAAATCAGTCAAAAAGTTATGAGCTTTTCAGTGTAACCGGAAAATTACTTCAATCATCATCTCTTGAGAATTCTACTATTTCATTAGAAAACTTTCAATCAGGGCTTTATTTCTTAAAAATTAACTTTGATAGCGGATTATTTGAAACCCATAAAATTATTAAAAAATAAAATTTTAACTTTTTAACTACAACGTTTTTGTTAATAATCAATAATAAAAACTACACTTAACTATCGGTGTTTTTGATGTGAATTTCAGAAATTTGCAATTCAATTTTTTGAAATCAAACTTCCATAATGAAAAAACACAATTATAGTGCAGGACCTTGTATTTTACCACAAGAAGTATTTGAAAAATCGGCTCAAGCCATTTTAAATTTTAATGATTCAGGTTTATCAATATTAGAAATTTCACACCGTAGCAAAGATTTTGTTGCTGTAATGGATGAAGCAAGAGCTTTAGCTTTGGAACTTTTAGGTTTAGAAGGAAAAGGTTATCAAGCTTTATTTTTGCATGGCGGAGCAAGTTTAGAATTTTTGATGGTTCCTTATAACTTAATGAAAGTGAACGGAAAAGCAGCTTATCTCGACACCGGAACATGGGCAAATTCTGCCATCAAGGAAGCTAAACACTTTGGCGAAACCGTAGTTGTTGCATCTTCAAAAGCTGAAAATTATAACCATATTCCAACAGGATATTCTGTTCCATCGGATGCTGATTATTTCCATTGTACATCCAACAATACGATTTTTGGAACACAAATTAAAGACTTTCCAAACCTTGAAATTCCAATGGTTTGTGATATGAGTTCTGATATTTTCTCTCGCACATTAGATTTTTCAAAATTTGATTTAATTTATGCCGGAGCTCAGAAAAATATGGGTCCAGCCGGAACAACTTTGGTCGTTGTAAAAGAAGAAATTCTAGGAAAATCAGGTAGAACTATTCCCAATATGTTGGATTATGTTCAACATATAGAAAAAGAAAGTATGTATAACACACCGGCTGTCTTTCCGGTTTATGCATCGCTATTAACCTTACAATGGTTGAAAAATTTAGGCGGAATTACAGCCATTGAAAAAGTTAATGAAGCGAAAGCCAATTTATTATATACTGAAATCGATCGAAATCCATTGTTCAAAGGAACAGCCGTTGCAGAATTCAGAAGTAACATGAACGCCACATTCTTATTGAATGATGAAGCCCACGCTCCTATTTTCGATAAACTTTGGAAAGATGCCGGAATTTCAGGATTACCGGGTCATCGTTCGGTTGGCGGTTACAGAGCTTCGATGTACAATGCTCTTCCACTGGAAAGTGTGCAAGTTTTGGTTGATGTGATGAAGGAATTAGAAAGTAAAATTTAGAGAATAGAAATAATATATTAACAAGTTGTCAGAATCTCAGAATCTCAGAATCTCAGAATCTCAGAATCTCAGCAACTCAGCAACTCAGAACCTAAAAAAATGAAAGTATTAGCCAACGACGGAATTTCTCCAAGCGGAATTAAAGCCTTAGAAAAAGGAGGATTTGAAGTAATTACAACCAAAGTTGCCCAAGAACAAGTGGCCAATTTTATTAATGCAAATCAAGTGAGTGTAATTTTGGTGCGAAGTGCAACTAAAGTTAGAAAAGATATCATTGATAATTGTCCGACTCTAAAAATCATCGGTCGTGGCGGTGTGGGAATGGATAACATCGACGTGGCATATGCTCGAGAAAAAGGAATTCACGTCATCAACACGCCGGCATCATCCTCAGAATCCGTTGCCGAATTAGTTTTTGCACATCTTTTTTCAGGTGTTCGTTTTTTGCATGATGCTAATAGAAATATGCCTTTAGAAGGTGATACCAATTTTGAAGGTTTGAAAAAAGCCTATGCTAATGGTATCGAATTACGAGGAAAAACATTAGGAATCATTGGTTTCGGTCGAATTGGTCAAGCAGTTGCAAAAATGGCTCTTGGTTTAGGAATGAAAGTGATTGCATCTGATAAATATGTTGGCGAAGCTGTTATTCGAGTAGATTTCTATAATGGTCAATTCATTAATGTTGATATTGCAACCGAACCAATGGAAGATTTATTAAAGCATTCTGACTTTGTTACTTTACATGTACCGGCTCAAGATGGCTACGTAATTGGTCGCGAAGAATTAAAAATCATGAAAGACAATGTGGGAATAGTTAATGCCGCACGTGGTGGTGTGATTGACGAAGTAGCTTTAGTAGAAGCATTAGACGAAGGAAAAGTGTTATTTGCCGGTTTAGATGTTTTTGAAAACGAGCCAACTCCTGAAATCAAAATATTAATGCATCCAAACATTTCGTTAACACCACATATTGGTGCTGCTACGTTAGAAGCACAAGATCGAATTGGAACTGAATTGGCTGAACAAATTATCAGTTTATTGAAAACAGAAAAATAATAGTGGTTTTCGTTAAATTAGTAGATTATTTTTTAACTTCGTATCAATAACTTTAAAAGCCAATACTATGTTAGAGCAATTAACACAATTAGTGCAACAATTCGGAAATGATGCCGTAGTTAAAAACAATGCCGTTCCCAATGAATTGAACGATAGCGTCATGAAAGAAACTGAAAGTTCTTTACTTTCAGGTTTGCAAAAAATGGCATCTGATGGAAAACTCGAGCAGTTAGCCGGGCTTTTTCAGGGAAATAATGCCGGATCTGCTTCAAATCCGGTCGTAAAACAACTTATAGAACAAGTTTCAGGGAATTTAGGTAAAAAAGTCGGTTTAGATAGTCAAGCTGCAAATGGAGTTGCGGCAAATATGATTCCACAAATATTGGGTTCATTAGTTGGAAAAGCTAAAGATCCAAATGTAAAAGGTTTTGAGGTTTCTGATTTGGTTAATGCAATTTCGGGTGGTTCTGGTAATTCCAATTTGATGGATATGGTCACTAAATATGGTGGTCAATTTGGTTTAGACCAAAATAATGATGGTAAAGTAGACATGCAAGACGCGATGGCTGCAGCCACTAAAAAAGGAGGTCTCGGTGGATTATTTGGTAAATTATTTGGCAAATAAAAATAGTAAACTACAATTATAAAACCACTTCTTTCGGAGTGGTTTTTTGTTAAATATACTTAATTAATTAGCTGAATCAGTCATTTTTTGTACTTTTATGGTATGAAAAATATAGTCTTCCTATTATTTCTTTGCAGTTTAATATATGCTTGTTCCGGGAATAAGTCTGTCGCTCCTGTTTCCCAAAAAGAAATTGCATCAACGGTTTCCGATACGGTTAGAATTGCAAATGAAGAGTTAGAATATGAAATCATCATCATAGAGCCTGGGTTTAATTTTTGGTTAGCCAGCAGAGCCATGCCAAGAGATTATTATTCGCAAAGTTATTTGGAAGCACGCAACCAATTTTGGGTCACGGAATTTAATAATCGTGTTTTACAACCCATCCGATTTGACCCTAATTTATATCAAATGCAAATTGACTACCAACGCGGAATAGATTATGGTTACGAAGTAAATTATATGCTTTTTAATTATTTAGTCTATTTTCAACAAACCTATAAACAACAATTGGGCGGATTTGCGGCCAGAATTTAATTGACTTTTATGTTGCAAAAATTTCTTTATATCATTATTTCTTTTCTTTTAGGAATAGTTTTGGTTATTGTTGGTTCTTATTTCAAAATCATGCACTACTCAAATGCTAATTTATTTTTATTGTTGGGAATGCTTTTTAAATCAATAGCCTTACTTTTGTTGATTGTAAAAATAGTCAAACATTCCAAAAAAGAAAAGGTCTAAATTCTCATTTTTTTTGAATTCTTCAGTTAATCTATGAAAAAACTAAAAGCCCGTTGGGGTGTTACTTCAAACTTTCAACTCGTTGTAATTTTTATTGTTTTTGCAATCACTGGTTCTGTATCGGCCTATTTATCAAAACCTTTTACGACTTATATTGGTCTAACCAGTGATAACTTAGGATGGTTGTATTTCCCAATCCGTTTGATTGCCATTTTTCCTATTTATCAGGTTTTATTGGTTTTATTTGGATTTCTTTTCGGACAATTTGAGTTTTTTTGGGCTTTTGAAAAAAAAATGCTTCGCAGTATGAAGTTAGGATTTATAGCGAATTGGTTTGAAAAGAATTCGTCCAAACAATAAAAAAACTGCAACGATTAAATTGCAGTTTTTAAAATTTCTATTTCTTTTTTATCAAGTAAGTATAAATCCATGTTATCGTGAAGGTGGGAATAAAATCAATTCCCGGCATCAATTCTTCTACAAAAACCAAAAATCCGCCCACGGTTCCAACAGTTCCTTTGTACATTCGCATCAAAATTAATCCGGCAATAGGTGCCCAAATAACATCCGATAGCGTACCTAAAAATGGTACCAAATAAGACAACATACCAATACCATCAAAAATAAGACTCAAAACTAAATCTCTTGATTTCGTATCTTTAACTGATTGAACAGCAACTTCTTTTGTCATTGAAAACTTGTTTAAATTTTACTTCATAACGACAAAAGTAATGCCAAATTATTTTTCTTTATTCAATAAATTAAAAAAATCATTTCTGTTTTCCTTTTCATCAAAGATTCCACCGTATTGAATCGTTGACGTGTAGCTTGAACTGTCTTTGATTCCGCGACTTGATACACACAAATGTTCCGCTTCAACAACCACAATAACGTCATCTGTATTTAAAACTGTTTTGAGTTCGTTAAAAATTTGCATAATCATGCGTTCCTGTACTTGTGGTCTTCGAGCATAGTAGTCAACAATTCGATTTAACTTTGATAAACCAATCACCTTTCCATTTGATACATAACCAATATGTGCTTTTCCTATAATAGGTAAAAAGTGATGTTCACAAGTAGAATTGAAACTAATATTCGCCTCTACCAACATTTTGTCATAGTGATAACTGTTTTCAAAAACAGAAATTTTGGGTTTATTAGCCGGATTTAAACCACTAAAAATCTCTTGGATAAACATTTTAGCAACTCGATGTGGTGTTCCTCGCAAACTGTCATCGGTCATGTCCAATCCCATTTCTTCCATAATAATATGAAAATGTTTTTCTATCGTGGCCATTTTCTCGTCGTCAGACTTGTCAAATGCGTCCGGTCGCAAAGGAGTTTCTGCAGAAGTCATCTGATGTTCGTCTCCCAAAAGTTCAAATAATTCTTTTTCAATTTGATTGTTCATAGCGTCTTTTTTTTTAAATTACATCAATGCTTTTTGTAAAGCTGTTCCGTGTTTAAACTTTTAGGCAATTAATTCTTCAATTTATCTTTAAAATTCTTTTTCAATTTTTCAATTTTCGGTGTGATTACATAACTGCAATACGACTGGGTTCTATTCAAATTATAATAATTTTGATGATAATCTTCCGCCTGATAAAAAACGGAAGCTGCCGAAACTCTTGTGACAATTGCACTTTTAAATGTTTTCTCGTCGGTCATCAACTTAATATATTCTTCAGTCAGTTGTTTTTGATCATCATTATAATAAAAAACTTCGCTGCGGTATTGCGTTCCTACATCATTTCCTTGACGGTTTAAAGTGGTTGGATCGTGCGTGGCGAAGAAAATTTCCAACAGTTCTCCAAACGAAACTACTTTTGGGTCAAACGTAATTTGAATAGCTTCGGCATGACCGGTCATTCCTGTTCCAATTTCTCTGTAAGTTGGATTTTTAGTTGTGCCTCCAATATAACCCGACACCACTTTTTTTACTCCCTCTATTTCTAAAAAAACTGCCTCTGTACACCAAAAACATCCACCGGCAAAAGTGGCTAATTCTAATCCGTTTGCTACATTCATTTTAATTGGTTGTTTATTTTCTAAAAAAGTACTTTTCTTTTCTTGCGATTGACAAGAAAAGGTTGAAAAGGCTACTAAGAGTATTACGAGATTTTTCATATCATTTTTTGTTTAACAAATGTACTATAATATTAAACAAAATTACATCTTTAACGTAATTTTATTATTTATACTACGATAAATAGAACTGATACGGTTTCACAATCATCAAAATCTTTGTTACTTTGTAAAAATTGTTTTTTATGATACAAGCAAAAAGAATTCATAAATATTTTGATCAACTTCATGTTTTAAAAGGAGTTGATATTTCTATTAAACAAGGAGAAATCATCGCAATTGTTGGTGCATCTGGTGCCGGAAAAACGACTTTGCTTCAAATTTTGGGAACATTAGAGAAACCATCGAAGGATAACGGTACCGAATTAACAATAGACAGTGAAAATGTTTTAAGCATGAATGACAAGCAATTGTCTAAGTTTAGAAATTTAAAACTTGGGTTTATTTTCCAATTCCATCAATTATTACCGGAATTTACAGCCTTAGAAAATGTTTGTATACCAGCTTTTATAGCAGGAAAAACAAAGCCTGAAGCCGAAGAGGAAGCTATAAAACTACTCAACTACCTTGGTTTATCACATCGAATGGACCACAAGCCGGGCGAACTTTCCGGTGGAGAACAGCAACGTGTGGCTGTTGCCAGAGCACTAATCAACAAACCGGCTGTCATTTTTGCCGATGAACCTTCCGGAAACTTAGATACAACATCTGCCGAAAACCTACATGAATTATTTTTCAAATTAAGAGTTGAATTCGGGCAAACGTTTGTGATTGTAACCCACAATGAAACTTTAGCTAATATGGCCGATCGTAAATTAGTGATGAAAGATGGTTTGTTTGACCAAAACTCAGGTTGGATTGATAACGCTTCAATTCCAAATGCAACTGTTTAATGAATCATTTGGAATTAAAAGAATTTCTGGATGAAAAAGTGCTGCTTTACAATCATCCAAAATTTATTGAAAGCGATCCAATTCAGATTCCGCATCTTTACACTTTAAAAGAAGATATTGAAATTGCCGGATTTTTAACTGCAACCATTTCGTGGGGAAATCGTAAAATGATTATCAATAATAGTCAAAAACTAATGGCAAAATTGGGAAATTCCCCTTATGATTTTGTGATGAATCATAATGAAAATGATTTGGAAAAAGTAAGTGATTTTGTTCATCGAACCTTCAATGGAAATGATTGTATTGCTTTTATCAAAGCATTGAAAAATATTTATCAATATCACAATGGATTGGAATCTGTTTTCAGTAAAGACATTAAAATAAATACCGTACAACAGAATATTTCTAATTTCAAAACTGTCTTTTTTGAAATTCATCACGATTACCGAACTCAAAAACATATTTCTGACCCAATGAATAATTCAGCTGCCAAACGTATCAATATGTTTTTGCGTTGGATGGTTCGAAACGATAATTCAGGAGTTGATTTAGGTATTTGGAACTCCATTTCTCCCGCACAACTTTCTTGTCCGCTTGATGTTCATTCCGGAAATGTGGCTCGAAAATTAGGTTTGCTTACGCGAAAGCAAAACGACGCAAAAGCACTTTTTGAATTGGATTCCAACTTACAAAAATTGGATAAAAATGATCCGGTGAAATATGATTTTGCTCTTTTTGGATTAGGAGTTTTTGAAGGATTTTAGTCGGTTTTAAGCATTGATTTAAAATTCCGTACCTTTGCAAAAATTATCTTTTTTATGTCTACTTTTCTGGATTTTGATTTGCCTAAATCATTGCAAAAAGCCATTGATGAACTAGGTTTCACGCACCCCACACCTATTCAAATTAAATCGATGCCGGTTATTTTATCCGGTCGCGATATGATGGGAATTGCTCAAACCGGAACGGGAAAAACATTTGCCTACTTATTACCGATTTTAAAGCATTGGAAATTTCAAAATACGCACACACCCCGTGTTTTGATTTTAGTTCCCACACGTGAATTAGTAGTGCAAGTGGCCGAAGAAGTCGTGAAATTGACCCAATATATGTCCGTTCGAACGTTAGGTGTTTATGGTGGCGTGAACATCAACACGCAAAAAACAGCCGTATATCAAGGTGTGGATATTTTAGTTGGAACACCAGGGCGGGTAATGGATTTGGCTTTGGACAACGTCATACGTTTTGATGAAATTCAGAAATTAGTGATTGATGAGTTTGATGAAATGCTGAATTTAGGGTTTCGTTTTCAAGTTACTTCCATCTTGACGATGTTAAAATCAAAAAGACAAAACATCCTTTTTTCGGCTACTATGACGGATGAAGTGGATGATATGTTAGATGAGTATTTTGATTTTCCTGTGGAAGTTTCATTGGCTCCATCCGGCACACCGCTTGAAAAAATTACACAAATTGGTTATAAAGTGCCTAATTTTCTAACGAAACTAAATTTACTTAAAGAACTATTGCACTCCGATGAAAGCATGTCGCGATTGCTGATTTTTATTAACAATAAAAAAACCGCCGATTTAGTTTCGATTGCTTTGGAAGAAGAATTTCCAGAACAGTTTGGTCTGATTCACTCCAACAAATCGCAAAATTATCGTTTGAATACGATGGCTTCCTTTCAAGCCGGAGAAATCAGAGGAATTGTAACCACCGATGTGATGGCACGTGGTTTGGACATTTCGGATATTACACACGTTGTCAACATGGAATTTCCGGAGGTTCCTGAACAGTACATTCACCGAATTGGTCGAACAGGCCGTGCTGATAAAACGGGAATAGCTGTTAGTTTTATTAGTCCAAGAGAAGAAGAAATTCAAATTGAAGCTGAAATTTTGATGGAAAAGGAAATTGAGCTTTTGCCACTTCCTAACATCGAAATCGAAGAGAAAATACTGGAATTTGAAAAGGAAAAGAAAAAAATGAAAATGCTTTTGAAACGTCCCAAAAAAGAAGGTGGTGAAGCATTTCATGAGAAAAAAGACAAAAATAAAAAGGTTAATTTAGGTGGTCCGGGAAAACGAACTCCTCGCAAAACAGAATCGAGAAACCGTGGTGTAGAGAGAAAGAGAGACGAGAAAAAAAAGAAAAAATAATTCTTTTGAGTTGAAATCTTTCGCTTTCGCTTAACACTTTTGATTTGTATCGTTAGAATATAAAAGTTATCTTTGACAAACTTTCAATTAATGCAGTTTAAACATCCTGAAATTCTGTATTTTCTCTTTTTATTGGTGTTGCCAATTTTAGTCCATTTATTTCAACTCAGACGATTTAAAAAGGAATATTTCACCAATGTAAAATTCCTGAAAGAACTTTCCATACAAACCCGAAAAAGTTCACAACTTAAAAAATGGTTGTTGTTACTAACAAGATTGTTACTATTAACAGCGTTGATTTTTGCATTTGCCCAACCTTTTTTTAAAGCCAAAGACAGTAAGGGAGTTACCAACGAATTATATCTTGTTTTAGACAATTCGTTTAGCATGCAAGCTAAAGGAAAACTAGGCGAATTGCTCAAAAGATCTGTTCAGGAATTGCTGGAAAAAACACCCGAAAATACGACTTTTTCGCTTCTTACCAATGACGATGTATATTGGAATACCGACATTAAATCGATTCAAAAAGAATTGATGAATTTGGAATACAGTGCCACTTCGTTTCAACTAGACCAGAGTTTAACCAAAATAAAATCCAGAAAAACGCCTTTTAATAAGGATGTTGTGGTGATTACTGATGCTATAAACCTTCAAGCAAATCAGTTAAAACCAATTGATGAAACAATTAATCCGATCTTTATCCTACCAAAATCGGAACAAAAAAACAATGTGTCGGTGGATAGTGTTTATCTTCAACAAACGTTGGATAATTTCTATGAAATAGGTGTAAAATTAAAATCGTTTGGCGAATCAGAACAAGAAATACCGGTGGCAGTTTACAACCAAAAACAGTTGATTGCCAAAACACAAGTTAAATTTGATCAAGCAGAAAAAGTGCTTTTTTTCACCATTCCGAAAGCTGATTTCAATGGATATGTTTTTATTGATGAACCCGGATTGACTTATGACAATTATTACTATTTCAGTATTTCAAAACCTGAAAAAGCGACTGTTTTAGCTATTGGTGAAACGGAGAAAAATCAATTTCTGACAAAAATTTATACGGAAAGTGAATTTCTCTTTTCTCAATTTGATTTGAAGTCATTGGATTATAATTTATTGGAAAAACAAGATGCTATTATTCTCAATGAAGTTAAGGAAATCCCGCAAGCCTTACAAACTACACTAAAATCATTTTATGAAAAAGGTGGTAATATTATTTTTATTCCTTCAGAGGAAAATAATGTTGCTAATATAAATAGTTTACTAAGAAATTTTGGAACATTTTCTGTGAATGAATTGCTGAAAAAAGAGGCGAAAATTACAAACATCTCGTTTTCACATCCACTCTATAATGGCGTATTTGAAAAGAAAGTTGACAATTTTCAGTATCCAAATACAAAATCAAATTTTGCTTTAAAAAGTACTTATCCTTCTATTCTAAATTATGAAGATCAAAGTTCATTTTTAACTGTGGTTTCAAATTCGTTGGGTAATTTTTATGTTTTTTCTGCACCTATCAACAAGGAAAATTCTAATTTTAAAAATTCCCCTTTGATTGTCCCAACTTTTTATAACATGGCATTTCAAAGTGCAAAAACCGGAATCAATGCATTAACAGTGGGCACTTCCTCACCTATTACAATTGACCAACTTTTGTCTAAAGATGAAATTATTTCTGTGGTTTCGGTTACTGATGAAAAGAGTGAAAAATTTATTCCACAGCAACAAATTCTGAATAATAAAGTAAAACTCACTTTTGCAGAAAGTCCTAATAAAGCCGGAAATTACAATGCTTTGAAAGACAATTCTATCCTAAAAAATATAAGTTTTAATTATTCCCGAACTGAAAGTGATCTGCGTTTGGATAATTCAAATTTGTTAGAATCTTACGAAAACGGTAATTCAATCGAAGCTGTTTTTGATGCATTACAAACCAACAGAACCGACAACACGATTTGGAAATGGTTTGTAATCCTTGCGTTATTATTTGTGTTACTGGAACTACTCATTCAAAAATTTGTGAAATGAATTTAATCATCCGAAATGCAACCATCATCGACCCAAACGGTGTGCATCACAACCAAAAAACCGACCTGAAAATTGTGGGTAAAACCATTGAAAAAATGGGTTCAAACTTGCCTTCAGAAAAAGATTTTGATGAAATTAGTTTAGAAAATCTTCATGTTTCCAAAGGATGGTTTGATAGCTCGGTTTCGCTAGGTGAACCCGGTTTTGAAGACCGTGAAACGATTGCCAACGGATTATCAGTAGCTGCTAAAAGCGGTTTCACAGCAATTGCTTTGCAACCCAATTCTTTTCCGGTGATAGATAATCAATCGCAAGTGCGTTTTGTAAAGGAAAAAGCCAACAATAATGCTGTTAATTTATTTCCAATAGGTGCATTAACCAAAGGTTCAGAAGGAAATGATTTGGCTGAATTGTTTGATATGAAAAATTCCGGAGCGGTTGCTTTTGGTGACTATGGAAAAAATATTGCCAATGCGAATTTACTCAAAATCGGATTGCAATATGTGCAAGATTTTGACGGATTAGTCATTGCCTTTTCGCAAGATGAAAAAATAAAAGGAAATGGAGTGGCTCACGAAGGTGCTGTTTCAACTCGTTTAGGTTTGAAAGGAATTCCCACTTTAGCAGAAGAATTAATTATTGCCCGGAATTTATTTTTATTAGAATACACAGGAGGAAAATTACACATTCCTACCATTTCAAGTGCAAAATCTGTGGAATTAATCAAAGAAGCAAAAGCAAAAGGTTTACACGTTTCTTGCAGTGTAGCGGTTCATCATTTGGTATTGACGGATGAAAAGTTAGAAGATTTTGATACTCGTACGAAAGTGAGTCCGCCTTTACGAGATGATAAAAACAGAAAAGCATTAATTCAAGGTGTTTTAAACGGAACGATTGATATGATTACTTCCGACCATAATCCGTTGGATATTGAACACAAAAAAATGGAATTTGATTTGGCCAAAAACGGAACCATTGGTTTAGAAAGTGCTTTTGGAGCGTTATTAAATGTACTTCCATTGGATGTGATAATTACCAAATTAACAAATGGAAAGGCAACTTTTGGTATTGAAAATTCAGCAATTAAAGAAGGTGAAGCCGCTGATTTAACGTTCTTCAACCCAAATACTGAATGGACATTTGGAAAGGAAAATATTCTATCGAAATCGAAGAACTCTGCCTTTTTAGAAGAAAAAATGATTGGAAAAGTTTACGGAATTTACAATAACGGAACATTAATTTTAGCATAATGGAACAAAATAAAAATGCTGCAATAGTGGCTTATTTAACAATTATTGGTGCGGTAATTGCCATCTTTATGAACAATGAAAACAAAAGTGCTTTTGCCAGTTTTCATATCAGACAAGCATTAGGCATTTTTTTAACTTTTTTTGCTTTGGGCTATCCCATTGGTTACTTTAACAGTTGGATGATTTCCTCAGCCTTTTATATCTTCTTTTTTATCTTATGGATTTATGGATTTTTAGGAGCATTGAACGGTGAAGAAAAGAAAGTACCGTTAGTGGGCGATTTTTATCAAAATCTATTTAAAAGCCTATAAGTATGTCGTTACATTATTTAATTCGTGAACCAAAAATCAAGTTAGACAAAAATCCGCTTTTGCTTTTATTACATGGTTATGGCAGCAATGAAGAAGATTTATTTTCGTTTGCTTCTGAACTTCCAGAGGAGTATTTTGTAATTTCTGCCCAAGCTCCTTATCCTTTGATGTACGGAAGTTATGCGTGGTATGCGATTAATTTTGATGCCGATGAAAACAAATTTTCCGACATTAACCAAGCTAAACAATCTCGAGATTTACTGGTTGACTTTATAGATGAATTGATTGTAAAATATACAATTGATATAGAAAAAATCACTTTAATCGGATTCAGTCAAGGTGCGATTTTAAGTTATGCTATTGGTCTATCCTATCCTGAAAAAATTTCAAAGATTGTTGCCATGAGTGGCTATTTGAATACCGAAATGGCCAAAGAAAATTTTGAACAAAATGACTTTTCAAATCTGAAAATTTTTGCTTCACACGGAACGGTTGATCAAGTAATTCCGGTGGAGTGGGCTAGAAAAACAGGTCCGATTTTAGAAAAATTAGGAATTAAATTTGAGTATAAAGAATATCCGGTTGGTCATGGTGTTGCCCCACAAAATTTTTATGATTTCAGAAATTGGTTAGAAGAAAATAAGTAACGTTAATCTTCAATCTTATCACTCCCGGTAACTTTTGGCCCAATACTGCCATCACCTGAAAATAGAATTTCTTCCCCTTTTTTGAGCATAAAACCTTTCCATGGAACTAATTGCCATTCATCAAATTGCCAAGGTTGTCCTTCTGCCGGACGAATAAGTATAATGGATTTTACTTGATTGGGTAAAAAAACTTCTACTTCATTTCCACCATTTTCCGCAAAAACAATGTAGGCATTTTTGGTTTCATCCTCATTATTTTGATTCTCTTGAGGATACAATGTAATGGCTGATTCATATATTTTAATACATTCTTTGTTGAGTGCCGACCAGAAATAACCGGCTCCATCCAAACAACCGTTTTCATCTTTATCAGCACTGGTGATGGTATCCATAAGCGTTTGCTTTTGAGAAAACTCAGGATCGGCTTCCTGATCAATTTTTTTACAGGAAATTAAACAAATCACAAAAGCCACTAAAAGCAAACCATTTTTCATATCAAAAAAATAAGGAATTAAATATACAAAAGTTTACTGTTTTGGGTACAATGTGGACTGAATTATTTTAAAATTCAACGATTCATCTTCTTCAATAAAATACTGCAATAATACTTCACCCCACAAATCACCATTACTGAAATCTGCAATAATCCAGCGGTGATTAAGCACTTCAATTTTATTGATAATAAATTTTTTATCATCTATCTTACCAAAATCAACCATTGGATTTCCTTCCGGATTATCGTTTAATTCCATTAAATTGGCTTCAATTTTCGGAATTAATTTTTCGATGGAATAATCTTCTAAATAGTTTTGGGCTTGATCGTTATTTCGCAATGTAAAATAATTAGCATCAAACAATTTGTTGTTTAAAGATTGAATGGTGTCATTCATTTTGGTTTTTAAATTTTCAAAACGCTCAGCTTCAAACTTAACTTTTTTACTGTAGTACATGTAAATGAAAATCGTCATCAAAAGTGTGACAATAAACAAGTAAATAAATAATGATTTTTTCATTTTATTAAATTGAAATTTCTAAATTATCGTATGCTAAATAAACGTTTTTTGGTAATTTTTGTTGTACTTCCTCATGAAAACCCATCAAATGACTGATATGGGTTAAATAACTCTTTTTTGGTTTCACCAAAGCTATGAAATTTAATGCTTCTTCCAAATTAAAATGTGTACTGTGTGGTTCTTCTCGTAAGGCGTTCACTACCAGTACATCTAAATTCTTTAGTTTCTCAAGTTCTTTTTCTTCTATTGTTTTGACATCTGTCAAATAAGCGAAATTATCAATTCGATACCCAAAAACTTGTAGATTTCCATGCATCACTTCAATTGGAATAATCGTTTTATTTCCCACGATAAAATTTTGATTGGATATCACCTCATTAATTGCCACAGAAGGTGCTCCGGGATATTTATTCTCAATTTCAAATATATAGTCAAATCGCTTTTTTAAGTTTTCTATCACTCGCTTGTGAGCATAAATTGGGATATCACCTTGTTTAAAAAAAAAGGGGCGAATATCATCTAATCCCGCTGTATGATCGGCATGTTCATGCGTGAAAAGAATGGCATCCAATTTTGTACAACCGCTCGTGAGCATTTGTTGTCTAAAATCGGGACCACAATCTATCACAAAAGAATAATTTTCATCATAAATCCAAACCGAAACACGCAATCGTTTATCTTTTGCATCCTTACTTTTGCAAACGGAATGATTACTTCCGATGACCGGAATACCCTGAGAAGTTCCAGTTCCTAAAAAATATACTTTCAAGACGTTAAATTTTCACAAAAATAGCACTATTTATCTTTTATAACGGTATGATATTTGTTAACTTTGCAATGCATTACCAATGAAAATGGAAAGAATAGCAATGGAAATAAAACTTAAGGGAGACAGAGCAATTGAACAAATCCCTTCAATTAAAGACAAAGCTCTTAGAATCAATCTGAACGAAAATATTTACGGAACTTTTGCTGAGATTGGTGCCGGTCAGGAAACGGTTCGTCACTTTTTTAGATCAGGCGGTTCTTCGGGAACGATTGCAAAAGCTATGTCTGCTTACGATAAAGACTTTAGTGATGCCATTTACGGTGTTGAAAAAGATGGTCGATATGTAACAGAAAGCCGTTTGAAAAAAATGCTTACGCACGAAGTGGATTTAATTGAAAAACGCTTAGATCGTGTAAAACATCCTAACAAAATGTTTTTTAGTTATGCCAATACCGTTGCTACGATTGATTTTGCAAAGCAATTTAAAGGACACGGTTGGGTTGGAATTAAATACCAAATTGAACCCGATGAAGACTATAATGAAATTATTCTTCACATTCGATTTAAAGAAAATGATGCCCGTTTACAGCAGGAAACGCTTGGTATTCTTGGTGTGAACTTAATTTATGGTGCATTTTATAAATACAACGATCCAAAAAAAATATTGCGTTATTTGTATGACCACTTAGACAAAGATCAATTGGAAATTGATACTATTAATTTTTCTGGACCACGATTTGCCAATGTGGACAACCGATTAATGAGTTTACAATTGGTTAAAAATGGTATGACCGATGCGGTAATGTTTGGACCGGATGGAAATAATATACTTCCCGCATCTATTTTATACAAGAAAAACATACTAGCCCTTCGCGGAAGTTTTCGTCCGGTTACTCGAGTGAACATGGACATGTATGAGAAATCCTTGGAGATGTTTTTAGGGGAAAACAAAGTAGAAGCTGATAATACGTTGGTGATTTTTGAAATTACACTTTCCAACTTACGTTCTGAAGGTGAAATTGACGAACGTGACTTTATGGATAGAGCTGAATTACTTTGTTCGCTAGGACAATATGTTATGATTTCTAACTTCCAAGAATATTATCGCGTGGTCGAATATTTCTCTAATTACACCAAAGCCAGAATGGGATTGGCCATGGGCGTAAATAATTTAGTAGATATTTTTGACGAAAAATACTATCGCCATTTAAGTGGTGGAATTTTGGAAGCATTTGGAAAATTATTCTATCGTGATTTAAAAGTTTTCCTTTATCCCATGAAAGAAGAAAATGGTGAAATTACCAATTCTGAAAACTTAAAAGTACATCCAAGAATGAAAGAATTGTATAAGTTCTTTAAATTCAATGGAAAAGTAGTCGACATAGAAATTGCCAATCAAAATAACTTAGAAATATATTCGCGTCATGTTTTGCGAATGATTGCCAAAGGAACTGATGGTTGGGAAGAAATGTTACCCAAAGGTGTTGCTGAAATAATTAAGAAAAATAACCTTTTTGGCTACGACCCGAAGAAAATCATAGAGGAACATACCAATTAAAAAAAACAGCCATTTAAAAGTGGCTGTTTCTTTTTATCCTAAAATTTGTTCCGCATGAGCTTTTGTTTTCACTTCTTTAATCACGTCTTCTATGATTCCGTTTTCATCAATGATGAAGGTGGTGCGGTGAATTCCGTCGTATTCTTTCCCCATAAATTTTTTTGGCCCCCAAACTCCAAAGGCTTGTATAACTGATTTATCTTCATCAGCCAATAGCGGAAAAGGAAAATCGAATTTATTCTTAAAACTTGCTTGAGCTTTGGCATTATCTGCACTTACACCCAAAAGAGCATAATTTCCGGCTTGAAAACGAGCAAAATTATCACGCAAATCACAAGCTTCGGCTGTGCAACCTGGTGTGTTCGCTTTGGGATAAAAGAATACTACTAATTTTTTTCCTTTATAATAAGTTAAAGTATGAAGGTTTCCATCTTGGTCTTTTGCAGAAAAATTGGGTGCTTTATCGCCTTTTTGTAATGTCGTCATAATTTGTAGTATTGAGTTACTGTTTAGCTAAGTTGCTTAGTTGTACAATTAAAGTTATTTTTACAACTCAAAATTACCAAAAATGACAAAGAAAGAACGTGCAACATTTGTTATAAATACGTTAAATGAGTTATATCCGTCGATTCCTGTGCCATTAGACCACAAAGATCCGTATACACTACTCATTGCTGTATTGCTTTCAGCCCAATGCACTGATGTCAGGGTAAATCAAATTACACCCCTATTATTCGCCAAAGCGGATAATCCTTATGATATGGTAAAAATGACTGTAGAAGAAATCAAGGAAATTATTCGTCCTTGTGGACTTTCACCCATGAAATCAAAAGGAATTCATGGTTTATCTGAAATTTTGATTGAAAAATACAACGGTCAAGTTCCACAAAGTTTTGAAGCGTTGGAAGAACTTCCGGCAGTGGGACATAAAACGGCGAGTGTGGTGATGAGCCAAGCATTCGGAGTTCCGGCTTTTCCGGTGGATACGCACATTCATCGGTTGATGTATCGCTGGAATTTATCAAATGGGAAAAACGTGGTGCAAACGGAAAAAGATGCAAAAGCCATTTTCCCAAAAGAATTGTGGAACGATTTGCATCTTCAAATTATTTGGTACGGACGAGAATATTCGCCAGCAAGAGGTTGGAGTTTGGAGAAAGATGTGATTACGAGAACAATTGGAAGAAAGTCAGTGTTGAAAGATATCGAAAAAAAAACATCCCGACTTTAATCGGGATGTTCCTTTTAATTAGCAATGGTTTCAAAAGTTATGTTTCCAACTTTAACAATGCTCAGTGCCTTGGAGTAGTCGAGCAAAAAACGAATTGTTTCTTTTTTGGGTAACATCTTTGGAGCCGCTAATTTTTTACTAGTGTAAAGTTTTGCCATAGATAATTATGTTTGTTTTTATCTACAACGAAAGACTTCTCCAAATATTGTTTAATTGGTTAAAATTATTTGATTTTTTTCAATTACTTTTCGTAAATTCATCAAAGCATATCGCATTCTACCTAAAGCGGTGTTGATGCTGACGCCGGTTAAATCAGCGATTTCTTTGAAACTCATATCTTGGTACATTCGCATTACCAATACTTCTTTTTGATCGACCGGTAATTCATCTAATAAACGCTGTAAATCCGTTTCTACTTGATCGGTAATCATTCGGCCTTCTACATTCATTGAATTATCAGACATATACGAAAAGATAGAATATTCCTCCGTTTCGCGTTGCATTGGCATTTTTTTAGTTCTTCGGAAATGATCAACAACCAAATTATGGGCAATTCGCATCACCCACGGTAAAAATTTACCCTCTTCGTTGTACGAATTTGATTTTAAAGTTTTAATTACTTTAATAAAAGTATCTTGAAAAACATCATCTGTAATATCGCGATCAGCAATTTTAGAATAGATAAATCCATAAATTTTAGATTGATGTCTTTCTATAAGAATAGCCAACGACTGCTCGTCACCAGCAATGTAATTCTTAACCAATAAAGCGTCTGGGAGTTGATTAACAGTAGCCATAGTAATACCTTTTTAATTTCGTGTTTTGAACTAAATTTTCTGAAAGTATTTTTTTCCTATAAGCAGTTGTTAAATAAAGATTAATTATTAGCCAAATGTAACACAAATTTATTTTAACAAGCAAATATTAACTGAAATTTTAACATTCAAAATGCAATAAATGTGGGAAAACGTAAAAAACATGTCATTTTTTGCATAAAAAAGATACTTTTTATACTTGACTGGGTTATGAAAGCTGTCAAGTGCAACATTTCCTTAAAGTCTCTTGTTAACTCCCTAAAAATAGAATTTCCCATCCTTTTAATTGAACTCTCAAATCACTATCTTTGCGATTCTTTCCATTTTGCTATGACACCAGAAGAATTTGCTCTACTCGAACCCAAGAAAAATATCCTGATTAAAGGAGCTCAGTTACACAATCTTAAAAACATTGATGTAGCGATTCCGCGAAATAAATTAGTAGTCATCACCGGACTTTCAGGTTCAGGAAAATCGAGTTTGGCTTTTGATACCTTATATGCTGAAGGACAACGCCGTTATGTGGAAAGCTTATCATCGTATGCTCGTCAGTTCTTAGGAAGATTAGACAAGCCAAAAGTGGAATATATAAAAGGCATAGCTCCCGCTATTGCTATTGAACAAAAAGTAAATACGACCAATGCTCGTTCTACAGTTGGTACTTCAACTGAAATATATGATTATTTAAAATTACTTTTTGCTCGTATTGGAAAAACCTTTTCACCTGTTTCCGGTCAAGAGGTAAAAAAGCAAAGTGTTTCAGATGTGGTGAAAACTATTACTTCCTTTGAACCCGAGAGCAAATGGCTCCTCCTCGCTCCTATTCATTTGGAAGAAGGTAGAGCATTAGAGGACAAATTAAAAGTGTTACTTCAACAAGGTTTTATTCGGATTTTGGTTGAGAATGAAATGATTCGCTTGGATGAATTAGAACAACATTCGCTAGACAATAAAGACATTCTGTTAATCATCGACCGAATTGTAGTGAAAGACGATGAGGAGTTCTTAAATCGATTAGGCGATGCCGTTCAAACCGCTTTTTATGAAGGAAAGGGCGAATGTTATGTACAAGAAGTTTCAACTCAAAAAAGACTGGAATTCAGCACAAATTTTCAATTAGATGGTCTCACTTTTTTAGAACCAAACATTCATTTGTTCAGTTTTAATAATCCATACGGAGCTTGTCCAACTTGTGAAGGTTACGGAAATGTCATTGGAATTGATGAAGACTTGGTTGTACCTAATACTGCTTTGTCCGTGTATGAAAATGCAATTTTCCCCTGGCGTGGTGAAAGCATGGGATGGTACCGCGATCAATTGGTTAACAATGCCTACAAATTTGATTTCCCGATTCACAAACCGTATTTTCAATTGACTGAGGAACAAAAACAGTTGATTTGGAACGGAAATAAATATTTCACCGGATTGCACGATTTCTTCAAGGAATTAGAAGAGAAAAATTATAAAATTCAAAACCGCGTAATGCTTTCTCGATACAGAGGAAAAACAAAATGCTCCACTTGTAAAGGAAAACGTTTACGTGTGGAAACCAATTATATTAAGGTAGGAAACAAAACCGTCTCGGAATTGGTTGATTTACCGATAAAAAACTTAATTGTCTTTTTTCAACAATTGGAACTTTCAGAATACGATCAAAAAGTTGCGAAACGATTGTTGATTGAAATTAATAACCGATTGAAATTTTTGGATGAAGTGGGTTTGAATTACCTCACGTTAAACCGAAATTCCGCTTCACTTTCCGGTGGTGAATCGCAACGTATTAATTTGGCTACGTCATTAGGAAGTAGTTTGGTGGGTTCGATGTACATTTTAGATGAACCCAGCATCGGATTACATCCAAAAGATACCGAACGATTAATTGAAGTGTTGAAAAACTTGCGAAATCTCGGTAATACAGTTATTGTTGTTGAACACGACGAAGACATTATGAAAGCCGCCGATCGCATCATTGACATCGGACCTGAAGCCGGAACTCACGGTGGTCATTTGGTTGCAGAAGGAGATTTTAGCGAAATTTTAAAAGCGGATTCACTCACAGCAAAATATTTGAATGGCGAATTAGAAATTGAAGTTCCTAAAAAAAGACGAAAATTCAAGAATCACATCGAAATTATTGGAGCTCGTGAAAACAATTTGAAAAACATTGACGTCAATTTCCCATTGGATTGTTTGACGGTTATTACAGGTGTTTCCGGTAGTGGGAAAAGTACGTTAGTTAAAAAAATATTGTTTCCTGCTTTACAAAAAAAATTAGAAGGTGTGAGCGATAAAGCCGGACAGTTCACAGAATTACGAGGTAATTTTTCGCACATCAAACACATTGAATACGTCGACCAAAATCCGATTGGGCGAAGCTCCCGTTCCAATCCGGTGACGTATATCAAAGCGTATGATGATATTCGGGATTTGTTTACCAAACAAAAACTATCTAAAATTAGAGGTTATTTACCAAAACACTTTTCGTTTAATGTGGATGGCGGTCGTTGTGAAACCTGCAAAGGCGATGGCGAAGTAACCATCGAAATGCAATTTATGGCCGATGTTCATTTGGAATGTGAAACCTGTGGCGGAAAACGTTTCAAAAAAGAAATCCTCGAAGTTCAATTTGAAGGAAAAAATATCGATAACATTTTGACCATGACTATCGATGATGCCTTAGCTTTTTTTGATGAACACAAGCAAACTAAAATCATTCAGAAACTGAAACCGCTTCAAGATGTTGGTTTGGGTTATGTGCAATTGGGTCAGTCCTCTTCTACTCTTTCAGGTGGAGAAGCTCAACGGATTAAACTCGCCTCGTTTTTAGTAAAAGTTATAACCAAAGACAAAGCTCTTTTTGTATTTGACGAACCGACCACTGGTTTGCATTTTCATGATATAAAAAAATTACTTGCTTCGTTTGAAGCTTTAATCGAAAAAGGACATTCCATAATTGTGATTGAGCATAATTTAGACCTAATCAAATGTGCGGATTATATCATCGATATCGGTCCGGAAGGTGGCGAAAATGGAGGTCAACTCATCGCATTTGGAACTCCGGAAGAAGTAGCAAAAGATAAAAAATCAATTACGGGGAACTATTTGAAGGCGAAGTTGAAATAATATATCTAAAACCAATATCCCAAATAGAAATAAAAATTCCAATTACCACTATCTTTAGATGATCGTGCTGTGAGTAATTGTATTGGACCTAATGGAGAGTCAAAAGCATATCCACCACCAAAGCCATCAATATATTGAAAATCTTTCCAAATGACATTATTATCTGCTACATTCATGAGAGTTCCAACATTACTAATGATTTTAAAGTATTGCTTTTTGAGGAATTGCCAATGAAACTCCGTTGAAAATGAATGTAAACCATCAGCAATGAGTTCCATTCGTTCATAGCCAAAAAATGGCTGTAAATTAAAAGGATAATCCAAACCCCATCCACCACTAAAATATTTGTTTGGACCATCCAATGGTTGATTTATTCCGCTACCTGAATATGCGGAATAAGTTATACCCCACTTGGATGATGGCCTGAAACTTTGAGTAAAACGAATTTGATAATGAAGTTTTGCTTCTGAATTTTCGGTATTTTTTAAATTCCATGTGGAATTTAATTCTGCATCTAAACTCATACCATTGGAAGCAAAATAACGATTTCTAAAGGTACTCCATTTGTAAAATGCATTGGCATTTAATTGATCAAACTTACCAGTTTCTAAATCAAATAATGAAAATGCATCCCCAAAAAATCCTGTATGTCTGTAGGAAATACCAAATCCTGTACTACTATTTAAATTCAAATTACTTTTTCCGTAAATTCGTGCAATATAAGATTGAAAAACATATTCAGAAACAGAATTTCCATCGTCATAAAAAGGTTGTGTATAGCGATAATAAGACAATTCCATAGCCGGCATAAATTCACGACCAATGGTTCTTTGGTATTCCAATCGAACAGATGGACTTTCAGATGCAATGAGATCTGCTGAAAGTCTATACCAAGCTGACATAAAATTAGTGTCAGTATAGTTCAACAGCAAAGCAGCTTTAAAATCAGACGTATAATTAATTGCCAAGTTAATACTTTGATCCGTTTTTTTAGGCTTCAACATGTAAACAAAGTTATTTCCTTGATTTAACGAATCCTTCACAAATCGATAGGAAATCTTTTCAAAATCTCCAGTTCCATATAAATCGATAGCTGATTTCATGTAGGTTTTGGGATCAACATCACCACTAAAATTTGTGTTTGTAATGGTGCTAATTTTTTTGTTTACATAATTTTCAGGCAATTCCAATTTAGTTTGAGTAATTTTTCTTTTTTCAGAGGGAAAAGGATTTTTAAATTCACGTTTAACAATTTTTAGTGAATCTGCTAGAAATTTCAGTCGGTTAAATTGTTTACGGGCAGTATGTTCACCAATTTTAACGATAGTATCTGCTTTTTTAAAATCCGCAGTTGAGATACTTCCTAATTCAGGTATAATTAACACATCACATAACTCCCTATTAATCTTATTATAACGAGTATTTACATAACTCCCGGATTCAATTAATATCTCTAATAAATTTAAATCGTCATGAGGAATACTCTCTGAATGTGGAAAATCGACACCAATGATAAAATCCACATCCAGCTCTTTCATGCGTTCAACAGGAAAATTATTTACTTTCCCACCATCAATTAAAACGCGGTTATTCAATTTTACTGGAGTAAAAAAACTAGGTATAGACATACTAGCCCTCATAGCATCAGGTAAAAATCCTGAATTTAGGATCACCTCTTCGCCTGAAAAATAATCCGCAGCTACACAAAAATAACGACGGGGTAGTTTATTAAAATCTGTGACTTCATGAAAATCTTCAGAAAGATTAGTAAGCAATAAATAAATCATCGCACCATCGCTATAACCTACCGGTAGCCTAATCTTTTTGTCAATAATTGGCAATTCAAAATGATATCTAGATATGGCATTCCAATTTTCAATAGGTTGTGTTTGCGGAATAGGAACACGATTCATCAATTCATCCCAATTGAGTTTTGCTAATTGTTCTTCCATTGTTTTAGCATCATACCCCATCGCATAAAGTCCACCAATTACTGCTCCCATACTGGTTCCACCAACAATTTCGGCATCAAAACCGGCTTCCTCTAAAACTTTTAAAACACCAATGTGTGCCAAGCCTCTAGCTCCTCCTCCAGCTAATACAATTCCAACTTTTGGCTTTTGCTGGGCATAAGAACTAAAAATAGTGAGTATAAACCCAATCGATAATAAAAATCTTATCGAAAACTTGTTAGTATGTGCAGTATTTTTTAAAACCATATAAAAAACGAGTTGATATTTGTACATCTAAAGTATAAATTATTTAGTAATAATGTTAAATTATTTAAAATTGAATGATGAAATTTTAGTCATAAAAAAAATAAATGAATGATTTACAGCTACTTAAAAATCATTAACAACTCATTCACAACACAAAATTCATTTCTGGCACGGCAATTGAAAATGACTAAACAAGAAACTGAAACAAATCAGTTTTTAGTGAAAGCTGAAAAACTCAAGAGTAAGCAAAAAAGTTTAAATCGAATGTGTCATGAAAAAAATTACCCTCTTAGTAGCCGCAAACTTACTGGTTGGAAGTTTGGCTTTAGCAACAGAAAAAACAACTTTTTCTGATTTTGAAAGAAATGTTGCTCACGAAAATTACATGGACGCAGAACCAATTGTATTCATGGAACGAGGTATCGAGTTCTTTGTATTCTTAAACGGTGATTTCGATTTTAATACTCGTCCGCAAGACAGTCAAGGCGGAATTTTCTACCGCAGAGGAGGAACACGTGGAAACACAACTGTAGCTGTAAATTACGGCGTTCGGATTGAGCATGATAGTTTTGGAAGAGTTCGTCGAGTAGGCAATACCTTTATTAACTACGACAGTAGAAACCGTGTAAGCCGCATCGGATCTGTTTTTATGAGATACAATCGTTTTGCACTGTCTCAAATTGGTGGAATGCAAATTGTTTACAACAGAAGAGGAATGATAATTCGCACCATTGGTCAAGTGAATTATAACAACGAAAATTGTGATTATGCTCAAACTACTTACTACGGTAGTACTGAAAACTATAACAGCGGTTACACTTATAACAACAATAGTTACTATTACTATAAAGCAGATGGAACAAGAGCGTTAATTGAAGAAAAGTAATAAATTAAAAAATTGAGTTTGGTTAGTTAGATTAAAAAGTTTGGTTAAGTTTGGTTGATGAAAGTCCTGCGAAAATCTCAAAGTAGCAGGGCTTTTTATTTTTATTAATCAATGAAAACTTAAATTTAAATCCTTGAAAATAAAAAAAATAAGAATTACCGATTTCTTGATTGAAAAACAGTGTGAATTATGGAAAAAATTTAACAATTAAATCTAAATCTTAAGACAATAATATATTTATTATAAAAGATTAATGTTAAAGTAAATGAATAGAGTTTGAAGTAAACATTTAAAGATTTACCTCTACAAAAAGGTTATTATTAAACTATTTAAATAAAATATCAAAAACTAATTTAATCTAGTTTATCTTATTGAAAAAAAAATCTTTCACAAAAAAACCACCTGATTATCAGATGGTTCAATGTGACCCAGTCAGGATTCGAACCTGAGACCTACTGCTTAGAAGGCAGTTGCTCTATCCAGCTGAGCTACTGGGCCATTTGTCGGGGTGGCAGGATTCGAACCTGCGGCCTCCTGCTCCCAAAGCAGGCGCGATAACCGGGCTACGCTACACCCCGAGAAAAAAGCGGAGAGACAGGGACTCGAACCCTGGCGACAGTTACCCGTCGACAGATTAGCAATCTGCTCCGTTACCACTCCGGCACCTCTCCTATTCTGCAAAGAACTTAACTTTTTTGCGGTTGCAAATGTAGCTTTTCATTCTTTAGTTTACAAGTATTTAGACTATTTTTTTGTTATTTTTTTTGGTTTTGTATAAAATCACTTAGAAGTCAATCACATAGCAAATTTGGGAAATCATTAATTATCATTTGACATGGGAGTTGGATAGTCGATATAGATTATACCGGTTACGAATGAAATTATAAAAAATATAATTTATCTAGTAAAAATAGCTTTAAAATAGTTAATTTCGCAACATAAACAAACATAAACTTAGTTATGAATAAAAAAGTAGTTATCGTATCTGCAGTAAGAACTCCTATTGGAAGTTTTATGGGAGGTTTGTCCACTATTACAGCATCACAATTAGGGTCTATTGCTATTCAAGGAGCATTAGCAAAAATAAATTTAGACCCTAACGAGGTTGATGAAGTTTTGATGGGTAATGTGGTTCAAGCCGGAGTTGGTCAGGCTCCTGCAAGACAAGCTGCACTTTTAGCAGGTTTACCAAATACTGTTCCTTGTACTACGGTTAATAAAGTTTGTGCTTCGGGAATGAAAGCGGTTATGCAGGGAGCACAAGCGATTCAATCCGGTGATGCAAATGTGGTGGTTGCCGGTGGAATGGAAAACATGAGTTTAATTCCGCATTATGTTCATTTACGTAACGGATATAAATTTGGACCAACTACAATGATAGATGGTATGCAGAAAGATGGTTTAACGGATGCCTATGATAATAATGCCATGGGAGTAAGTGCCGATTTGTGTGCGTCAGAATATAAAATTTCAAGGGAAGAGCAAGATGCGTTCGCCGTTCAATCTTATGAGCGTTCCGCAAAAGCTTGGACTGAAGGTAAATTTGATTCAGAAATTGTTTCGGTAGCCGTTCCACAACGAAGAGGTGAACCGATTATTATTTCAAAAGATGAAGAATTTACAAATGTAAAATTAGATAAAATTCCAAGTTTAAATCCTGCTTTCACCAAAGAAGGAACAGTGACTGCAGCCAATGCTTCAACCATAAATGACGGTGCAGCGGCTCTAATTTTAATGAGTGAAGAAAAAGCACTTTCATTAGGATTAAAACCATTAGCGTACATTAAAAGCTATGCAGATGCTGCTCATGAACCAAAATGGTTTACAACAGCTCCTGCAAAAGCGTTACCTAAGGCATTAGATAAGGCTGGTATTACTATTATTGACATTGATTATTTTGAATTTAATGAAGCATTCTCAGTTGTTGGTTTGGCAAACGCAAAAATATTAGGACTAGATAGTTCGAAAATAAACGTAAATGGAGGTGCTGTGTCATTAGGTCACCCACTAGGTTGCTCGGGTGCAAGAATTATTGTTACTTTGCTAAATGTATTACAACAAAACAATGCTAAACTCGGAGCAGCTGCAATTTGCAACGGTGGTGGAGGAGCATCAGCAATTGTAATCGAAAGAGCATAATTAAGAAACATTAATTTTCATGTACGGAATCTGCAATTTAGCCATCATTCCACTCCGAATTGAACCCAATGACCGAAGCGAGCAAGTTTCGCAAGTGTTGTTTGGTGATCATTTTGAAATACTCGAACAACTTAAACAATGGTTTAAAATACGTTTGCAGTATGATAATTATGAGGGATGGATTGATTCTAAACAGTGTCAGATTATTTCAGATAGTGATTTTAATGAAATTTCAAATAGTGCTGTCATTTTAAATCATGATTTAGTAGAATATATTACTACTAAAGATGATTCACTTATTCCAATTCCAATTGGTTCATCGTTAACTTTTTTAAATTTAGAAGGCGTAAATAAAAATAATTTTGAATTTGAAGGTTTAAAAGTTACCGGGATTAAACCTAAAAATGAATTAATTAAAACAGCGTTCATGTATTTGAATGCTCCTTATCTTTGGGGAGGAAAGACACCTTTTGGAATAGACTGTTCCGGGTTTACTCAAATGGTTTACAAACTAAATGGATATAAACTTCTGCGTGACGCCTCTCAACAATCAACACAAGGAGAAGCATTAAGTTTTATAGAGGAAAGTGAACCGGGCGACTTAGCTTTTTTTGATAACGAAGAAGGAAAAATTATTCATGTTGGTATTATTATGAATGACAATTATATTATTCACGCCAGTGGAAAAGTCAGAATTGATCGTCTAGACCATTTGGGAATATACAATGCGGAAACGAATAGACATACCCACAAACTTAGAGTAATTAAAAAAATTATATAAAAAAAATCCCGATTTTATCGGGATTTTTTACTTAATAGAATTTTATGTTTTAATTCATAGTTGCTTTTAGAGCTTTGTACTTATCTGTCATATCTAACGAAGTATAAACATTTAATAGTGTTTGTTTTGCTTCATTATTAGTAGGATCAAATTCAACTACTTTTTCTAAATATGGAAGTGCATCTTTAAATACTTTTTCTCTCTGTACTTTAAGCTCTTCATAACGCTTATTGTCTTTTGCTGAATTACCCAAACCATTCATTTCTTGTACGAGCTTAGTGTCAGCATCAAGCTTCATAATAGCTAAATTCAAGTAAGCATTTGAATATTTTGGGTTAATTTCTATTGCTTTAGTATAATATTTCTCCGCATCAGCATGATTATTAGCAGTTCCGGAAATTACACCCAAATTATAATACAAATCAGCATCATTTGGTGATTTTTGTAAAACCTCCTCGATTACTCTTTTATATGAAGTATAATCTTTAGCATCTAAATATAAATTTGCTTCAGTTAGGGCTAAAGAAGTATCATCTGGATTACTCTTTTTTGCATCTTGGATAGCTTGCATCGCTCTATCCTTTTCCCCTTTTTCAACCAAAATGAGGGCGTAATTTCTGTAAATTTCACCTCTTTTAGAAGGGATAATTTCATCCCTCGGATCAGTATGCACTTTCAACTTTACGGAATTATCTCGATCTTGTTTGGTGGGGAAAGCCTCCTCTTGTCCGTTAATAACACTTTTAGCATAAAAAGCCACACCCTTTCCGGAGTAATTTAATGATTTTAACTTTTCATAGTGAAGTAAAGCTAAATCATACTCCTTTCCATTAACGGCACTACTCGCTGCATAATAAAGATAAATAGTGTCTTTTGGGTTTAAATTATAAGCATCATACAATTTTTCTGCACTTTCTTTAAATCTTTTTTCATCACTATCTTTTATCGCAGAATTTACTAGTTTATTTTTAACGTCAGTTAAAGAATTTTCCGCTTGAACTAAATATTTGTTTTTACCAAGCTTCTTTTCAGTTGCTAATAATTCTTGATACGATTTGGCCGACTCTTTTAAATTCTTGCCAGTTTCCATGTTTCTGTTGGCCATTTCTAATAAAGCATTACCTTTTAGAAAATAAAACTGAGCTTTTTCTTGATCAGTTGCTCTTCCAATAACACTTTCTGCTGCCGATAAGGCGTTTTTAACAGCAGTTGGATCAAAATTTTTAATGGCCTTTTCCAATGCTTTTAATTGATCTTTTTGGGCAAAACTACCCAAACTCAACATCAAAGCTAAAGCGGAAATGATGTATCTACTTTTCATTGTAAATCAAATTTTAGTTAATATTTATTTATTCTTGGTTTTCTTCATTTTCTTCTGTTTCTTCATCAGTATCGTCATCAAAATCAGTAGTTTCTGATGTAGAGCTACCTTCTAAAACGGCTGCACTCACATCTTCAAACTCTACTTCTTCCGCTGCTTCTTCTTTCATCACTTTGGTTACTGCTGCAATGGAATCATTTCCTTTAATATTGATTAATCGGACACCTTGTGTGGCTCTTCCCATTACTCTTAAATCGGAAACCTCCATTCTAATGGTTAATCCTGACTTGTTGATAATCATCAAATCATCAGCATCGGTAACATTGTTAATAGATACTAAACGACCTGTTTTATCAGTAATATTAAGAGTTTTCACTCCTTTTCCTCCACGGTTTGTGATACGATAATCTTCTAAGGATGAACGTTTTCCATAACCATTTTCAGATACTACTAAAATCTCACTACTCATATCATTGACAGAAACCATGCCAATTACTTCATCTTGCTCATCCGCTAAGGTAATTCCGCGAACTCCCGAAGCTCCTCTTCCCATCGGACGTGTTTTGCTTTCTTCGAAACGAACCAATTTACCGGATTTTACAGCCACTAAAATTTGACTTTTTCCGTTCGTTAATTTTGCTTCTAACAATTCATCATCTTCTTTAATGGTAATAGCAGCAATTCCGTTCACTCTCGGACGTGAATATTGCTCCAACAATGTCTTTTTAACTTGACCTTGTTTTGTTGCCATAATCACATAATGACTATTGATGTACTCTTCATTTTTCAAATCTTGAGTACAAATGAACGCTTTTACTTTATCATCATTTTCGATGTTAATCAAGTTCTGAATCGCTCTTCCTTTGGATGTTTTGCTTCCTTCCGGAATTTCATAAACCCTCATCCAGAAACATTTTCCTTTTTGAGTGAAGAACAACATATATTGATGATTCGTTGCCACAAACAAATGCTCTAAGAAATCTTGATCTCTTGTTCCTGCACTTTTTTGTCCAACTCCTCCTCTATTCTGTGTTTTATATTCTGAAAGGTTTGTACGTTTAATATAACCTGCGTGCGAAATTGTAATAACCACATTTTCATCGGCAATTAAATCTTCGATACTTACATCACCTCCGGCATATTCAATGACAGAACGTCTTTCATCACCATATTTATCGCGAATTTCAACCAATTCATCTTTGATTACTTGCATTCTCAAATCTTTGTTAGCCAATAATTCTCTTAAATGTGTAATCAATTTCATGATATCTTCATACTCAGCACGCAATTTATCCTGCTCAAGACCTGTAAGTTGACGCAAACGCATTTCAACAATTGCACGAGCTTGTATTTCAGATAAAGAAAATCGTTCGATTAATTTTGTTCGAGCTTCATCACCATCTTTCGAACCTCTAATCAAAGCAATTACTTCATCAATATTATCTGAAGCAATGATTAAACCCTCCAAAATATGAGCTCTTTCTTCTGCTTTACGCAAATCGAATTTTGCTCTTCGAACCACAACATCGTGACGGTGTTCAACAAAATAATGAATCAATTCTTTTAGATTCAACATTTGCGGACGGCCATTTACTAACGCAATGTTATTTACGCTAAACGATGATTGTAATTGGGTGAACTTATATAAGGTATTCAACACCACGTTAGGAACCGCATCACGCTTTAATTCGTATACAATTCGCATTCCGTTTCTATCCGACTCATCTCGGATATTAGAAATACCTTCAATTTTTTTATCATTAACTAAATCGGCCGTTTTCTTAATCATATCAGCTTTGTTGACCTGATATGGGATTTCGGTTACGATGATGGCATCTTTTCCATTACTTTCTTCAAAAGCAATTTTGGCACGCATTACGATTCGACCACGACCGGTTTTGAATGCTTCACGAACACCTTCGTAGCCATAGATGATTCCGCCTGTAGGGAAATCAGGAGCTTTGATGTGTTCCATCAATTCATCAATCTCTATTTCATTATTGTCAATGTAAGCTAATGTGCCATTAACCACCTCAGTTAAATTGTGAGGCGGCATATTGGTTGCCATACCAACCGCAATACCGGAAGCTCCATTAATCAAAAGATTAGGAACTTTAGTTGGCATTACTTTTGGCTCATATAAAGTATCATCAAAGTTCAATTGAAAATCAACGGTTTCTTTTTCGATGTCGGCCATAATTTCTTCCGAAATCTTTTGCATTCTGGCTTCCGTATAACGCATTGCAGCCGGACTATCTCCATCGACTGATCCAAAGTTACCTTGACCATCAACTAAAAGATACCGCAAACTCCATTCTTGAGCCATACGAACCATCGCATCGTAAACAGATGTATCGCCGTGTGGGTGATATTTACCTAAAACTTCTCCGACAATTCTAGCGGATTTCTTGTGAGCTCTATTCGAAAAAACGCCTAAATCATACATTCCGTACAATACTCTACGGTGTACAGGCTTTAAACCATCTCTAACATCAGGCAATGCACGTGACACAATTACAGACATCGAATAATCGATGTATGCTGATTTCATTTCGTCCTCGATGTTAATAGGAATCAACTTTTCTCCTTCAGACATATGTATTTATTGGTTAAAAATTATAATTATTTCAAAACGTGCTAATATAGGGATTTTTGAGCTTTTTGAAAGCTTTTTACCAAACTAATTTCAATGATTTATTAACAAAAACAAGGTGTTTTTTGGTTAATAATTATACGTAACTTTAACTTTCATAATTCAAATATTTTTTGTCAATTAGCTGACAGTAGATAGGAATGGGAATAGTTTTTGCATTTACCAACCATATTTAGTAAATTTACCTTAAAAAAGAAGTGCTATGGATGATAATTTTTCTCCAAGGGTCAAAGATGTAATCACGTACAGTAAAGAAGAAGCCTTGCGATTAGGCCACGACTTTATTGGTACGGAGCATTTGATGCTTGGAATATTAAGAGACGGAAATGGTAAAGCAATCACTATTTTAAGCAATTTAGATATTGATTTGGACTATTTGCGTAAAAAAGTAGAAATACTGAGTCCACCCAACCCAAATGCTGAAATGGGTAATGAAAAAAAGAATCTTCACTTAACGCGACAAGCGGAACGAGCGTTAAAAACAACTTTTTTAGAAGCCAAAGTTTTTCAAAGTTCTTCCATTAGTACGGCACATCTTTTGCTCTGTATTTTAAGGAACGAGAATGATCCGACAACAAAATTACTTAACAAGCTAAAAATCGATTACGATATAGCAAAAGAACAATATTTGAATATGATACCCAATAACAACGAAGACGAATATACTGACAGCTTTCCCAAAAACGAATCTTTTAATGAGGATTCAGGACAAGATGACAGTTTAAAAGAAGGCAACTTTAATAATCCCGGAAGTAAAACCAATAAAAAATCAAAAACACCTGTTTTAGATAATTTTGGTCGTGATTTAACCGAGTTAGCCGAAGAAGGAAAACTTGACCCGGTTGTGGGTCGTGAAAAAGAAATCGAACGTGTTTCGCAAATTTTAAGCCGAAGAAAGAAGAACAATCCGCTTTTAATTGGTGAACCCGGTGTGGGAAAATCTGCCATTGCCGAAGGTTTAGCATTGCGAATCATCCAAAAGAAAGTATCTCGAATTTTATTTAACAAACGTGTCGTAACACTTGATTTGGCCAGTTTAGTGGCCGGAACAAAATACCGTGGACAGTTTGAAGAAAGAATGAAAGCGGTGATGAATGAATTGGAAAAAAATGATGACATCATTTTATTTATCGATGAAATTCACACTATTGTTGGTGCCGGTGGAGCAACAGGTTCATTGGATGCTTCGAATATGTTTAAACCTGCTTTAGCCAGAGGCGAAATTCAATGTATTGGTGCTACCACGTTAGATGAATACCGTCAATATATTGAAAAAGACGGTGCTTTAGAAAGACGTTTCCAAAAGGTAATTGTGGAACCTACTACTATTGAAGAAACAATTACAATCTTGAATAATATTAAAGGTAAGTACGAAGATCATCACAGTGTGACGTATACGCCTGAAGCGATTGATGCCTGTGTGAAATTAACCAGTCGTTATATGTCTGATCGATTTTTACCGGACAAAGCAATTGATGCTTTAGACGAAGCCGGTTCACGCGTTCACATCACCAACATCGAAGTGCCGAAACAAATTTTGGAACTAGAAAAGCAACTGGAAGATGTTCGTGAATTGAAAAACACCGTTGTTAAAAAACAAAAATACGAAGAAGCTGCTAAACTGCGAGATGATGAAAAACGTATCGAAAAAGACTTAGCGATTGCTCAAGAACAATGGGAAATTGATTCTAAAAACAATAGAATTACCGTTACTGAAGATAATGTTGCCGATGTGGTTTCGATGATGACCGGAATTCCCGTGAACAGAATCGCACAAACCGAAAGTAATAAATTAGCTCATTTACCGGAATTAATCAGAGGAAAAGTAATTGGACAAGAAGAAGCAGTGATGAAAATTGCTCGTTCCATTCAACGAAATCGTGCAGGATTAAAAGATCCAAATCGTCCGATTGGTTCGTTTATTTTCTTAGGTCAAACCGGTGTTGGAAAAACGCAATTAGCCAAAGTTCTGGCGAAAGAATTATTTGATTCCGAAGATGCTTTAGTTCGTATCGATATGAGCGAATACATGGAAAAATTTGCAATTTCCAGGTTAATTGGTGCTCCTCCGGGATATGTGGGCTACGAAGAAGGTGGGCAATTAACAGAAAAAGTACGCCGCAAACCCTATTGTGTAGTTTTGTTAGATGAAATCGAAAAAGCTCATCCCGATGTTTTTAATATGATGTTGCAAGTACTCGATGATGGTTACTTGACTGATAGTTTGGGTCGTAAAATCGATTTTAGAAATACTATTATTATTATGACTTCCAACGTTGGAGCACGTCAATTGAAAGATTTTGGACAAGGTGTTGGTTTTGGTACATCAGCAAAAGTCTCTCAAGCAGATGAACACTCCAAAAGCGTTGTGGAAAATGCATTGAAAAAAACTTTCGCACCTGAATTTTTAAATCGTATCGATGATGTGATTGTGTTTAACGCCTTAGAAAAAGAGCACATCGATTTAATCATCGAAATTGAATTGAAAAAATTATATGCTCGTATCAAAGATTTAGGTTACACCTTGAATTTGTCTGATAAAGCCAAAGCATTTATTGCTGAAAAAGGTTTTGACAAACAGTTTGGAGCCCGACCTTTAAAAAGAGCCATTCAAAAATATGTGGAAGATTCACTAGCCGAAGAAATTATTACTTCCAAAATTGGAGAGGGTGATGAAATCTTTATGGATATTGAAGACGATGCTCAAGAATTAAACGTAAAAATTCAAAAAGCAGAAAAACCAACAAGTTAAATAAAACTAAATTGTAAGCCACGAATTCACGAATTAAAGTAAAAACTATTTGTGAATTCGTGGCTTTTTTTTATTTCATCAATCAAAAAAAATGTTAGACAACAAATTAATTTTAGGTAGCGAGGAATGGTGTTCTTTTCCTGAACTTGGCATTCCAACCATTAAAGCACGGGTGGATTCCGGTGCTAAAACCTCTGCCCTACATGCTATCAACATTAGTCCGTTTATCAAAGAAGGCGAACATTGGGTAAAATTTGATATCAATCCGATTCAAAATAATGTAAAAACCATCATTCATTGTCAAGCACCTTTGATTGATAAACGTGTAGTAAAAAGTTCCAGTGGATTTCGTGAACAACGTTTTGTGATTCAGACACAATTGCAATTGGGTGATTCGCATTGGGTGATTGAAATGACATTGACTAACCGAGATTCGATGGGTTTTAGAATGCTCTTAGGCCGCGAAGCGATGAGTGGACGAGCCTTGGTTGACCCCGAGCGAAAATATTTGTTGGGCGATAATTCTAGTGATAAATTAAAAGATTTATATCCGGATGTTTTAAAAGAACGTTCGGGTTTAAAAATTGGACTTTTAGCCAGTAATCCTGAGCTGTACAGCAACAAAAGAATTATGGAAGCCGGTGAACGCCGTGGTCACGAAATGCAATTTTTAAATATCAAAGAATGTTATATGAAATTGGATGCCGACACACCTGAAATTCATTACCGTGGTGGAAAAGTTTTAAATGAATTGGATGCAGTCATTCCTAGAATCCGTCCAAATATTACTTTTTATGGTTGTGCGTTAACCCGCCAATTTGAGGCATTAAAGATATTTTGTTTAAATTCTTCATCTGCGATTACGCAATCCAGGGATAAACTATATTCGTTGCAATTACTTTTGAATAACGGAATCGATATACCAACTACCGGATTTGCCAATTCGCCATTAGATACGGATGATTTGATAAAAATGGTTGGCGGAACACCTTTAATTGTGAAACTTTTAGAAGGAACACAAGGAAAAGGAGTCGTTTTGGCAGAAACAAAAAAAGCAGCAGAAAGTGTGATTAATGCTTTTAAAAGTTTGAATGCCAATATTTTAGTTCAAGAATTCATCAAAGAAGCCAACGGAAAAGATTTGCGATTGTTTGTGATTGACGGAAAAGTAGTCGCCGCAATACAACGAGAAGCTTTGGCAGGAGAATTTAGAGCTAACATTCACTTAGGTGGAACGGCATCTGTCATCAAGCCCACCAAAGAAGAAAAAATCATTGCCGTGAAAGCAGCTAAAGCAATGGGGTTAAAAGTTGCCGGAGTTGATATTATTCGTTCCAGTAAAGGGCCTCTTTTGTTAGAGGTAAACTCTTCTCCCGGTTTAGAAGGAATTGAAGGTGCGACTAATAAAGATATTGCGGGTGAAATGATTAAGGCGATTGAGAAGAATTTTAGGGTGAAGTAAAAAAATCCCAAAAGCGTAATGTTTTTGGGATTAATTTTTAATCAATTTCTATCTCAAAACTCCTCAAAAAGGCAATTGAGTTTTCAATATCATAATGCAAAATACGGTCTTCTTTGACAAACGGAACTTCTGAACGATATGATTTCAAAAATTGCTCAATAAATGCACTCGATTTCAAAGGTCTTCTAAATTCAATCGCTTGCGAAGCATTCATCAATTCAATAGCCAAAATGCGTTCTAAATTTTCAATAATTTTATAACATTTTGTAGCAGCATTAGCACCCATACTCACATGATCTTCTTGACCATTACTGGAAACAATGCTGTCAATACTGGCCGGAGTAGCCAATTGTTTATTCTGACTAACGATGCTCGCAGCCGTATATTGCGGAATCATAAATCCGGAGTTTAATCCGGGATTATCGACTAAAAAAGCTGGCAACCCACGCAGACCGGAAATCAATTGATAGGTTCTTCTTTCCGAAATACTTCCTAATTCCGCTAACGCTATACCGAGAAAATCTAATGCCAAAGCTAATGGTTGTCCGTGGAAATTCCCGCCGGAAACAATTATATCTTCGCCTACAAAAACATTTGGATTATCCGTTACAGAATTAATCTCTGTTTTAAAAACTCTTTTTACATAATCCATTACGTCTTTTGTAGCTCCGTGAACTTGCGGTATACATCGGAAGGAATATGGATCTTGAACGTGTATTTTTTTCTGATTAATAATTTGACTTCCCTCTAAAAATTCAGTAATCCGTTGAGCCGTTTCAATCTGACCTTTGTGCGGACGAACGATATGAATCAACTCGTTAAACGGATCTATTCTTCCATCAAATCCTTCTAAAGAAATAGTTCCGATTAAATCAGCTAAATAGGATAATTGATAGGATTTTAATAAAATATGAACACCATAGGCACTCATAAACTGCGTTCCGTTTAACAATGCCAGACCTTCTTTGGATTGCAAAACGATGGGTTTCCAATTAAAATGAGCGAGCACTTCTTTGGAATGTACTTTTTTGCCTTCAAAATTTACTTCTCCTTCACCTAATAAAGGTAAACTCAAATGAGCTAACGGAGCCAAATCACCGGAAGCACCTAACGAACCTTGCGTATAAATGACCGGTAAAATGTCTTGGTTATAAAAATCAATCAATCGTTCCACTGTTTCCAATTGAACTCCAGAATTTCCGTAACTTAACGATTGTATTTTGAGTAGGAGCATCAATTTTACAATCGAATTAGACACTTCCTCTCCTGTTCCGCAAGCATGCGATTTCACTAAGTTTTCTTGTAGTTGCGAAAGATTTTCATTCGAAATCTTGACATTACACAACGACCCAAATCCGGTATTGATTCCATAAATCGGATCGGTTTGCGATTGCATTTTTTTATCTAAATAGTCACGGCATTTTTGGATATTGACTTTCGCTTCTTCCGATAAAGCCAACGATTTATTCTCAAGTATAATTTGATTGATAGTATCCAATGAAAGCACATCGGAACTGATATAATGATAATGGTCCATCTATTGTTTGGTTGAGGTTTCAAAATTCCGCAAACGTTTGCATAAATGCAACATAATTGTGGTTTTTTTAATAACAAATAAAAAATGAATTGCTTACTTTTGAGAATCTAAACTATTTACAGAATGAAAAAAATTATTGCTTTACTGACCGCAATTTGCTTTATTTCTTGTCAAGATAAAGAAATTGGTACCCTACTATCCGGTAAAATTACCAACTTAGACGCTAAAAGCATTAAATTAGAAGGGTTGAATTTTTCTAAAGAAATCAATCTTAATGCTGATGGTACATTTTCCGATACGCTTCAATTGGATTACGACGGACTGTATTCATTGGTTTTAAACGATGAAAAGCAGCGTTTCATTTATTTAGAAAATGGATTTCAATTGAATGTTGAAAATGATGCTTCCGATTTTAAAAAATCATTTATTTTCAAAGGAAATGGCTCTGACGAAAATAATTTTATGTTGAAGAAAACCCATATCATTGATTCGGTTTATGGCGATTTGGAAGATATGGAAAATGCTAAAATCTTATTTACACTGGATGAAAAAACGTTCATCGACAAAAATGAATCCTATAAAAAAGTGATTTTGGCAGCTTTAGAAAAAGAAAAACTTACCAACGAGCATTTCGTTAAATATGAAAAATTAGATGCCGATTATCACGTCTTGAGAATGTATGAACAATATCCATCCTATCATGGCTATTTTATAGATAATCGTGAATTCAAACCTTCTGAAAGCTTTCCGTTAGCAAAAGATGATTTCTCTATGGATAACGAAAATTTGTTTAAATTTTCTTTTTCCTATCGAAATTTGTGCAATGGTTTCTTCTCTAAAAAAATGTATGATGGTCCTCAATCGGATAAAACACCCATCGAAAAAGGGTTTGCGGCTTTAAAAACAATTAAAAGCAAACTGATTCAAAGCGAATTAGTTAAAAATATGTTCTATGAATTAAATGGGACTACTCCAAATTTAGAAGCTGTTTACAAAGAAATGCTTAGTTATTCTATTGATAAAAAATACAAAGAGAAACTAACTGAAAAATTTGAAATTGTAAAAAATCTTGCCAAAGGCTTGCCCTCGCCCTCTTTTGATTATGAAAATATAAATGGTGGAAAAACTTCATTGGAAAGTTTAAAAGGAAAATTCGTTTACATTGATGTTTGGGCCACTTGGTGTGGACCATGTATTGCAGAAATTCCGGCTTTAAAAGAAGTTGAGAAAGAATACCATGGAAAAAATATCGAATTTGTAAGCATTTCAATTGATGATAAAAAAGACCATGAAAAATGGAAAAAAATGTTGGCTGATAAAGAATTGAAAGGTATTCAATTGTTTGCAGATAATAACTGGGAATCGGAATTTGTAAAAAAATATGCTATCGACGGAATCCCGAGATTTATTTTAATTGATACCGAAGGTAAAATCGTAAATGCAGATGCTCCAAGACCTTCAGATGCTAAATTAAAAGAGTTGCTTAAGGAAGTTGGTTTGTAGTATAAACCATTTTTTGAACCATTAAGACATTGAAGAGCATTAAGATTTAGTCAACTTAATTTTCCTTAATTTCTTAATGGTTTACTTTTTTAACTCCAAAAATACTTTCCCCAAATATTTAATAATATCCGAAGCTATAAAACCTTCATAACCCATATCGTTCATAGCAATATCAGCCGTTCGTCCATGAAAATAAACGCCTAAAAGAGCAGCATCAACAGCAGAATAGCCTTGAGCACGAAAGCTCGTAATCATTCCGGACAACACATCGCCACTTCCCCCAGTTGCCAAAGCCTGGTTTCCGGAAGAATTCACAAACACGTTTTTCTCATCAATAATTAAGGTAAAAGCACCTTTGATTAAAACCACTAAATGATACATTTTGGCAAATGCTTTTACTTTTTCAATTTTGTCAAAATCGTCATTCCAAGTTCCAATCAATCGCTCTAATTCTTTGGGATGCGGTGTTAAGATGGAATTTTTTGGTAATAAACTCAACCATTCTTTATTTTCCGAAAGAATATTCAGTGCATCGGCATCAATCACCAACGGAATGGAATTATTTTTTAAAAAGTCAAAGATAGCCGCTGCTGTTGCTGCATCTTGACCAATACCCATCCCAATTCCAATCGCTTTGGGCTGAAAATTAAATGCAATATTACTTATTTTATGGTAGTCTTCATCCGTAATAACCATAGCTTCCGGTGTAGCTGTTTGCAAAATTTCATAACCACATTTAGGTATAAAAACAGTTGCTAAACCGCATCCTGAACGTAAAGCTGCTTGAGAAGCCAAAACCATTGCTCCTATTTTTCCGAAACATCCTCCGATTAATAAAACATGCCCTTGTGTGCCTTTATGCGAAAATTTTGAAATGGGTTTGTATCGCTTTTTAATTTCATTCAAATTTGTATAAAAATAATTCGATGGAATGAACTCAATTGCTTTTTCATCCAAATCAATGGGTAGAAGCACTATTTCATTTATAAAATTTTCATTGTCAGGGAGGTAAAAAGCCAACTTCGGTAATTGAAAAGTTAACACAACATCAGAATGTATGGCAAGATTCGTTTTTTGATTTAAAAACAATCCAGAAGGAATATCAATCGAAACGGTGAAAGATTGATGATAATTAATTTTTTGAATAAGTAATTGCAACCAACTGTCCATTACTCTAGTCAATCCAATACCGAAAATGGCATCAATAATAATATGATTTTCTGCTATATCAGGAAATTCAGAGTCAGCATTTATAACTTCATACGTTAAATTACATTCTTTTAATCGCTCTAAGTTTGAATCAAAATCATTCGAAAACTTTTCACTGAAAGGCACAACATAAACATGCACCTCAAAATAATTTTGTTTCAACATTCGGGCAATCACCAAGCCATCTCCGCCATTGTTTCCCACACCACAAAAAATATGATAAACTGTTTTTTTATCATGAAAATGGTTAACCAACCACAAAAAGGCTTGTAAGGCAGCTCTTTCCATCAATTCCAACGAAGTGATTTTTTGAGTTTCAATTGTCAATTTATCAAGTTCTTTGATTTTTTCTGCATTAAAAATTTTCATCTGTTATCGGAATAGAAAGTTTATTGAAGTATTCGTAAAAGTTTGAATTTACTTTTTTCTTTACGTAAATTTATTACATTTGTTTCAGATGAAATCACAAAAGAACATATTTTATTTAAATCTTTCCTTCAATTCGCTGAACGGATATTCTTTTGGCACATCTTCTACAACTACAACCCCATTCGGGGTATAATTTTCACATATCATCCTAAGCTTTGCTTATTCGAAAGAATAAAATAAAATTCATGTATTCCATTAAAAAATAATCAAATGAAGGTATTAAAATTCGGAGGAACTTCGGTTGCCAATGCTAAAAATATAAAGTTAGTTCTCGAAATTGTTGAACAAAAGTCTAGAGAAGATAAGCTGATTGTTGCTGTTTCTGCATTCAGTGGTGTAACCGATTTGCTTCTATCCGCTGCACAAAAAGCATCCTCAAAAGATGATTCGTACCGAGATGTCGTTTTGCAAATCGAAAAAAAACACCTCGAAGCCATTAAAGAATTAATTCCGGCAAACGAACAAACAGCTTTGTTACACTATTGTAAAAAGAATATTTCTTTACTAGAAACTTTATTAGATGGCTGTTATTTGTTGGGTGAATTAACCGCCAGAACATCGGATATGATTGTCAGTTTTGGAGAACTACTTTCCTCTTACATCATTGCTGAAGCGATGAAACAAAAGTCGGCAAATAGTACTTTTAAAGATAGTCGTGAATTGATCAAAACCAACAATAACTTTGGAAAAGCCGAAGTTTATTTTGAAATCACAAACAAAAATATCCGCAATTATTTTTCAGATAATGCTTCACAAGTGACTGTTATTCCCGGATTTATTGCTTCATCCATGAGCAATAACACCACAACTTTAGGCAGAGGTGGTTCTGATTATACCGCTGCAATTGTAGCCGCTGCCCTTTCAGTCAATGAATTAGAAATTTGGACAGATGTGAATGGTATGTTTACCGCCAACCCGAAAATCGTAAAACAAGCTCAGCCGATTGAGAAAATTACATATGAAGAAGCGATGGAACTGTCACACTTTGGTGCTAAGGTGCTTTATCCCCCGACCATCCAACCGGTTTTAAGCAAAAACATCCCGATTTGGATAAAAAATACCTTTGAACCGGAAGCTTATGGAACGTTTATTTCTTCAGAATCCAATCCAAACGGAAATCCGATTAAAGGAATTTCGCATATTGATAAAATCAGTCTTATTACATTAGAAGGCTCAGGAATGGTGGGTGTTGCCGGTGTTTCAAAGCGGTTGTTCGAGGTGCTTTCCAATCATGCCATCAATGTCATTTTCATCACACAAGCTTCATCAGAACATTCCATTTGTATCGGAATTTTGAATGCCGATGCCGATTTAGCAAAAAATTCAATTGATAAAACCTTTGAATTGGAAATTGCACAACAAAAAATCAATCCATGTGTGGTAGAAAAAGATTTGTGTATCGTGGCTTTGGTTGGTGAACAAATGAAAAACCACCAAGGAATTAGTGGGAAAATGTTCAGTACGTTGGGAAAAAACAATGTGAATATTCGTGCCATTGCTCAAGGTGCTTCGGAACGAAATATTTCTGTGGTAATCAATGAAAATGATGTTAAAAAAGCGTTGAATACGCTACACGAACGTTTTTTTGAAGAACAAACCAAACAGTTGAATTTGTTTGTAATGGGCGTTGGAAATGTAGGTGAAAAATTCATTGAACAAATTCACCAACAAAAGAAATTCTTAAAAGAAAATTTAAAAATAAATTTGCGTGTAATTGCCCTTTCCAATTCCAGAAAAATGGTTTTTGAAGAAGAAGGAATTGCCTTAAAAGATTGGAAAACAGCTTTAGATGGTGGTGAAAAAGCTTCAAAAGCAGACTTTATTGAAAAAACAAAAGCCCTCAACCTTCGCAACAGTATTTTTGTAGATATTACTGCGAATGCTGAAGTTTCTAAAACCTATGAACAGTATCTTCGTAAAAATATAGCAGTAGTAACTTGCAACAAAATTGCTTGTTCATCAGAATACGATAATTATTTGAATTTAAAACGCTTGTCGCGAAAGTACAATGCTCCTTTTTTGTTTGAAACCAATGTGGGTGCCGGTTTACCCATTATTGATACGTTAAAACATTTGATAGCTTCCGGAGATCGAATCCATAAAATTCAGGCGGTTTTATCCGGAAGCTTAAACTTTATTTTTAATAATTTTAGTGAAACCTACAATTTTCATGATGTGGTGAAAGAAGCCGGAATCCAAGGATTCACGGAGCCTGACCCAAAAATTGATTTAAGTGGTGTGGATGTCGCTCGCAAAATTCTGATTCTCATTCGCGAAAGCGGTTATCAAATGGAAATGGAAGACATCGAAAATATTTCATTCTTACCCAAAGAATGTATGGATACTACCAACAATGAAGACTTCTTCAAATCCTTAACCAAACATGCAAGTCATTTTGAAAAATTATTAAAAGAAGCAAAAGAAAAAGACTGCCGATTGAAATTTGTCGCTAAATTCGATAACGGAAAAGCCAGTGTTGGTTTGCAATTCATTCCAAAGGAAAGTCCGTTTTATAATTTGGAAGGAAAAGACAATATTGTTGAATTTTTCACCGATCGTTATGTGGACCAGCCATTAATTATCAAAGGAGCCGGTGCCGGTGCTGCTGTGACTGCTTCGGGTATTTTTGCGGATGTGATACGGATTGGAAATGTTTAATAAAGGTACTAAGGCACTAAGTTTCTAAGGTACAAAGCAACCTCAGAACCTCAGAACCTCAGAACCTCAGAACCTAAAAAAATGAACCAAATAAAAATATTCTGCCCCGCCACCGTAGCCAACTTATCCTGTGGATTTGATGTGTTAGGCTTATGTCTAGAAGGCATTGGGGACGAAATGATAATTCGAAAAAGTGATCAAAAAGGACTTCGGATTACAAAAATAACCGGAGCTGATTTGCCTTTGGAAACCGAAAAAAACGTAGCCGGTGTGGCCGGAATGGCCTTGTTAAATCATTTGGATTTAGAGTTTGGATTGGAGATTGAAATCCACAAAAAAATCAAAGCCGGAAGCGGAATTGGAAGCAGTTCAGCCAGTGCAGCAGGAGTTGTAGTGGGAATCAATGAAATCTTAGGCGATCCGTTACCTCGAAAAGAGTTGATTCCATTTGCGATGGAAGGCGAATTTTTAGCCAGCGGAAGTTATCATGCCGACAATGTAGCTCCAGCCATTTTGGGAGGATTTACATTGGTTCGTGGTTATGATCCGTTGGAAGTTATCAAAATTAAAAGTCCGAAGGATGTTTATTTAACCATTATTCATCCTCATATTGAAGTAAAAACATCAGAGTCTAGGAAAGTCTTACCAAAAGAGATTCCATTGAAAACAGCCGTCACGCAATGGGGGAATTTGGGTGGATTCATCAGTGGATTATATACCGAAGATTATGGTTTGATGAGTCGATGCTTGCAAGATGTAGTTGCCGAACCTTATCGAAAAAGTTTGATCCCGGAATTTGATTTAGTAAAAAAAGTAGCCATAGAAAATGGTGCATTAGGCTGTGGAATTTCCGGTTCGGGACCTTCTATTTTTGCGATGAGCAAAGGAAAAGAAACCGCTGAAAATGTGGCTAATCAGATGAAACAAATCTACACCAAAACAGGCATTGGATTTGATGTGTATGTTTCAAAGGTAAGTGATACCGGAGTTTTAAAAATAGAAAACTCCAAGTAATACAACTTGGAGCTCTACTATAATCGAATATTAAAAACAGTAATTATTTAATGAATTCTATTTTCTGTACTTCTTCCATATTCACACTATCAAAGAAACCTTGATCGTTCATCCATTCATCACTAAATACTTTACTCATGTAACGTGAACCATGGTCAGGGAAAATGGCAATCACATTTGAGTTAGCATCAAACTCTCCTTCTTCAGCAAATTGTCTGATGGCTTGTACTACCGCACCGGAAGTGTAACCGACAAACAAGCCTTCTTTCACAGCTATTTCTCTTGTCGTATGAGCACTTTCCTCATCTGTTACTTTGATAAACTTATCAATTACATCAAAATCAGTAGCAGTAGGAATTAAATTTTTTCCCAAACCTTCAATGCGGTAAGGATAAATTTCTTCACTGTCAAATTCTTTGGTTTCATGGTATTTTTTCAAAACTGAACCGTAGGCATCAACACCAAGAATTCTTATATTTGGATTCTTCTCTTTTAAAAATTTGGCTGCACCAGATAAAGTTCCACCCGTTCCGCTACAAGCAATTAAATGGGTGATTTGTCCGCCTGTTTGTTCCCAAATTTCTGGACCGGTAGACTTGTAGTGAGCATCAATATTTAACTGATTAAAATATTGATTAATATAAATAGAACCTTTTGTTTCTTCGTGTAAGCGTTTTGCAACATTGTAGTAAGATCGTTCGTCATCTGCTGATACGTGAGCGGGGCAAACATAAACTTTGGCTCCCATACTTCTCAACATATCAATCTTGTCGCGTGATGATTTTGAACTAACCGCTAATATACAATTATACCCTTTGATGATACTCACCATCGCCAAGCTAAAACCTGTGTTTCCTGAGGTAGTTTCAATAATAGTGTCTCCCGGAGAAAGTATTCCTTGCCTTTCAGCTTCTTCAATAATGTAGAGAGCAATTCTGTCTTTTGTTGAATGTCCTGGATTGAAAGACTCAACCTTTGCATAAAAATTACCTTCTAAATTCTCTGTGATTCTATTGAGTTTAATTAACGGTGTATTCCCTATTAAATCCAATACACTATTATAAGCTTTTATCTGTTCTTTCATAAAAAATATGTTAGTCAAGGCAAACTTCTCTTGTTTTTGGAAACCTTAAAACCTTGCAAATTTATAAAAAAAAATTTTACTTTTCAATTCCTTCTAAATCTAAAAGAAAACTAAACTCTTTTGCAAGCTCTTTTAAAGCTTCAAATCGGCCTGAAGCCCCTCCATGTCCTGCATCCATGTTTGTGTCTAAAAATAATAAATTTTTATCTGTTTTTAACGTTCTTAATTTGGCTACCCATTTTGCCGGTTCCCAATATTGCACCTGTGAATCATGTAATCCGGTGGTAACCAACATATTCGGATAATCTTGTGCTTTTACATTGTCATAAGGTGAATACGACTTCATATAATCGTAATATACTTTATCATTCGGATTACCCCATTCATCATACTCGCCTGTAGTTAGCGGAATCGTTTCATCTAACATCGTTGTAACCACATCCACAAATGGAACAGCCGCCAACACACCATTGTATAATTCCGGTGCCATATTCACCACAGCTCCCATTAATAAACCACCGGCAGAACCACCTTGAGCATACAAATGTTTTGGACTTGTATACTTTTGTTCAATCATAAATTTTGAACAATCAATAAAATCAGTAAACGTGTTTTTCTTTTTCAGCAATTTTCCGTCTTCATACCATTGTCTACCCATATCTTCACCACCTCTGATGTGGGCAATTGCATAAATAAAACCTCTGTCTAACAAACTTAAAATGGTAGAATCAAAATTAGGCTCCATTGAATTGCCATACGAACCATACGCGTACAACAACAACGGATTGCTTCCGTCTTTTTTCATTCCTTTACGGTACACGACAGAAATCGGTACTTTTGTTCCATCAGTGGCTGTAGCCCAAACTCTTTCTTCCTGATAATTATTTTTATCAAATTTTCCACCCAAAACCTCGTACTCTTTTTTGACTTCTTTGGTTTTGGTTTTCATGTTGAAATCGATCACGGAATAGGGTGTGGCCAACGATTGATAGCCATAACGCAATACATCAGTATCAAAATCTACATTAGTTCCTATCGAAGCAGAATAGGTTTCAATTTCAAACGGTAAATAGTAATCACCGCTTTTGTCCCAAGGCATGATGCGAATTTTATTTAAACCATTCGAACGTTCTTCAACAACCAAATAATTCTTAAAAATTTCAATTCCCTCTATCAAAACAGAATCATTATGTGGAATTACATCCACCCAATTCTCTTTCGCAGTGGCATTATCGGGCGTCTTCATCACTTTAAAGTTAGTCGCTTTATCCTTGTTTGTTACGATATAAAAGTGATCTTTAAAGTGTGAAATGTTATATTCCAATCCTCTCGTTCTAGGTTGAAAAACTTTAAATTTATCAGAAGGTTTATTTGCATCTAGAATCTGGTATTCAGATGTCAAGGTACTACTACTGTTAATTACTAAAAACTTCTTGGATTTAGTTTTGGCAACATAAACGTTGTAGGTTTCATCTTTTTCATGAAAAATCAACTCATCCTTTTTAGCATCTCCACCCAAAACATGTTTGTGAATTTTATCTGAACGCAAAGTCACTTTATCTTGAGTTGTATAAAATAATGTTTGGTTATCATTAGCCCAAACAGCTGGACCGGAGACATTTTCAACCTTGTCTGCCAAAAGCTCACCGGTCTCTAAATTCTTAACTTGTAAAGTATAAATTCTCCTACCTACCACATCAGTTGAAAAAGAGGCCAATTTATTATCTTCACTAATATTCAATCCTCCTAAATTAAAGTAAGAATGCCCTTTTGCCATTTCATTGCAATTGAACAAAATTTCTTCATTGGCAGTTAAACTTCCTTTTTTTCTTGAAAATATAGGATATTCTTTACCTTTTTCAAATCGTGTAATGTAATAATATCCATTATATAAATACGGAACCGACTCGTCGTCTTCTTTGATTCTCGCCTTCATTTCCTCAAACAAATCTTTTTGCAACGTTTGCGTATGAGCCGTCATTTTTTCGTAATACGCATTTTCGTCTTTCAAGTATTGAATAACTTCAGGATTTTCGCGGTCGTTTAACCAATAATAGGAATCTATTCGCTTATCACCGTGCTTTTCTAAAACGGTATCTTTTTTGGCCGTAATTGGCGGTAGAATTGTATCTGACATAGATGTCTCTTTTTTTTCACAAGAAGTTGCAAAAATAACACAAATAAAACTTAGACTTAATTTATAATTCATAAAAAAATAGTTATTCAAAACTATGCAATATACTACATTTGCAGTTCACAAATCATAAAAATTATTAACATGTTTGGAGACCTTATGGGTATGATGGGGAAACTCAAAGAAACCCAACAAAAAATTGAAGAAACGAAAAAACGTTTAGACCACGTTTTAATAGACGAACAAAGCAATGACGGGCTTTTAAAGGTAACGCTAACAGCAAACCGAACCGTAAAATCAATCGAAATCAATCCCACTTTGTTAGAAGACAAAGAACAATTGGAAGATTATTTGATTTTGGTTATGAACAAAGCCATTGAAAAAGCTACGAACGTAAATGAAACCGAATTAGCTGCCGTTGCCAAAGAAGGTATGCCGAATATTCCGGGTATGGATAGGTTTAAATAACTAATTTATTTTTAAAACACCATCTTCTCCAATGCTTCCATCACATACGAATGCATCACTTCCTTGTAATCCAAATGGGTAACCATTCGCAGTTTTCCTTTGCCTAACGAGCTGATGGAAATGTTTTTCTGTTTTAATTTTTCAATGACCAATTCGTCTTTGATGTGCGGTAAAACGGAAAAAATCACAATATTAGTCTCTACTTCTTCCACCGATTGTACCCAATTGGTTTTGGATAACACTTCCCCTAATTCCTTTGCTCGTCGATGGTCTTCTGTCAATCGCTCAATGTTGTGTTCCATCGCATAAAGTGCCGCAGCCGCCAAATAACCGGCTTGTCGCATGCCGCCACCCAACACTTTTCGAATGCGTAGAGCTTTGGGATAATCCTTTTCACTCATCAACAAAACGGAACCAATCGGTGCTCCCATTCCTTTGGAAAAACAAACCGAAATGGTGTCAAACAAAATCCCGAATTGCAACGGGTCTTGGTTTTTGGCTACTAAGGCATTCCACAACCTAGCTCCGTCTAAATGGTATTTTAATCCGTGACGGTCACATACTTTACGAATGGCAATTAAATCTTCTATTTCATAACACGCTCCTCCTCCTTTGTTGGTTGTATTTTCTAAGGAAACCAATGTGGTTAACGGACTATGGTAAAAATCTGGTGGGTTGATGGCGGCTTCCACTTGGTCTGCCGTAATCATCCCGCGATGACCCTCCAACAAACGACAGGAAACCCCACTGTTAAAGGAAACACCTCCTCCTTCATAGTTAAAAATATGGGCATATTTATCGGCAATCAATTGCTCTCCAGGTTGGGTATGTAATTTAATAGCCGTTTGATTCGCCATCGTTCCGGAAGGAAAAAACAAGGCTTTCTCCATCCCAAAAAAAGCAGCCGTATAGGCTTCTAATTCATTAACCGTAGGGTCGTGTTTGAATACATCATCACCCACTTTTGCCGTAAACATCGCCCTTAACATGTCTAAAGAAGGCTTGGTTACGGTATCACTTATTAAATTTATTTCCAACGGTATCACTTATTAAATTTATTTCCATGCGTAAAACACTGTATTGCTTAAATTCTTTTTCTTATTTGTACTTTATATTAACTTCATTTTTACCTTTATACCTTATATGCCTTATATGGTTTAAACAAAATAATCACCTTAAAATCTAAGTATTAGCCAATCATTAAATCAATAGAATTTCTATTTTTAATTTGACAAAGCTCATTATTATTTATGGTAAAAAATCACTTTTCTTTTTGATTAGGACAACTCACATCTTGTCCCTACCTTTGCAAAAAACAAAACTACAACAATTATGACAAATACCGAACAAATTAAAGGTATTGTAGAACGCCTTGGTGCGTTGAGGAGGTATCTTTGACATCGATAAGAAGTTAATAGAAATTACCAACGAAGAAGAAAAAACCTTTGACCCTACCTTTTGGAACAATCCGAAAGAAGCTGAAATCGTGGTTCGCGACTTGCGTTCCAAGAAAAAATGGGTAGAAGATTACCAAAAAGCAGTCAATTTATCGGAAGAATTACAAATGGTTTTTGAATTTTTCAAAGACGGCGATGCTACTGAGGAAGAAGTAGATACTGTTTTTGAGCAAACCAATACCTTAATTGAAAACCTGGAGTTCAAAAACATGCTTTCTGAGGAAGGCGACAACCTGAGTGCCGTGTTGCAAATCACTGCCGGTGCCGGTGGTACGGAAAGTTGTGATTGGGCTTCGATGCTCATGCGAATGTACCTCATGTGGGCCGAAAAAGAAGGTTACAAAGTAAAAGAATTGAACTTTCAGGAGGGCGATGTGGCCGGAATCAAAACCGTAACCCTTGAAATTGAAGGTGATTATGCCTTTGGTTACCTTAAAGGAGAAAATGGTGTGCATCGATTGGTGCGTATTTCACCGTTTGACAGTAACGCCAAACGCCATACTTCTTTTGCTTCCGTATATGTGTATCCGTTAGTGGATGATACGATTGAAATTGAAATCAATCCGGCCGATTTAGAAATCATAACCTCTCGTTCGAGTGGTGCGGGTGGACAAAATGTGAACAAAGTAGAAACGAAAGTACAGTTGTTTCACAAACCAACCGGGATTCAAATTCAATGCTCTGAAACGCGTTCGCAACAAGACAACCGTCAACGGGCGATGCAAATGCTTCGTTCCCAATTATACGAAATTGAGTTGAATAAACGAATGGCTCAAAGAGCCGACATCGAAGCGGGAAAAATGAAAATTGAATGGGGTTCACAAATCCGAAACTATGTGATGCATCCCTATAAATTAGTCAAAGACGTTCGAACCGCTCACGAAACAAGTGATGTGGAAGGCGTAATGAACGGCGAAATTGATGCGTTTTTGAAAGCGTATTTGATGATGATGGGACAGAAAGAGGAGTAGTTTAAGAGTTTAGAAGTTTAAAGGTTTAAAAGGGTATGTTAAGAGGGTTATCTTAGTTGCTTGATTTTAAAAAGAGTAAAAAAAGGTGTGATGTATCGTTTTTTTTGCTACTTTTATTAAAAGTATTGGCATGAATCATTCTAAGGTAACCTTACAAACGCCCGCCTTAACGCACGAAAAATCACTTAAAACATTAGTCGAGAACAGAACAGTTTATTCCTTGAATAACTGTGAGTTAAACTTATTCGAAACGTACGAGCAAAGCATTAAAGTTCCCTTAAAGTTTAATGATTTAGTGGTGACCAGTATGTTGCGGGGCAAAAAAGTAATGCACCTTTTTGAAGACCCTGAATTTGAGTATCTGCCGGGTGAAACTGTCATCATTCCGTCAAATGTTGAAATGAAAATTGATTTCCCGGAGGCCACGCAACACAATCCAACCCAATGTTTAGCCTTAGCCATCGATCAATTTAAAATAAAAGAAACCCTCGATTTTTTAAACGAACGCTATCCAAAAGAAGGTCAAAAACACTTCTGGAAATTGGATTATGAAAACTATTTCTTTTATAATAATTTAGAATTGGCCTCAACCATCAACAAACTCATCAAAGAATGCATGAGTACATCGATTACCAAAGATGCATTGGCCGATTTAACCTTACAGGAACTTTTAGTTCGCATCATTCAATCGCAAACAGTTAAAGCGATTAACAATCATCTATTGATTGACAGCAACAATCCGATTACGATTGTGGTGGAATATATTCGACAAAACATTCAAAACACAATCAGTCTGAAAGAACTAAGTGATAAAGCCTGCATGAGCACCACCTCTTTTTATCGCTATTTTAAACGTGAATTAGGGATGAGTCCGATTGAGTTTATCCTCAATGAAAAGATTAAGTTTGCTAAAAATTTGCTAAATAACCCCAGAATTAATATTTCGGAGGTTTCGTATTCCACCGGATTTGAAGATGCCAATTACTTTATTCGGGTGTTTAAAAAATACGAAGGCGTTACCCCAAAACAATACCAATTGATGAATGTGAACGGCTGATCAACTATTCGTTTCGCTTGATGTTTACTAAATTGGCCGCTTCTTCTTCCGTAAACAAACGATAATTGACTTTAAAGGTTTTACCATAAGGTGTTTCCAACGAAAAGCCTCCTGCTCCTATTCCATCGGTTACATCTAACGTAAAATGAGCGTGTTTCCAGTATTCAAACAAATCTTTGTCCACCCAAAATTCAAAACCGCTTACTGTTCCGATACAAACATCGCCGTAGCGAAGGTAAAATCCTCCTTTTTCAAAACATTGGGGTTGTGTTCCTTCACAACATCCACCGGCTTGATAAAACATCAAATCACCAAATTTTTCTTGTAACAGTGCAATTAATTCTAACGCTTTTTCTGTTGCGTCCAATCGTTTTACTTTTTCCATTGGTTGAAAGTTTAAAAGCCACGAATCCACAACATCTTTCGTGAATCCGTGGCTTTATGGGTATTTAGGTTGTTTTTAGAAAAATCCTAACTTATTTTTGTTGTAGGAGATCAACATGTTTTTGGATTGACGATAATGACCCAACATCATTTTGTGGTTTTCACGGCCAATTCCGGATTGTTTGTATCCGCCAAAAGGTGCTCCCGCCGGATACGCATGGTATTGATTCACCCATACTCTACCCGCTTGAATGGCTCTTGGTACTTGATACAATTCATGAGCATCACGCGTCCAAACACCGGCTCCTAATCCATACATGGTGTCGTTGGCAATTGCAATCGCTTCTTCAGTGGTTTTAAACGTGGTCACCGCTAAAACCGGTCCGAAAATCTCTTCTTGAAAGATTCTCATTTTATTGTGTCCTTTGAATAACGTAGGTTGAATATAATAACCGCCTTCCATTTCGTCTCCTAAATGGTTGACACCTCCACCACACAACAACTCTGCTCCTTCTTCTTTACCTAATTGAATGTACGACAATATTTTATCTTTTTGAATTTGCGACGCTTGAGCTCCCATCATCACCGTGGTGTCAAACGGATTTCCGGTTTTAATGGCTTTTACCCTCTCAATCACTTTTTCAATAAAGGCATCATAAATGGATTCGTGAATCAATAATCGGGACGGACAAGTACAAACTTCTCCTTGATTCAAAGCAAATAAAGCAACTCCTTCTAATGCTTTATCTAAAAATTCATCATCGGCATCCATCACGGATGGGAAAAAGATATTTGGCGATTTTCCACCCAATTCCAATGTAACCGGAATAATGTTTTCGGTAGCATATTGCATTACCAAACGTCCGGTTGCTGTTGAACCGGTGAACGCTGCTTTGGCCACTTTGGGATTGGTAACCAGTGTTCTGCCTAATTCCGCTCCAAAACCATTTACGACATTCACTACCCCAGCCGGAAGTAAATCACCAATTAATTCCATTAATACCATAATGGAAATCGGTGTACTTTCTGCCGGTTTTAACACTACGCAATTGCCCGCAGCTAAAGCAGGTGCAAGTTTCCAAACCGCCATTAATATTGGAAAATTCCAAGGAATAATTTGAGCGATAACACCAATTGGTTCATGCACAATAATCGAAACCGTGTCTTTGTCTAATTCGCTAATCGAACCTTCTTCTGCCCGAATAACTCCCGCAAAATAACGGAAATGATCGATGGCTAAAGGCATATCGGCAGCCATGGTTTCACGAATGGCTTTACCATTATCCAACGTTTCTACTGCTGCTAAATGTTCTAAATTGGCCTCCATACGGTCGGCTATTTTATTCAAAATAATGCTTCGTTCCGTTGCGGAAGTTTGTCCCCAACTTTTAAAGGCTTCATGGGCTGCATCAACAGCCATTTCAATATCCATCTTAGCCGAATGAGCGGCTTTTGCCATTAATTTTCCATCTACAGGTGACAACACTTCAAAATATTGTCCGGTAGAAGGCGGTGTCCATTTTCCGTTGATGTAGTTATCGTACTTTTCTTTTAATTGGGGTCTTGCTATTACACTCATAATCTGTTATTTTTTGGTTTACTCAAAAGTACAAGTAAGCTTTTGCTTAAAATAGCACATTTATGGCAAATGATAGCACAAAATTGATTTGTCGTATTTTTAACTATAAAAAATTGTGACTTCCTTATTATTTCATAATAAATTTTAAAAAATTCATAATATCATACACTACCATCGCCCTACTCAAAAAACAAATTTCCTACTTCTCAAACGATTTCGTATTTTAGCATCCGAATAAAAAATAAACCCCATGGATTTAAACTTCAACAAAAACGAAGACCACAATAAACTTTTATTAGCCGAATTAAAACGCCGTTTTGCTCAAGTGAAATTGGGCGGTGGTGAAAAAAGAATCGAAAAATTACATGCGGAAGGCAAAATGACGGCTCGTGAACGCATCGATTATTTGTTGGATGAAAAAGCCAAAAGCATTGAAATCGGTGGATTTGCCGGTGAAGGAATGTATAAGGAACACGGCGGTTGTCCGTCCGGTGGTGTAGTCGTAAAAATTGGGTACATTAAAGGAAAACAGTGTATTGTGGTGGCCAATGATGCAACCGTTAAAGCCGGTGCCTGGTTTCCGATTACAGGAAAAAAGAATCTTCGTGCTCAAGAAATAGCCATAGAAAACCGTTTGCCTATTATTTATTTAGTGGACAGTGCCGGGGTGTATTTACCCATGCAAGATGAAATCTTTCCCGACAAAGAACATTTCGGACGTATATTTCGAAACAACGCCATCATGAGCAGTATGGGCATTACGCAAATTGCCGCTGTCATGGGCAGTTGTGTGGCCGGTGGAGCCTATTTACCGATTATGAGTGACGAAGCCATGATTGTCGATAAAACCGGAAGCATCTTCTTGGCCGGAAGTTATTTGGTGAAAGCCGCGATTGGTGAAAACATTGACAATGAAACCTTGGGCGGAGCTACCACGCACTGCGAAATTTCAGGCGTAACGGATTATAAAGCCAAAGACGATAAAGATGCATTAGACCGTATCAAAAGCATTGTAGGTAAAATTGGTGATTACGACAAAGCCGGATTCAACCGTGAGAAAGCGGCTAAACCAGCGTTGAAAGAAACAGATATTTATGGTATTCTTCCGAAATCAAGAGCGGATCAATATGATATGATGGAAATTATTAAACGTTTAGTGGATAACTCCGAAATGGATATGTATAAAGACGGTTACGGACAATCCATCATTACCTGTTATGCCCGTATTGACGGTTGGGCGGTGGGAATCGTAGCCAATCAACGCACCGTTTCCAAAACCAAAAAAGGAGAAATTCAGTTTGGTGGAGTGATTTATTCCGATTCGGCGGATAAGGCAACACGTTTTATAGCAAATTGTAATCAGAAGAAGATTCCGTTGGTGTTTTTGCAAGACGTGACCGGGTTTATGGTGGGCAGCAAATCAGAGCATGGTGGCATTATTAAAGACGGAGCCAAAATGGTGAATGCCGTTTCCAATTCGGTGGTGCCGAAATTTACGATAGTAGTGGGTAATTCCTATGGTGCGGGTAATTATGCCATGTGTGGAAAAGCCTACGACCCACGCTTAATAGCCGCTTGGCCGAGTGCTGAATTAGCGGTCATGGGTGGCACACAAGCCGCCAAAGTATTAATGCAAATTGAAGCTTCTTCTTTGAAAGCCAAAGGCGAAGTAGTAGATGAAGCCAAAGAAAAAGAGTTGTTTGATAAAATCAAAGCCCGCTACGACGAGCAAGTTTCTCCCTATTATGCCGCATCGCGTTTATGGACAGATGCCATCATCGACCCGCTGGAAACAAGAACCTGGATTTCGATGGGCATTGAAGCCGCGAATCACGCTCCGATTGAAAAGAAATTTAATTTAGGTGTGATTCAAGTATAAAGAGATGCCTCGTTTTTTACATTATTTAACAGAAGTAATCGCGTGGATTCAAATTGTGCTTTCACCGGTTTTATTTTCTTGTTTGATAGCTTGTTTTGTTTATTTTCCCAACCAATCTAATACAAGGCTTGTAATTAGTATCTTGATCATTCTATTAGGTTTTCTCATTGGAATATATTTTGCATCTAAAATTTGGAAAAAACAAGGTACTGTCTCTTATTTATCAAAACTATCTGAAACCCCTGATATTGATAAGATGAACGAAAAATAAACTACCTCAACTATTTAAAAATAGAAATAAAATTATACTTTTATGTAATGAAAGAAAAAGTATACAAATATTCATCTCTATCCTTTATTTTAATTAATTTTTGGACACTTTACCTGTTTTTTGATTATTTCTTAGACCGAGGTGGACTTTTTGACGGATTTGTTTTATTAATTCATTTTTTTTACAGCCTTCTTTTTTCCATAAGTATAAGTTTACTACTATTATTATTCAGGCTATTTTTTCACATCAAAAAGAGAAAAAATCCGTTGAGGGTTAATTTTTTGTATATTCTTTTTGGAATATTCAATCTCAATCTTTTTCTCATTTGGTTGGTTTGTATAAGCCTAAAATTAGTAGAATTAGATAATGCATATTTATCATCATCAACCATCATAGCTCTTTTAATGGGCAGTTTTATGATTAAAGATATTTATTTATTAAATTCCAAAAAGTCACTTTCTGAAATTAATAAAGAAGATATGTAGCAAATTGCTATCTTGTTACGGTTGCATTGAAGCCGCTAGCCAAGCTCCCATTGAAAAGAAATTTAATTTTAGATAATTCAGGTATAAGTTGGCTTGGTTTTTGATTCAAAAATTTAAAAACAATTCAGATGAAACAATTTCTATTTTTACTTATTGCAAGTTTCTCTATCGCTATTACAGCTCAAAATGAAGAATATGTTGGTACTTACGAATTTTACAACAAAGATGTAAAAGGAGATGTGATTCAGTATGAATTAAAATTAAACGCTGATCAAACGTTTACTTTTTACTTTTACAGAAACATCATTTGTACGGTTTGCAAAGAAGAAAAAAACTATGGTAAAGGAAGTTGGAAAATTGAAAATAAAATTCTTCATTTTTCAACCAATGAGGATGATTTGGATACAAAAAGCACTTTAAACTTTACAGGAACAACAGCAAGATTAATTAAAAAATCATCGAGAGACTTAACAGACAAAATTGTTCCAACCGCTCTTCAATTCTATAAATCAAAAATTCCTTGGATAGAGAATTTAAAAATAATTAAAAAGACATAAAGTTTCAAAAACAGCCATAAATAAAAAGGATAGCAAAACTATCCTTTTTTATTTTATCGTATACTATTGGAAATCGATTTTTGTTCATAGGCTACCATCATCTCCTTTGCTTTTTCAAACTGGCTGACAGACCGCAACGACTGTGCAAAACGATAATAATAGATAGGCTCTAAGTCGGTCGTCAATTCAAATAATTTGGAGTACCACTGAGCGGCTTTGTTCAAATCATCTTTAAAAAAACGACTGTCCGCCACCTTTTTCAACATGTCTATAGAAAAATAACCTTTCTCCAACACACCTTCATAGGTTTTGACCAAATCAACATAAATATAATCCTTTTTTTCGGTTTTTTCCACCACTTCCACCTTTGGAGCTTCCACTACCGGTAAAGCTGTAATCGAAGCAGTAATTTCATTACTTTGTGCTACCAGATTCGATGGCATGAGTCCTTGAAGTTGATTCACTTTCGGTTTAACTTTCTTGTACACCGTAGTCACTTTTCTAGTATTATTCTGTCCCATCGTAGCCGTGCTAATCAAGTTAATGTTAGACACTTTATACCGCGTGACACTACTCCCAAAACGACAATTGACACGCTCTTCTACTAAGTAATAATCCACCACATATTCCTCCGAATTTGCATTCGAAGCAATATTTTCGCTATTGCGATTTTCATTACCGACACCCCCATTTTGTGCCCAACAGCTAGTGACTTCGCAAAAAAACATAGAAATAACTAGCAAATTAACAATAATCCGCCCCATAACACACTATTTATGAATGATGCTTCAAAGGTAAATACACTACTTTCGGAAACCGATATATTTCTTCAAATGACTACAAAAATCGACAAACTGCACACCCTGTTTCAGGTTATCGAAAAAAAATGTCCTTTTAACGGAACTCAATAACGAGGAATTCTTTTCAACCGCTTGTTTAGTTGTCTCTTTTAAGCGTCAATCAACAGTAAAATTGATTATGTTGAAACAAGAAAATATCCCTTCTGAGATAAATATGATATTAACTTTTCGTTTTTTAGCTTTGCACCATGACGCAGCCTTCTCACTTTATTCCGTTTCAAAACGATGTATCCGCTATTGCCTTGCCGGAAAAATTCACTTTTCCGTTTTATTACGAACCACATGAACTGAGTAAAATAGCCGCTTCTGAATTGCAAGACTACTTGAACAAGCAAACCGACTGGGAACACAATTTCGGATTGAAAGAAGGGCAGCAAGGGTTAGTCATCGGAAAAATGTTTGGCGTATTGGTTGTGCAAAAACCAACCGGAGAAGTGGGTTATCTCGCTGCATTTTCCGGAAAATTAGCCGATAGCAATGAACACCGTCACTTTGTGCCTCCCGTATTTGACATGCTCCAACAAGACGGCTTTTTTAAACAAGAAGAAAAAATCCTGAATGCTTACAACCGCGATATTGAAGCCTTAGAAAACGATGCGGAATACCTCGCTTGTCAACAAGCTTTGGCCTCTACCCTTTTGCAAGCCGAACACGACAAAGCCGAAAAGAAAGAACAAAGCCGCCTGAATAAAATCCGTCGGGATGCATTGCGGGTGAAAGCGGAACAGGAATTAGCCTTTGACGACTACAAAGCCCTTCAAAAAAGCTTGAGCAAAGAAAGCCAGCAGGGAAGCATACAGTGGAAGCAAATGAACCATTATTGGAAAACAGAAATCGAGAAAGCTCAACAAAAAGTAGCGGTTTTTGAAGCCCGTTTGCAACAATTGAAAGACGAACGCAAAGGCAAATCGGCGGCGTTGCAACAAAAATTGTTTCAGCAGTATGCGTTTTTGAATCCGTTGGGAGAAACGAAGAGTTTAGGAGCCATTTTTGAAGACAATCCACCGGCGAGTGCGGGTGAATGTGCGGCACCGAAATTGTTGCAGTATGCTTTTTTACACCACTTGCAACCCATTGCGTTGGCTGAATTTTGGTGGGGACAATCGCCAAAGTCGGAAATACGGAAACACGGGCATTTTTATCCGGCTTGTACGGGCAAATGCAAACCCATTTTGGCTCACATGTTAGTGGGCTTAAACGTGGATGACAACCAGTTGTTGCAAAATCCGGCGGAAGACAAGGAGTTAACGTTTTTATACGACGATGCCTATTTATCGGTGGTTCATAAACCGGCGGAGTTTTTATCGGTGCCCGGCAAAGCGATACGGGATTCGGTGTATACCCGTTACCAAGCTCAGTTTCCCGAAGCGACCGGACCGTTGATTGTGCACCGGTTAGACATGTCTACCTCCGGGATTTTGTTGTTAGCGAAAAGCACAGAAGTCTATTTGCAACTGCAAGCCCAATTCATGAAACGTTCGGTGCAAAAACGCTATGTGGCGTTATTAAATGGAATGATTGAACACGACCGTGGCGAAATCAATTTGCCGTTGCGGGTCGATTTAGACAACCGCCCGAACCAGTTGGTGTGTTACCAACACGGCAAACCCGCCAAAACGCTGTGGGAAGTGGTTGAACGCCGGGAGCACACTACGTTGGTACACTTCTACCCCATCACGGGCCGCACGCACCAGTTGCGGGTGCACGCCGCCCATACCGAAGGCCTCAACGCCCCGATTGTAGGCGATGATTTATACGGCACCAAAGCCGACCGCCTCTATTTGCATGCCGAACGCATACGGTTTTGGCATCCGGTGTTGGGGAAGGAGATGGAGGTGGTGGATGGGGTTGGGTTTTAGGGGGTTTGTTAAGAAAACTGGTTTTGATTTTTGTGAAAAGTTAAAAAAGTTATGTAGATTTGAAGATATTTACTAATTGGCAGTAATGATATCACGACTCCACAAAACAAGAACTAATGGAAACTAACGAAATCGATTTGAATTATATGAATACAGGAAGTGTTGACAAAACATATTTTGCTCGATCCTTTGTAGATAAATTCACTGGAGAAACAGAAAGATTTGCTTTCAAAATTTTAGATGATAATCAAACAGAATTTATTTTAAGAAAAGAAGCAGTTATTGGCCTTTCCTTTCTCGGTAAAAGAGCGTTGAAAGCATTATTTTATGAAGATAGCAGAAATATAAAAAAACTTTTTCTTCAGCAATTCGACTCAGCTGACTTACCAGTAAGAAATTTGTCTAAACAAGCATCCTTTACCGAAGACGAAATTGAAAGACTATATTTATTTCTTAAGAGCATCAAAGAAGTCGAATTCCCAAACAATCAATCCTACAATGTAAAAGACGATGAATTACGAAAAATGCTCTTAGATGATAAGCAAGCAAAAAAATTGATTTTAGAAAATCTTCCTCAATTACAAGAAGCTCTTAAAAATAATATAACCACAAGTGATATAATCAATTACGGCTACAGAAAATCTCAACTTGAGATATTTAAAAAACTACTCTATGAAGAAGGTTTTTTCAACATTCACAAACAAACTTTAATTGCTGAAGGAAAATTAACTTCAAAAGCTAGAGATGAAGATTTATGGCAATCGTTTTTCGAAAAAAACACTTGGATATTAGGTTATGGTTTGGAATATCTTTTTAACACAGAATTAGACGATAGAAAACTAGAACAAATAACAAGCGGAGCTAATTTCAATGAAGCTGGAAAGCGAATTGACGGCTTATTAAAATCTCAAGGGGCAATAAACTCACTTTGTTTTTGTGAATTGAAGCTTAGTTCGCATAGTCTTTTAAAACAAGTTAAGGATTCATATCGTCCAGAATCGTGGCAAATTTCAGATTCTTTATCTGGTGCAATTGCTCAAGTTCAAAGAACAATTCAAAAAGCGATTTTTGATATAAAAACAAAAATTGAAATTGTAGATAAACAAGGAGATTTAACAGGAGAAGAACTCTATTTGTACAATCCTAAAGGATTTATATTAATAGGTAATCAAGAAGAATTTATAAATGAAGATAAAATAAATCAAATAAAATACTCGTCATTTGAAATGTTTAGAAAAAACTTGAAAAATATTGAAATACTAACATTCGACGAGTTATATCAGAGAGCTAAATATATATGTGAAAAATAATCACTGCTGCCAATAGCCGTTTCTCGCAATTGCGAATTTTGTGGTAAGCTCATGTTAACGTTTTGCAAGAATTTTTATCCTTAACAGAAAATAATCAGTTCAGACCTTCTCAACTTTTTGAAGCGGCAAATCCTTATGTGTCATTGCAACAAAAATCTGCTTAAATTACATCATAAACCTATATGCATAATCAACTTAAAATTTTCGAATATTTTAAAAGCTCACAGGAAGATGCTCTTTTTGGAATAAGTGAATTATTAGATAATCCAAATCATCCAGAATATCAAAATTTAATGACTGACATTGAAAATATTGATTTAAATATATTAGAGAATTTTGTAGAAAGCCAAAAAATTAATAGATTCTTAGGTGGAAAGGACAACCAACATCATGAAAAATGTAAGTGGTTTTTAATTTCAACAATCCAGAAAGGAATAGCTGAAGAAAGACTTAAAGCACTTGTTGAAAACAAACTTCCTTACAACTCAGAAAATCTAAAGTTTTTAGAAATCGATGAAAATAGCTTAGTTTCAATTAAAGACTTTGAATTATATAAAAACGGCTTTAAATATAATGACTATGTTTACAATTTAACACCAGTAACTTCGGGTTCTAATTCCAGTTATTGGATATCTCAAATAATCATAAGTCTTACGTATTATAATAATTTGAACTTTAAAATTCGTTTAGATCCGTTTATAGAAATACATCATCAAGAATTCGAACATTTAGCTTATAAAATGACAATCTACGGGAAACCGTTAGATTGGGAAAGATTAAAAACTTTGCGAGAAGAAGAATTTGGACAATGGGTTAACGATGATATTTTATCTAAAGGCAATGTAACTGATTATGTTTGGCGACCAGAAGATAATGAAATACATTTTACTTGCGAAGAACTGACAAATTTTGACGAAGTTAAAACTCAAGGTAGCCGCTATTTTCATGCGATATTCAATAAAGAAACTGGACAAATAATTCATTGTGATGGAGCAATAAGAATCTACACAAAAGAAGAATTAGAACATCGATTACAATATCATGTTAGAAAAGCTGAAGTAAGGAAAGTTGGAAAACGAATAAAAATTTTTCAGCTTGATGAAAATATTGACCAGGATACTTTTGTTTTGTTAATTACTAATTTTATGGTTTGGAATTATGATGTTTTGAAATACTTCAATCAATCGTAACCCACTCTCCAAGCTCTCCTTAGTCTTCTGTGATAGCACTTGCTCTGCGAAAATCGTTTTTTTATCCGCATTACAGCTTTTGATTTTGGGAGAAGTTGAAAATGTTTTGTAGATTTGTTAGTAATTACTAGCTAGCGGTAACCTAGAAACACCTATCATTAAAAAAATGAAACAACTTTTAAAACTCCTTTTTATATCAGTCTTATTTCTACAAACAATAATAAGCTGTTTTGGACCTGGAGTTCAAGATTTTTCGACTGACTTAACTGGAAATTATGCAATATTCAGAAATTCGGCTCATGAAATAAAGATAACACCAAAAGATGGTTGGAATGATAAAACTGCAATTATCCCATCAAAAGTTTTAAAAGTAAATGTATATGAAAATTTTATCATCGCTGAACGACAAGGTTTAAAAAAACGTTCTCCAAATGACAGTTTAGACTCTTATGAAATTCCCGACGAAAAGGTAAGAGATTATTGGATTTTGAATACTTCCAAAAATTATGTAATTGGAAATTTAAAATTCAATACCTTTCAAAAGAAACTTGATTCACTTAGTATTCCAAAAGATATAAAATTAATTGACGTTTATAGTTATTAGAAAAAGAGAACGATAACTTATGTCATGTTTGATAGTATATGCTCAGCAAATAACATTTTTCAATCCACAAAACAGCTTTTGATTTTTGTGAGTAATTGAAAAAGTGGTGTAGATTTGAGTAAATTTATTATTTATAAATAATTCTATATCAGAAACAAAAATTTAAAGCAATTTTAATCAACACCAACAAATGAAAAAACTAATTTTAGCAATTGGAGTATTAATTGGAATAACGAATATTTCCTGTTCAAAAAATGATGATAAAATAAATTGTTCTCAATTAAACATTCAATCTGCAGAAGACTTGACTTGTGAAGAAATTGCTCAACAATTTGATTGTAGTTGTGATTAAATAAATAATTTATGAAATTATGAGATTAAAATTAATAACGATATTATTATTATTTTTTACAATTACATTATTATCACAAGATTCAAAATTTAGTGTTGAAGCTAATTTCCCAATTCCAATTGGAGATAACTTTCTTGGAAAAAATTATAACGGAATTTTTGATGTTGGTGCTAAATATAAATTTTTAAATCATAAAACAATTGATATTGGGGCTTCTGTAAATTTTGGTTATTTTCAGAATACAAAATCCGGTGCAACTAACGTAAATCAGCTTTTTGACGTTAAGATTTTTCCAATACAACCTCGAATTTTTATGGAATTCAATATCCCAAGTTTAGAAAAATTTCACCCTCACGTTGGAATAGGATATTCTATATTAATTTATGACGCAAAATGGAAAGAAAATACGAATGCTGATTTACCTGCGGATATTGACGATAATGAGAATGGTTTAAATTTTAATATAGGATTATCCTATGATTTAACTCGTAAATTATTCATACAAGCACAATATGACTTTATAAAGGTTGGAGTTGAAGACGGAATACCTGATAAAAGTTATAATACGAATATTAACATTCTTAAAATTGGAATTGGATATCGAATTTAGAAAAAAATACACTGCCTCTGACCTTAGTAAGGATAGGCTATTTCACTATAATTAATGATTTATTTTATCTGCTACAAAGCTATAAACTTTTTTAGTAATTGAAAAAGATATCTAGATTTGGAAAATATACTAGATATTGAACCAATAGTAAAACTAAACAAAAAAATGAACGAATTACAATTAACAGGCGGAGCAAGAATTGGCATGGCGAATGCTACATTTCCATTTGCGACTTTAAAAGTGAATAAAGATAGATTGGAATTAAATGCTTCAATTGTCGGAAATTTGATTTTTCAAGCTTCTGACATTGTTTCAATTGAACCGTATGTTATGATTCCGTTATTGGGACAAGGAATAAAAATTAATCATAAGGTTGCCAACTACAATGAGCGAGTGATTTTTTGGACGTTTAAAGACCCGAGTGCTGTGGTTCAACAAATCAAAGCAACAGGATTTTTAAGTAATCAAAATGCAACTGAACCAAAAATAGACAGAACAATCCTTGAAAAACAGGCAACAGGAGGTTTTCCCATCAAAAAAGGTTATGCCATTGGAGCAATAGTGGTATGGAACGCACTTTTCTTAACTGATTTTATTACGTTCTTTCTGGGTAAAACAGATAAATTCCAAGCTGCCCAAAGTTTTAATTGATAGCATCTTTTTAGCGAATACCCAGCTCACCTAAGTCTTGTATGATAGCACCTACTCTGCAAATAGCGTTTTTGAAACCACAATACAGCTTTTAATTTTTGTGAGCAATCGAAAAAGTTGTGTAGATTTGGGGTAATCAATTCTTAGTGAATAATTTTAAAACAATTATATGAATTTTGATAAATGCCCAAATTGTGGTAAAGCGGTGAAAGGTTTTTTCAGTACCGCTACACTTATTTCTGAAAATAAAACGGAATTTATTAATAAGCATTTAGACTTGAAATCTCAAGGCTATTGTAATTTCTGTTCGTCAGATTATTTAAATCAACTTGCGAAAAGTTTTAGACAACAAAAAAATGACCTCGAAAATCGACTAAAACAAATCATTCATTACATACCTATTTTATCTTCACCGGCACCTAACGATTGGAAATATGATATTTTAGATATGTTAACTGCTCAAACTACATCAGGCACAGGTTTTACTACTGAACTCTCAAGGTCTTTTAATGATTTTTTTGGAGGAACTTCAAACACTACCAACAAAAAAATATCAGACGCAACTAATCTTTGTAAAACTGATTTAAGAATTCAATGTGTTAAAATGGGTGGAAATGCAATTATTTCTACAGATATTGATTTCAATGAAATTGGTTCCGGTAGTACAAATATGCTTATGGTTTGCATGGCTGGAACAGCAATAAAAGTATTAGATATGAACATGTTCAATTCTAAAAACAGTGATTATATTTTAGAAGTTGTAGAGATAACAGAAAAAATAGACGCAATTGCAGAAATGCCGAAATAAGTAAAATCATCCTAAGCTCTCCAAAGTCTTCTTTGATAGCACATGCTCTGCGAATATCATTTTTCAATCACCAAAACAGCTTTTGATTTTTGTGAGAAGTTGAAAAAGTTGTGTAGATTTGGTGATATTTACTTGTTGTGTAATACTTTGTAAAGAAAACATAATGAATCTAAAAACACTTATTTCAATAAAATTTATTCTATATGTGATTGGCTTTTTTATACTTGCTTATTTTTCGAGTAATATTAGTCGTTCATATACAGACCTCCAAAAGCAAAACGAAGAGTTATTGAATCAAAAAAAATATTATGAAGCAATTTTAAAATTGGAAGAAAATGACTCAGTTGGTAAAAAAAATCTCTATGAAATAATAGAAGCTGGAAATTACAAACTGAAACCTGAAAATGGAAACGAATTAAAATTATCTACAAATAGTGCAATCTTTATAATTTCTATTTTAATATTAATTTACTTATTCAATTTTCTGAATGACAAAATCGAGAAATTAAAATTTGATGAATCAGAAGATGAAAAAAATAATATGCTGTAAAAAAATAAATCTACAAACGCAGTTTACCCCGCTCACCTAAGTCTTCTATGATAGCTCGTGCTCTGCGAAAAGGTTTTTTTACCAGCTACCCAAAATGTTCATTAATTGCTTATCTTTATATAATTGAAAAACTTAAAAAGAATAATTGTTTACCTTATTTTAATCGCTAGTTTACTACTAATTGCGGTCAATGTTTTTATTGGTTCATGCATGGGAGATAAATATTCTATTGATTCAAAAAAAATTGAAACCGAAATTAAATCCAAAAAACGTATTTTATATGTGTATGAATTTGATTCTTTAACAAGAAAGATGGAATACGAATTGGAAATTAAGGTAATTGACAGTATGACTATTTATAAATATCACAATCGTATAGATTCTACCAAAAATATATCCTTTCGATTGAACAAAGCAAAGTCAGACTTATACTTTGTTTTTGATAAATTCAATGTAACTGATTTTAATTACTATCAAACAACTTCTTTTAAGTTTGACAAATATGAAATGTCTGATCCGGTTGTAGATGGTGTAAGTCCCATTTTATTCAACAAAAATTATGGTATTTTAGCTTGGGATAATGGTTGGGGTAATCAATTTTATTTTGTGGCTGATGAAATTAACGATGAAATTATGTTGCCTATTTTATGGCCAAGACACTAGTTCCCAGCTTCTCTGCAATGTCCCCTACTCAAAAAGGTTTCTTAACTTTTAAATAAATCGGTAAAATAAATTATATCTTTAAACAGTTGATTATTTATGTTAACCAAAATTGAGTTTATGTCCAAAAATGCATTAATTCTTCAAATCTTTTTAATTCTCAGTTCACTTTTTTGTTTTGCACAGAAAACGATTAAAGGAGAAGTTATTCTATTCAATCCAGAAGATAAAGAATTAGTAGCCGGAAAAAAACTTATTTATTTAAGGGATACTTTTAATGAAATAGCGTTCGATAGTGTTTACATTGATGAAAATCTTCGTTTTGAATTTAAAAATGTTGATAGAGATAGTGTTAATATTTTTTTCAAACCAAGAAATTATCCAGGTAATGCTTCATACAATGTTAAACTCATTGGCAGGGATAAGAAATGGGAAAAATTAAAAATAGATTATTCACCAACTTGTCCTTATTCAAAAACTAATAAAATATGTCCTAAATGCCATAGTTCCAATGACGTAATTCCGATTGTTTATGGTTATGTTATTCAAAGGAAAGACCAAAAAGACAAAATAAAACTTGGTGGTTGTGTCACTTTTGGTTGCGAACCGAATTGGTATTGCAAAAAGGATGATTTAGATTTTTAACCAAGCTGCCCAAAGTTTTAATTGATAGCATCTTTTTAGCGAATACTCCACGCTCACCTAAGTCTTATATGATAGCACGTGCTCTGCGAATGTCTGTGACTTCGCAGCAAAACACTTCCTATTTTTAATACAAATCATACCGCTGCACATTGTTTACATTCTTCACATCTACAATTGGATTATCAGCTTTTTCTATACAGACCAAGCCAATATCATTCACATAATTAGAAGCACTTGAATACAAATAATGTGACGCTTTTTCAACTAATCCAGCTCGAACCGGATTCAAATGAATATAATCTAATTTTGACCACATAAACGGATTGGTATAAATTTCTTCCGGATGATTACCATATTGCCAAAATTGAAATACTTTATTTCTGGAATGGCTTTCAGTTGCCAATCGAAAACGTTCTAACATCCATTCCATTCTGCTTTCCGGTTCTGATTGTATTTTGCTTAAAATTGTTTTGGCTGTAAACTTCTTAAAATCACGAATCAAATCAGATAACTTTCCATCACTGGATTGAACAACCATATGAATGTGATTGCTCATGATCACATAGCCATACAAAACCATAGCTTTATTTTTGATACAATAATCCAAAGAAGCAATGACTTCGTCTCGGTATATTTTTCTTGAAAACACGTCAATCCAATCTACAACCGTAAGGGTAATAAAATGCGGTAGTTTTTGATCTCTAATGACATAACCTTCTTCCATATTCATTTATTTAATCAAATATAATAAAAATTGGAATTGTATATTTGCTGCGAAGTCACAGACATTCGCAGAGCATCTGCTAACTTTGGATATGGAAGACCTTCGCATAGAATCTTACAAACTTCGGATAGCGGGG
>NZ_JBIIVK010000053.1:0-22097 GCF_044339515.1 Flavobacterium sp.
TCTTTAAAATGAAGTCTACAAGCTTCTTCACTTCCAAAATTTGCCGTAAAACTGAATAAATTCATCGCTTTTTTTTATCAAATATAAGGCTTTTTATTTAATTATGGGTAATTGCGGACAATCAAATACGATTTATACTAATTTGAATAGATAAAAAAGGTACTAAAATCGGTTACCCTAAACAAGTCACCCTTTGAAACACCTTTGATAATGGGAGTTAACAAATTTGGACGCATTCTCTCCGACTCCACTAAAAACCCTGTAAAACATTTATTTTACAGGGTTTTTTGTTTTAAGGGACGTTTTAGGGGATGTTTTTAGCGAGTTTATAGCGTATGTATAACGCTTTTATAACGAATAATAGGTTCGCCAAAAGTTAATAAATCACCAGGCAAAGGTTCATGAAAAATGTACAAAAAAAATATTTAACCAAATTAAGCTTTTCCTTCATAAACTTAAATAAATCTAAACAACCATTGTATTATCAGCGTTTTTAGTAATTTTGACAAAAATTTACCTTTGAGAACTATTCTTTTTATCATTTTCTGTTTGATAAGCATTCCACAAACTTGGAGCCAAAAAAGCAAAGAAATCTTTGTGGAATACTCGGATTTTTTTGATGTGGACGAAGAGTTATATCCAGATGCTATTTTGCTTACCGGAAATGTTCGCGTTAGTCATGACGGAGCAACTATGTTTTGCAACAAAGCCTATTTGTTTAAAAAAGAAAATTACATCAAAGCATTTGGTGATGTAAGAATGATTCAAGGCGACACCATTACCATGACCAGCACGTATGCCGAATATAACGGAGAAAACAAACAAGCCTATGCATCAGGAAATGTGGTGATGAGTTCACCAAGTTCAACCCTAAAAACAGAAGTTCTCAATTTTGATCGAAACGCTCAACAAGCTTTTTACAAAACCGGCGGAACTATTACCGACAAAGAAAATACTTTAGTTAGCCAGGCAGGAACTTATGTAATTCAACGAAAAATGTATCAGTTCAGAAATGCTGTAACCATAACTAATCCAAAATATGTGATTAAAACCAATCACTTAGATTATTATGAAAAAGTGGGACACGCTTATCTTTTCGGCCCTTCAACGATTACCAGTAAAGAAAATTACATTTACACCGAAAAAGGATTTTATGACACCAAGAAAAACTTTTCACATTTTGTCAAAAACTCCTACATCAAATACAATAATCGATTGATTGAAGGCGACAGTTTGTATTACGACAGAAACCGCGAATTTGCCTCTGCCACCCGAAATGTAAAAGTGACCGATTCCATCAACAATAGCATCGTAAAAGGACATTATGGCGAAGTCTATAAATTAAAAGATTCGCTCATGATGACCAAAAGAGCGGTAGCCATGACATTAGTCGAAAAAGATACTTTATATATTCACGGAAAAAAATTAATCGTAACAGGAAAACCGGAAAACCGTGTGGTAAGAGCTTTCAACAATGTCCGCTTTTTTAAAATTGACATGAGTGGAAAATGTGATTCCCTTCATTCCGATGAAAAAACAGGACTAACCAAACTAATCAAAAATCCGGTCATGTGGAATTTTGATAACCAAATGACAGGCGATGTCATGCATTTAATTTCTAATAAAGAAACTGAAAAATTGGACTCCTTAAAGGTCTTAGGCAATACTTTTATTGCTTCAAAAGATACCATTGGCACAGGTTACAATCAAGTGAAAGGGTTAAACCTCTATGGTAAATTCCGAGACAATAAATTGTATGAAGTGGATGTAGTTAAAAATACAGAAGTAATCTATTACATGCGAAATGAAAACCAAGAACTCATTGGAATCAACAAAAGTAAAAGCAGTAGCATCAATATGATGCTTGATGGTAATCAAATTGATACGATTACCTTTTTTAAACAAGTGGAAGGAGAAGTTTATCCCGAAGCAGAATTGCCCGAAAATGCCCGAAAACTCAGAGGATTTGTTTGGCGTGGTGATGAACGAATAAAAACCAAAGATGATATTTTTCCTCCCGAAGAAAACGAATACGAAGAACAAATGCAAATCGAAAAAGAAGCTGAAAATATTATCGAATCGGTTCCCATGGAAGTTCGACAAGAAACGTTAGAAGGCCAAGAAACGAAAGAAAAAAAAGAAAAGAAAAAAGATAGTTAGAATATTGCGTAGTCAGGATCACCCTTTACCAATTACCTATAACCTTTTACCATAATGAAAGAAGATTTCCTCAAATACCAAGCACAAACTTCACCCTATCCGCTTGCGATGGAAGTTTCATATGCTAAAGGAAGTTATATATATGACAACAACGATAAAAAATACTTAGATTTTGTAGCCGGTGTGTCAGCTTGTAGTTTGGGTCATCAGCATCCAAAAGTCAATCAAGCCATCAAAGACCAATTAGACAAATATTCACACGTGATGGTGTATGGCGAATATGCACAGCATCCAGCAGTTGAATTTTGTAAATTGCTGGCACAAAACATGCCTGAACCTTTAAATAAAACTTATTTAGTCAACTCTGGAACCGAAGCCGCTGAAGGGGCTTTAAAACTCGCCCGAAGAGTCACTGGAAGAAGTCAGTTGATTTCCTGTTACAATGCTTATCATGGCAATACCATGGGCTCAATGAGTGTGATGGGCTTTGAAGAACGAAAGCAAATTTTTCGTCCGCTAATTCCGGATGTGGATTTTATTACCTTTAATAACGAAGAAGATATTCAAAAAATTACCACCAAAACGGCAGGTGTAATTTTAGAAAGTATTCAAGGAGGTGCGGGATTTATTCAACCTGAAAATGGTTTTTTAACCAAAATCAAACAGCGTTGTGAGAAAGTCGGTGCTTTAATGATTATCGACGAAATTCAACCCGGCTTCGGAAGAACAGGTAAAATGTTCGGTTTTGAAAACTATGATGTTGTGCCCGACATAGTGATTATGGGAAAAGGAATGGGTGGCGGAATGCCCGTAGGTGCTTTTACTGCCAAAGCAGAATACATGGATTTGTTGAGTCACGACCCAAAATTAGGCCATATTACCACTTTTGGCGGACATCCTGTCATAGCTGCTGCATGCTTGGCAACCCTGCGGGAAATCACTGAAACAGACCTAATGGCTCAAACGTTAGAAAAAGAAAAGCTATTTAGACAACTTTTGGTACATCCTTTGATTAAAGAAATAAGAGGAAAAGGATTAATGCTAGCGGCAATGGTGGAATCTCCTGAAATTACAAACGAAGTAATTTTCAAATGCCAAGACAAAGGATTAATTCTTTTTTGGCTGCTTTTTGAAGGAAAAGCTATCCGAATCACACCTCCCTTAACAATTTCTGAAGAGGAAATTAAAGAAGGTTGTAGCATTTTATTGGAAGCCTTAGATGAAGTCAGTAAAAAATTGTAAAGGTAAAATATGCTTAATTAGTATTTGTTAGCATAAATACTGAGGACTAAGGACTAACCACTAAGCACTAAAAAAACTGTTAATTAAATTGTTTACAACAATCTGTCAAAAAAATAGAATCAGAGCAATCCTTTCCTAATTTAGAGAAGGATAATTTTAAAACAATCGAGTATGCATTTAAGTCACGAAGAAGACGATTACAACGTATCCTTATCGAGATTTGAATCGATGTTGAAAACCAATAAAGTTTTCTTTTTCGATTCCGAGGAATTTGAAGAAATTATTCTTCATTATCTTGATATGGGTAAAGCATCTCTGGCCAAAAAAGCCTTGAAATTAGCTCTCGAACAACATCCAAGATCGACCGGATTAAAACTAGTTCAAATTGAAATGTTGATTTATGACGACAAACTTGATGTAGCCGAAAAAATGCTCAACGAGTTGTATGCCATTGAACCCCACAATGAGGAGATTTACATCCAAAAAGCAAACATTTTTTCTAAACGTGACCAACACGAAAAAGCAATTGAAGAATTAGAAAAAGCATTACAATTTACCGATGATTATGCTGATGTTTACAATTTAATGGGAATGGAATACCTATTCATGGACAACTTAGAATTGGCTAAGCACAATTTTATTAAATGTTTAGAAGTAGATGTCGAAGACCAAGCCGCCTTGTATAATGTTGTCTATTGTTTTGAATTTCTCGACCAGCAACTGGATGCAATTGCTTACTTAGAAAATTACATCGAAAAAAATCCATACAGTGAAATCGCTTGGCACCAACAAGGCAGATTGAGTTACAGCATCAAAAACTACGAAAATGCGTTGCGATGTTTTGATTATGCTACACTAATTGATGATGAATTTATTGGTGCTTTCATGGAAAAGGGTAAATCCCTCGAAAAACTAAAACGCTTTGAAGAAGCAATTGAAGCCTATGAACGCACCATCGAATTAGAAGACCCAACATCCTACGCTTTATTGCGAATTGGAAAATGCCATGAAAAGTTAGGCAATAAAGCTGAAGCCATTAAATTCTATAACCAAACAGTTCACGAAGATCCGTTGCTCGACAAAGGATGGATTGCCATTACTGATTTTTATATTCGTTTAAAAAACTTTCAAAAAGCATTGTTTTATGTAAACAAAGCTTTGGCGATTGACAACGAAAACCAATTGTATTGGAAACGCTATGCTACCATTAATCGTAATATGAATTTTTACGAAGAGGCGGAATTTGGCTATCGAAAAGCGGTTGAGTTTGGCGATGCTCATTTAGACACTTGGTTGTTTTGGGTTGATATTCTTCAATTTCTGGGTGAATTTGACAGTGCTATCCAAACTTTATTGCAAGCTTCAGAATTTTTCCCTGATGAATATCAAATAGAATATCGATTAGCCGGAATGTATTATATGTTACAACAAAATGACAAAGGCAAGTTTCACCTCACCAATGGTTTGCAATTGAACGCCAAAAACAGAACGTTAATGGAAGAATTATTTCCTGTTGTTTGGGATAAAAAAATCGTTCAAAATGTAATTTCAAAACATTTAAAATCTTAGCCTAATTTAGAATACAATTATAAAAAAAATCCCTAATTTGCGTTCGGTTTCAATAGCGGAACGCATTTTTTTATGAGAAAACTTTTTCCAGATTATTATTTAATCACGCTCAAAGGTTTAGCAATGGGAGCTGCCGATGTGGTTCCTGGTGTTTCAGGAGGAACAATTGCTTTTATTTCCGGTATATATCAAGAGTTAATTGATACCATCAACAAAGTAGATTTTTCTTTTTTTTCATCTTGGAAAAAGAACGGATTCAAAATTGCTTGGCAGCAAATTAATGGCAGTTTTCTGCTGGCTCTTTTAAGCGGAATTGCCATAAGCATTTTATCACTTTCTAAAGTAATCACACATCTTTTGGAAACACAGCCCATCTTGGTATGGTCGTTTTTCTTTGGATTAGTAATTGCAAGTATCTATTTTGTAGGTAAACAAATAACAGATAAAAAACTCTCAACTATTTTGTTTTTTGCTATAGGCACAATAATTTCTTACTACATCACAATTGTTGAGCCTGTTGCTTCACCTGATAGCTACATTTATTTATTTATTTCTGGTTTTATAGCGATTATCGCAATGATTTTACCGGGTATTTCCGGTGCTTTTATACTGGTCCTAATGGGCTCCTATGCTATTGTTATTGGTACAATTAATCAATTTAGGGAGGGATTAGTGTCTTTGGATTTTAGTTTAATATCAAAATCTGCTTTAAAATTGATGACTTTTGCTATTGGAGCAATTTTGGGAATAAAATTATTTTCTAAAGTATTAAATTGGATGTTTGACAATTACAGAAACGCTACGATGGCCGTTTTAACAGGATTTATGCTGGGTTCATTGAACAAAGTGTGGCCTTGGAAAAAAGTGTTATCTACACGGATTGATTCCCATGGAAAAGAAGTAGCAGTATTGGAAAAAAGTATTTTACCTCAGTATTATGAAGGTGACAGTCAAATTACCATGGCAATTATTTTAATGATTGCAGGATTTTTAACTATCTTCATAGTGGAAAAAGTTGGTGAAAAATTCTCAAAATAAGCACACAAAAAGAATTATTAAACATGACAGATTTCATTGATTTAGTAATAAAATTCTTGTCTCAACCAGATCAAATTCTTTCAAAGCTAATTGAAAAGTATGATAATTGGATTTATGCCATTTTGTTTTTATTGGTTTTTGCAGAAACCGGATTAATTATTATGTCTTTTGTAATGCCTTTTTTACCCGGTGATGCACTCATCTTTGCAATTGGAATGATTGCGGCTCGAGGTGAATTAAATATTTTTATAATTATACCTCTGCTTATTTTTGCTGCACTCTTGGGTGATAATGTTAATTATTATGTAGGCAAAAAATTTGGAAACTATATTTTAACAAGTGAAAAAACTTTTTTGATTCGAAAAAGCCATATCCTAAGAGCTCAACATTTTTTTGACAAAAACGGTAAAAATTCTATAATCATTGCACGTTTTATTCCGGTAGTTAGAACTATTGTTCCATTTTTGAGCGGAACAACCAATGTTCCCTATAAAACTTTCTTAAAATTTAGTTTCATAGGTGCTGTACTTTGGGTAGCTTTGATTAGTTTGTTAGGTTATTTTTTAGGCCAAATTGAATATGTAAAGGAACATTTAGAAAAGTTTATCATTCTCATTATTATTTTAGCCAACATTCCCCTACTTAAACAAATCTTCTTCAGAAAAAAAGTGATAAATGAATAAAGTTTTTGGACTTATTGGAAAAAATATTAGCTATTCTTTTTCAAAAAAATATTTTACTGATAAATTTGAGAAAGAAGAAATGCTTGGTTATTCTTATGAAAATTTTGACCTGCAAGCTATCAGCCAATTCCCTAAAATTATTCGAGAAAATCCTAATTTAAGAGGTTTGAATGTTACTATTCCTTACAAAGAAAAAATCATCCCCTATCTGGATAAATTGGATGAAAATGCATCAAAAATTGGTGCAGTAAATTGTATAAAATTTACAAAAAAAGGTAAACTTAAAGGGTATAACACCGATTATTATGGTTTCAAAAAATCGTTAGAACCTTTGTTACAATCGCATCATCAAAAAGCTTTAATACTTGGGACCGGTGGAGCTTCTAAAGCAGTAGCTTTTGCCTTGGAGGAATTGGGTATTTTACACACGTTTGTTTCAAGAAGCAAGAAAGAAAATGCCCTAGATTATAAATACATAAACGCAACTACCTTTGATAATTATCAAATTATAATCAACTGTACTCCGCTTGGAACGCACCCGAATATAGAGGAATTTCCTCCTATTCCGTATGAATTTTTTACAGGAGAACATATTGCATTTGATTTAATCTATAATCCTGAAGAAACCGAATTCCTTAAACGTGCCAAAGCCAATAATGCTATAACCAAAAATGGTTATGAAATGTTAGTTTTACAGGCAGAAAGAGGTTGGAAGATTTGGAATAAATGATTGTTGTCTGTTATCGGTTATCACTAATCGGTTTGCTTAAAACGGAGTGCTGTTAACTTATAAATGATGGCTAATAATGCCTAAGCCATCCTCTTCAGAAAAACTAAAAACAACTTTAAACGCCTGATTCCTTTGAATTTTGCGAACACTTTATTATCTTTCGCCTTTATTATATGAACCTTAAACATTTGTTCGATGTTAGAAGAAAAGAATGATAACCTGTCGCCAATTGAGAATGAGACAGATGGAAACCAAGAAAACGTTTTAAATAACGAAATCGAAGAAACTGCTGAAACCGTTTCGGAAGAAATTGAAACTGCTCCGCTATCTCCCGTTGAGGATGAAGTTGTTGTGGAAATTTTTCCTGAAGAATTGGCTGATGACAGTCCGATTACGGAAAGCGAACATCAAAAAGCGTTAAACGCCATAGATGAAACCAATGCAGAAGAAAGCGAAGATGAAACGTTAAAAGAGCGTCATGCCATTCCAATGTTGGATTATCATGCGATGTCGATGGATGCTTTGGTGGATGAGCTCGAAAAACTTTCTACGGTTGAAAAAGTCATGTCTATCAAGGAACATGTTGAGGAAATTAAAAAAGAATTTTTATCGAAATACAATCATTTTATTGATGAAAAAAAGGATGAGTTTTTAGCTGAAAATCCTGACTCTACTGAGGATTTTGAGTATCATTTGCCTTTAAAACCAAAATTTGATTCGCTATACAAACTAATTAAAGGAAAGCAAAATGCTCACTTTAAAAGTTTACAAAACAATTTGCAAGCTAATTTGAACAGACGTTTAGCGATTGTAGAAGAAATTAAAAACCTTATCAATCCGCAAGAAAATATTAAAGATACGTTGAATCACTTTAATGAATTGCGGGAAGAATGGCGAAATATTGGTCCGATTCCGAGAGATAAGTATAACCATGTTTGGAATAATTATCATTTTCATGTAGAAAATTTTTATGATTATTTGCATTTGGATCGCGAAGCAAGGGATTTAGATTTTAAACACAATTTAGAACAAAAACAAAAAATTATTGCTCGTGTTGAAGAGTTGGTAAACGAAGAAGATGTAACCAAAGCTTTCCGAGAACTACAAGATTTACACCGCCTTTGGAAAGAAGAAATCGGACCGGTAGACAGAGAACACCGTGAAGAAATTTGGAATCAGTTTAGTGCTTTAACAAAGCAAATGCATGACAAACGCGAAGGTTTATTTGCTAATCAGCGTGAAAAAGAAGTTGCCAATTTAGAAAGAAAAAAAGCCATTATTGCCGAAATTGAAGAATTAGCAAAAGTGGAAGTAACCGCTCATTCGCAATGGCAAGGTTATATAGAAAAAGTAGAAAAGCTAAGAAATGACTTCTTTTCTGCCGGTAAAGTTCCGAGTGAAGTGAATGAAGATACGTGGGCTGAATTTAAGACAGCAGTTCGAAATTTCAATTCGCACAAAAATGCGTTTTATAAAGACATTAAAAAGGAACAAAGTGATAATTTAAATAAAAAATTAGCTTTGGTTGAAAAGGCGAAAGCAATGAGTCAAAGCGAAGATTTTGCCGCCACTACTCCACTCATGAAACAAATTCAAGAGGAATGGAAACAAATTGGCCATGTGCCTCGGAAATATTCAGATAAAGTTTGGAAAGATTTCAAAGATGCTTGTAATCAATATTTTGACCGAATGAAAGCTACCAGAAATGAAGCGAATTCAGAAGAAATTGAAGCATTTGATAAGAAAAAAGCTTATTTGGATTCAATGAAGGATTTTGAATTGGTAGGTGATCATAAAACCGATTTAGATGCCATTAAAGCTCACATTGAACAATGGAAATCGTTTGGAAAAGTGCCTTTTTCCAGAAGACATATTGAAGGAAAATTTAATAAGATTTTGGATGCCTTGTTTGAAAAATTGAGTTTGAGCAAAAAAGAAGGCGATATGATGCGTTTTTCCAACAAATTAGAACAATTAGCCGGTTCAGATGACAGTAGAAAATTGGAAGGTGAAAAAATATTTATCATTCGTAAAATCGAAGAAGTTCAATCGGAAATTTTTCAGTTGGAAAATAATATTCAATTTTTCACGCATGCCAAAAAAGATAATCCGCTTGTGAAAGAAGTTTTCAAAAACATCGAAAAGCATAAAGACGAATTGAAAACTTGGAAAGACAAATTGAAACAATTGCGAAATTTATCGCAAGAATAAAAAAGACAAATTTTTTACTTAAAACCATTCTGACTAAGAATGGTTTTTTTTTGAAAAAAATAACCGATTGATTCAAAGTAAATAATACATTTGCATCGTGAAATGGTTTAAAAATAGTATTGCGTTAGCCAGTCTTTTGATGCTTTTTGTTTGGGTAGCAAAAGACAGTACATTTTTTGTAGAAAGCAACACTCCGGCAACGCAATCAGTTCGTTCTATTGAAACGGTTAAAGTTGTTGGCACGAAGCAAACCATTGCAGAACATCGGTTTCAAAACGTTGTTAAAGAAAGTTCTACTTTTTTAATTTCGTTTTTACCATTTGTTCTTGAAGAAAGTAAAACGTTTTTCCTTTCAAAATTTACTTCATTTTTATCGAGACAAGACCACAATCGTTGTGAGAAAGTTTCGAAACTGCTCTTTCCCTATCATTTTTTTTGGTAATTAAAACTGCTTTATCAGTTTAATTTCAGCTGCTTTACTTGTTGTTTAGCACACTTTTTTATCATTCAATTATTTAAAAAATCAAAAAAAATGGAAACATCCACCACATTAATTGGGTTGGGATTAGTATTGATTACGATTCTACCTATCGCTTTTTTATTGAGAAATCAACACATTAATACATCTAAAATTGAAAACATTTTAAAACAATATAATCAAGGAAATGCAAAAGCTTTCAACATTCGTGATAGCATAAACAACAAAATTATTGCCTTTGACGAACAAAATAAAAAGTTAGTCTTAATTGATTTGAATGCAAAACCCGAAGTAGTGGCTTTTGCCGATTTAAATGAAATTGGTCATTGTGAAATTCAGCGAAAAGTTGAACAATCACATACGGCAACAAAAAAAGAATTGGTTACAAAAGTTGAAGTTATTTTAGAAAAAAAATCAGACAAAACTAAAGTTCCATTTAAATTTTATGATTTTGAGTATGAAAAACCAATTCAAATCACACTTTTTAGAGATAACCAATTGGCAGAAAAATGGCTTGATATCATTAAGAAGGCAATTTAATACAAGTTATCTTTTTGTAAAATTTCCTTTTCTGATTTATTTCGGAAAAGGATTTTTTTTAAATCAAAATCAGCACAGCGATTAGCATGAAAACCACAATTTGAAACCATTTTAAAAAAACGGAAAATGTGTTGTTATTTCGGATGAAAAGAGAAAGCTTATCCGCTAAAATGCTTACCAAAGAAAAAATTATAAATGCCTGTAGCATAAATAAAAAGCCAAGTAAATAAATTTGTTGCGTTACATTGCCTAATTTTTCATCGATAAAACCTGGAAAGAAAGCCAAGAAAAATAAAGTCACTTTTGGGTTGAGCACATTCATTATAAAACCTTGTTTGAATAATGAAAGTAAGGACTTCTTTTTGCTATTATTCGATTTTAAATTAATGGAAGCAGGAGTTGTATACACTTGAAAAGCAATCCAAAGTAAATAACAAGCTCCTAAAATTTTAATTCCTGTAAAAATTAGTTCCGATTGTTTAATGATTGCCGAAACTCCTAGTGCAATTAGCGTGGTATGCACCACAATTCCTGAAACCAAACCAGCTGCTGTTGCAATTCCGTACTTTTTCCCATTAGAAATACTTTGGGTCAAGACATATAAAATATCCGGTCCGGGAGAGAGTGTTAAGGCGACGGATGCGAGGAGGAATGTAGTAAACATAGTTTGCAGTTTGCAGTCGCAGTATTCAGTCAGGGTTTAGTCAATAAATAACTGAAAACAAACAACTTTAATTATTACTTAAAATCCGCTCATTAATCTCTTTAATCAACTTCGGCCCTTCATAAATAAAACCAGTATAAAGTTGCACCAAACTAGCTCCGGCATTCAACTTTTCCATTGCGTCATCGGCACTGTGAATTCCGCCAACACCAATAATCGGGAAGGATTTGTTGCTTTTTTCACTTAAAAAACGAATCACTTCAGTGGAACGATTGGTTAATGGCTTTCCGCTAAGTCCACCCATTTCTGATTTATTCTCCGATTGTAAACCTTCTCGAGATAGAGTTGTATTGGTCGCAATTACTCCGGCTATTTTGGTTTCATTGACAATGTCAATAATATCCAACAATTGTTCATTGGTTAAATCCGGTGCAATTTTGAGTAAGATTGGTTTTTGTTTCGGTTTTTGTGAATTCAGATTCTGAAGCGTTTGCAATAATTGCGTCAATGGTTCTTTTTCTTGTAACGCTCGCAAATTAGGCGTATTTGGCGAACTTACATTCACCACAAAATAATCCACGTGTGGAAATAACGCTTCAAAACAAATTTCGTAATCGGAAGTAGCTTCTTCGTTGGGTGTATTTTTATTTTTACCTATATTTCCACCAATTAAAACACCGTTATTTTTTTTCAATCGTTCAACCGCTTCCAAAACGCCGCCATTGTTGAAACCCATTCGGTTAATGATGGCCGAATCTTCTTTTAAACGAAACAAACGCTTTTTGGGATTTCCTTCTTGTGGTTTAGGTGTTAAGGTTCCAATTTCTATAAAACCAAAACCAAAATTGGATAATTCTTGGTATAATTTGGCATCTTTGTCAAAACCGGCTGCTAAACCAACAGGATTTTTAAATTTCAAACCAAATACTTCTCGCACTAATTTTGGGTTTTTAACTTCATAAATTGATTGAAAAAGTTTTCCAAAACCTGGAATTTTATTTAAAAAACGAATGAGTGAAAACGTAAAATGATGCACATTCTCCGGATCGAAACAAAATAAAATGGGTCGAATAAATAATTTATACATGAGGGTTATGTTGTTGGGCAAAAATAATCATTCTGACTTACATCGCTGCCAAACACGAAATAAAATAATCGATTTCTTCTTTAGTATTTTGATGATTGAATGAAATGCGAAGACTTGGCTTTTTGAGTTCATCTTCCGATAAAATTTCGGCTAACACATGCGAAGGTTTGATACTTCCCGATTGGCAAGCACTTCCTCGCGAAGCAGCAATTCCTTTGATATCCAATTCAAATAAAATCATCGCAGTTTTTTCAGGTGAGAATGGCAATTGGATATTCAAAATAGAATAAAAAGTCTCAAATCCGCCATTAAATTTAATTGAAGGAAACTGTTGTACTAATTTTTCTATTGTATATTTTTTCAATTCAAAAATGGTACTTCTCTCTTCATTTAAATTTTCATAAGCAATTTCTAAAGCTTTAGCCATTCCGGCAATTTGATGAACAGCTTCTGTTCCTGCACGAAGGCCTTTTTCTTGTTCGCCACCAAAAATCATGGGTGAAATAATTGTGTTTTTCTTTATGTATGCAAAACCAATTCCTTTTGGTCCGTGAAATTTGTGAGCACTCGCTACTAAAAAATCGACCTTGATTTCTTGTAAATCGATTTCAGTTTTACCGATAGATTGAACGGTATCAGAGTGAAAATAGGCATTTGCGGATTTGCACAACTCGCCTACCCGATTTAAATCTAACACTACTCCTGTTTCATTGTTCACGTGCATTAAACTAACTAACGTGGGTTTTGAATCTTCTAATAGAGTGGCCAATTGCAAATAATCGAGATGTCCGTTGGGTAAAATTTTCAGGAATTCAACTTCAATTCCAAACTCTTTTTGCAATTCTAAAATGGGATACAAAACAGCATGGTGTTCGATTTTGGTTGAAATGATTCGCTTTACGCCTATTTTAGTAACCGCATTTCGCAGAATCCAGTTATTTGCCTCGGTTCCTGAAGAAGTGAAAATGATTTCTTGTGCGGTACAATTTAATTGTTTAGCAATACTTTTTCTAGCCGATTCCAAAATCACTTTTGCACCTCGGCCAAAACTGTGTGTGGAAGATGGATTTCCGTATTCTGTTTGCATCACATTGGCCATTTCCTGAATTACTTCGGGACGGATGGGAGTTGTTGAGGCGTTATCGAGGTATATTTTGTTCATTATTTAGTTCGTTGTTTTTTGTCCCGCCTGGGCGGGAGATTGCTTCGCCAGTTCGCTATCGCTCGTGTCCTATTTCGACTTCGTCATCTTGCGGAATGACAAAAAGAAATTAAATTACCTTTTACCCATTACCAATCACCTTTCACCCATTACGATTACAAAGGAAAGAAACTAATTGCTGTTCCACCACCGGCAGCTAAATTCAATTTTAATTTGGTTTTAGCAGTTACTTCGATGGTTTTGATGGAATACGCTTTTGGATTTTTCTCCCAATGAGCGTCTTTTCCGTCTTGATAGATCGTGGCTTTGTATTTTTTTCCAGGAGTTAGAAAGTTCAGCGAAATTTCAGTGTTTCTTGGATTTTCATCGGTAATGGCTCCTAAAAACCATGATTCTTTTCCTTTTGTTTTCCGTGCAATGGTAACAAAATCGCCAGGTTCGGCTTCCAAAATCTCAGTCTTATCCCAATCTACTTCCACATCTTTAATAAATTGAAAAGCATCCGTATAACGTTCGTAATTTTCAGGTAAATCGGCTGCCATTTGTAGCGGACTATAAATCGTTACATACAACGCCAATTGTTTTGCCAAAGTGGTATGAACTTGCTCTTTTTTTGTAGCATCGTAATGGCTCATTTTAATTTCAAAAATTCCCGGCGTGTAATCCATCGGGCCACCAAGAAAACGTGTAAACGGTAAAATCGTTTCGTGAGCAGGTGGATTTCCAACACTCCACGCATTGAATTCATTGCCACGAGCCGCCTCTGCTGCGATGTAATTTGGATATGTTCTGTGATAACCAGTTGGTCTGGATGATTCATGCGAATTAACCATAATTTTATATTCTGCGGCTCTTTCCACTGCATAATTAAAATGATTCACCATGGCCTGTCCGTCATGCCATTCTCCTCGTGGAATAATTTTTCCCACATATCCTGATTTAACAGCATCATAATTATGTTTTTTCATAAAGGAAAATGCTCGGTCTAGTCTTCTTTCATAATTGGACACTGAACCAGATGTTTCGTGGTGCATAATCATTTTTACACCTTTAGATTCGGCATATTTTTGTATTTCTTCCACATTAAAATCGGGGTATGAAGTGACAAAATCGAATACATTTTCTTTCCAGTTGCCAAACCAATCTTCCCAACCTACGTTCCATCCTTCCACTAAAACACCATCAAAACCGTGTTTTGCAGCAAAATCGATGTACTTTTTAGTGTTTTCGTTGGTTGCTCCGTGTTTTCCTGTAGGCTTTAATTCGGCATCCTGAGCCATTTGTGCATTTTGTGAACCGGCATAATCCCAAGTGGCTTTACCGACGTGCATTTCCCACCAAATTCCAACATATTTCATTGGTTTAATCCAAGAAGTGTCTTCTATTTTGGACGGTTCATTCAAATTCAAAACCATTTTTGAAGCCAAAATAGTTCGAGCATCATCACTTACCATTATTGTTCGCCACGGTGTATTTGCCGGAGCTTGTAAATACGCTTTATCGCCAATTGCATTCGGAACCAAATGCGATTGCATTAGAAACGATTTTGTATTCACATCCAAATGCATAGTGGGATAATTGACTACAGCAGCTTCAAAAATATTCAGGTATAATCCATCGGCTGATTTCATCATAACAGGTGATTGAATTCGGGATTTTGTCATAGGTCCTTTCATGCCAATTCCGTTATTCATATCGAGTTTGTCAACATCAATTTGCGACAATTTGGTTTCGTTATAACTGTATTCTTGACTGTCATAATCCCCTGGAATCCAGAATGCTTTGTGGTCTCCGGTTAATGCAAACTGCGTTGCTTCATCAGAAATAACAAAATAATTCAATTTATCTTGAGCAGGAATCTCGTATCTAAAAGCTAGTCCTTCATTAAATAAACGAAAAACTAAATTCATTTTTCGCCCGGTTGCTTTTTGTACAAGTTCTAGAACCAATTGATTGTGCTGATTGATAATTTCTTTTTCTTCACCTAAAACGGGTTTCCATTTGTTTGAAAATGAAGTGTTTTTTGAATTAACTACTTCAAAACCATCCACTAAATTTTGATTGTTTTTAAGCATTAATCCTAAATTGCTGGGCTGAATCACGCTTTTGTTTTTATATTTTAATTGGTAAGTTGGCTTTCCTGATTGGCCAAGTTCAAAAATCATTTCTAATTTATTGTCAGGTGATTTTAATTCTTGGCTATGTGCAAATCCAACAAACATTAAGCAAAAAAAGGCAATGGAATTTTTCATTTTTAAAAATTTTATGAAGTTATCAAAGATAAGAAATATGGTTAAAATCGTCCTAATTAAAACCAAATGCTTTTTGGAGCGATTAAAAATCCTATTTTTGCTTATAATTTTGAAATTCCTATGAGAAAAATAGTTGGTTTTTTTGTGCTTCTACTTTCATTAAACGCTTGTGATGATGGCGATTTTAATATCGAATCATTTGATTTTTCAAACGCTACAACAAATTCATGTAACAGTGGTGAATCCGGTTTTTTTATTTATAAGATTAATGATAATGAAGCTTTGATTCTTCAAATTCCGGAAAATAATTTTAAGAATGAAATCACACCAACCGGCGAACCAAGAACTTTGCCTATTAACAGTACAAACAAAGTTATCTATCGACTTTACAATGGTGTTTTGAATACGAACGTAATTTGCAATACCATTCCTCCTGCCAATCCTATTGTTACCACTGAGTGGAACGCTCTTTCGGGAGACATTGAAATTAGCACCTCTGTGAACAAAGAAGTTGACGAAACCACAAACGCCACCGAAATTACAGGATACACCCATACAATTGTTTTACGCAATGTGAATTTTGACACCGGAAACGGAAATCAACAATTGTTTGCAGAATTAGTTTTTGGTGATTATGTTACTTCTTCCTTGAGACAGGGAGATTTTGACGTGAATATTTCCAAATGCGGTAGTGATAATTCTTTTTTGTTTAAAATACCGGTTATTGGTTCTACGACGCCTGCCAATGTGCCACCACAAGCAATGACTTTACGCATTAATCCAAATTTATTTATTGCTGAAGCAACGCTTGAGAACCAACCAAGAACAGCTTTGATGAATGGTACTACGAATTTTCTACGACTTGTTTATTATAACGGAATAATTAGCAGTGAGTTTTTATGTGCAAGTGAAACACCTACTTTTCCTATTCCAATTGAAGAATTTAATGCTGAAAATGGAGTTACAGATTTAAGTGGGATTATTGAAGTAACAACTACTATTGAATATGAAATCCCTACGGATAACCAGAGTCCGGTAATTGGTCATCGTCATAAAATTATACTAAAAAATGTCACGATGACTAAAGTTAGTTCACCTGAACTACAAGTTTCATTTAACTTAGGAAGTGTTTATGAGTTTGGAGAGTTTGTGATTCTTTTATAAAAATTAGAGCATTTTCTTTTGAATAAAATATACCTCCGTTGCCCCTAAACCATATTTTTGATAGTTGGCATCTTGAAAGGTTATGTTGTCGTATCTGCCTAATAAAAAATCGAGTTCGGCTTTTAAAACACCTTCGCCAACACCGTGTATAAAAACGACTCTCGGCATTCGGTTTTTTTGGGCAAATTCGAGTTGTCTTTTGGCTGTTTCCATTTGAAGATTTAGAATATCATAGTTGTTCATTCCGCGTTTAGATGGTACTAATTTTTCGATGTGTAAATCAACTTCTAACACAAACTCATCCTTCTTAGACTTCTTTTCTTTGGTGAAATTTCGCTTAATGGGTTCAACTTTTTCTTTGATAGCATTACTTACTTTTTCTCTTGAAATAAAACCTACTAATTCATTGGTATTGTTTTCTTTAATCAATTCATTGACAAAATATGTCATCAAGAATCCGTCCGAAGTTTCAATCTCAATTTGATCATTTTTCACTACTGTAACTACTCCGGAAATATCTTCATCCAGAGCAGCTACTCGATCACCAATACTAAACTTCATCATCTTTATTTTCTTGATTTCTACTAGGTACTTTTTGCATTAATTTCATTACCCCTATCATTATAATCACTATGGCAGCAACTTTAATATAGATAGCATAATTACTCTCTTTTGGAGTGTAAAAAGCAAAAAAAACGGCAATTAAAACGATGGGAATAAATAGCTTTTTCATTAAGAAATTTTAGAATTCAAAGGTAAAGATTAAAATTATAATCATGACAATGAAAATTTAATCTCTTTTTTTTGTAAAATTGTATAGTTAAAAAATAATGTTTTATGGAAGAGTACATGCTTCCTTGTTTATCAAAAAAGTTTTTTGGTGTTGATTGCTTCGGTTGTGGCATTCAACGTTCATTGGCTTTGTTATTGCAAGGTGAATTTGAAGCTGCATTTTATATGTATCCGGCCATTTACAGTATGATCCTTTTCTTTCTCTTCATTGGGATAAGTTTGGTAGACAAATCAAGAAGTTACCACAAACTAATTGTTTTTTTTGGAATCATTACAGCATTTACAATGGTATTTTCTTATTTTTATAAACTTTTATATTATTAATCAACAAACAAATTAAACATTACATTATGGAAAAACAAAAATTACCTAACCAAACAGCGATTATGATTTTAGGAATAACATCATTTATTGGCTGTTGTTGTACAAATGGTGTATTAGGTCTTATTTTAGCCGGTATAGGATTGCATTTAGCCAAGAAAGATGAAAAAATGTATGCTGAAAATCCAGATATTTATAACTTAGGATCGCTTAAAACATGGAAAACTATCAATATTATCAGTTTAGTGATTAGTGCAATTTTTGTGCTCTACTTAATCTATTTATTAGCTTCTGGAAAATTCTCAGAAAGTATGGAGCAGTATGAAGAATTAATGAATCAATTGCAAAATCAATAATTTTAGATTTTAACATAAAGTAAAAAAGCCACTTTACAGTGGCTTTTTTTTTATCTTTCAAATTCTTTCAGCGTTTTAATAATTATCGAAACACAATCTAGCAACTGTTCTTCGTTCATTACCAAAGGTGGTGCAAAACGAATGATGTTTCCGTGTGTTGGTTTAGCTAAAAGACCATTTTCGGCTAGTTTCATACAAATATCCCAAGCGGTTGAACTGTCTTCAGAATCATTAATTACAATGGCGTTTAAAAGCCCTTTTCCTCTGACTAAGCTAACAATAGTACTGTTTTGAATGTATTTGCTTAATTCATTTCTAAAAAGCTTTCCTAATCTGCGGGCGTTTTGAATTAAGTTTTCCTCTTGAATAACCTCCAATGCAGCTGTTGCAACTGCTGCGGCTAGTGGGTTTCCTCCAAAAGTTGAGCCATGCTGACCGGGTTTAATTACATTCATAACTGCATTATCCGCCAAAACAGCAGAAACCGGATAAACTCCACCGGAAATGGCTTTCCCAAGTATTAATAAATCAGGTTTTACGTAGGTTTGCGGATTGCGTTCGCAGTTGTTTTCACAGTTGCAATTGCCACAAACTGCTAACAAAGAACCGGTTCTGGCAATGCCGGTTTGTACTTCGTCAGCAATAAAAAGAACATTATTTTGTTTGCACAATGCCTGTGCTTGAGCAATAAACTCATCTGAAGGCACATAAACACCTGCTTCACCTTGAATTGGCTCTACTAAAAATCCGGCAATATTTTTATTATTCTCTAAAACATTTTTTAGAGCATCTAAACTGTCGTAAGGAATCTTTATAAATCCTTCGGTGTAAGGTCCAAAGTTTTTGCGTGCATTTTGATCATTTGAAAAAGAAATGATTGTAGTAGTTCTTCCGTGAAAATTATTTTCACAAACCACGATTACCGCTTGATGCTCATCGATACCTTTCTTCTCATAAGCCCATTTGCGGCAGATTTTAAGTGCGGTTTCAACAGCTTCAGCTCCGGTATTCATGGGTAAAACTTTATCAAATCCAAACAAATCGGTGATGAATTTTTCATATTTCCCCAATTTATCATTATAAAAAGCTCTTGAGGTAAGCGTTAACGTTTGTGCTTGCTCCATCAAAGCATTTACAATTTTTGGATGACAATGACCTTGATTTACGGCTGAATAAGCTGAAAGAAAGTCATAATACTTTTTGCCTTCCACATCCCAAACATAAACACCATTTCCTTTGCTTAACACAACCGGTAACGGATGATAATTATGTGCTCCGTGTTGATCTTCTAAAGCAATTAATTCTTCTGAATTGATTTTTTCTAAAACTGACATTGTAATAATTTTTAAATGCGATACATATCAATTCCTACTTGATGGAGAGAAATCATCCAAATAAGTAACAAAAATAAGCAATATTCTTTGAAAACGTTTGCGTGAACAGTTAAAATAAAATGACATTCATCAGTTTAGTTCATCCATAATGTCAGTACTTTTACTGTAAAATTTGTTCATCATGTCCGATTCCAGAAATTATTCAATCAAGCAACTGACCAAAATTCAGTTGAAAGTGGCACGTCAAAGCAGAACTATTCTATTCTTGTTTTCTGCCGTCACTTCAATGTTGTTAGTACTTTTATTACGTGACCCTAGCTTCACGGATACGCAAAATTACGTTATGTTCTTGCTATTTTTTTCTATTGGATTATGGGTTACAGAAGCAATTCCACCCTTTGCAGTAGGAATTTTAATTGTGGGCTTTATGGTTTTTATCGTTGGTCAGGAAAATTCGATGGATGCGAAACGGTATGTACAAACCTGGTCAGATGGTGTAATTTGGTTATTCTTAGGCGGATTCTTTTTGGCTGAAGGAATGAAAAAAACCAAGTTAGATTTTTTACTACTTAAACTTGCAGCTCCCAAATTTGGTTCACAAGCTCAATACATCACCTTAGGTTTAATGATGACTACAGCAACTATATCTATGCTTATGAGCAATACGGCTACAACCGCCATGATGATAGCTACTGTAACACCACTATTCACACAATTAGGTAGAGACTCCAAAGTAACAAAAGTGCTTTTGCTAGGTATTCCTGCCGCGGCTTCCATGGGCGGAATGGGAACAATAATCGGTTCTGCCCCTAATGCAATTGCCGTAGGGGCATTGGAAGGAATTGGTGTAAAAATTACCTTTATCGAATGGATGATTATTGGAATTCCTGTAGCAATTTTACTTACAATTATGTTTTGGAAGGTTTTAGTAATTAAATATGAAATTAAAAAAGAGACTCTTTCGTTAGATTTTCTTCAACAAGAAATTCCATTGGATGAAGAATATGCCGAAGAAGATAAAATCCGTAAGAGAATTGTGTTAATTGTAATGGTTACAACATTAGCTTTATGGCTAACTTCACAGTGGACCAAAATTCCTGTTGCAGCCGTTTCAGGAATTCCGATTGTGGCTTTAACTATGTTAGGCATTATTGATGCCGACGATGTGCGTTCTCTTCCTTGGGATACTTTGATGTTAGTAGCAGGAGGATTGGCACTTGGAATAGCGATTCAAGAACAAGGTTTGGCGGATTATTTTATTTCAAAAATCAGTTCTGTAGAAATTAACTTTTACCTTCTACTCTTATTATTTTCCATCGCAACGGTTACATTATCTAACTTTATGAGTAACACGGCGGCAACAACTATTTTAATTCCGGTGGGAATATCGATGATGAGCATAACAGAAGGTATAGACCCTATTGTTCTTCCGTTTGTAATTGGATTAAGTGCTTCTTGTGCATTGTTGTTACCCGTTTCTACACCACCTAACGCCATAGCCTATAGCACAGGATTTATCAAACAATCCGAATTTAGAATTGGGGGTGTTTTTGTTGGATTGGTAGGTCCTATTTTAATTATCACTTTTACATTGCTGTATGCTATGTTGAAATAGAGTTACTGTACAACGAGTTTTTCATGCTTTACATCGACAAGATTTTAGAGTGATTCGTATTTATTCTTATTTTTATGGAAAACCAATAAAACATGAGAAATATTTTACGAATTTTTCCGATTTGTTTCCTTTTTTTGTCTTTGTCTTGTTCTGATAATGATGATAATTTACCACCAACCATTGAATCAAACACCGTTTCTGCAAACATAGACGGGGAAGTAATTAAGTTTTCAAATCTAGTTATCACTAAACAAGATTATACAAATGATGAAACAGGCTTTGAATGGACCGATATTCGAATTTTAGGTTATAATACAGAAAATACATTAAACGCAGTTGAGTTCATTGCAGAAGAAGGTCTAATAGGAGCAGAATCCATTTGGCGATTTAACATTACCATTAACGGATTTACTTACGTGCAAGATGATAGTGCATTTACTACCTTAGTAACAGAAAGTACAGATACCAAATTAAAAGGCACTTTTTCAGGAGTGCTTACCGAACCAAATAATGGTCAAACTATCACAATAACTAATGGTTCTTTTAACATTGATCACAATTAAATATATTTAAATTTGATTGTCCGTTATTAGTCATAACCCTGTAATGCTTGCTATCACTAGCCTGTCGAATAATTTTTCTTCAAAATACCGTCTATTAAGCTTGTAAACGAACTCATTTAGGTATAATTGTAAATAT
>NZ_JBIIVK010000054.1:0-21611 GCF_044339515.1 Flavobacterium sp.
AATTGGTCGATTGTTCGGGTGGCAAGTTTTTTCGTATATCGATTTTATATTCTTGTTCGGCAATATCAATCATCATATCAAAAATAATAGCTTTCTTATCGGCAACAAAAGCTTGTTGTTCTAAAAAAGCTTTTTGCTTTTCTAATAACTTGACTTGAGCCTCAAGTTCCATTATTTTTTGTTCTGGAGATTTTGACATATTTAAAGGGGTTTGATTCTCCCAATCAAAGTTATCAAATTTTCTGAGCCAACCCAAAACAGTTCCATGACTTTGAATACCATATTGTTTTCGTATTTGGGTAATTGTAGATTTTCCTTGCTCTATTTCTTGAACAATTTGAAGCTTTAAAGACATCGAGTAGTCTTTCTGGGTTCGCTTAACATAGCGATTTTCTTGAAGGTTTTCCATAACGATGAAGTTTGTGTATCGCTATTTCAGGACAAGACAATAAATTTAAAAAAAAGACTGTCATCCAATTTGACAGTCTTTTTTTAGCTAAAAGTATTTTAAAGGAATCAGTAAACAATTGCCCCTACTTTAAAAAGATTTTGGCCTCTTTCTAAGAGAATTTTTTTGTAATCTTCTTCAAAAAAATCATTAATATAGTCCCAATCACTTGCATTCATACTTCCAGTTCCATACAAATCTAAATTTTCAATAATTTTAAAGGTGCAAATTTTTTCAATTCTATCAGTGAATTTTGTTAAATCTTTTCGTAAAATTAGTATCCCATAGTTTCCTAAAATATTTGGTTTTATATTTGGGTAGAAAGACCATATCTTTTCATTTTCTGCATCTGAATAAGGAAGATAATTAGTAATCCGGGTAATAGCTCCGAAAAAATCACATTCTAAAACTTCAGCAACTGTTGGAACTCTTTTGCTGTTATAATTCAAGCATGAAAAAATATAATAATGTGGAGATCTTTCTATTTCTCTTTTTGTACATATAAAAACTCTATAGAAACCATTATTCAAATTAAATGCTAATACATCACCTATGCTTATTTTATCTAACTTTTTCATTTAAATTTATTTTTAATACTTTTCTAAAATAATTTCACGTAGATAATGATAAGATAATTCTTACTATAAATTTATGATAGACAAAAAACAAAAGGCAATCAATTCAATAGTTAATTCAGTAAAAATTTAACATTTTGAAGAATAATAAAAATAAATTTTTATTATTAAACAGTGTCCAAATTGACAGTCTTTTTTTTATCCCAACCATTCTTTAAAATCATTTACCCGCTCACGGCTAACGATTACTTCGTCGGCTTTGTAAGTGGGCAAAACTACTTTTAGTCGCGAATTACTATACACCACAATATCTTTAATTGTTTTTAAAGGAATGATGAATTTTCGACTCACTCTGAAAAAATCTTTCGGGTTTAATTCTGATTCTAATTGTTCTAATGTCACATCCAACAAATAATCACGGTTGTCAATCGTGTGAAGATATGTGCCTTTGTTTTCACTGAAAAAACATTCCACTTCCTCGATTGAAATCATTTTCAAATGTTCGCCTACTTTGATAGTAAAACGTTGTTTATATGTCTTTTCAGTAGGATTTACGAGCATACGTTTGATTGCTTCAAAGTCTAAAGTTGATATACTGCTCTTTTGAAATTGATTTTTGAATTTTGTTATTGCAATTTCCAAATCTTCTTCATCAATTGGTTTTAGCAAATAATCAATACTGTTTAATTTAAAGGCACGTAACGCATATTCATCAAATGCTGTAGTAAATATAACAGCACTTTTGATTTCAATCTTTTCAAAAATTTCAAACGATAAACCATCTGATAATTGTATATCTAAAAATATTAAATCCGGATGCTCATTGAAATGAAACCAATGTAAAGCTTCTTCCACAGAATGCAAAAGCGTTTCTACTTGCAATCCTAATTTTTCAACCTTGCGTTGCAGCAATCGAGCAGCCGGTTTTTCGTCTTCAATGATTATTATTCTCATGATTTAAGGGTAATCGGTTAAAGGTAGTGCTTAATCGAAATTTCTAGTTCTAAACCTGATTAGAAGCGAATCGAAAACTTGAAATATATTTATTCCCATTTATTATTTTTCTCTTTTTCCATGATTTCTTTTATTTTTCGTTCTTCCCAATCATTTCCTAAAAACCATTGCGGGACAAAAACCGAAAATGCATGAGCAACAAGTCCGATTCCCCAAAAAAAGGCTGTCATAAAATTTTTAAACTGAAAATAGGATTCCCCGGGAGCTAAATCTTGAATATTTACCACGATAATCATCATGTTTACCACTAAATAAACAATTGAATGTGTGTAAAACCCTTTCACTTTTTGAACTCTTTTCTTTGCTTCTTGGTATTTAATTTCGTCTTGAATATTCATAATTATAGTTTTATAAATTCGTATTTTTTCTTTGTTCCTCGTCAATAAATTCTTTTATTTTTTTTTCTTCCCAGTTTTTACTGAAAAGTGTATTAGTTCCAAAAACGCCGATCGCGTGACCAATCAACCCTACACCCCAGCCGGTCAAGGGATAAATAAACCATAAATGCTCGGGTGAATACTTTAGGTTTAAATAAACCAATAAAGAAATAACCAATACATAACACAACAAATGAATATAGAATCCCTTGATTTCCTTTACGTGTTTACTTGCTTTTAAGTAGCTTTCATATTCTGATTTCGTTTCCATACTCATACTTATTAATTCCAATTGTTTTTTTGTTTAGAATCTTTCTCCAATATCTCTCGAATTTTACGTTCTTCCCATGATTTACCATAACCAAAAGTTTCCAAAGCATGAAAAACAACTCCTAACCCCCAACCCAACATCGGGAACCAAAACCATTGGAAATTTGAAGTATTCAGGTTAATGATTATTAATACCGGAATAACCACACAATAGGAAATTAAATTTCCATAAAAACCTTTTAAGTTTTCTACTCGTTCTTTAGCTCGCGTGTAAGCCATATTTTCATTATATTTTGTTTGCGTTTCCATAATTGTAATTTGTTTTGTTAAAATGGGTAATAATACTTTAAATGCATTTTCATTTTCCTCTACCAACACATTTCGTTTGGTCAGAATAGCATAGCGATTCACTATGTTTTGTAGTCCTACTCCTTTTCTGTCGGACAACACTTCTTTCTTTTGTAAATTATTTTCAACTACTAAAAAATTATTTTCAATGTAAATTTTAATATGCAATGGCTTGCTTTCGCTCACAACATTGTGTTTGATGCAATTTTCTAATAATAGCTGCAATGATAATGGAACTACTTTGGCTTCCTCATTAGAAAAATCAGTAGGCAAATCATATGTAATGCTATTTTCAAACCGCATTTTCAAGAGATTCATGTAGGTTTTAGCGAAATTTAATTCTTCTTGAACAGAAACCAGCTCTTTGTCTTTTTGTTCTAAAACATAACGATAAATTTTAGACAATGAAGTGGTAAACTTTTGAGCACTTTCCGGATTTTCTTCAATCAATGAACTCAACACATTTAAACTATTAAACAAAAAATGGGGATCGATTTGATTTTTTAAACTTTCAAACTGTGCCGAAGCTGTTCCTGCAATAACCTTTTGTTCTTTTACTTTGTTTTCTTGATACGCTTTATAAAAATAAAAAGCGTGAATTCCCAGAGTTATAATAAGCGTGATCACCATCGCCACGATATAATTGGAAGGATTTTCGGCGGATAAAAATTCGTTTAGCGATTTCTTTTCAATAATTACATCTTCAACTATTCGCATTAAAAAGATAACAATCATTGAGACCATAAAAGAAGCTATTCCTCCGATGATTATACGCTTTCGATTAAATCGATTGTCTTTGAAAAAATAATCCAACTTACTAAAAACAAAACTATTAGCAAAGTATAAAGAATATCCGTATAACATGGTATAACCAAAATGGACAAGCAAGTTTAAATCAAAATCAATGGTTCCTACCGTTAATAGTCGTATAAAAACTAACACTACAAAAACAGCGATATTAATCCACGTTGCTCTGGGAAATTCTTTGATATACTTTTGCATAATTATTGTTGTTTACAGTCTTTTGCAACTTCTTTTGCTCTGTCTAATCCCCATTTTGGGTGAAAAACCGTTTGAGGTTTAAAAGTAGCAAAAAGTTCGATTGCTTTGTCAATTTGGGCACAGATTGGTTTGATATCTGTTCCAAAAAATCGAGCAGAGCCCATTTCAAATTCAGCTTTACTAAGCACTACTCGGGGATTATTAGGCTCAATTTGTTCTGCTTTTCCATACAATTCCATAACTTTTCCCGATAATTTCATGCCGTTGGTCATTGGGTCAAAAGCAATCCAGGCAGTATGAATCATGGCTTGCATGACTAATAATTCAGCATTGTTTGGGTATTTATTTAATTCAACATCTAATGCTGACTGTGCTTTGGTAAGCAATGCGTTCATTTGATCTTTATCTTTTGTTGAAAAAGCCGTTGTGGTATTCACTAAAGCCACATAATAATTAGGCAACCAACTTTCCTTTTCTGCTGAAGCAATGCGTTCAAACATGGCCGATGCTTCATTGTTTTTTCCTTCTCCCCAAAGAGCGAATGCTTTTCCCATTCCTTGCTCAAACTGACCTTGTGAAAATAATTGTGAAGTCACAAGTAAAACGATGGTAATGATAATTTTTGTCATGATTTTAGATTTTTATAGTTATTTTTTTGTTTTCGTTTATTTTAAATTTTGCATCTGAATATTTTGGTGGTCCCATGAAACCTTTTGCTCCGTTTGAACAAGCATAGTCTTCTTTCGGAATACCAAACCATCCTGTTTCTAATTTTCCGTTTTCGTTTTCATCATGAAATAAGGAAATCGCAAATTCGCCTGAGGGTAAATGATCGAATTCCACAACTGCTTCATTGTTTGAGATAGAAACAACTTTTCCAAAATATACTTTTCGTAAAAAGTTCTTTTCGCCTTGATACAAACCAACTACAACTTGGCCTTTATTGTTTTTCAATCCTTTTACCTGAACCGTTAGTTTGTTTTGAGTAAATGCATGGCTACTAAAGCACAAAATCATCATAAATAGTAATTTTTTCATATCGTGTTAATTTATAGGTTTATTGATTATTGATGAGTCAAATTTCGTTTGAAAATCATCATTTTAAAAAAGAGTTTGACTGAATTGTTGATTTTTGAGGATGAACTGTTTTTTTAAGGTACTAAGGCACTGAGGTTCTAAGGTGCTGAGTTAATTGTCATTTAAAAACCTTAGTTCCTTAGAGCCCTAGTAACTCAGAACCTATAGATTCTCCAACTGATTCGTTTTCTTATTATCACTAATCGTCCAAAAGAAACCAACAAAAAAGAAACGGTCGGCGGGTTGTCCAATAGCTCTTCGTTGAAATTGACCATTGATATCCGGTGAATTGGCATATTGATATCCAAATACATTATCCGTTCCAATGATATTAGAAACCGAGAAATACAAAATCTTTTGTTGTGAAAGCAGATACGCCCAGTTGAAACTCAGATTTTGAAAAGCTTTGGTTTTTCCGTTCATGAATTCCAATTCATTTGGATTGTTATACGGACGACCTGAATTAACTATGTAGGTGAATCCAATTTGTGATTTCCAATCTTCAATCCAATGTTTTGTAACGATTGACAAGGTATGATCCGCAACAAAACTAGGAGTGACTTGGCTTGGGAAATTCAAATAATCACGTTCAGTATCGATGTATGAATACGAAACCCAGTATTCAGTGTTTTTGAACGTTTTATTATCTCGCCAAAAAATATCAAGTCCCTTTGCAAAACCGGATCCTTCATTGGTAAAAACGGAATTGAATTGAGCTCCATTCGTATCAAATTTCACCAAATCATCGTATTTTTTATAATATGCTTCAGCTCTAAACAAACGTCCATCCTTATTATGTTGAAAATTCAAGATATAATGACTTGCTTTTTCCGATTCAAAATCATCAGAATATTTGATGTTATCAGCTCTTGGCGTTTGAACAAAGTCTCCATAAGCGAAAGAAAATTGTCCGTTTTTTGAAATTTTATAAGCAAATGAAGCTCTTGGTGAAAGTCGGAATTCATCCAACAAACTGTTTTGTGAAGCCCTTGCTCCTATTTTCATCGCTAACTTTTTACTAAAGAAAATATCTGATTCTGCATAAGCCGCTGCAATTGAATTTTGATAACCAACGTTGAACGATTGACCTTCAAATTCAGTAAATTCTTCATCAAAATCAGTCACAAAATAATCCGCTCCGGCTGTGATTTTGATTCTTTCCGTAATTTTCTTTCCCACTTTCATTTTTAAATGAATAGCATTTTCGTCATTTTTCACTTGATTTGAATTGATTCCGATTTTGTTTAATCCCAATCCATAACTCACTCCAGTATGCAAATTCCAATTTTCGCCGAAAGTTCCTTTGTACGAAGCATTTCCATAAAAATTATCGTTTCGTAAATCAAAACGCACTTTCTCGGGTTGATTGATATCTTCCTCATTAATATCAAATTGAGCCACATCAAAAGCTCCATATACTTTCAATAAGCCGTTTTTAAACTGATAACGATAAACCAATTCTCCTGCTAACGATTGATACGGTTTATTCCAATCTACTGCTTGTGGAACTAATTTTTGATAGGGCTCCAAGTTGATATACGCAGCATTAAACGTCAACGAATTTTTATTCCATTTTTGCGTATTTCCGATTCCTAATCCAACCGTCATTAATGAAATATCGGTTTGCTCTTGAATAGGTTCATCAATGGTATTTAAAGTCAATACACTTGAAAGTGCTTCACCAAATTCGGCACTGTAACCTCCTGTTGAGAACGAAACTCCGTTAAATAAAAATGGTGAAAAACGTCCGCGAGTGGGCAAATTTTGAGCCGTTGCTCCATAAGGCTGAGCCACTCGAAGTCCATCCACAAACGTTTGGGTTTCATCGGCTTCACCACCACGAACGAATAATCGACCGCTTTCACCCACTGTTTGAGTTCCCGGTAAGGTGTTTAACGCTCCGATAATATCTCCGGCTGCACCGGCAGTGGTAACAACATCTAATGGTTTAAGCACAGAAACACGGGCTTTATCACCGGCTTCAAACGTTCCGGCTGTCACAATTACAGCATCTAAAGTATTGACACTTTCTCTGAGTTTGATGGTTTGATTTTTGAAATTGGAAACCTCAATTTGTTTTTTGAATGTTTCACATGAAAGAAAACTAACCACTATTATTTTAGTTCTGGTTTCTGAAGTTGAAAAGGTAAAATTTCCATTTTCATCGGATGAAGTTCCGTCATACGTTCCTTCTAAATAAATGTTTGCTCCTGGAATGGCGATACCTTTTTCATCGGTAATTTTACCTGAAACTTCGGTTTGAGCATAACTTTGCATCGCTAAGATAAAAAGTAAAAAAGTAATAATAGTTTTCATTTCGTTTGATTTTGATGAGACAAAGTTGCTTCAAACTAGATTATTTTAAAATTGAATGTTACTGAAATGTGAAAATTAAGGGATGAATTGTAAACCTATTCACTTTTTTGTAACTTTACATCAATAAGTTTTTTATGAAAAAAACAATTTCAATACTATTTCTTTTATATCTCTCACTTGTTTTTAGCCAAGAAAACAAAGTCGATTCTTTTAGCATTGGACTCTTAGAGTCAACAAAAGTTGAAGCGTTAGATAAAAATGAGAATCACAAAGTCATATTAAAACAACAAATCACAGAATTTCAAAAACAATTGAAAACGTTTGATGATTTACAAAATAAAATTCCAAAAATAACTTTCAGTAAACAACACTTTTTTTATACAAGAAATGATTTTATGGGTGTATATAACCTTTATAATTCTGTTAATGGTGAAGTGCGATTATACCAAAGTTATTTTCACTATAATGATTTTATGCCTACTTGTTTTATGTCGGGTCCGTTAAGTAATGGTGATGCAGGAGATTTTGTTGGAGCTATTATTAAGTCTATACTTTCTGACATGGATTTAAAATTAAAAGTTGGCAAACGACACACATTCACTTTTTTTTAATGAACCCAAAAATCCAAATCACCAAAACCGAATTACTTTCCGACAATTGGTATTTACTTAACAAAGTTACTTACGAATTTACTCCTGAAAACGGCGAACCCGAAATCCAACGCAGAGAAGTATATGATCGCGGAAATGGTGCTGCGATTCTATTGTACAACAGAGAAAAACAAACGGTTATTTTAACCCGTCAATTTCGATTACCCACATTTTTAAACGGAAACGAAAGCGGAATGATGATTGAAGTTTGTGCCGGATTGTTAGACGAAAAAAATCCGGAAGACTGTATCAAACGCGAAACCGAAGAAGAAACCGGTTACCGCATTCAAGACGTCAAAAAAGTATTTGAAGCCTATATGTCGCCAGGAGCTGTCACAGAAATTTTATACTTTTTCACAGCCGAATACCAACCCGAAATGAAAGTGAGTGAAGGCGGTGGATTAGCTACTGAACACGAATACATTGAAGTGTTGGAAATCGATTTTAACCAAACTTTGGAAATGGTATATAACGGTGAAATTAAAGACGCGAAGACGATAATGTTGTTGTTACATGCAAAAAACCGTCAGCTTTTGTAATCTAAAATCTTATCAACAATTCACAAATCTTCCCACATAAATCGTAAATAATCGTTACTTTTGCCTTCCGTAAAAATGCAACGAAGATGATTTACAAATTACGAGTAATACTCGACAACGAAGACGATGTTTTTAGAGATTTAGCCATCGAAAACACGGATACTTTAGAAGATTTACACAATTCCATTGTGAATGCTTTTGGCTTTGACGGAAGTGAAATGGCTTCCTTTTACACCTGTGATGACAACTGGAATCAAGAAGATGAAATTCCGCTTTTTGATACAGGCGATGTTCCCGGCGAAATGCGAATTATGAGCGATTTATCGTTGGAAGATATGCTGTATGAAAAGCAAACCAAAATCATTTATGTATATGATTTTCTGAATATGTGGACGTTTTTGGTTGAATTAGCCGCCATCGAAGAAAGACAAATTGGAGCCACTTATCCGGAATTGTTGTTCTCACACGGATTAATGCCTATTGGTGCCAATGACCCGACTTTTGAGGCCGATGAAGATTCTTTATTTTCTGAGTTTGAAGACGATTTAGACGAAGACGATTTGGATATGTTTGAAGGCGGGGACGATTCTTTTGAAGATTTTGGGTTTGAGGAGAATTGGAATTAATGTTAAGGTACTGAGTTACTAAGGTTCTTAGGAACTAAGGTTTGGAAATGTTGCTAAAATTGTATTCATTTATAATTCAATTATAAACCATACAATTTTTATTATGAGCAAATTCAAAGACCTTTTGATTTGGCAAAAAGCCATGAACTTAGTTACCGACATTTACAAATTCACTAGATTATTTCCAAAAGACGAGCAGTTTGGATTAACTTCACAAATTAGAAGAAGTTCCATTTCAATTCCCAGTAATATTGCTGAAGGTTATGGAAGACAAGGGAAAAATGATTATTTAAAATTCCTTAATATAGCCTTGAGTTCTTTATTTGAAATGCAAACCTAAATTGAGATTGCAAAAAATATTGACTATTTAAATGAAAATGAATTTAACATTCTACATGAAAAATCTAGAGAAGTAGAACGAATGTTAGTTTCATTTATCAACAAAATTAAAGACCTAAAATAAAACCTTAGAACCTTAGTGCCTCAGCACCTTAGAACCTTATGATAAATTTATTCAACGCCCACATCGAATCCCTTTCCATCCACCGAGTTGGAAACAAAAGCCGTAACGAGGCTATTTTTTTATCGGAACATCCATATCAAACCAATGACGAAATTACACCGTTGTTGAAAGAGTTTTTCCTAAAGTCGTTCCGTGAGAAAGAAGAAAACTATTATCAATTTGCTCATGAAGTAGATTTAGGATACAATGATATGTTCAAATTGGCTTCAGAAGTTTTTGAAAATCCGGCCAACATTCACGATATTTCTAAGAAAATTACGAAACATCTTTTTGAACAATCCAACCATCCGCATATTAAAAATGGTGAGGTTTATGTTGCTCACTTTTCGCATCTTACCATAGATAATAATCAAGTAGATGCCTTGGGTATTTTTAAAAGTGAGTTACAATCTGACTTTTTACAATTTGAAGAAAAAGGGACGAATTTAGAAATGTTGCTTCAACACGGTATCAATTTGAATAAACTGGATAAAGGTTGTTTGATTTTCAATTACAAAAAAGAGGAAGGCTATAAAATTCTAACCGTTGACAGTAATCGATATGATGCTCGTTATTGGTTGGAACATTTTTTAAGCGTAGATGCTTTTCAAGATGAAAATTTTATCACTAAAAAATACTTGAAATTCTGTCAAGATTTTGCAAAAGATGTTGTATTTCCTGCGGAAGACAAAAAGCAAGAAGTGATGTTTATGAATCGTTCGGTGAATTATTTTGCTAAGAATGATGAGTTTGAAGAAACCAATTTCTTGAATGAAGTCATGGATAATCCCGATTTAATTCCTGAATTTAAAAGTTATAAAGTTGATAAAGGTGAAAAATACAGCATCGAAGATGTCACCAACTTCCCGATTGCCAATGCAGCTGTTTCTGATGCCCGAAAGAAAATTAAAAACGTAATTAATTTGGACACTAACATTCAAATTAAACTCGATTTCATCAACCCCGAAAGTGCCGAAAAATTTGTAGAGAAAGGCTGGGACGAAGAAAAGCAAATGTATTACTACTTAGTTTATTTTAATAAAGAACAAAAATCTTAAATCACAAATCCTCAATTAGTTAACTGATTGAGGATTTTTTTTATTTGTAATCTTTTACCTCTTAATGTGTAAATTTTCAGTTTCTTATCGACTTTTTTTTGTTTTTTGTGTTTTATTGAGTAAGTTTCCCTTGCCACAATTTAAATACCACACTTATGAAAACCTACACAACCAATCCGTCCGTTTCGGGCACTTCCGTTATTTGCTCCATTTTGGGGCACAAATTTCGATCAACCAGAAAAATTACCAACCATTTTAGCGAATACCAATGCCGCTGTTGCGGAAAAAAAATGACCGAAGACACGAGAGGTCGCCTGATTTCGTTGACACCCGAATTGCAAGACATTAATGAAACATTGAATATGATTTTCAAAAGAAGACAAATTCAATTATAAAATTCAAAAAATTAGGTTTTTCAAGAACATTCGTAACAAAATGGTAACTTAGTCGTCCTATCTGTAACGACTAAACAAATTATCTTGGAAACTATTCTCACCATTGAAAATCTAAACAAACGATTTGGAGCGGTTCATGCGGTTAAAAACGTATCACTTGAAATCAAAAAAGGAAATGTTTACGGAATTCTCGGTCCAAACGGTAGCGGAAAATCGACTACGTTAGGTATTGTATTGAATGTTGTGAACAAAACATCCGGAGAATACCGATGGTTTGGCGGAACGATGGAAACGCACGAAGCTCTCAAAAAAGTAGGAGCCATCATTGAACGTCCAAATTTTTACCCCTACATGACTGCCCAAGAAAATCTGGAATTGGTTTGTAAAATCAAAGGAGCATCTTACAACAAGGTCGCAGAAAAACTAGAAGTTGTTGGCCTTTTAGATAGAAAAGACAGCAAATTCAAAACTTTTTCGTTGGGAATGAAACAGCGTTTAGCGATTGCTTCTGCCCTACTAAACGACCCTGAAATTTTAATTTTAGATGAACCTACTAACGGATTAGATCCGCAAGGAATTCGTCAGATTCGCGATATCATCAAGACCATTGCTTCGCAAGGAACTACTATTTTATTGGCTTCGCACCTTTTGGACGAAGTGGAAAAAGTGTGTAGTCACGTGTTAGTTTTACGCAAAGGAGAAATTCTATATTCCGGAAAAGTAGACGGAATGATTTCCAACGAAGGCTTTTTTGAACTTCAATCAGATAACTTAAATGAATTAGAATCAGCTTTACAAAATCATCCCGCCATTGAAAAAATGGAGTTGGAAGAAGGCAAATTGGTTGTTTATTTAAAATCTTCTTTGGAAGCAAAAGACATGAATAAATATTTAGTAGATAAAGGAATTTACCTCAACCATTTAGTTAAACGAAAACACAGTTTAGAAGAACAGTTTTTACAATTGACCAACAAAAACTAAACCGATCACCTATTACCATTAACCAATCACCTTTCTCATGACAAGACTTCTCCAAATAGAATTTCAAAAAATATGGAAAAACAAAGCCAGTAGGGTTTTAACGATTGCTTATTTTGTGATACTTTCGTTCATTGCCTTAATCGCTTCCATCAAATTTAATATTGGAAATTTTGAATTGCGAATTGCCGAGCAAGGCATTTTCAACTTCCCGTATATTTGGCATTTTAACACGTATATTGCTGCTATTTTAAAATTTTTCCTTGCTATTGTTATTGTTTCAATGATGGCAAATGAATATACTTACGGCACCTTAAAACAAAATTTAATTGATGGTTTCAGTAAAAAAGAATTCATTCGATCTAAATTTTTAACCGTTTTGGTTTTTGCCTTGGCATCAACAGTATTTGTTTTCATTATGTCACTTTTGTTAGGATTGAGTTTTTCATCGTATAATGAAGTTGGTATTGTTTTTTCAGATTTAGAATACATTCTAGCCTACTTTTTAAAACTAACTGCCTTTTTCTCTTTCTGTTTATTCCTTGGAATACTAGTAAAAAGATCGGCTTTTGCAATCGGATTTTTGTTTGTATGGAATATTATCGAAGGTATCATTATTGGTGTAATGAAATGGAGAATTTTCAAAAATTCTGATACAGCTGATACTATCGCTCAATTTTTACCCTTAGAATCAATGTCTAATTTGATAAAAGAACCATTCACTCGTTTAAGCGTAATCAAAAATATAGAGGAAACCATTGGCGGACAAGCAAATAGTAAAGATTATGGTGTTCATTGGTATTCGATGCTCATCGTAGTTTGTTGGATTGTTATTTTTGTGTTAATGTCGTATAAAATTCTTCAGAAAAGAGATTTGTAGTATCTTTGCAAACGCTATGAAGTTTGCCAAAAACATTGCCTTTTTACTGATTACGATTGCTTTCACACAAAGTAGTTATTCACAATATATTCAGGTGGATGACAACCGAACTGTTGAAGATTTAGTAGAAAACATTCTCATCAATTCCTCTTGTGCCAATGTCTCTAACATTTCAGTTTCAGGTTGGGCATTTACGAGTGGAAACAGTTATGGCTATTTCAATTCATCCGGCACTTCATTTCCGTTTGAAGACGGTGTTATTATTTCAACCGGAAGAGCTGCCTCTGCGGTTGGTCCAAATGGAAACCTGCTCAGCGAAGGTCCTACCAGTTGGCCCGGTGATAATGATTTGCAAAATGCAATTAACGAAAACAACACCATCAACGCTACGGTCATTGAGTTTGACTTTCTTCCGTTTGCCAACAAAGTAAGTTTTGAATATATTTTTTCTTCCGAACAATATTTGTCCAATCCGAGTCCGAACCAATGTAATTTCTCTGATGGTTTTGCTTTTTTGTTAAAGGAAGCCAGTTCATCCGATTATACAAATTTAGCTGTTGTTCCCGGCACAAACATTCCTGTAAAAATTCCAACTGTTCGCGGTTCGGGAACCATTTGTCCGCCTGCTAACGAAGAATATTTTGATGCGTTCAATGGATTTGAACATCCCACCAATTACAATGGTCAAACCAAAATTTTAAAAGCTGAAAGCAGTGTTGTACCCGGCGTTTTATACCATATTAAATTAGTTATAGCTGACCAAGGAAATAATTTATATGATTCGGCAATTTTTTTAGGTGGCGGAAGTTTTACCGTTGAAACCGATTTGGGTGTAGACCGACTCATTTCTACAGGAAATCCGCTTTGTCCGGATGAAACTTTATTATTAGACGCTACCAATTCAACTGCTATTGGTTATAAATGGTTTAGAAATACGATTGAATTAATTGGTGAAACCGGTCCAACTTTGTTGGTAGATGAATTTGGAATTTATAAAGTGGAAGTCATTTTCAATGCAACCTGTTCTTCTTTTGGCGAAATTGAAATTGAATACAGTACAAATCCTTTACCGGACGACACTACTTTAACACAATGTGATTCAGACGGCGATGGTTTTGCATTGTTCAATTTAAACGATGCAAATGATGGTGTAATTGGTTCAAACACAAACGTAGGTTCTCCTTTTTATTACCTCACGCAAACGGACGCAGAAAATGCACAAAATCCAATTGCTAATTTTTCGTCTTTTCAAAACACACTTGTAAACCAAGTTATTTATGCCCGATTGCAAAATAATTTTGGTTGTTTTGGTGTTTCGGAAGTGACACTTTCTACGTCAACCAGCACAGTAACAATTTCACCATTTGCAGTTTGCGATAGTGATGATGAACAAAATGGAATCACAGCAATCGATTTAAATAATGAAATTTCACCTACTATATTATCAAATTTCACACCTGGCTTAGTTGTAAATTATTATCCAACAGAAGGAGATGCACAGATTCAAATAAATCAAATCGCTTCTCCCTACACTAATTTAACAGCTTTTCAGGAAATAATTTTTGCGAGAATTACCGATGGAGTAAGCTGTTTTGGAATTATTCCAATTACTGTAAACATCAAAACATTTGAACCAACAAATTTTGAAGACGAAACTCTTTTTTTATGTGAAAATGATTCGTTAATTATTGGTGTAGATGATATTTTTGAAAGCTATGTTTGGAATAATGGAGAAACAACTCCGGAAATTGTAATTAATCAAGCCGGAACTTACACGGTAACTGTTGCTAATACGGGTGGTTGCTTAGCTCAAAAGACATTTTTAGTTACTGCTTCGGGTCCGGCTACCATAACATCGGTAATAATTAAGGACTTTGCAGACAGCAATAATACTGTTGAGATCAATTATACCGGTTTGGGAAATTATGTTTTTTCATTGGATGGAAGTTTTTTTCAAGATAGTCCAATCTTTACGAATGTAAGTGCAGGTGAATATTCCATTACCATTAATGATTTAAATGGTTGCGAGCCTACTTTTGAATCAATAGTTGTGTTAGATTACCCCAAATTCTTTACCCCTAATGGCGATGGTATCAATGATTATTGGAAAATTGAAAACTTAAATCAACCTGGTGCAAAAATTTTTATCTTCAATCGTTATGGAAAATTGTTGAAACAAATTGGCTCCAATGGTGTCGGTTGGGACGGAAACTTTTCGGGTTCTCCCCTACTAGCCTCAGATTATTGGTTTATTTTGTATCTGGAAGACGGAAGAATCATCAAAGGACACTTCGCACTAAAAAGATAATTCATTATCTTTGTTATCCTTTGAAAAAGAACATGAAAAAAATTGCTTTATTTTTTCTCCTACTTACTTTAAATTGTTTTGCTCAATTTAGTAAGACACACTATATACCACCAATAACGGGAACCAATCAACAACCGATTCAAAATCAATACATTTATATTTCATCTCCAAGTTTAACCCCTGTAAATTTTACAATAAATCCAATTGGAGGTACAACTATAAATGGTACAGTTTCCAGAGATGTACCCTTTGTTTATACTATCGGATTTGGGGAAAGCACACCTTTGTTTGTGCCGGCAACGAACTTGAATAGTGTTTTTGCTAATAAAGGTTTTATCATTGAAGCGGAAGACCAGATTTATGCCGCTGTCCGTTTTACGGCATCTTCAGCAAGCAATCAAGCAACCGGAATCGTCTCTAAAGGCTTAGCAGGATTGGGAACTCAATTTAGAATTGGGGCATTTACAAATACCGGCTTATCAAATTCGGGATACACTAACAATCACTTGACCTTTATATCCATTTTGGCAACTGAAAACAATACAACAGTTTCATTTAGTGACATTAAACCTGGTGTACAATTAATTAATAATGCAGGAGTTGGTAATAATCCGGGTAATATTTTATTAAATCGCGGGGAGAGTTTTGTTATGGGTGTAACGGGACCTAACTTCTCCAATCGAGATGGATTAATTGGAGCGTTGGTAAGTTCTGATAAACCAATTGTGGTTAATTGTGGTTCATTTGCTGGTACAAACGGAAATGTTGATAACAACTTAGATGTAGGAATTGATCAAATTGTTTCTGTTGAAAGAACAGGAACTGAATATATTTTTGTGCGAGGTTTCGGAGATAATCTAACAGAAAAGGCTTTAATTGTTGCTCACGAAGACAATACAGAGGTCTCTATTAATGGCACTTTAGCACAAATTATAAATGCCGGTGAATATTTAGCTATTGAAGGTGGTTTTTATAGTGCTCAAGGAAATATGTATGTGCAAACCTCAAAAAATGTTTTTGCCTATCAAGGCGTTGGAGGTGCGATACAAGCCAATCAAGAAATGTACTTTGTTCCACCCCTAAGCTGTCAAACCCCAAAAATTATTGACAATATTCCGCTAATCAATTTAATTGGAAGCATATCCTATACCACAAACAGCGGAATTAATATTGTTACAGAAACCGGAGCTGACTTAAATTTTATAGTTAATGGAACCAATTATACCTTAACAACTCTACCTGCCGGAATTAATGTGCAAGGTCCATTTTCAATTATAGGGAATACTAACTATGAAACTTATCAAATTGTTGGACTGACCGGAAACATTTCTGTTTTTTCTACCAAACAATTGTATCTTTCGTACTTTGGGTCTAATTCAGCAGCAACATATGGTGGCTATTATTCTGGTTTTACCTTCAAACCCGAAATTTCTTTTGATCGACTCGATATTAATTCTTCGAATTGTATTCCAAACGTTAACTTATCCATTAACACTCTTTCTCCATTTGATACTTATCAATGGTTTTTTAATGGAAATCCAATTTCAGGTGCAACAAATCCTGAATATACTCCTACACAACCCGGTTTTTATTATCTTTCTGCCACTGTAACAGAATGTGGAATTACTTTAATTTCTGATGAAATTCCTGTAAGTGATTGTCCTTTAGATACTGATAATGACAATGTAAATAACAATGTTGATCAAGATTTTGATAATGATGGCATTGCTAATTGTACGGAATCATTTGGTAACCAAGAAATTAATCTCAGTGATACCAGTATAGGGACTATAGCTATTGGAAATTATACTAATTCATTCACGGGTACAATTAGTACTGATGGTCCGGCTACGGCGGTAGCACAACCTCTTGTCGGAAATACAAACGGTGATTTTGTAATGCAACCCGCTAATGGGAAAGACAATTCTGTTTCCTATCGAATTGATTTTGCCCAGCCCATTAGTTTAGCGATGGAGTATGTGCTAACAGCAAATAATGCCGATTTATTATCCTCAACGGGAGAATTTATAATAGAGACTGCAGTTGATAAAACTATTACACTACTGAATCCTGACGGACAGTTGTTAGTAGACACCAATTATGACGGTATCTTTGAAAATGGTATTTTTGAATATTCATCATTCCAAATTCGTTTTCGATTGAATAGTGCAGTGCCACTTGCAGCAGGAACAGGTACGTTCAAATTCATGGTTAATTTAACTGATTTTATATCAATCACGCACAAAAATATTTCTGAAAACTCCTCAAAAGCTAGCTTCAAATTTATAACCACCTGTATTCCTAAAGATTCGGATGGGGATGGAATTGCTGACGCAATGGATTTAGATAGCGATAACGATGGGATTCCTGATAACATTGAAGCACAAGGAGAAAATTTTATAGCCTCCACCCCAATAGATTCAAATAATGATGGGATTAGTGATGCCTTTGGAGTTGGGCTCGTACCAATTGATTCGGATAGTGATGGAATTCCTGATTATTTGGATTTAGACAGTGACAATGATGGAATTTATGATTTAATTGAATCGGGTTCAAATGCTCCTGATGCTAATCAAAATGGTGTGATTGATGGTTCTAATTTTGGAACCAATGGCCTGTTTAATAATTTAGAAAGCGGTTCAAATAATGGTGTTTTAAATTATACTATCGCTGACACTAATGCAGATGGAATTCTAAACTATATTTCATTAGACAGTGATGGTGATCTGTGTAACGATGTCATAGAAGCCGGATTTACAGATGGAAACGGTGATGGACTTTTAGGTAACTCATCTTTTTCTGTTGATGCCAATGGACTGGTTTTGGGTTCGGGAGGTTACACGATTCCAAACTTAAATTATACGATTCCAGCACCTATTGAGATTACCGCTCAACCGACCAATCAAACAGCTTGTAATTTTCAAAATACAAGTTTTACCTTTACGGGAACCATTTCAGATAGTTATCAATGGCAACTTAGTGTTGACAATGGAACAAATTGGGCCAACATTTCAAACAATACAACTTACTCCGGAGCTACAACAGCAATATTACAAATCACAGGAGCTGTTAATACTATGAATAACTATCGTTATCGGGTAGTTTTAAATCGGATTGGAAATAGTTGTGGATTAATTTCTGATTCAGCTATATTAACAATCAATCCAACCCCCATTTTAACATCGCCAATATCAATCATTCAATGTGATAACGATGATACAAATAATGGTATTTCTGATGTAAACTTACTTCAAAAAAATGATGTCATCTCAGCCAATTTTGCAAATGAAACTTTTACCTATTTTACATCACAAATTGCTGCAGAAAATAATGATTCATCATTACAAATTACAAACCCGGTAGCTCATAATACGGGGAATTCCACTGTTTGGGTTAGGGTTGAAAATACATTAGGATGCTATGAAATTAGTCAAATTGATATTTTTGTTTCAGCTACACAAATACCGTCAAGTTTTCTCCGCACTTTTGCCAAATGTGATGACTTTGTTGATACTGCAAACGACGATAGAGATGGAATTTCCACTTTTGATTTTAGCAGTGTAACAACTGACTTGATAGGGATTTTACCGGCTTCAACCCCTTTTACAATCAAGTACTATGAAACAGAAGCAGACGCACTTGCAGAAACTGACAGTAACGGGAATTCACTGGAAATTACAAATAGTAGTAGTTTTAGAAATACAAATTCACCAAACTTTCAGCAAATTTGGGTTCGGGTAGAAAGTACTTTGGATAATGCTTGCTTTGGTCTGGGTCCGTATATAGAATTAACTGTTGAACCATTACCAATATTAACTTCTCTTTCAAATAAGATTGAATGTGATGATAATCAGGACGGACTGTTTCCATTTGATACTTCCTCAATTCTAACCGATTTACTTGGTACTCAAAATCCGAGTAATTTTATTATTACCTACTTTGATGAAAATAATACTCCTTTACCAAGCCCGTTACCAAATCCGTTTTTAACCGCTTCTCAGACGATTAAAATTGTAGTGACAAATGCAACTACGCAAGACCCGACCGGACCCTGCTCGGAGGAAACATCACTAACATTTATTGTAGATAAGCTACCCTTTATTGCCAATGTAATTCCTAACCAAATTAGCTGTGATAATGATAATGAAGAGGATGGTTTTTTCAGTTTTGATACTTCTTCATTTAATACTACTTTATTGGGAAGTCAAACCGGGATTATTATTACCTATTTTAACGAAAATGGAATTGAAATTAATCCGTTACCCGTTACATTTAGAACTAAAACGCAAACCATTGCTGCTGTTTTAACTAATTCTACCAATACAAGTTGTAGTGTTTCAACTACTATTAACTTTATAGTAAATCCATTACCTCAATTAGAGGAAGGTTTCAAGGAAATTATTTGTTTTGGGGTAGATGCTGTCACATTTGATGCCGGATTAACGGATGGTAACATTTCCGATTTTACATATCAATGGTTTAGAAATGATGTACTTATCCCAAGCGAGACAAATTATAACTTAACAGTTGATGAAGATGGAATTTATAAAGTGATTGTTACAAATACGTTTGGTTGTACACAAGAAAGAATCATCGAAATTGTTTACTCACAACCAGCCACTTTTGAAAATATTGTTGTGGTTGATTTAGTTGAAAATAACACAGTAACCGTTTTTGTAAGCGGTTCCGGAAATTATGTTTACAGCTTAGATTCTGAAAACGGACTTTACCAAACGGCTAACTTTTTTGAAAATGTCATTGCAGGAATCTATACCGTATATGTGAAAGATTTGAATGGCTGCGGTGTGGTGGAACAAGAAATTGCTGTTCTTGGAGTGCCTAAATTTTTTACTCCAAATGGCGATGGTTTTAATGACACTTGGAAAATAAGAGGAGCAAATGAAAAATATAATTTTAATTCCATTATTTATATTTTTAACCGATTTGGAAAGTTAATTAAACAAATTGGAACAACCGGTGAAGGTTGGGACGGGACTTACAATGGAAAACCACTACCATCGGATGATTATTGGTATTCGATAGAATTTGAAGATGGAAGAACAGCGAAAGGACATTTTTCTCTAAAACGATAACGATGAAAAAAGTATTCATATTAATTTTTATCTGTTTTAATTTAACAATAATAAATGCTCAAAAAAAATCCGTAAAATATGGTATTTTAGAGGTTTATGAAAACTATAAATCAGTTAATGTACAAGCTCGAAATATAGGTGTTTGGCTTCCTCAGAATTATTCGCCCAAGAAAAAGTATGCTGTTTTATACATGCACGATGGACAAATGCTTTTTGATTCCACTACTACTTTTAACAAAACCGAATGGGGAGTTGATGAATGTTTGACAAAACTGATGCGTGAAGGAAAAATAAAAAACACCATTGTTATAGGCATTTGGAATACAAAAGAAAATAGACATCAAGAATATTTTCCTCAAAAACCTTACGAGAGTTTATCAAAAGAAGAAAAAGAAAACGTTGGTGTTTCTTTGAAAAAAATTGGAATGTCTGCGGAGTTTACACCTTCCTCTGATAATTATTTAAAGTTTATTGTAGAAGAACTCAAACCTTTTATTGATTCTACCTATTCCACATTAATTGATAAAGAAAACACCTTCATCGCCGGTTCAAGTATGGGTGGGTTAATCTCTATGTATGCCGTTTGTGAATATCCAAACGTTTTTGGTGGTGCAGCTTGTTTATCAACGCATTGGCCGGGTACTTTTGAAGTGGAAAACAATCCGATACCTGAAATATTTTATAATTACTTAACTAATAATCTTCCAAAACCTAATCAAAATAAGTTTTATTTCGATTATGGTACTGAAGAATTAGATGCTTTGTATCCACCTTTACAAACCAAAGTGGATGCAATTATGAAATCCAAAGGATTTTCAAATGAAAACTGGATAACTCAAAAATTTGAAGGAGAAAATCACTCTGAAAATGCTTGGAAAAAACGGCTTCATATTCCTATGGAATTTTTGTTAAAAAGATAAAACCTCAATTTATCTCAAAAAATAACATTTCTGTCTTTTAAAAAAAAGTTATTAAAAAGAAATGTTAAAAAAATATACCTTCAATTGTTTTTAGAACCATGTTTATTGTTAATTTGATTGTCCGCAATTACCCATAATTAAATAAAAAGCCTTATATTTGATAAAAAAAAGCGATGAATTTATTCAGTTTTACGGCAAATTTTGGAAGTGAAGAAGCTTGTAGACTTCATTTTAA
>NZ_JBIIVK010000055.1:0-21333 GCF_044339515.1 Flavobacterium sp.
GTAGAGCAATTGTCCTTTTTTTAAAGCCTACTTTTTTAAAGCAGATAAAATTAAAATATAAAAAACTGATTTTCAATTTAATAAGAAATAAAAAAGTCCGATTTTAGTTTTTATCGGACATTAATGGATAACAATATTGTTTTTGTTAAATACTTTTAAATTTGTTTGATTTCCATTATTATCATATTCATATGTTTCTTTTCGTGTCAAATAGGTGTCTGAAAGCCATACTTCCATACCCGTATTGTTTCCAGATGTATCATAGAAAAATAGTTTTTTTTGAGACAAATTACCTTTTTCATTATAAATTGATTCTTGGATAATACGGTTGTTTAAATCATATTTATGAATAATTTTTGTCACCAATACTGAATCTTTAAATGTGTTTTGTTCAATTAAATTTTGTGCATCATCATAGATGTATAATCTAAGAGTGTATTTTTTGCTAGACATGTTTGAAATTTCCTTACACGAAATTAGATTACCAGATTTGTTATATTCATAGAATGTTCGGTTTATATCAGTTTGACTGCCATCAGAATATTTCATTACAGTTTTTTCAAGTACAGATTTTATATTCCCATAAAGATTTGAACTTTTTAGATTTTGAGGAGGAATAATAGATTGAGAAAAAGAAAAATGGAAAATGCTAATTAAAAAAATGATAATAATTTTTTTCATAATTTTTTGGCTATATTTAGTAGTATGAAACTTTTTTCTTTGCAGATAAAAATCATAATTTTTTTTCTTAACTTTCACTGAAAGCTAAATTAGTATATCTTGTCCACTTTATAAAGTTTTAATAAAGATAAAAAAAATGAGTTACATAGTAGTTGATATAGAATCTGATGGTCCAATTCCCGGCGATTATTCGATGGTTTGTTTTGGAGCTGTTTTAGTGGATGAAAATCTTGATAAAACATTCTACGGAAAGTTAAAGCCTATTTCTGAAAAATATGTTCCTGAGGCTTTAGCGATCTCAGGATTTAGCAGGGAGGAAACAATGCTTTTTGACGACCCTACAGAGGTGATGTTGAATTTTGAACGTTGGATAAAAGAGCATTCTAAAGGACGACCGGTATTTATTAGTGACAATAACGGATTTGATTGGATGTTTATTTGTTGGTACTTTCATCATTTTATACATCGAAATCCTTTTGGCTATTCTTCCAGAAGAATTTCAGACTTATATTGTGGTCTTGTAAAAGATACTTTTGCACAATGGAAGCATTTACGAAAAACGGAACACACACATAATCCGGTTGATGATGCAAGAGGAAATGCTGAAGTTTTGTTATATATGAAAAACGAAATGGAACTAAAAATTAGTTTGAAATAATGTATTTTCCTTTTTTGGCATAGGAATTTTTATAAATAGATTGCAATATGATGAATGGCGGATTAATAAAATTACCTGAAAAAATTATTACTGATTACGACATTCTTCATAGTTGGTCAGTATCCGATGATCTGATAATCTTTGAAACCAACTCCAATAAAGCAGGCTTATTAAGAAGAAAAGTTAAGTATGGAATACTAGTTTCCTATGAATGTATGATCGAACCATTCTATGAAAGATTAAAACATATAAAAGATAAGTTTTTTAAAGCCAATCAAAACAAGTTGTTTGGAATTGTTGATTGGAATGGAAGTATAATTCTTCCCTTTGAATACCTTGAAATAGTTGATACAACTTTAGATAACAAAATAATTGTTCAACATCAAAACACGACTTATTTTTCCTTCGATTTGGTGACTAAATCACTTGCAGAATTGCCGTTTGATAAAATTTTACGAGCTTCAAGTAATACATATGGTGCACCTTTTTTAAAAAGCTATAACTATTTTAAAAGCATCAAAAATTGTACAATAACCAATGATGATTTTTCCGGACATGAGATTACAAGCTATTCCGGTAAATGGGGAATTATTCAATCAGATGGCAAGGAATTAATTCCAAATGAATATGACTTTATTGATTTTTTGAGAAATCCTAATTATTATAAAGTCTGTAAAGGAGAACTACGATTCGTTAAATATGAAGATGACGACGGGTATGATAAAATCTCTATAGAAAATGCAAAATGGGGAATCATAGATTCCAACAACGTTGTTATAGTTCCAATTGAATATGAGTGGATTGATGAAGTTGAATCCACAATATGGGTTGCTTACAAAGGAGGCAAAGTGTTTTATAACGATGAGTATCAAGAAGATTATTGGATGATAAAAAACGGAAAGTTAGGTGTTTTTAATTTAAATAAGTTGATCGTTCCTTTTGAGTATGATTCCATTAAATTGAGTTGGTTCAGAATAAAAGAGTATATTTTTGTCCAAAAAGGGAAAAATTATTTTGAAGATTCAGAAGAATACGATGTATTTACACTTGATGGAAAAAAAATTGAAAGTAATAAACCAAAACCAAGGGATTTTTTGAATAATGGATGAAACAGCGATTTCCTTGAATTATAAATAGGGATTTGAACGATTTAATAAATACCATTAAATTAGTGTTTTTAATCAAAAATTACTATTTTTGAATAATATAATGGTATTTTTATGATTAACCCCATATCCATAAAAGAAGTCAAAATCCAAATCGGACAGCTTTGTAAGGCCAAAAGAAAAGAGTATAACCTTACCCGAGAGCAATTGGCAGATGCTTTGCAAATGTCGAGAGCCACCATTCAAAACATTGAAAGTGGCAAAAATGCTACGTTGGATAATTTACTCAAAATGGCCAATCATTTTCATTTGTTGGAAACTATTTTTGAAGGTGTTCAATCCTTACAGCATTCTTCATCAGATCCACTTTCACTTTACTAATTATGGCAGCAACACCTTTAATAGCAGTAGATGTTTTTGGAATAGAAATTGGAAAATTGGGGTATGATGCTGACCAAAAAAAATGTTATTTTCAGTACAATGCTGAATTTTTAGATTCCGGAAAGTTTTCAAACGTATTTCCTTTTATTTTCAAACGCATTAAGCCCGTTCAAGTTTTTACCCAATTTGAAGGCGAAACATTTCGAGGCCTTCCACCGATGATTGCCGATTCGTTACCCGATGTTTTTGGAAATATTATTTTTCAAGAATGGTTTTCGAGAAAAGAACCCAACAAAAAAATTTCGCCATTAGAACAATTAACCTATGTTGCCAATCGAGGAATGGGAGCATTGGAATATCGTCCGATTCAAGATTTACCTGAATCAGCGGCAATTGATATCAACGAAATGGTGCAGGTACTTGAAAAAGTATTGCAATTAAATGAAGAAACTACTGAAAAAGAGTTGAATGATTTAGCCTTGTTAAATATCTTCAAAATTGGAACTTCAGCGGGTGGAGCTCGACCAAAAATTTTAATTTCAGAACATAAAAAAACGGGGCAAATTGTGGCTGGTGATACTCATTTTTCAGCAGATTATTTTCATTATTTGGTTAAATTACAATTGCCTGAACAAGCTCCGTATCATCAGGAAAAGGTGGAATTTGCGTATTATTTACTGGCTCAAAAAGCCGGAATTGAAATGATGCCTTCCAAATTGATTGAGGATAAGCATTTTGCAACGCTTCGTTATGACCGTCAACACGGTAAAAAACAACATGTGTTAACGGCTTCCGGTTTAACCGGTTGGGATTTTACAAAACCGGAACAATCCAGTTATGAAAATGTGTTTAAATTGGCTGCTACTTTAAAGGTGCCACACAAAGATTTGCAACAACTTTTTAAACGAATGGTTTTTAATTTAGTCGTTCAAAATATAGATGACCATTTAAAAAATCACAGTTTTATCTACAATAAAGAGGAAAATAATTGGCTTTTAGCTCCGGCTTATGATGTGACGTATGCTTTAAATCCGTTATTAAATTATACTTCTGTTTCAAGAGCGTTATCCATCAATAACAAACGTCAAAATATCAATTTAAAAGATGTTTTACTGATTGCAGAAGAATATGCGATTAAAAATCCAAAAGGAATTATTGAAGAAATTGAACAAGTCACTTCATATTGGTCAACAGTGGCAAAAGAATTGGAAATTTCGGAAAAGATAAGCAAACGGATTGAGCATGATTTTATGAAATTGACGTAAGAAGTTTTAATAAACGTTCTACTTCTTCTTTCTCTTCCGCATATTTCAATTGCAATTCCGAGCCAACTTCCATTCGATTATAATAGTCCAATGCTTTACTCGCAAATGCTTTTTTATGGAAATCTGAAAGTTCCGGAATTTGCGGAAACTGTTTATGAAATAAATTTTCGTAGTAAGCTTGCCACTCGCGTTCGTTTTTATCGGTAATTAAAGTGTCTTTTGCTTTTTGTTGCACATGAATCATTTCGTGAGCCAATAAATTAAGCATCAGATTTAAGGGAAATTCAAAGGTATTTTTAGGAATACGAATGATTTGCGGCCCACCCAAAATCCCTTCGGTAGTCATTAAAATAAAATCAGGTTTGGCTTTTTCACGCAATTCAAAGCCTTTGAAATTGGGATGATTGAAGTTGTATTCTGTAATTAAAAATTCGGCAGCTTGAATGGTTTCACCTTTTTCGTGAAAACTGTTCACCCATTGAATGATTTCTTGATATGCTTTCAAAAGAAACTTTTTAGCCAAATAATTCGCTTACCACATCTTCAATCTTTGCCACCAATTTCACTTGAATCAGTGTTTCTTTCAGCGAAATTTTATTGTATTTCGAAACAAAAATGGTTGAAAACCCTAATTTTTCGGCTTCCAAAATACGTTGTTCTACACGGTTCACGGGACGAATTTCTCCGGCTAAACCTACTTCTCCGGCAAAACAAAAATCTTTTCCAACCGGGATGTCTTCGTTCGAGGATAAAATAGCGGCAACAACTGCTAAATCAATAGCAGGATCATCCACAGAAATTCCGCCTGTCACATTTAAAAAAACGTCTTTTGCTCCTAAACGAAAGCCGGCACGTTTTTCTAAAACCGCCAAAATCATATTCAATCGTTTGGCATTGTAACCGGTCGTGCTTCGTTGCGGCGTTCCGTAAACCGCGGTGCTGACAAGAGCTTGGGTTTCAATCATCAAAGGTCGCATTCCTTCTAACGTAGAAGCAATAGCGGTTCCTGAAAGTTCTTCGTCTTTATGCGATATCAAAATTTCTGATGGATTAGCAACTTCACGCAAACCGGAACCTTGCATTTCATAAATGCCAATTTCTGCTGTAGAACCAAAACGGTTTTTGAGCGAGCGTAGAATTCGATACACATGATTTCGATCGCCTTCAAATTGCAAAACGGTATCCACCATGTGTTCCAAAATTTTTGGTCCGGCAATCGTTCCGTCTTTCGTAATATGACCAATCAAAAGCACCGGAACATTCGTTTCTTTCGCGAATTTGATAAGCTCTGCCGTGCATTCGCGAATTTGTGAAATACTTCCGGCAGTCGATTCAATATAATCGGTATGTAAGGTTTGAATGGAATCGATGATGATAATCTCCGGTTCCATTTCTTGAATTTGTTTGAAAATATTTTGCGTTTTGGTTTCCGTAAGAATGAAACAGTTTTCAAATCGGTTTTCTATCCGTTCGGCACGCATTTTTATTTGTTTCTGACTTTCTTCACCCGAAACGTATAGGGTTTTATAGGGTAATTTTAAAGCAATTTGCAGCAAAAGCGTACTTTTCCCAATTCCGGGTTCGCCGCCCAAAAGCGTTAAAGAACCCGGAACTAATCCGCCACCAAGCACTCGATTTAATTCGCCATCAGAAGTGTCAAGACGAATTTCTTGTGTGGAATCAATATCTTTAATCCGAAGGGGTTTTGGAGCTTTTTTTACTTCAGAAGTGGGTTTCCAACTGGTTTTTTCTTCTTTTTGGATGACTTCTTCAACGATAGTGTTCCATTCATTGCAAGCATGACATTGACCCTGCCACTTCGAATATTGCGTACCACAGTTTTGACAAAAGAACGAAGTTTTAATTTTTGACATATATTAATTCATCAATTTTTTCATTTCTTCTGATTTTTCATACATCATGTCTTTGTTCAATTCTCCAATTGGTTCCATTTGAAAAGCACTTAAGTATTTTTTTTGTGCTCTTTTGTAATCTTCTTTGCGTTCATACATCTGAGCCATATAAAAATCAGCTAACATTGATTTTCCGTAATATTTATCTGCAAGAATCGCCAATTCGTCAAATTCGTTATACATTTTATTTTTTATAATGGCCGCTTCAATTGCTTTAAAATCATTCAAACGAATGGGCATTTGAATATTTAACGTTTTTTCTAAGGTGTTGTACTTTTCTTTCAAGTATTCAACATAACCGTATTCTAACTTTACAATTTTTTCGTTGAATTCATTTGTAGTTATGGGTTGATATACTGCAAAAAATTGATATAATGCATTCGGAATAGAATGTAAAACCAATGAATAGTGAGAAGCCCCAATAAATTCATCAAATTTATAATTGACTTTATCATTTTGAACGGTTTTCATTTTTTCATCTAATGTCTTTATTCTTTCTTTGAAAGATTTTAAATCACCATTAGAAGTAGAATGGTAATAGTAAATGGGTGTTGTAAAAGAGGAAAGACGTTCAGGAATTCTGTTTTCCATTTCAAAGCCATATTCAGGACTCAAAGAGATGTAGGCTTCAAAAAGCGGAGTATCTTTATATAAAAACAAGTTTAAAAAACCTGCTGTGGTATCATGACCGGCAATCATTTTAAAAGGTGCAATCCGATAAGTTTTCAAAAGATAAGGCACTAATTCAGTTCCAATAAAATCATAGAAATTTGCACCCGTTTCAATCGGTAAACCGGTTTCCTCATCCACTCGTGAATCATCATATCGTTCTTCATTTTTGTTTTGGCAAACACCAATTACAATTACTTCAGGTAAATCATCCCAATAGTTACCATATTTTAGAGCTCCTAAAAAAGGGTCAAATAAATATTCAGCATCTAAAACCAACAGTAAAGGGAATTTTTGATCTTTATCTTTTTCATAAGAGGGTGGAAGTGATATATAAATATCTCGATCTCCGCCCAACTTTTGAGAAGAGAAGATTTCAACGGTTTTTTGAGCATAACAACTCATGGATAACACTAAAACGGCAAGAATTTGAACTACTTTCATCTGGTTTCGGTTTTGGAAATGAAGTGAATCACTTCAATTTTTTCGAAAGCAAGATAGTAAATTATTTGTTTTTGTTTAAAATGGGGAGCAATAAAAATGAAAGTGTTCCTAAAAGTACCACCATGAGTGTTTGCGAAGTCCACACCAACCAACCAAAAGCGGTTCCGGCTGTTTCGGGAACATTATACAGTAAAAGAATCTCAGCCATTAAAAAAGGATAAGCTCCAAAACCGGAATTGGTTAAGGTTATGGCGAGTCCGCCTACGATAAAAGAGATGACAACGGTGCTTAAACTCAAGTTACTCGTTTCGGGTAGGGCAAAAATGGTAATGTAAAACATAAAAAAATAACTTGCCCAAATCAGTAATGAATGAAACAAGAAAGCCCATTTTTTTTCCATTTTCCAAATGCTGAAAACGCCGTCCATTAAACCGGAAATTTTTTGTTTTATAGTTTGTATTAATTTAAACTTAGAATAGCGAAACATCAAAATTACGCCAATCAATAAAGTTGTACCAATCCCTAAAATAAGCATTAATTTTTGGAATGGAATTTTATCTAAAACAAAAGCTTTTAAAACATCAAATTCCAGAAAAAAAGCTAATCCGATGAATGATAATAAGAAAAAAGTATCTACAACTCTTTCGGCAATGATGGTTCCGAAGGACTTATCAAATGGCACATCTTCATATTTTTTGAGAATTAAAGCACGGGAAACTTCGCCTGAACGCGGAATTGACATATTGATAAAATAGCCAATGCAAACCGCCATCACATTTGTAGAAATTTTTGGTTGATAACCCAAATGTTCCAAAGTATATTTCCATCGATAACCTCTTGACCACAATGCCACAGCACTAATTAATAAAGAGATATAAATGTAGAAATAATCTGCGTTTTTAAATTGCAGTTTAATTTCTTCCAGTTGTTGAGGGGTGAATTTATTGTAAGTGTAAATAACCAATAACAATCCCAATAAAATTGGGAGTAAGATAGAAAGCCATTTACCGATTTTCTGTTTCAAGGGATTAGGTTAACGAATTGTCATTTTCGTTAGGAAAAACTAAGGAAGGTTTAAAGGTTTTCGCTTCCTCAAAATCCAGAATTCCGTAAGCAATAATGATAATAATATCTCCTTTTTGCACTTTTCTTGCGGCCGGACCATTTAAAGTAATTTCGCCACTATTGCGATTCCCTTTGATGACATACGTTTCTAATCGTTCGCCATTATTGATATTTACGATAGCAACTTTTTCACCTTCCACAAGATTGGAAGCTTCCATAAGGGCCTCGTCGATAGTAATACTACCGATGTAATTTAAATCTGCTCCAGTCACCTTAACACGGTGAATCTTGGATTTTACAACTTGAATTTGCATGGTGCAAAGGTAATTAATTTAATGAAATAGTATCAATCAATCGAATGTTGTTAACAAAAACAGCAATAAAAGCACGGTATTTTTTGTTTTTCGATTTGCGTAAACAAGGTTTTAACGTGGCTTCATCGGCAATTTGAAAATATTCCATTGAAAATTTTGGATGATTTTCAAATGTTTTTTTAACAAAATTCGAAACTTCATTAGCAGTTTTCGTGCCAAACATTTTTTTAGAAGCGGTTAATGTTTTGAAAATCAATGCGGCTTCTTTCCTTTCTGTTTCTGATAAGCGTTCATTACGTGAACTCATGGCTAAACCGTTTTTTTCACGATGGATTGGGCAACCAATAACGTTTACAGGGATTTTATATTTTTGAACTAATTTTTTGATAATCTGTAATTGTTGAAAATCTTTTTCGCCAAAGTAGGAATGGGTTGGCTGAATGATTTCGAATAATCTTTTGACCACTGTTCCTACTCCGTCAAAATGCCCCGGTCGGTGTTTGCCCTCCATTTGGTGCTCTAATCCATCATAATCAAACGATTCTGAAACAGTATTTCCTTCATAAATATCATCAACAGAAGGAGCAAAAACAATAATTTTATTGCTTATTGTTGCAATTTTTTCTACATCTCTCTCTAGTGTGCGTGGATATTTTTCAAGATCTTCTGCATTATTAAATTGAGTAGGATTTACAAATATACTCATCACAACAACTTCATTTTCTTGTAATGCTTTTCTGAGCAACGACAGGTGTCCATTGTGCAGTGCTCCCATAGTTGGTACAAATCCGACAGTGGTTTTTGAAGCCAAAAAAGGTAATAAATAGGCTTTAAGATCGGTTTGTTTATTGAAAATGAGCATATAAATTTAATTTGTTTCGGTGCAAACTTACTATTTTACTTAAATATCTGCATAAAATTTTGTAATTTTGCATGCTTTAAAAACCTAAACGATAAAGTTCAAAACGTATGGAGGATAAGAGGATATTGTATGTATCATCTGAGGTAGTGCCTTATTTAGCAGAAAATGAAGTGTCAATCATGTCGTATGATGTTCCCAAAATGGTTAATGATTTGGGGGGTCAAATACGAATTTTCATGCCAAGATATGGAAATATTAATGAGAGAAGACATCAATTGCATGAGGTAATCAGGTTGTCCGGAATGAATTTGGTGGTGAATGATTTAGATATGCCGTTGATTATTAAAGTTGCTTCCATTCCCAAAGAAAGAATCCAAGTCTATTTTATTGATAATGACGAGTATTTTAAGCGTAAAGCAACTTTTACGGATGAAGAAGGAAAGTTATATTCAGATAATGACGAAAGAGCTATCTTTTTTGCAAAAGGAGTGGTTGAAACTGTAAAAAAATTAAATTGGGTACCGGATATTATCCATGTGCATGGTTGGTTAGCCTCTTTGTTGCCAATTTACATGAAACATTATTATAAAGATGAGGCTCTTTTTTCTGACACGAAAATTGTAACATCGGTTTATGCTCAGTCTTTTGAGGGGAATTTAGATATGGAACTCATTAATAAAATTAAATTTGACGGTGTTCCGCATGAATCCATTTCTGTTTTAGAACAACCTAATTACGAAAATTTAATTAAAGCTTCAGTAGAACATTCTGATGCTGTGATAGTTGCCTCCGAAAATTTATCTTCAAGTTTAACAAAATTTATAGAAGCTTCAGGAAAACCTTTTTTACCTTTCATCCCGAAAGAGGATTATCCGGAACATTATACTAATTTCTATAAAAACAAGGTTCTTTAAATTTTATTTATTACAATGATTTCAAAAAAAATAATTCAATATACTTCTATTGCAGTCCTTTCTTTGTTGTTTTTTTCATGCGATAAAGAGTTTAATACAATTGGTGGCGATGTGATTGGCGATGATCATTTTCAATTTGGTATAAAAGATCAAGATGCTACTGTCATTGCTTTTAACCAAGATTTAGGAGCTGTTCAAACTAATAATTTAGTGGTTAATCCATTAGGTATTTACAACAACACTGCTTTTGGAAAAACAACGGCTCATTTTGTAACCCAAGTGTCGTTGCCATCTACTACAGCACCGACTTTCAACCCGAATCCTATCATTGATGAAGTGGTTCTATACATTCCTTATTTCAGTACAAAAGGGACTACAGATTCTGAAGGAGTTACCAGTTATGAACTTGATTCTGTTTATGGATCTTCTAAATTAAAATTAAGTGTCTTTGAAAATGGTTATTTTCTAAGAGATTTTGATCCAAATACGCAATTTGCAGAAGCACAAAAATATTATTCAGATCAGTTATCCGATTTTGAAAATAACAAAAGAGGTGCTGCTGCTGATGGAACCTCTATTCCACACGGAGAACGTTTGAACAATGCCATAAATGTTGCAGAAAACGACCAATTCTTTTTCAACCCGGCAGAAATTTCAGTAACTACAGTTGATGAAGAACTGGAAGAAACAACAACAAAAACGGCACCGGGTATATACTTGAAATTAAATAAAGATTTTTTTCAAAAGAAAATTATCGGAGGATATAACCAAAATAAGTTGGTGAATAATAACGTATTTAGAGATTATTTTCGCGGGTTGTATTTTAAAGTAGAAGCCTCATCAGTAGAACCCAATGGGAATAGTCTAGCCATGATTAATTTTAGTGGTGGGAAAATCACCATAAAATATGAGCAAGATGACGACGATGATCCAGCCACCAATATGAGGGAGGATAAAACACTTGAACTTTCACTCACAGGAAATACAGTTTGTTTGACAAGTCAAGAAAGAAGCACTGATTATTCTAATGCATTGGCTTCTGCTGATGCAACACAAGGTGATGAACGGTTATACCTAAATGGAGGGGCAGGTTCTATGGCTGTTATTGATTTGTTTGGTCGTGACGAAAATGGACAATCGGCAGAATTAGAAGCCTATCGAGCTAATGGATGGTTAATCAATGAAGCCAATTTGACCTTTAGAATCGATCGAAATACAATGGGTAACAATGTTGAACCCAATAGGATTTATCTTTATGATTTAAACAACAAAAGACCTTTGGTTGACTATTTCAACGATTTTACAACCAATACTACTAAACCTAAATACGGGAAGTTGATTCATGACGGGATTATAAAACTAGAAGATGAAAAGGGAGTAACCTATAAAATCAGAATCACAAACCACATTGCTAATTTGTTAAAAAACCCTGATTCTACAAATGTTAGACTTGGTTTGGTTGTTACAGAAGCAATTGGAAATATAGGAAACTATAAATTAAAAAATAATACAGCAATCGGTATAAATGACGTGCCTATTGCATCTATCATGAATCCTTTAGGTACAGTGTTGTACGGAAGCAAATCTTCTGTACCTTTGAACCAAAGATTACGATTAGAAATTTATTACACCAAACCTGACTAAATATTTAAAACTATGTGTGGAATTGTTGGATATATTGGAAAACGCGACGCTTATTCAATTGTTATTAAAGGACTTAAGCGTTTAGAATACAGAGGTTATGACAGTGCCGGAATCATGTTACATGATGGCAAAGACCTCAAGGTTTCAAAAACCAAAGGAAAAGTAACAGACTTAGAAGAAGTATCAGCAAAAGACAATAATTTCTTCGGTTCGATCGGGATGGGTCATACCCGTTGGGCAACACACGGAGTACCAAATGATGTGAATTCACATCCGCATTTGTCAAACTCTGGAAATATTGCAATAATCCACAATGGAATTATTGAAAATTATGAGCCTTTAAAGAAAGAGTTAATTAAAAGGGGATATGTATTTCATTCTGAAACAGACACCGAGGTTTTAGTTAATTTAATTGAAGATGTTCAAAAAAATGAAAATTTAAAACTAGGAAAAGCAGTTCAAGTAGCATTAAACCAAGTTGTTGGAGCCTACGCTATTGCTGTTTTTGATAAAAATAAACCGGACGAAATTGTTGTAGCTAGATTAGGAAGTCCTCTTGCTATCGGAATTGGAGATGGCGAATTTTTTGTAGCTTCCGATGCTTCACCATTTATTGAATATACGTCCAATGCTATTTATTTGGAAGATGAAGAAATGGCTATCGTTCGTTTGCACAAACCTATTAAAGTACGCAAAATTAAAGACGACACTTTAGTTGATCCTTACGTTCAAGAGTTGAAAATGAACTTAGAACAAATTGAAAAAGGAGGCTACGATCATTTCATGTTGAAAGAAATCTATGAGCAACCAAATGTAATTAAAGATACTTATCGCGGAAGATTACTTTCAAACAAAGGAATTATTCAAATGGCGGGGGTAGAAGATAATCTGGAAAAATTTCTAAATGCCGAGCGTATCATTATCGTTGCTTGTGGAACTTCATGGCATGCGGGTTTAGTAGCAGAATATATTTTTGAAGAATTTGCAAGAATTCCGGTAGAAGTTGAATACGCTTCTGAGTTTAGATACAGAAACCCAATTATCAACAAAAAGGACATTGTTGTTGCAATTTCGCAATCAGGAGAAACAGCAGATACTTTGGCTGCAATTAAATTAGCCAAAGAAAACGGGGCATTTGTTTTTGGTGTTTGTAATGTGGTAGGTTCATCTATTTCAAGAGAAACGGATGCCGGTGCCTACACGCACGCAGGGCCGGAAATTGGAGTAGCATCCACAAAAGCATTTACAACACAAATTACGGTTTTAACTCTTATTGCCTTACGTTTAGCAAAAGCAAAAGGAACCATGTCAAATTCTGATTATCATCGTTATTTATTAGAACTCGAGATGATACCGGAAAAAGTAGCTGAAGCTCTTGAAACAAATGATATTGCGAAAGAAATTGCAGGGATTTATAAAGATTCACCTAACTGTTTGTATTTGGGTAGAGGATACAATTTCCCGGTAGCACTGGAAGGAGCATTAAAGCTAAAAGAGATTTCCTATATTCATGCCGAAGGATATCCTGCAGCAGAAATGAAACACGGACCAATTGCCTTAATTGATGAATCGATGCCCGTGGTTGTCATTGCACCAAAAATGGGCCACTATGATAAAGTAGTGAGCAACATCCAAGAAATTAAATCCAGAAGTGGAAAAATTATTGCGGTTGTAACCAAAGGTGATACACAAGTGAAAGAATTAGCAGACCACGTGATCGAGATTCCTGAAACATCGGATGCATTATCACCGTTGTTAACAACCATTCCATTACAATTACTTTCCTATCACATTGCAGTGATGAGAGGTTGTAATGTAGACCAACCAAGAAATTTGGCCAAATCGGTTACGGTAGAATAGATTTAATTTCAACAATTATATTACAAAGCGGACATTTTTATGTTCGCTTTTTTTATTTTTTCAGTAAAGTTGCTAAATTGTTAACTAAAGCTTAAAAATTTATATGAACGCATAGTAAATAGTGTTAAATTCTTCAAATTCTTAAAAATAATTCAATGATTTGTGTTGCGAAATGTTTAAAAATGAAATATTTTAAATGATAAATGTGATAAATTAATTCACTTTTTTTATTAATTTCAAAAATATTTGTACTTTGGTAACGTAAACTAACAAAAACTCTAACTTTATGAAAGTGAAATTAATTCTTCTCACATTGTTTTTTTGTAGCATTTCTTTTGCACAAACAACAATAACAGGAAAGGTTGCTGATAATACCAATCAGCCAATTCCGGGGGCTAACATCAAAATTGTTGGCGAAGATATAGGTACAACAACCGATTTTGACGGAAATTTTACCTTAACAACACAAAAAAAGCCACCCTTTACAATTGAAATCTCTTCAATTGGTTTCTCCACCAAAAGAGAAGAAATCAAGACAAACAACCAAAAAGTAAATATAGTTTTGGCTGAAGAAGAAACTAGATTAGACGAAATTGTAATTTCGGCATCTAGAACTCCAGAACGTATCTTTGAATCTCCAGTTACCATCGAAAGAATGGGAATGAAAGAAATTAAAAACACGACCTCACCAACTTTTTATGAAGGTTTAGAAAACATGAAAGAAGTTCATTTTAATACGTCAAGTTTTAACTTTAAATCCATAAATACCAGGGGTTTTGCAACTATTGCCAACACACGTTTTATGCAATTAGTTGATGGAATGGATAACTCTTCGCCGGCATTGAACTTTGTTTTAGGTAATCTTATTGGTTTATCTGATTTAGACGTTCAAAGTGTAGAACTTTTACCTGGTGCTTCATCTGCACTTTATGGAGCAAATGCATTCAATGGTATTTTATTCATGAATAGTAAAAACCCATTTGAATTTCAAGGGATTAATGCTTATGTCAAACGCGGTATCACCAATCAGGAAGAAGCCGGAACAAACGAATTTTTAGATTTTGGTATTAGAGCTGCATGGGCATTTACTCCACATTTTGCTGCAAAAGCTAATTTTACATATATGCGAGCTACTGAATGGATTGCTGCCGATGATAGAGATGTAAATGGTGGTACAATTGGACATGCAAATAACAGAAATTATGATGGTTTAAATTATTATGGAGATGAAGTTTCAAATTTTCTGAGCAATATTGGAACTATAAGTAGAGATGGTTATAGAGAACAAGATTTGAACGATAATCAAATCAATAATGTTAAATTTGACGGTTCAATCCACATAAGACCTTGGGCAACTTCGTCTAATCAGTATTGGAAAGATTCTGAATTTATTGCTCAATACAAAATAGGTTTAGGTAACACTGTTTATCAAGGAGGTAGTAGATATGCATTAAGAAACTTTTTTATGAGTCAAACCAGACTTGAATTTAAGAATAAAAACTTCTTTATTAGAGGTTATTTATCATCTGAAGATGCAGGAGATTCTTACGACATGCGATTTGCTGCTATCAATGTTAACAGGAGAGCTAAAACTGATGTTCAATGGTTTACTGATTATGCTACTGCTTTCTTACAATCTCAAATTGGTTTAGGATTTAATGCAGCACAAGCTGATACTTTTGCAAGAGGTTTTGCTACACATAATATTAACAATACCCCTTTACCTTTAACACCGCTAAATGGAGGTTTACCCCAATTTCAACCGGGAACACCTGAATTTGCAAACGCTTTAGCAGAGGTAAGATTAAGTGCAGATGTTACTAATGGAGCTTTATTTAAGGATCAATCACGTATTTGGCATAGTGACTGGAACTATAATTTAAAAGAACACATATCGTTTGCAGATGTACAAGTAGGAGGTTCATTTCGTTCATATGTTTTAGATTCGGAAGGAACAATTTTTACAGACACTGATGGTCCAATTCGTTATGATGAATATGGTTTATATACACAAGTTCAAAAGAAATTCATGGACGACAGATTAAAGTTTACAGGTTCTGTACGATATGATAAATCGGAATTATTCGAAGGTCAGTTTTCACCTCGTGTATCTTTGGTTTATTCAGCTGGAGAAAACAAAAACCACAACTTTAGAGCATCCTTTCAAACAGGTTTCCGTAACCCAACAACACAAGATTTATTTATTGGTTTAAATGTTGGACCTAGAGCATTGGTAGGATCTGCTGCTAATAATTTAGAAAGATATTCTGAAACATTCAGTGTTGGTAATTCTGCTTTTCCATTAAGTCAAGCTGGTGCAACATTTATTGGAGCAAATAGTTTAACACTAAATGGAGTTGATGCATATGGTGCTGGTTTTACAGCAGAATCTGTTTTAAGATTTGATCAAACACAAAATGTAAACGATTTAGTATCTATTCAAGGAACTAATTTAGTAAAACCAGAACAAGTTAAAGCTTTTGAGTTGGGTTATAAATCACGAATTAATGGTTTCGATATTGACATCAATGGTTATTTTAATATATATAATGATTTCATGAGTGGTGCAAGAGTTGTAGTACCTTTTTATGGTGTTGCGGAAAGTGATATTACAAGTCCAGCATTTCAAGATGCTGTAATAGCTTTAGGAAGGAGAGACAGAAGAACATTTGATTTATATACTAATACTTCTGCTGTTATCAATTCTTATGGAGCAGGTTTAGGTTTATCTCGAAAAGTATATAAAGATTTTGAAATATCTGCAAGTTATAACTGGGCAGCTTTTGATTATGATGAATCTGTTGACCCAGCTTTTAGACCAATGTTTAATACGCCAGAACACCGTGCAAAATTAGGTATAAATAATGATAAACTATTTAAAAATTTTGGCTTTGGTATCAACGGACGTTGGTGGTCAGAATATGAGTGGGAATCTACTTTTGCTGATGGCACAATACCATCTACATTTGTACTAGATGCACAAATACAATATGCTATACCAAGCTTGAAATCTGTTATTAAATTAACTGGTTCAAATATTGGTAGCAATGATTATTTACAAGTAATAGGTGCCGGTAGAATTGGTCAAATTTACACCTTAGGTATTTCAATTAACCCTTAATTAATTAAGTCATGTATAAAAATTTAAAATATTTATTTCTTTCTTCATTTGTCTTTATAGCTTGTAGTGAAGATGTAAAAGAAGAGGTTATCGCAGAAGAACCTTTATCAAAAGGCTCAGCAGATTTTACAAAATATGTAGCTTTAGGAAACTCTTTAACAGCCGGTTTTTCAGACAATGCATTATTTAAAGCTGGTCAAGTTAATGCTTACCCAAATCTTATGGCAGAAAAATTTGCAGAAGTTGGTGGTGGTGCTTTTACGACACCATTTACAAATGATAATGTAGGCGGACTTTTAGCTGGAGGTATCCAAATTCAAGGGCCAAGATTGGTTTTTAGTAATGGTGCTCCCGTACCTTTAAATATTGCTGTTCCGGGTTCAGTACCGACTACTGAAATTGCTATACCATTAACCGGCCCATTTAATAACATGGGTATTCCTGGAGCAAAATCGTATCATTTAATTGCACCAAATTATGGTAATATTGCAGGGCTTGCAACCGGTCAAGCTAATCCTTATTTTGTTAGATTTCGTTCATCTCCCACTACAACTGTTTTAGCGGATGCTTTATCTCAAAATCCAACTTTTTTTAGTCTTTGGATTGGAAATAATGATGTTTTAGGATATGCTACCTCTGGGGGAACCGGCGTTAATCAATTAGGTAATACAAACCCAGCAACTTATGCAGCAAATGACATTTCAGACCCAACGATGTTTAATACTGTTTATAATCAAATTATTGATGCTTTAGCTTCAAATGATCGCAAAGGTGTGGTAGCTAATATTCCTAGTGTTACATCAGCTGCTTTTTTTAGAACTGTACCTTTTAATCCGGTTCCATTAGATGCTGCAACTTCTAGTGCTTTAAATGCAGGTTTAATAGGGCCATTAGATCAAATTTTAACTGCATTAGGTCAACCAGATCGTTTAAAACCTTTAGATGCCGCAACTAACAATCCACTTTTAATCGTAGATGAAGGTTTAACGAATTTAGGCTCTCAAATTCAAGCTATTGCAGCTTCTTCTGGAAATCCACAGTTAGTAGCTTTAGCCCCCTTTTTAGGAGCTGTTTACGGACAAGCTAGACACGCAACTAAAGACGATTTGGTTTTATTAACTACTCGTACTGTTATTGGCCAACCTGCGGGTTCTCCAGTTCCTTCATTAAATGCATTTGGGGTTTCTTATCCACTTCAAGATCAACACGTTTTAGTACCTACTGAAATAGAATTAATTAATACTGCTACAACGGCTTTTAATAATACTATTGAATCAGCAGCTCAATTGAAAGGCTTAGCATTTGTTGATATTAATTCAATAATGAGAGAGTTGAGTACTAATGGTATTCGATTTGATAATTACCATATGTCTGCAACTTTTGGTCAAGGCGGAGTATTTAGTTGGGATGGTATTCACATTACTGCTCGAGCTAATGCTTATATTGCAAATCAATTTTTAGAAGCTATTGAAAGAACCTATGGTGCTAAGTTTAGTAAGTTTAAGCCACAAGATAAACCGATTACTTATCCATCTTTCTTACCAAACTAATTATAAATTATATTTCAAAAACCACCTCTAACCAGGTGGTTTTTTTGTTTTACAACACTATTTATACCTCTGAGCAGACTATGTTTCGAATACTTCAAAAAAACCTAAAAAAAACATTGATTTACTATTGATTTTATATTTTTAAAAATTATCTTTGCACTCTGAAAAAAGACGTGTTTTAATTAAACATAAACAGCTATTAAATAAATACATAAGCAATGTCAAAAGTAGTAGGAAAAGTTTCCCAAATCATCGGACCGGTTGTAGACGTTATATTCGATTCTAAAAATGCCGAATTACCTAAGATTTATGATTCATTAGAAATCAATAAAAAAGATGGTTCAAAATTAGTTTTAGAAGTGCAATCACATATTGGTGAAGATACCGTTAGAACCATTTCGATGGATTCAACTGATGGATTGAGCAGAGGTACAGAAGTGGTGGCAACCGGAGCTCCAATCCAAATGCCAATTGGTGCAGATGTTTACGGAAGACTTTTCAATGTAATAGGTGATGCTATTGATGGTTTAGGTGATTTACCAAAATCAGGTGATAATGGTGTTTCCATTCACCGTCCGGCTCCAAAATTTGAAGATTTATCTACTTCTACAGAAGTTTTATTTACCGGAATTAAAGTAATCGATTTGATTGAGCCTTATTCAAAAGGAGGTAAAATTGGATTGTTCGGTGGTGCCGGTGTAGGTAAAACAGTATTGATTCAGGAGTTAATTAACAATATCGCTAAAGGTCACGGTGGTCTTTCCGTATTCGCAGGAGTAGGGGAAAGAACTCGTGAAGGGAATGACTTACTTCGTGAGATGTTAGAGTCAGGAATTATAAAATATGGTGAAGAATTTATGCACTCTATGGAAAATGGAGGATGGGATTTATCCAAAGTAGATAAATTAGGAATGAGAGAGTCGAAAGCGACTTTCGTATTCGGTCAGATGAACGAACCACCTGGAGCTCGTGCTCGTGTGGCTTTATCAGGTCTTTCTATCGCTGAATATTTCCGTGATGGAGCTGGTTCTGATCAAGGGAAAGACGTACTTTTCTTCGTAGACAACATCTTCCGTTTTACACAGGCAGGTTCTGAGGTATCGGCTCTTTTAGGTCGTATGCCATCTGCGGTAGGTTACCAACCAACATTAGCAACTGAGATGGGTGCTATGCAAGAGCGTATTACATCAACCAAAAAAGGTTCGATTACATCTGTACAAGCGGTTTACGTTCCTGCGGATGACTTAACCGATCCGGCTCCTGCAACTACTTTCGCTCACTTAGATGCAACAACCGTATTGTCACGTAAAATTGCTGAGTTAGGTATTTATCCGGCAGTGGATCCGTTGGATTCTACGTCACGTATCTTAACACCGCTTATCTTAGGGGATGATCACTACAATTGTGCTCAAAGAGTAAAAGAAATTCTTCAAAAGTACAAACAATTACAAGATATCATTGCCATCCTTGGTATGGAAGAGTTGTCAGAAGAAGATAAATTAGCGGTATCTCGTGCTCGTCGTGTGCAACGTTTCTTGTCTCAGCCATTCCACGTGGCAGAGCAGTTTACAGGTATTCCCGGAGTTTTAGTTGATATCAAAGATACCATTAAAGGATTCAACATGATTATGGACGGAGAATTAGATCATCTTCCTGAAGCAGCTTTCAACTTGAAAGGAACTATCGAAGATGCCATCGAAGCCGGACAAAAAATGTTAGCAGAAGCATAATAAAGCTGGAAGTTGGAAGCTGGAAGCTAGAAGTAATTTTCTTCATCTTCCATCTTCCATCTCCCATCTTCTAACTCAAAAAATATGATTTTAGAAATAGTATCCCCGGAAGCCACTTTATTTCAAGGAGAAATCACCTCAATCACCCTACCAGGAGTTGATGGTTCATTTCAAATTTTAAATAATCACGCACCTATCGTTTCTATTTTAAAGCAAGGAACTGTAAAAATTGTAGCTCCAAGTTTCAAAATAAACAAAGAGGTAGCCGGAAAGTTTGCCAAAGTAAATGACCAGACCTATACGTTAGAAATTGCTTCGGGAACAATCGAAATGAAAGATAATAAAGTTATCGTGTTAGCCGACTAAGTTTTTTCGATACAATATATATAAAAGTCATGCAGCAATGTGTGACTTTTTTTTATATTTGATTCATGCAAAAAAATGATTCTGTCAAAATTTACTCCGGCACAAGAGCTTGGTACGAACTCGTACTCGCAGCCATCTTTTACAGCGTAACAATCTACATTTTACTTGATTTTTTTTATACGATTATAATCAATTTTAACGGCTCATCAACCATTCAAAAGCTATTTAACTTCCTCTATTATGGAATGCCATGTCTAGCAAACGCACTATTTTTTTCCATAACAAAAGACATTGAAATCGACATCCATTCACAAATAATCACTAGCATTTACAAAGTAGGCCCGTTTTACAAAACAAAGAAAACGAAAGCTCTTCAATTCGAATATATTTCCATTTTTCATGACAGTAAACAAAATTTTCAAACAAATTTATGGTATAAAGGCAACCGCTTTTATAAAATGTATGATTTTGAAAAAAAAGAACTAGCAATGAAATTCGGCGAAATGCTTTCAACAAAATTAAACATCGACCTACTTGATGCAACTGAAAAAGGAAACTTTAAATGGGTTGATAAATCGACTATTATTTAAATTTCTACGAGCTATTTCCCGCTTTCCATTCCAAGCTTGTTTGCCAAAACTGTTTTTTCTGAGCCGCCCCAAGTCCCGATAGATTCTGTGTTGATTTCCAAAATAAAATCTAAATTTTTATTAGTTTTGTTTTTCAAGACAGTCTCTGAACTAGTCTCTATAGCGTGTTTAAACCATTTGTGTTTGCACGCTATTTTTTG
>NZ_JBIIVK010000087.1:0-4512 GCF_044339515.1 Flavobacterium sp.
CAACTTGAGATTATCTGATGCAAGAGCAAAATCAACCGTTCAATACATCTTGTCTAAAGGTATCTCCAAAGAGCAAATCTCCGGAAAAGGAATGGGTGAAACCGAACCAAAAGTAGATTGTAAAGAAGCCTGCAGCGAAGAACAACACGCTGAAAACAGACGAAGTGAGTTCTTGATTGTAAAGAAATAAGATATAAAAAATAGAAAACAGAAACCCCGAACATTGTTCGGGGTTTTTTTGGTTAAACTTTATTTATTGTCAGACGCATACCATTCTGCAAAGGATGTCTCCGTTTCTTGTAATTTTAAGGAATGTAATTCAATGGAATTGGGTAGCCTATTTTTAATTTTCTTCGCAAAATCAATGACCATATTTTCACTGGTTGGTTGATAATCTACTAAAATGACATGATGTCCTCTGTTTTTTAATTCATTAGCTAATTCAATGTGTGGCGTGTTTTGATTAAAAACAGTGGCATGATCAAATAAGTCAACAATTTCTTCTTTTACAATTTTTTTCAAATCACCAAAATCGATGACCATTCCAAACTTTACGTTGGAAGTATCCGCAATTGGAGTTCCAATTACTGTAACTGATAGTTTATAACTGTGCCCGTGTACATTTTTACATTTTCCATCATAACCGTATAAAGCATGTCCGGTTTCAAAACTAAATTGTTTGGTAATCCTGATTTTTGCCATTTCACATTTATTTCGGTACAAAGATAAGTAATGCTAGGATTTATTTTCTCTTTTTTTTGCCGCATAATACATCCAATAGGCAATTCCTACTAACATTACGAAGGGGACAAATGAACCGATAATCAGACCTATTTGATATGAGTCGTCTGGAGCATTTTTAAGTTTATCTTCAATATCAACCGATTGAACGAGTAAAAGGAAGTTTTTCATTTACTTATAAATTAAAAGAACCAGAACAAATTTACAAATTTTAGGTAGAATTGAATCCTCTGAAAAATTAAAACAGAAAAGAGATGAAATAAAATAAATTTACTTAAATTTGCCATTGTTTTGGGGATGTAGCTCAGTTGGCTAGAGCGTTTGGCTGGCAGCCAAAAGGTCGTGGGTTCGAGCCCCATCTTCTCCACTTTTATAAACCGTAAGTATCAATAAATTAGATAGTTACGGTTTTTTATTTTATATATTAGTCCATATTTAGCCCACGTTCTTTCTATGTGTATTTAAAAATTATTTACTAAACAATAAAGGCCTTTTGAATTGATTTTAGCCTGCAAACTCCATTCCTGATACAATGGAAGCATTTCACAAAATACTTCATTATACGGCTTTGCATAGCCTTCTTTGATCATTATTTCGTTTAGAACTAGACCATTTTCTAAAACTACATAGCCCAATAATCTCCCATACTTATCTTGTAAATTATTTGATTCTTGAATTAGTTTAATTTTATCCCCAATAGATAACAAGCTTCTGAAATAATCAAAAGATAAATAGCCTAACTTCATTAAAAGTGCAGCTGGCATTTGAAGTTCTCGTTCGTCTTTTAAAATTTTTGGACAGTTTTTTATTTCCGGTGCATCAATTCCATATAATCGGATTTCATATTCATTTTTAGAATATAATTCTTTACCAATTAATCCATCTCCATCTACAAATTTTACCACTTCCAGAAGAATATTTTTAGTGTTTGTTGTAATTGCGTTCATATGCATTGCATTTATCAAATTAATCTATTGTATATCAAGTATTTACGGTGTAAATTTAGATAAAATTTTAGTATTAATTTAAAAAATAAATAGCTATGGCTAAACAAAGAGGACACATTAAGTACACAGGTACTTTAGGCGAAGTGCGACACTTCAAAATCAAAGGCAATAAAGGATTTTATGCCGGGTTAGTTGGTGGACCAACTGCTGAACAAATTAAAACTGCACCTGGTTTTGTGCGAACACGAGAAAACATGTCGGAATTTGCCGCATGTGCAATGGCAGGTAAATCTGTCAGAATTGGTTTGTCTTCTTTAATGCGTCAGATGTCTGATAGCAGACTTGCAGGAAGATTAACCGGAATTATGAAAAAGATTAATATTGAAGATGGTTCTGAAGCTAGAGGTCAAAGAGCTGTTTTAGTTTCGCAACAACCTCAATATTTGAAAGGATTAGATTTTAATCGCAACCTATCTTTTAATGGTATTTTTGCAGCTCCTTTCGCTTTGACGGCAAATGTTGATAGAAATGAAACTGAGTTAACTGTTGCTGCTTTCAATCCCTTAAACAGTATTAATATTCCATCGGGAGCGACGCACTTTCGATTAATCAATGCTATTTCTTTAGTTTCAGATTTTGTTTACAACTCAACTACTGGAGCTTATGAGCCATCAGATCCAAATTTAAATGAAGCTTCACAAATTGAGTTTTCAGCTTACATTCCGGTAAATACTACAACTGCCCCGATAAACTTAACTGCAACCTTAGCCGGTTCGCCATCAATCCCAACAACTGTTGCTGTTTTAGGTTCTGTGGGAATTGAGTTTTATCAACAAGTTGGCACAGAATACTTTATTTTCAAACAAGGAAATGCAATGAAAATACAAGATATATTCTAAAAATACCATCAGTTTGCAGTCTTGCAAAGTTTGCAGTTTGCAAAATAAAACCCTCGCAATTGTGTGAGGGTTTATTTTTTGCTTCGATTTACCAATAATGTGGACTTATATTGGACTTGTATTGCACTTACATTGCAAATTAATGTAAATCATATTCTATTTAACTTCGCGTAAATCTCCAAAAGTAAAACCTAAAATATTAGGTCTAAACCAAATTTTTTCAATTAAACCATTTCTGGTTTTAATCTTTTTGTTTTTATGAAGAAAAAATAAATCATCCTCAACAAGTTTACTATCTATTAATACATAATCATTTATTGAAACATCAAATTGATTTTTCTGTAGAATTTTCAATTTTCTATTATCATCTAATAAATAATCATATTCTGATAATGTTGTTGTTATTAAACTATTTTTGACCACAAGAGTTAAACGCGTATTCTTAAGTTTATAAAAACCATCATTTACATTTTTATTTTCAAAGGTGACCTTTGTATCTTTGTTCTCTAAAAAATCAATATGTTTTTTAGAATGAACTTCTAATTTTTTATCGTTTTCTAATAAATAAGTCCTTTTTTCTGAAGGTGCAAAATTTCTTTCAACAAGATTGTTTAGGTAAGTAACAACATCTAAGTCAGAAACTATATTTTCGTTTGCTAAGGCGAAAAAATCATTTTTTGTACCATCTAGTTTTAATATGATTACTCCATTATCAATAAATATTTCATTACAGAAAATTTTATCTGTACCTCTGTCGATTAATAATGATTTAGCTTCCGGGAAGTACTCCCATTTTCCTACTTCAGCTTTGCCGTTTTTGGATAGAATTAAATCGTTGTTTTTTTTGAATATTAGTTTTTGAATTTCATTATTGTCGTCAACTAGTGCCCAGGGCTTATCAATCAAAATAGATGTTTTGGATAAAGTTTGATTGAATCTACTAAGGTCAGTTGAAATTTTTTCTAATTATTCTTTAATCATAAAAATCAATTGTTTTAACAAATATAAAAAAAGAAAATGAGCATATTTCTATGCTCATGATCTTTTACAATATCTATACAAAATAACCCGTCTTAAATCGTTTATGAGGTTGATGTTTTGGTGGAATTGGTCTTCTTTTTGCTCCAAAAGTTTAAGTGTTGCAACATCTTTTTTGTGCTGCTCAAAATCTTGCATCATTTCATTGGATTTAATCATCAGGTTTTTAGAAAAATCATGGATTCTGATGTAAGGTATCACAGAACCTATGAGGAATTGATGCCAAAATTTAACCCTCCAGAGGGATGAAAGAATTTGTTTCATGTTTTCGCAATCTTCGGAGCAATAGAAAAGAATTACAAAGCAATTCGGACAAGGCACATTCAAAGGTTTACCTGTGTTCATTCCTTTGTTGAGAATGAAAAAATGAGGGACTGAGTAAACAGTTTCGTTTCGGTGGTGTTTCATCTTAAAATTAATCATATCGTGGCGTTTAAAGAATTACTAACAAGACACACTTTTCCCATAAAATTTTTTCAAAAGAAAAAAAAGAAAAAAAAAGAAAGCACTCTCGTCAAGTGAAGGGTTTCAAAAAAGCAAGTTTTTTTTAAAAAATACTACCACCCCTAAACGTCTTATGAAAAGAAGAGTTAGAAAAAGCGTGATTCGGAGAGGTATGGGTGGTGGAGATTTTTTAAAAAACCCGCAGGGCTTGAACTTGCTTTTTTGTAAACCCGGAACTTAACTTTGCTACCTTTTTTTTTATTTTATTTTTTTTGTTTCGGAGTAGAACTTTCTTCCTTAAACTGAATTGTTTCTTATTTGCAAATTCCGGTCAAATTGACCACCCAATTCCGATTTAAAGTGACCACCTGATTTCGGTTGAAAGTGACCACCCAATTTCGGTTCAAATTGACCACCCCGATTTTTCACCTAAAATTACTTTT
>NZ_JBIIVK010000056.1:0-20947 GCF_044339515.1 Flavobacterium sp.
TTTAATCAAATATAATAAAAATTGGAATTGTATATTTGCTGCGAAGTCACAGACATTCGCAGAGCATCTGCTAACTTTGGATATGGAAGACCTTCGCATAGAATCTTACAAACTTCGGATAGCGGGGCTCTTCCATTACTACTAGCTGCATATAACAATTTATCTACTGAAGAATTTACTAAAGTATTACGAATTATTAGTGTGATTACGTTTCGTTATACAATTATTGGTGGACTTCATACTAATTTAAAAGAGAATATTTATAATATAGCTGCCGTAAAAATTAGTACAGGTCAAATAACTACTGCTAGTAATGTCGCACAAGAAGTAAGACAATTGTATACATCAGATAAAGACTTTAAAAATGCATTTTCTACCTCTATAATTAGCACCAAAAGAGGAAAAAAACTAGTCAGATATATATTATTTGAAATTGAAAATCAATTAAGTGGAACAGATACAGATTATGAGGATAGTCCTGCAACAATAGAACATATTCTACCCGAAAATTCAGGTGTTGAATGGGAAAATAATTTTCCATTATCCATACAAGAATCATTCATTTACAGATTAGGTAATTATACAATTCTAGAAGATGATAAAAACCGCTTGTGTGGAACAAAATCTTTTGATGAAAAAAAAGATATTTATCATACAAGTCAGTATAAAATGACAAAAGATATTACAGCTTCAGAATGGACAACAAATACTCTTGAAAGACGACAAGGAAGACTAGCTGACACTGCAACTGCTGTTTGGAGATTACCTTATATTAATTAGAACGTTAACTTAAATCTCTATAGATGTCTATTTTATGGCAGCTACTCTGCAAATAGCATTTTTAATCAGAAATATGGCTTTTGATTTTTGTGAAAAGTTGAAAAAGTTTTTTAGATTTGAGTGTATTTATAGTTAACATAGATTTGAGATGAACAAAATAAGAATTGAACTGATTTTTATCTTATTGATTTTAACAAGCAATACTTCTATTCAAAGTTTGTCAAAAAATCAAGCAATTAGAATAGCGGAAAATTATGTAATTGAACAAGGTTACTCTGATAAAATAATTGACTTGAAAAAGACAAAAATTGATTCTGAAATTCTTGACCAATATCAAACATCTGAAGAAATAGCTAAATTAAGACACAATCTTTTGAATTCAAAAGCTGTATATTCAAAAAACACTGAAAACGGTTGGATTATTGGATTTAAATATAAAAACGAAAAATTCAATGAAATTCGAAACGGAATAAGATTCGGAAAAGGTGTTTTGATTTCTGAAAATGGAAAAGTAATTAAAATGTTTCACGAAAATATTGGATTTAGATAGAAAAATATGCCCACCCCAGCTCTCCTTAGTCTTCTTCGATAGCACGTGCTCTGCGAAAAGCGTTTTTTAATCAGAAATACAGCTTTTAATTTTATGAGCGTTGGGTTTTAGGGGTTTGTAAGGAAATGCTTTATTTGTTTTAGAAATGTTAAAAAAAGTTTTATATATTTGATATGAAAAATTCACTTATTAATGAGCACAGAAGGTATCATATCAATTATTATTACTCTTATACTTGGGATCCCTAGTTTAATTACTCTTTTTAAAATTAATCAAACAAAAATAGTTCATTTAGAAAAACATCTAATTAACTTAAAGGATGATTTACTAAAAAATTTCGATGACCTTTCAATAAAATACAAAGGAATTGAAGTTCAAAAAAATATATATTTTATTAGTGGATTTTTAGTTTGTCAAGGTAAAAAAGATATATCAGATGAAAAAAATTACGTTGATATTACAATTCCAGACAATTGGAAGTGGTTAGATTATAAGATAGTTTCAAATTCAAAAGGAATGATTTTAAACAATGTCTTAAATGAAAATAATGTTTCATTAAAATTTGATCTTTTTAAAACTAAAGAGTTTGTTGAATATGAAGGAATTATAGAAATAAATGATGATATCGAAAAACATAATATAAGTAAACAAATTGAGTTCCATCACAGGATTCCAAACGTACCAAAAATTGAAAGGTTTAATATTGAAACTTTAAAATCCGGATTAAGTTTATTAACTGCTTCTATTTTAATAGCGTTCATTCCGCTTTTTATTGCATATGAATATAATAAAATTGATCTTTTTGACTTAAAGGCTTACAATGCAGTGACCAATGAAGAATTAAGTTTTGAAACAATGTATTCCATTTCAAACTTTCATAATTTAGAAGAGAAAGTTGCAAAAGAATCTTCAGGTTTTACATTATTATTTAATAAAAAAACAAATAATTTTCTCGTAGAATATTATGAATCAGATGGAACTAAAAGCCAAAAATTAAATTCAGTATATTTTAAAATGAAAGATTGGGGAATATTGAATTGGATACTGAGTATTTTTTTATCTATTTTATTTATTTTATCAGTATTTGGAGTAATATCTGCAATAACGATTTTCTATTACAATAAAAGATATTTGAAATTAATTGGGAAATAACTTTTACTCCCGCTCCCCTAAGTCATCTTTGATAGCACGTGCTCTGTGAAAAGCGTTTTTCAATCCGGTATACAGCTTTTAATTTTTGTGAGCAATCGAAAAAGTTGTGTAGATTTGGGAACTTGACAGTTATATAGCATTTTAAAAAAACAGATAATATGAAATATTTACAGACCATTTTTATATTGACACTTGTTTACTTAATGACAAGTTGTTCAAACAGTAAACTTGATGAAAAAGGTTTTCAGGTAGGTTCAAGTTCAGACAATTCCGAGAACGACCAATCCAACGGACTAAACAGTGATTCTTTGAAAATTGACACACGACCTAGTAGCGTTTTGTTAACAGGTGTTCCAAATGTTCGGTTGACAACTATTTATAAAGTAAATGTGAACAAAGACGACAATTCGACTTTCATTGGTTCAAACAATTTTCATTACAGATACGAAGAGATCGAAGAAAACATAGAAAATAAAGGGAATAATTGGAATAACAATCTTATGCCGGGACTTCAAGCAGTTTACGGGTATAATTTGGTGAATATTTCACATTATGACATTAGAGAAAATAATCAAAAAAACTTCTTTGAAAAACCAGTATTAGTTAAAACACTTTACTATCCCACATTTACTAAAGATACACTAAACTTTAAACCAATCTTCAGAGATTACTTTATGGTTTCTGTTTACAATGACGACACAAACAAAGACGGATTTATTAATCTAAAAGACCTTAGACGACTTTACTTGTTCGACATTAACGGTGAGAAACAAAAAGCACTTATTCCAGAAAATTATTCTGTTTTCAAGTCAGAATATGACTCAGACAATGACTTTATGTTTGTATTTGCAAAACTTGACAGTAACAAAAACGGTCGACAAGACGAAGAAGAACCAATTCATATTTATTGGATTGACCTAAAAGACCCGAGTAAGACAGGACGTCAATATTAAAATAAAAAAAACGCTATCATTACTAAGTTTTATTTGATTGAAAATTATTTTCGAATACCATTTTTCAATCCAAAATACAGCTATTAATTTTTGTGAGCAATTGAAAAAGTTGTGTAGATTTGGAATAAATATATATCCCGTTTTTATGAGTGAAAATCAACAAATAGAAATCAAATTAAGTAAATCTAAAATAGTTTTATTGTTTTTTGGTTGTTTAATTTTCTGCATTCTTTCAATACTATTTATTTTAAATCCCCCCGCTCACCTAAGTCTTCTTTGATTGCACGTGCTCTGCGAATGTCTGTGACTTCGCAGCAAATTACTCCCCAGCTACCCTAAGTCTTCTTTGATAGCACATGCCTGCGAATGCCTCTGACTTCACACTCAAAATAATTTCATTTGGTTTTAAAAAAAAGTGTATTTCATTTTGATGATAGCAAAAAACGCTTAATTCACAATCGAATTTTCTTCTTTTTTATCATTGTTCAAGATATTGCTTTCCTCTTTCGCAAGTTTATTTTTCGTTGGAATTTTATAGTTTAAGGTGATGCCTACCCGACGGGTATCGTTTTTACTATCATAAACTAAATTGGTTCCCAAGGCATTAAATCCCTGTTCGTTGGTATTGAAAACATCGTTGCAATACAACGAAATAGCTAAATTATTATCTAAAAATTTCTTAGCAAATGTTACATCAAATTGTTGACCAAAAGGCACACGGTTCTCATAATAGAAATAGTTTCCACCGGTAGAAGAAGTGTTATAATTTGCCGTAAACGTAATTTTACCGGGCAAAACAATTTGCGACATGGCATTAAAAAACCACAAACCTTTATTGGTTACATCCGGTAAAATGTGCTTTTGATGACCCACATACAGGTATAAAAAGTTGATTTCATCGGGATTAAAATCAAATTTCAACGTTTCGGTCAAGCCTTTGGTAAACAACATGTACGGAATCGGTAACCCAAAATTAAAATTATGAATGGTTACTTGCGGAATATTTTCTGAAATACTAGCCGCACCATCGCCATCTGTAATAATGCGATTCATTACCTGGTTGTTGGCATCACTGCGAGAATAACTCACATAAAAATATTCAAAAGCACTGATTTTTACTTCATAATTATCAAAAATAGTCGGCTCTAAATTCGGGTCGCCAAAAAACGTCACGTTTGGATTTTGATAATTGGTATTGTTAGGATTGAGAGATGCCGTATTGGGTAAACTGATTTTTTTATTATAATTCGCATTAAAAAATACTTGCGGAATGATGTTGTATTGAATACTCGCATTCGGAAAAAAGCGTGTTTGCTTAAACGGAATCAAATCATCGGTATCGGTTGTTCCGTCTATGCTATATGATTCTAACCTTCCGCCTACTACAAAATCAAATTTTTTATACGTCGATTGAAATTCAGTGTAGGCTGCAAAAGTCGTACGTTGATAATCCAAATTGGTACTTCCTTCATTTTGTGCTTCAAATTCTAATTGATCAGCCAACACACCCGTTGAAAACTTGGTCTTTTCTAAAAACGAAAACTCTTGTGAATAATCGGTTCTGAATTGATAGAACAACTGGTCAAAACCATTGTCTAAAACTGAATTTCCAACACTTCTGTTGGTTAAATCAAATTGATTATCTACCGAATTGATGTTGAAACGAAAGTCTAACTTTTTGGTTGCATCGTCAAATCGCTTTTGATAATTTAAAGCAACGTCATTTCGATTGAGTTTGTTTTTACTGGCATCACTGGTTGCAAAGCCAAAACCATTAGCATCAATTAAGGCATTGTTGTTAGAGGTGGTAAAGTCATAGTTGACCAATAAACGGTCTTTTTTTAAATCGAATTTTAAACCGGTTTTAAAGAAGTAGAAGCGATTTTCTCTATCGGTTGTATTTTGCGATAAAACAAAACTTTCATTTCTAAAATTAGTGCGTTGATAGCCTTGATTGAAGTTTTGACCTAATTGAATTTGCCAGCCAAACCATTTATTTCGGGCGTTTAACAACACACTGTTATTAAAACGATGCCTTGATTTTGTGTATTTTGTATAACTATATCCGTTTGAATACGTAGCGGAAAGGTATTTTTTTGCGTTTTTAGAAGTAACAATATTGATAATGGCCCCACCGGAAGTAGCCGGAAATTCGGCACCGGGTTGAGTGATAATTTCCACTTTTTCAATCGAATTAGCCGGAAGACTCTCTAAATACGAAGTAAGTTCATTGGAAAAAATATTTAAAGGTCGGGTATCCATAAATACTTCCAATTGTTTTCCTTGATACATCATGCCTGCCACATCGGAAACAATTAAACCGGGAAGCTTTTTTAATCCTTCCATTACCGAACCGGAATTTAAATGACTTTGTTCAGAAAAATTAAAGATGGTTCGATCAGCTTTTTGTTCTATACTTTTCTTTTTAGATTGAACGACAACTTCTTTCAATTCAGTAGTTAAAATACTGTCTTTCTTGGTTTCCTCTTGAGCAAACGAAATGTGAAAAAGAAACAGTAAACCGATAAATAAAACGTTTTTCATGTAAATAAAGTTGATTTGATAGATAGACTTCTGATTTTTTATTATGTTACACTTTTTGAAATTTAAGAATAAAATTAAAAAAGGATAGTTAGTTGATTATATCCGAAGTAAATCAGCAATCAAACAATTGAATTTCGCATTCAAAAGTACTATTTTATTTTAGTTTGCTGTAAGGATTTTTAGTGCAATTTAATGTAAGAAAATAATAATTGATTTGGTTACAAAGAAGAAGTCATTAAATAATTGAACTTACTTTTTAAGCTTAAAAAAAAGTAGTTTATATTTGACAAATAATTATTAGTCAATTATCCGTTTTCCAATACAAAAGGAAAAATATGTATTCCATCATCAAAACAAATTCAGAAAACAAAGCCTTTCAACAATTAGTCGTTGAACTGGATAAAGAATTGGCCATTAGAGATGGTGACGAACATGCCTTTTATGATCAATTCAATAAAATTACAGCAATTAAACATGTTATCCTTGTGTATGAAGAGGATAAAGCCGTTGGTTGTGGAGCTTTGAAAGAATACAACGCCGATACAATGGAAATCAAACGAATGTATGTGCCATTAGACAAAAGAGGTCAAGGTATAGCTTCTTTGATAGTACAATCATTAGAAAGTTGGGCTAAGGAATTAGGCTATTCCAAGTGTATATTAGAAACCGGTGTCAATCAACCGGAAGCTATCGGGCTTTATAAAAAAAACAGCTACACAATTATTCCCAACTACGGACAATATGCCGGGATGGAAAATAGTGTTTGTTTTCAAAAAGTATTTTAATATAAAATTGAATAGGTTTAACAGTGATAATACTATTTGTTTTTAATAGATGTACTATTCAATAGTATTCATTTGAATATCAAAAAAACAATTAAATTTTCTACTTTTCATTACTTCTTTTTTTGGTTACTTAGAATGGGGAAAAAACAATCATTCCTTTTTATTTGAAGCAGAATGGGAAGTAATAGCTAAGTTATTCTCTAATCCGCTTGCCATAGTACATCCTTTTATTTTGTTACCGCTTTTGGGACAAATGCTCATTTTTATTACGTTATTTCAATCCACTCCCAACAAAAAGTTAACGTACATTGGAATTGCATGTATGAGTATTCTTTTTGGAATGATGACAATAGTAGGATTGTTGAGCTTAAAGTGGACAATCTTATTGTCAACACTACCCTTTTGGGTTATTGTAGTGATGATTTTTTGGTTTAAAAAGCAATAGAGTTGTAACCACAAGGAGCACAAAGAAGGCACAAAAGAACACGAAGATTTATTTGCATTAATCCTTAAACCATTAAGAAATTAAGCTTTATTAAGGAAAGATACAAATTTAGGAAATCTTTTTATTATTTTTAGATTGTCGGAAAACTGAGTTCAGACAACCAAAAACCGACAACCGACAACACCCAAAAAAAAAGCAACCCGTTTCCGAGTTGCTTTTAAGGGTAAATTATAGTTAGTGGAATTATTTCACATCAAAACGATCTGCGTTCATTACTTTCACCCAAGCATTCACAAAGTCATGAGCAAACTTTTCTTTGTTATCATCCTGGGCATACACTTCCGCATACGCTCTTAAAATAGAATTAGAACCAAATACTAAGTCTACACGCGTTGCCGTCCACTTGGTTACCCCTGTTTTACGGTCCACGATATTATAAAGGTTTTCTCCAACCGGTTTCCAACTGTAGTTCATATCGGTTAAATTCACAAAGAAATCGTTCGAAAGCACCCCTTCGTTATGCGTAAATACACCGTGTTTTGCTCCCGCATAAGTAGTGCCCAACACTCGCATTCCTCCTAAAAGAACAGTCATTTCGGGTGCGGTTAATCCCATCAATTGAGCTTTGTCTAACATCATTTCTTCCGGAGACACAACATAATCTTTTTTCAAGAAATTGCGGAAAGCATCGTGCAACGGCTCTAAATCAGCAAAAGAAGCAACATCAGTCATTTCTTGTGTTGCATCACCCCGACCGGACGTAAATGGCACAGTGATGTTAAAACCACCCTCACGAACAGCTTGCTCAACCGCAGCCGTACCACCTAAAACGATTAAATCAGCAATACTAACTTTTTTAGCTAAACCATCTTGAATTTCTGTAAGTCTGTTCAATACTTTTTGTAAACGGCCCGGCTCATTTCCTTGCCAATCTTTTTGTGGAGCAAGGCGAATGCGGGCTCCATTAGCTCCTCCTCTAAAGTCAGAGCTACGGAAAGTTCTTGCACTATCCCAAGCCGTATTGATTAAATCGGTTCTAGTTAAACCGGAGTTCAACAATTTAGTTTTCAATTCTTCTATTTCAGCAGCAGATAATGTGTAGTCTACAGTAGGAACAGGATCTTGCCAGATTAAATCTTCAGCCGGAACATCTGCCCCCAAGTACCGTGATTTTGGACCTAAATCCCTGTGTGTTAATTTAAACCAAGCTCTCGCAAACACATCACGGAAATACGCAGGATCTTGTTGGAACCGCTCTGATATTTTGCGGTAAGCAGGATCCATTTTCAAAGCCATATCGGCATCAGTCATCATAGGATTTCTGCGTACAGACGGATTGTGAGCATCTACAGGCATATCTTCTTCGGCAATATTTACCGGTTCATACTGCCATGCTCCTGCCGGACTTTTAGTCAATTGCCAATCGTATTTAAACAATAAGTCAAAATAGCCATCATCAAACACTGTTGGGTGAGTTGTCCATGCTCCTTCAATTCCTGAGGTAACCGTATCTGCTCCATTTCCTTTTCCGGTTGGGTTCATCCATCCAAAACCTTGATCGTGGATTTCTCCACCTTCCGGACTTTCTCCCAACAAAGAAGCATCATCATTTCCGTGTGCTTTACCCACAGTGTGACCACCGGCAGTTAAAGCAACAGTTTCTTCGTCGTTCATGGCCATACGCTCAAATGTTACACGCATATCGTGAGCCGTTTTAAGCGGGTCAGGATTACCGTCAACTCCTTCCGGATTCACATAAATCAATCCCATCATTACCGCTGCCAAAGGATTTTCTAAGTCACGTTCACCGGAATAACGGGTTCCTTCGCTTCCTGATGGAGCAAGCCATTCTTTTTCAGAACCCCAATAAATATCTTTTTCAGGATGCCAAATGTCTTCACGACCTCCGGCAAAACCAAATGTTTTAAAGCCCATCGATTCATACGCCATGTTTCCGGCTAAAATCATCAAATCGGCCCATGAAATTTTATTTCCATACTTTTTCTTGATTGGCCACAACAGACGACGAGCTTTGTCTAAGTTACCATTATCCGGCCAACTGTTTAAAGGTGCAAATCGCTGATTTCCGGTGTTAGAACCCCCTCTACCGTCTGCAATTCTGTAAGTCCCGGCTGCATGCCAAGCCAAACGAATCATTAATCCGCCATAATGCCCCCAATCGGCCGGCCACCAATCTTGGCTGTCGGTCATGAGATTTTTCAGGTCGGTTTTAAGAGCTTCTAAATCTAGTTTTTTGAATTCCTCAGCATAATTAAAGTCATTTCCCAACGGATTGGTTTTGGTATCGTGTTGGTGTAAAATGTCTAAGTTGAGTGATTTAGGCCACCACTCCATCACTGATTGATTAGTGTTGGAATTGGCTCCGTGCATCACGGGACATTTTCCCGATGAAGAATGTGAGGGAGTAGCTTCATTGCCCATAGCTTGATGATGGTGTGGGCATTGACCTTCTGATGAATTGTTCATAATGTAAAATTATTTTTGGTTATTAATTTGTTTGCAATTAAAAATCGGTATGTTGAAAAGTGTATTAAATATATGAAAATTTGATGATTTTGAAAACACCAATACAATTTAGTTGTATTAAAATAACTATTTTGTTATGCATTTAATATAACTATTGACCATTTTTCAACAGAACCAAATTACTACATTATTCTCTATTGAAAATATTTTTTTAATAGATTGTATCTATATTGTAATTGGAAGGATTTTTTTATTTAAAAATACCGCTAATTCGGAAATTGAGATTGAATTATTAACAACAAAAAATAGTAAACAAAATCATAAAATTTATCCACTTATTAAAAAATAAAGTAATATTGTGTTGTTAATATATTTAAAAAATGATTCGAATTACCTCTTTATTTCTGTTTTTAACATGGATTAGTCAAGCACAAAATTTTACCCGTCGTGATACTTTGCAAGGAGGTCTGCGTCCGGAACGTACAGCTTTTGATGTGCAACGGTATGATTTGAACATTACTATCAATCCGGATTACCGCACCGTTGTAGGTTATAATGATATTACGTTCAAATTTATTGAAAAAACCACAACAATTCAATTGGATTTATTTGAAAATATGAAGGTTGACAGTATCCTTCACGAGGGAAAAAAACTAACTTACAACCGCGAATTGGATGCGGTTTTTATCGATTTCCCTGCTGATTTACCACTAAATTCCGAACAAAAAATTCGATTTTATTATTCAGGAAAGCCTTTGGTTGCTAAGAATGCTCCTTGGGATGGCGGTTTTGTATGGAAAAAAGACGGCAATGGAAAAGATTTTATTGGTGTTGCCGTACAAGGAACAGGTGCCAGTTTGTGGTATCCGGTAAAAGACCATCAAACGGATGAACCTGATCGTGGAGCTTCGGTTCGCGTGGCTGTTCCAAATGGTTTGATGAATGTTTCCAATGGTCGTTTTTTAGGAAAGGAAGAATTAAAAGACGGTTACACGCGTTGGGATTGGGAAGTGAAAAGTCCGATTAACAATTATAACATTGTCATTAACATTGCCGATTATGTGCACATTCACGATGAATTGAACGGATTGGATTTAGACTATTATGTTTTGCGTAAAAACGAAATAAAAGCTCGTAAACATTTTGAGGAAGTAAAACCAATGATGAATTGTTTTCAAGAGAAATTTGGAGCCTATCCGTTTATTGAAGACGGGTTCAAATTGGTGGAAACTCCTTATTTAGGCATGGAACACCAAAGTGCCGTGGCTTATGGAAATAAATACATGAAAGGTTATTTGGGTAATGATATGACAGGCACCGGAGTCGGTATGCTGTTTGACTATATCACCATACACGAAACCGGACATGAATGGTTTGGCAATAGCATCACTTCAAAAGACATTGCCGATATGTGGATCCACGAGAGTTTTACTACTTATTCAGAATCAGTATTTGTAGAATGTCAATTTGGTTATGAAAAAGCGATGGATTACATCAATGGACAGAAAATGATGGTGGGCAATCAAAAACCGATCATTGGTCAATTCGGTGTTAATTTTAAAACCGGTAATTCGGATATGTATTACAAAGGTGCATTGGTTTTAAACACCATTCGACATATGATGGACAATGATGAAAAATGGTGGAAATTAATCCGCAACTACGCAGAAACCTTTCGGCATCAAATCATAGAAACCAAAGATGTGGTGGACTTCTTCACTAAAGAATCGGGAATGAATTTGGCACCGGTTTTTAATCAATATTTAAATTATAAAAACTTACCGGAATTGGAGTTTAGAACCAACAAAAAATCCATTGAAGCGAGATGGAACACCGATGTAACCAACTTTGAAATGCCGATTGAGTATTTTTCTAATGGAAAAAGTACGAGAATAATGGTTAGCAATGATTGGGTGAAAGTCCCTAATGCAATTGCTACTGAAGATATTCAATTGTCATTGAATAAAATGTTAGTTACGGTGAAGTAAGATTTATAAACTTGATAAAAAAAAATAAACCTGACAGGCTTTCAACACTTGTCAGGTTTACTGGGTATCCAAATTTTAAAGTATACGGTTTACTAAAAAAGAGAAATTAACTCATAAATTTCCCTAACGTTTCTTTCCGAACAATTTTTCCCGTTGGTGTTTCTTCAAAATGCTTCACAAAGTGAATTTCTTTCGGCTTTTCGTATTTATCCAATACATCAAAAACAGAATCTTCAATGGGTAACGGTTCTCCCTCTACGATCAAGACCAAACGTTCTCCCAACACAGGATCGGGCTTTCCGGCAACAAAATAACGTCTCGGTATTCGAGTCGCCAGTTTTTCTTCAATTTGTTCGGGAATTAATTTGATACCACCACTATTGACAACGTTGTCATATCTGCCTAACCAAATGAATTGATTTTCAGAAACCATTTCCACAATGTCATTCGTTTCAATAATATCAGGAGAAACAGAAGGAGCTTTAATCAACAAACAATTTTTATCATCCAACGACAACATCACATTGGGAAAAACCGTAAAGGCCTCCTCACCCATTTTTCGGGCAGCAATGTGCGTGATTGTCTCGGTCATTCCATAGGTTTCATAAATTTCTGATTTAATTTTCAGTAATTTTTCTTCTAGAGGTTTAGTGATTTTTGCCCCGCCAATAATGATTTTCCGAACGTGTTTTAATTTGTCTAATGAATATTGAGCCTGCATGGGAACTAAAGCAGCAAAGTCATAATCGTAATCAATCTTCGCTAATGGATGTGAGCTTGGAGCTACGAAATCAATTTCTAATCCTAAAATAAATCCGCGTATCAACATCATTTTACCGGCTACATAATTGGCAGGTAAGCAATGAAGTACTTTATCACCCGGTTTTAAATCAAAAAAATCTCCGGTTGCCAAAGCCGAACGAACCATTGCTTGTTTGTCAACTTTAATTAATTTGGGTTTACCGGTTGAGCCGGAAGTATTCATTTCGATATAGCTTTTATCATCAAACCAATCCAATAAAAAATCGCCAACGGGTTTTTCAAAATCTTCACCTTCTTTGATAAAACTGTAGGCGAACATGCAAAGTTCTTCCCGATTGAGGTGAAATCCGTTTAGTTTGAATTTGTTATGTACGTTGTGATAGGTAATTTCCGTGTTAATCATGATCGCCAATGGTGTTAATTAAATCATTTTCAGGACAATGTTCATATACTTTTCCGGTTAGTTTTTCCTTCCAGTTTGTCCACTTATATTTCCTACCAAAAATAAACAAAAGAATCGGAAAAATCACCAAAACCGGAAACAAAACATCAAAGCCTGCGGAAGGTTCAGAAACATCTTTCAGGATGGAATGCGTTTGAAAAGCGGTCCAATCCGCCGTTACTAAAAGTGCTCCGATTAAGTTGTTGGCCGCATGAAACCCCAAGGCCAATTCCAATCCTTCGTCCATCAAGGTGATAATACCTAAAAAGAATCCGGTTCCAATGTAATAAACCATAATAATCGGGCCTAGTTTACCTACTTCGGGGTTGGCAATGTGCATTACTCCAAACGTTATGGATGTAATAATTAAAGGAATTAATCTGCTTTTGGTTGCCACACCAATTCCTTGCATTAAATAACCTCGAAAGAGATATTCTTCAAAACTGGTTTGCAAAGGGATGAATAGAATAGCTAAGAGTAAAAATGGAAAAAAATTGAGTGGGTCAAAATTTACCACAAAACTTTCCGGTGCAGTGAAATATAGTATCAAAGTCGAAGCAATAGTAACGAAAGACCAAATTGAAAATGAAAAAAATATTCGATTCCAATCAATACTTTTTCTAGCTGTAGTGAGACTTGTAATACTTTGATTATGAATAAATTTCACCCACAAAAGAAGTAAAACACAGGCGAAAGATAACGGGCCTATTATTGACACAAAAGTAAAGTTAACACCAAATTGCTGAATCATGTTTTGTAATAATTCGTCAACATTTACATCTTTAGTGGTGAAGTAGTTAAAAACAATTATCCCCAAAAAAGCCAGTGGAATGGGAAGATAAAGAATGAAATTAAATTTCTTGTTATTGATTTGATCGATATACATTAGCAAAAGTTTATTTTTTCAAATATAAGTTTTTTTGTCTAGGAATATGTTACATTTTTTTTAACGAAAATTGAAATTCAATCCGCTTACTTTGTAAAAAAAGGAAATGATAAAAATACTACACAACCCAAGATGTGGTAAATCAAGAGAAGGTCTTTCAGTCATAGAAGAAACTGGCAAACCGTTTGAAGTAATAAAATATTTAGATAATCCACTTACTGAAAGCGAATTGACAGAGCTTATTAAAAAACTTAATATCACTCCTATTGATTTGATCCGACAAAAAGAAAAAATTTGGATTGAACAATTCAAAGGAAAGAAACTTGCTGATGCTGAATTAATCAAAGCTATTGCCAACAATCCCATTTTGATGGAAAGACCCATTGTTATTACTGAAAATAAAGCGGTTATCGGTCGTCCACCACAAAAAATTATTGATTTTCTTAAGAAATAGTTAAGAAATCATTTAACAAACCTTTGAGATTATAAGCTTAAACCTATCAATAGTTTTGCAGTCTTAGCATTTTAATCAAAAACCAACTGAATGAAAAATTTTAAAGCAGCGTTACTTTTATTCTTTCTAAGTGTATCTTTATTTTCTTTCGCACAACGACCCGATGCCAAAAAAATTAAAGTAACCGGAAAAGTAATTGAAAAATCTTCTTCTCAACCTTTGGAATATGCCACTATTGTATTTCAAAGTGTTCGTAACCCCGAAATTGTAACCGGTGGTATTACTGACCCAAAAGGAGAATTTGACATTGAAGTAAATGCGGGAAACTACAACATCCGAATCGAGTTTATCTCGTTCAAAACTGTTGAATTTAAAGGGCGTAATTTACAAGAAAACACTAACCTGGGAACAATTTCTTTAACAGACGATGCAACCCAACTGGAAGGTGTTGAATTGCGTGCTGAAGCCTCAACCGTTGAAATAAAATTAGACAAGCGTGTCTATAATGTTGGTCAAGATATGATGGTGAAAGGTGGAACCGTTAGTGATGTGTTAGATAACGTTCCTTCTGTTTCTGTAGACGTAGAAGGAAACGTGAGTTTAAGAGGAAATGAAAATGTGCGAATTCTAATTGACGGAAGACCCTCCAATGCCATCAATGTAACAGATGCTTTACGCTTAATTCCGGCTGATGCTATCGACAAAGTTGAAGTAATCACCAATCCATCTGCCCGTTACGATGCCGAAGGTGGTGGTGGAATTTTGAATATCATCCTTAAAAAAGGAAAAAACCAAGGTTTAAATGGTGTAGTTACCGGAACGGTTGGTGATCCTAAAAATTATGGATTAACAGGAAACATTAATTATAAATCAGAAAACTTTAATGTTTTTAGTACGCTAGGTTACAGTGATCGAAATAGTCCGGGTAACTCATTGACTAATTCCGAGTATTTTAATGCTGAACGTGAAACTACTAATTTCATTAACGAAAGAAGAACAAATAACCGCTTGAGAGAAGCTTACAACGGTAGCTTTGGAGCAGAATGGTTTTTGGATAAAACAACCAGTTGGACAAACACCGTCTCTTACCGAAGAGATGATGGATCAAACCCGGACGAAGTATTATTTTATGATTATGATGCTGACTTTAATTTTATCGGCGTTCGCAGACGTTTTAATGATCAAACCAATAAAGGAGAAAACATTGAATATTCGTCCAATTTAGTCAAAAAATTCAAAAAAGATGGTCATCAGCTCACCGTTGATTTCTCTACCTCCTTGAACAAGGACAATGATCTTGCGTATATTTTTGATGAAACCGATCAAACCACTGCCAATATTCAAAAACAAAACAGAAATTTATTTCAAACCGATTATGTATTGCCAATAGATAAAGATTCTCGTTTTGAAGCCGGTTACCGCGGTGAATTCACCAAAGTGTTAACCGATTTTGACGTACAGACTTTTAATGATGATACGAATGATTTTGAAGTAGATCCTCTGTTTTCTAACGTGTTTGAATACAAAGAATATGTTAATGCATTATACACTCAATTTGGTTCTAAAATCAATAAATTCTCTTATTTGTTTGGTTTACGTTGGGAAGATTCTAATATCGGAGTAAATCTTATATCAGAAAATAATAACAATACTAAACGATACAACAACTTTTTTCCAAGTGCATTTTTTGCTTATGAAATATCAGATAAAAGTAATGTATCGCTAAGTTACAGCCGAAGAATTCAACGACCAAGAGGACGCTTTTTAAATCCAACGGCTAATCTTTCCAGTAACATCAACATCTTTCAAGGAAATCCGGATTTAGATCCTGCCTTAACTCATGCTATAGATTTAGGATATTTGAAACGTTGGGATAAATTAACCTTCAATACATCGGCTTATATTAATAGAACGGATGATGTTTTTCAATTTATTAGAAGAGAATCCGGTGTTAGAATTAATGGTGTGCCTCAAGTTTTAAGTGGTCCAATTAACTTAGCAACAGAATATCGATTTGGTTTTGAATTTACACTAAACTATACACCTTTCAAATGGTGGAGATTAAACGGGAACTTCAACTTTTTCCGTAACGAAACGTTAGGTGAATTCAATTATATTAATTCATTATTTCAGTCTGTTACGATTGATTTGGATAATGTTGCAACAAGTTGGTTTGCTCGAATTAATTCAAAAGTAACCTTACCGTACAAAATAGACTTTCAATCAAACGCGACTTACAATGCTCCACAAAAAACGGCTCAAGGTAAAAATCTTGGTGTGTTAAGTGCCAATTTAGCATTAAGCAAAGATATTTTGAAAGATAAAGCAACAATTGCTTTCAACGTAAGTGATATTTTTAATTCCAGAAAAAGAATTTCAGAAGTCAATTTACCGCAAGTAAGTTCATACAGTGAAATGCAATGGCGAGAAAGACAAATTAACCTTTCCATCACCTATCGTTTCAATAAACCGAAAAACGAAAAAGAGAGAATGCCACGAAGAGAAAATGGTGACGACGGTGAATTCATGGGAAAACCATAAATACAAAAAGGGACGCAATAGCGTCCCTTTTTTGATCAATATATTTTATCAAATATATTATTCATCGTCTTTTTTTCCTCTTTTCTCTTTGATTAATTCCATAATTGCTCCGCCCAACCAATAGTGAACAAAACCAACTAAGAAAATCATCAACCAAAAACCGATGGTTAAAATGGTTAAGAAAAGTAAAAAGCCTAAGTACTGTTGAAATTCAAACATGTTTTCCGGAATTTTTCGAATTCAATTACAAATGTAAATCAACTTAATCATTTTATCAAGATAATTTCAAAATTATTTTAAAATAGAAATGTTAATAAGTAAATTTGTAGCTCGGTTGAACGTTGTCGGTTGTCGGTTGTCGGTTGTCTGTTGTCGGTTTCAACGATTGCGGTAACAGATTTTGAAATGAATGACGAAGATGATGAAAAAAAATCCGTGCAAACCCATTACAGCGAAGCTGTCAAAATCTGTGCAAACCCGCGTTTTGCTTTAGCAAATCCGTTCAATCCGTGTTCCATTTTAAGTTGCGAGTTGAAAAGTTGCGAGTTGCGGGTTTAAAAAAGCATAATCAATTTTAAAGATTTTTCAAATTATTATAATCTGTGTTCAATAAAAAACAAATTAAATTATAAATATACACAACCATGAATTACCGTATCGAAAAAGACACCATGGGCGAAGTAAAAGTACCCGCCGACAAATACTGGGGAGCACAAACCGAACGTTCTCGCAACAACTTTAAAATCGGGCCTTCTGCCTCAATGCCAAAAGAAATCATCGAAGGTTTTGCTTACCTCAAAAAAGCGGCTGCCTTTGCCAACCATGATTTAGGTGTTTTATCCCTAGAAAAAAGAGATGCCATTGCAGCGGTTTGTGACGAAATCTTGGCTGGGAAATTAGATGACCAATTTCCTTTGGTAATTTGGCAAACCGGTTCCGGAACACAAAGCAACATGAACGTAAACGAAGTTATTGCCAACCGTGCACAAGTTTTAGGTGGATTCAACATTGGCGAAGGCGAACAATTGGTTAAAGCCAATGATGACGTCAACAAATCACAATCGTCTAACGATACTTTCCCAACCGGAATGCACATCGCTTGCTACAAAGCGGTGATTGAAAAAACTATTCCCGGCGTAACGCAACTTCGCAATACGCTAAAAGCAAAAGCCGACCAATATATGAATGTGGTTAAAATCGGACGAACGCATTTAATGGACGCCACTCCCCTCACCTTAGGCCAAGAATTTTCAGGTTATGTATCACAATTAGACCACGGTTTAAAAGCCTTAAAAAATACCTTAGAACATCTTGCCGAAGTTGCCTTGGGCGGAACCGCCGTTGGAACCGGATTAAACACACCTCCCGGCTACGACGTAAAAGTGGCTGAATACATTGCTCAATTTACCGGTCTACCTTTTGTAACCGCAGAAAATAAATTTGAAGCTCTTGCTGCTCACGATGCCATTGTGGAATCGCACGGAGCTTTAAAAATGTTAGCCGTTTCCTTAAATAAAATTGCCAACGATGTGCGTATGATGGCCTCAGGACCACGTTCAGGAATTGGCGAAATTTTAATTCCTGAAAACGAACCGGGTTCTTCCATCATGCCCGGAAAAGTGAATCCAACCCAGTGCGAAGCCTTAACCATGGTGTGTGCTCAAGTGTTTGGAAACGACGTAACCATCACGGTGGGTGGTACACAAGGTCATTACGAATTAAACGTTTTCAAACCCGTTATGGCAGCCAATTTCCTGCAATCGGCCATTTTAATTGGTGATGCGTGTGTTTCGTTTGACGAACATTGTGCACAAGGTATCGAACCCAACTATGGACGAATCAAAGAATTGGTAGATAATTCATTGATGTTGGTTACCGCTCTAAATACGAAGATCGGTTATTACAAAGCCGCTGAAATTGCTCAAACCGCACATAAAAACGGAACTACATTAAAAGACGAAGCCGTTCGTTTAGGCTATGTTTCACCTGAAGATTTTGATGCGTGGGTAAAACCCGAAGACATGGTGGGAAGTTTGAAATAATTTCACTTTATTAATAAATTACAAGAGCACTTTCGAACGAAGGTGCTTTTTTTTTAGAAGCTAATCCCGCTTTTCGCTGCAAGCTTTTGATCAAAAATCTTTTTTTCTAAGGTCTGTCAGGAGCTTCCGTTGGTCGCTCTGCCAAACCAAGAAAAAATAGGTTTTCTTCACCAAAGGCTTTTCACTGCAATCGGGGCTATGAGAAGAGTGCTTAAAAATATTTTTATATCTAATTTAGATTCTTTAATTTAGTATTGCCTTTTCACTATAAAAATAGTTTCTATGCCAACAATTACTGCAAAGCGAATCCGTCACAAAGGCGAACAAAGAATTGCCATTTACTTCGAAAAAAATGCCCTGTTAATTCAACGTGTAAAAAAATTAGAAGGAATTCGGTGGAGTCAAAAATTAAAAGCATGGCACGTACCGGACAATGAAGCAAACCGAATTCGATTTAAAATCACAGTAGAAGAACCTTCTCAAGAAGGCTATCAACAAATTGAATTATTTAAACAATACTTACGTTCCAAACGATACAGTGAAAACACTGTTAAGACTTATTCTGATGCATTAAAATCTTTTCTAACCTTTTTTAAACATGAAAACTTTGCGGAATTAGATAATCAAGATGTAATCATCTACAATAATGAATTCATACGTAAAAACCACCTTTCCTCCTCGTATCAAAACCAAATAGTAAATGCAATTAAACTTTATTTTAGTTCAGTTCAAGACCGAAAAATAGAAATAGAAAAAATTCACAGACCAAAATCAGAAAAAAAATTGCCTAATGTTCTTAGTAAAGAAGAAGTCAAATTAATCTTAGAAGTCCATTCCAATTTAAAACATAAAACGATGCTAAGTTTAATCTATAGTTGCGGATTGCGTTGTGGCGAATTATTGGCACTAAAGCCAATTCACATCGATTCTAAACGAAACATCGTCTTAATCAAAAATGCAAAAGGAAAGAAGGATCGAATAGTTCCTTTGAGTCCTAAAATTTTACAGATGTTGCGAGACTATTACAAAATCTACAAACCCACAAACTATTTATTCGAAGGCCAAACAAAAGGAACACCATATGATGAACGAAGTTTGCAACAAGTAGTAAAACAAGCTATAAAAAAAGTAGGAATTACAAAACCGGTTACTTTGCATTGGTTGCGGCATAGTTATGCAACACATCTATTAGAAAGCGGTACAGATTTACGATACATTCAAGAACTATTGGGGCACAACAGTAGTAAAACAACAGAAATTTATACGCACGTTAGCACCAAAAGTATTCAACAAATAAAAAGTCCATTTGACGATTTGTAAGAATATAAATAAATTGTATATTTGAATAAAATACGCTAGAAAGTAGCGGGTATACAACTGGTTTTGGGTGTATAACCGCTACAAAGTAGCGGGTAAAAACAAGTTGTGCAACAGCTTATGACAAACATACCGCTGAAAACACGATGTTTAGAAAAAGTTCTTAAACATTATTGAATATAAAAAGGAAAAGAGAGTCCTGATGAATCTCTCTTTTGTTTACTTTGGTTAAAGTCCTCGTTTACACAACTGGAATCCAAATCGGGAACGGGTGTCCCTTTCTGGCTCTAATAGTTACTCCATTTCTCACGACAGAGTATCTAAAAATCAGTTGATGTAAAACTCCGTCAATGTACTTTGTCGTCATAACGAAAAATCAACAGAGGACTGATTGTATTGTGGTATAAACGCCCTCAATTTATCCATACCACCCGCTACCTAAAAGTATAGATAACTAAAATCCCTCGACATCAGGACACCGAGGGATTTGTATTGTAGTTAAAAGAGTTTAATGTTTTTATAAAATAAATAAAAATGAGTAAAACAAAAAATAAAATACAGGTGAGAAACTGTATTAACTCTATTAACTTTTTTCGTTATTTATAGTCGACCAAGACTATTGACAAAACAAAGGTAATAAATAAAATATAAAAAACAATATACTTGGAGAAAATATATAAAAGCCGATTGCACAATCGAGTAGACTGCCCCACTAGAAACTAGTAGGGAGAGCCTCTCACACCACCGAGCATACGGGTCACGTACTCGGCGGTTCGCAAAGAGATGGGTTGAGTTGAATGTAGACTTCCGTTAAGGATT
>NZ_JBIIVK010000088.1:0-4409 GCF_044339515.1 Flavobacterium sp.
TTTCGGTGGTCAATTTCAACCGGAAAGTGGTGGTCAATTTGACCCGAAATTAGGTGGTCATTTTGAATCGGAATCGATGGTCAATTTGCTCCGGAATTAGGTGGTCAATTTGACCGTTTTTTCCAATGAGGTGTTCGATGTGTATGTAAACTGCTTCTCGAAGTCTTGGGTTGTCTTTGTGGACAATGTAGTTTTTGAGTAGCACTTTTATTCCTAAATCGTTTGGTTTGTTTGGGTTTTCTAATGGGATGAAATACATTTCGCTTATTCGCAAAGTAATGCCGTAATATTCCAATGGTTTGTCGGTTCCGTTTTCGTATTTTTCTATATTCATTTCGGGTTGAAGGAATGCTGTTATTTTCCAACGTTCTACGAGTGGGGCATGACGGACTAGTAATTCAACTTCTTTGAAAAGGTAAGGGTTACCATTTGCGGTGATGATTAATTCTGCACCGTTTTTTTTGTTTTTGATGATGAGGTCCAGGTCTTTGTTGTATTGATGGAGAACTTCGATTAGTTTATCGAAATGGGTTTTTAGTTCTTCTTGAGGGATTTCGTTTAGGAGCAGGAAAACGAAGTTGTTTTGTTGGAAGTGGTGCCAGAAGGAGGTTATAGTTTTCATTTGTTTCAAGTTTCAGGTTTCAAGTTTCAAGTTTCAGGTTTCAAGTTTTAGGTTTGCTTCGCCAGTTCGCTATCGCTTGTGTCAGGTTTTTGGAACGCGGATGAAACGGATTCGCCGGGGCGAAACGCAGATTTATACGGATTTTTTTTACTGCAAAGGTGCTAAGGTTCTTAGTTACTAAGGTTCTGAGGTTTTTGGAACGCGGATTTTTTTAACCGCAAAGGGCACAAAGGAGGCACAAACCCTAAAGCTTTCGGGATGCAAAGCTTTGTCATCTTTTGTCTGGTGTTGATTTGTCATAGGCAATAAGGTTTACCATCTCTCTCAAACGTGAGCGAACTCGATTGCCGTAGTGGGTTTCTATTTCTGTGGCGGAGAGGTTTGTGGTGATGTGGGTTTTTAGTTTTTTGGAGATGAATAGATCATATCGGCTTAATAGAATTTCAGCCATTACGTTACATTCGTTTCCGAAGTATTTTAAATTGTTTTCTGTGCCTAAATCGTCAAAGCAATAGGTTCTTGGTTCTGATTGATAAAGTTTTCCTATGCTGTATTTGTGTAAGATTTGGTAGCCGTCTTGGATGAATTCAAAGCTAATGTCTCGGCAGGGTTTTACGGAGAATTTGTGTTCGGTGGGGGTGAGGTATTTCATAAGGTTCATCAGTGATGTTTTGCCGCAGCCTATTGGTCCAGATAATAATATTCCTTTGTCGAGATTTATTCCGAATTGGAAACATGTTGGTTCATCTTTCAAGAAATAGGCAATGAGTTTGTACACGATTGGGTAATCGGTTTCAAGGATTTTGAAATTATTGCCGTATATTTCGATGCCTTTTTGTTCGAGCCAATTGATTACTTCTGGGTAGCTGTAGTGGGATTTTATATTTTCATTCATTGGGTTGCTTTTTGTTCGCTAAAGCGAAGGTTTTGGAACACGGATTGCACAGATTAAACGGATTTTCACGGATTTGATAGCTTCGCTATAATGGATTTTCACGGATTTCATTTGTGCTATTTATAGAGTTTTATATTTAACCGCAAAGTCCGCAAAGGATTATGCAATCCCGAAAGCTTTCGGGATTGCATAATCCTTTGCGGACTCAGGGTGACAGTTCAGGTTAAAGAGGTTCGGCATAGTTTTTTTGAGTTGATTTTTGCCTGATTTTGTTTGCCCCATCCCTAAAGGGAGGCAAAATCAGGTATATCGTTTTTAAAGAGGTTCGGCATAGTTTTTATTTGTTGGGGTATTAAGGTGATTTGGTCGGTTTATCGTTGTTGTGTCGGTGTTGTGATTGAAATTGACGCTGTTTATTATCCAGTTTTGGGCTGCTGCTTGCCAATCGACCATGTGTGTTTTGCCACCGACTAGCCAACCTACACTAGAGAAATAATTGAAGAACTTTTGAGCTTCCAGTTCTGGGAAGTTGTTGGCTTGGAAATAGGTTTTGACTTCTTCGATTGTTGGTGTTGCCTTTTTCAAAGGAGATACCTCGGCTTCGCTCGGTATGACAAGATCGTGAGTTTGCTTTTCTTCTTTTTTCGCGGAACTTTTTTCTTCTTTTGATTTTTCATTTTTATATTCAGAATCATTTTCATCTTCAATTTTTTTTGCTTGCTCGTTCAAGTTTTCAACGTTTTGGATGTTTGAAGTGTTTGTTTTGTTTATATTGTTTATAGAAGGTACTACTGCTTGTTCAGTACCTGTTTCACTACTAGTACAAGACTTGTTCAATGCTTGTTCAGAAACAAGTTCAATTAGTGGTTCATTTTTTGATTTTCTCTCACTTTTTGGAACGGGTTTTAGGTCTTCGGAAAAATTGAATAAAATGACGTGACTTCCTTTGAAGGGATTGTATGATGGTTCATAGTTGATATAACCTAAGCTATGCAAATTCTTAAGACATTTGTGATAGGTTGCTTTGGAACTAATTTTGCTTATTCGCATTACCTCATCGCGGTTGATGCTGATGGGGTTTTTGAAGCGGTTGCAGTTCCAAAATTGGAACAGTGCCATGTATAGGCTAACGTGGGTAGGGTTGAGGGTTTTGTCGAGGACTACTTTTTCGAAGAAGCCGGTTAGGTGTTTGATGTAGTTCATGTTTTTTGAGTTACTGAGTTACTGAGGTTCTGAGTTGCTGAGGTTTTTCCTCACCCCGACCCTCTCCAAAGGAGAGGGAGATGAGGCGTTGAGGGTTTGGTGGAACATTTTTTTTAGTTGCTGAGTTACTGAGGTTCTGAGTTGCTGAGGTTTTGACTACTTCGTAGGAGATACCTCGGCAAGCTCGGTATGGCAATTACTTCCCTATTTGAAAAGGGTAGGGATTGCGTTTGTTTTGTTGGTGTTTAGGAGTTTGTCGATGTCGGCGTTGTCGTAGTAGAGGGTGCCGCCGATTTTGGTGTAGGTGAGGGTGCCGTTGATGCGGAGGTTTTGGAGGGTTCCTGGGGAGATGTTTAATAGCTTTATGACTTCTTTTGATTTAAGCCATTTTTTGGTTTGTGTCGGTTTGGAGTGGATTAACTCTTGCAGGTCTTTTAGTAGTAGTGTTCTGAATTCGTTTAGGTCTTCACGGGTGATTACTTCTATTGCCATAACTTATGTTTTAATGGGTTATGGTGCAAAATTGTAGTTTTTGTTTTGTTTTAATTAACAACCCTCACACAAGTTGTGTATGATTTTAATAGAAATATTAAGAATACTCATAATAAATGGGTAGTATAACACAAACATATTAAGATAAAAATCTATTCTGAAATTTTTTTTTTACGAAGTTCATAAAAAGTAACTAATTATGATATATCAGTATCATAAACTCTACCTAAACACAAGTTGTGCATTTGGATGTTAAATTATTCTTCTTGGAGTAAATGATTTTCTAGTCCTTCTGAAAGTTGATTTATAAATTTGGAGCGAACTGTTTTTCGGTTTTTAATATCAATATACCATCGATATATATTATCTTCTAAATCAAGATTAAACATTTTTCCCAAATTAGTAGCTAGTTCCTTTATATCTGTATAACCATTATTGATTTTTTTTGATAAATGCAATGCATAAATTAATTCGACTAAATCTATTTTATTACCAGTCCAGTTCAAAGTTTGATTAGTTGTTCTGTTAGCATTACTACCGTTTCTTTCTAATTCTTCAATTTTATTTTCTAAATAATTTGTCAGAATATCATTTGCTATCATGGTCGCCATACTATAATCATGTGTAGTACATAATCTTAAATCATAATTTATTAAAGAACAATCCCTTTTTAATATATTCTTTTCAACACTTCTTAAAAAATAGACACTGTCTTTATATGAAGCTCTGGCTCTATAATATTCATAGAATTTTTTGTTTTTGATAGTATATTCTTGAATTGCATTTAACTCCTCTTCATAGAACTTTATTTTGTTTTTTCGTGAAGTGGGTAGATTAGTTTCAATATTTAGAATTGCTTTGTAATAAATTAATTTGGAAATAAATATTGGTTTTAAATCTTTGAAGAAATAAATTTCTTCATCTGGAGAATTAAATTTATGTTTTTTGAGCCATTTAAAAAGTTTTTTACTTTCTCTTTCGATTAATGAAATTACTTTTGAAGCAATTAATATATCATCGGAATTAATACTTTTTATATTTTGATATTCTTTTTCAAATTCGCTGAAAAAATTTATTGATTGTCCGCAATTACCCATAATTAAATAAAAAGCCTTATATTTGATAAAAAAAAGCGATGAATTTATTCAGTTTTACGGCAAATTTTGGAAGTGAAGAAGCTTGTAGACTTCATTTTAA
>NZ_JBIIVK010000009.1:0-81033 GCF_044339515.1 Flavobacterium sp.
CAAGGAGAAGGCAGAGGACTAATGCGGCAGTTAAGTCGTAAGCTTTGCACGAATCATAGTTCACCTCTGCTTTCCTTTGAATAAATTTAATACTTTTTTAGCAAACTCAAAGTAAAGGCACGAATCCTTCGTATGGCAATTTAAATCAAGATCAAAAAAATTATAATTTCAGACCAAAAAACAAATCCGCCAAAATATGAAACAAACATTTTTATATAAAACATTTGATTGGATTTTGGTAGTAGTATCTCTTTATTTTTCAATATTTTCTTTTGAAAATTTAATAAACGGATATGAATATTTCAGCACTTTTTTATTGAAAATCGTTTTTTTTATTATTTCGATAACCGCTTTAATTTCTTTGTTATTTAAACATTTAAATGGAGAACGCTTCTCTCGAATTTTTTTGATTGTCGTTCTAATAATTCCAGCGATTTTAGTTTTAAACCAATATCTTGTCGACTTAATTTTTTATAGTATTAATCGTTTAAATTTAATTCAAAATTACATTTTATTCCTAAAATTAATCGCTGGACTAGTTTTGCTTTATTTGGCAATTAAATTCTCTAAACAACAAAAAGCTGAGCAAATAAAAGATATCGGAATTTTAATTATTGGAATTAGTTTTTTTACAAATTTTTATGTACTAGTTAGAACTATCGAACCAAATTTTAATTCAGAATTAAGTAATTATCCGATTTATAAAACCATAATCAAATTAATAATTGGGATTTTGACTTTAATTATCGGGATTAGAATTAAGAATCAAAAAGTAAAATTTAACAGAGCACTTATAATAACTTTAATTTTATTATTTACTTTCGGGCTGATATAAATACTTTGCCACGGTCTGTTTAAAAACACTCCGATCACTTGTTACAAATATAACAATCTGTGATTTTTTGTTATTTCAATTCAAAAACTTTGAACCGAAAGGATTCTCCGCTTACCTTTGTTGAAAATTGAAGAATGAACGCAACAGATTTACTATACTTAGCAGACCAATTCGGGAGTCCGCTTTATGTTTACAATGCCGAAAAAATTGAATCACAATACAATCGTTTGGTTAACGCTTTTTCAAAAGTGGAGCGATTGCAGATTAATTATGCCGTCAAAGCATTATCCAATATTTCTGTTTTAAAATATTTTCACAAATTGGGTTCCGGTTTAGACACGGTTTCGCTTCAAGAAGTGCAATTGGGTTTAGCCGTCGGTTTTGAACCGAATCGTATCATTTTTACACCCAACGGTGTTTCCATCGATGAAATTGAAGAAGTGGCAACTTTAGGTGTGCAAATCAACATTGATAATCTTTCGATTCTAGAACAATTCGGAACCAAACACCCAACTGTTCCGGTTTGCATCCGAATTAATCCACACGTGATGGCAGGTGGAAACACGAACATTTCCGTGGGTCACATTGATAGCAAATTCGGAATTTCAATTCACCAACTACCGCATTTGTTGCGAATCATCGAAAACACCCACATGCACATCAACGGCATTCACATGCACACCGGTTCTGATATTTTGGATATTGAAGTGTTTTTGTATGCCGCCGAAATTCTATTTGAAACCGCCAAGCATTTCAAAACCTTAGATTTTATCGACTTTGGTAGCGGATTTAAAGTCCCATATAAAAAAGACGACATTGAAACCAATGTAGAAGAGTTAGGTAAAAAATTGTCGAAACGATTTAATCAATTTCAAGCGGAATATGGTCGTCCGTTAACCTTAGCCTTTGAACCGGGGAAATTTTTAGTAAGTGAATCGGGTTATTTCTTAGCCAAAGTAAATGTAGTAAAACAAACAACTTCCACCGTTTTTGCGGGCATCGACAGCGGATTCAATCATTTGATTCGTCCGATGTTATACGGTTCGTATCACCACATCGAAAACATTTCCAACCCAAAAGGAAAAGAACGTTTTTATTCCGTGGTGGGTTACATTTGCGAGACCGATACATTTGCCAACAACCGCAGAATTGCCGAAATCAAAGAAGGCGACATCTTGTGTTTCCGAAATGCCGGAGCGTATTGTTTTTCAATGGCATCTAACTACAATTCACGCTTTCGTCCGGCCGAAGTGCTTTGGTACGAAGGAAAAGGACATTTGATTCGGGAAAGAGAAACGTTTGAAGATATTCTTCGCAATCAGATTGAAGTTACATTTTAGCTATATGTTACACCTGACAGGTTTTTGCAACCTATCAGGTGTAAGAAAATACAAATCTATTTTTGCTTTAAATCATATCCTAACCAAACAACCACAACCCAAAAGAGTCGGAAATCATTTTCCGGCTTTTTTTATGACTGGGAATTAATGATTAATTAACGGTAAACTCAGTACAATTTTTTATATTTGAAAAAATTAAAATCGCAATGAACAGAAGAAAATTTTTTAGGAACGGAACATTATTTACGTTAGGAACAGCTGTTCTAAATCCCTTTGAAAGTGCTGCCACTGTTCTTGATCAGCCTACAGAATTCAAAGGAAAAAAAGCCAAAAACATTATTGTGTTAGTGAGTGACGGAATGAGTTCAGGCACACTAAACATGGCCGATATTCATCTTCAACGAAAAAACGGAAATGGTTCCAATTGGTTGAATTTATATAGAGAAAATAAAGTTACAAGAGCTTTGATGGATATGGCTTCGGCTTCTTCTGTTGTCACCGATTCTGCAGCTGCGAGTTCTTCTTGGGGAAGTGGTTTTCGCCTAAAAAACGGAGCATTAAACGTCGGAATAAATGGTGAAGAATATTTACCGATTTGGCAAAAGTTCAAGAAAGCAGGAAAAATGGCGGGCTGTGTCACCACTGTTCCGATTACCCATGCCACTCCGGCCGGTTTTTGTGTGAACAGCAAAAGCAGAAATAGTCAGGATGACATTGCTGAATCCTATTTAAACCTCCAATTTGATGTGATGATGGGTGGCGGACAAAAACATTTTGATGCCAATTCCCGAAAAGATAAAAAAGATTTGTATTCGGCTTTTCAAGCCAAAGGCTATCAGGTGGTTAAAACGAGAAGTGAAATGCTTTCCACCTCGCATGACAAACCCATTCTAGGCGTGTTTTTTGAGGATGGACTTCCCTACTCGATTGACCGCGAAAATATTAAAGATTTGGGCAATACGATTCCAACTTTAGCAGAAATGACACAAAAAGCCATTGACCGAATGAAAAGTCATAAAAACGGATTCGTGTTGCAAGTGGAAGCAGGAAAAGTAGATTGGGCAGCACACGCCAACGATATTGCCGGTTTGTTATATGATCAAGTGGCTTTTGATGAAGCGGTGAAAGTTGCCATAGATTTTGCAGAAAAAGACAAAGAAACGTTAGTTATCATTACCACCGACCATGGAAATGCGAATCCGGGATTAATTTATGGTAAGAACGTCAACGACCATTTTGACAGTGTTCAACAGCACAAACATACGAATGAGTGGATTTTAAATGGTTTTACACCGGAATCTACGATAGTTCAAATCAAAGAACGCATTGCCTTTGCGAATGGTTTTGATTTAACGGATGACGAAGCCAAAACAATTTTGAGTTATTATTCAAATCTGGAAAAAAAGGACGATGGATTGTATAATTATAAAAACCTTCCTTATAAAACCTTTGCCGAAATGCAAAAAAGCAGAACGTCCGTAGGATGGATTAGCATGGATCACTCGGCAGATTACACTGAGCTAGCCATGTTTGGACCCGGAAGCGACAAACTAAAACCTTTTATTAAAAACACCGATTTACATTATTTTATGTTGGAAGCAGCGGAAGTGGAGAATAAATTTTAGGGTTAAATACATTTTTAATTCACTGTTCTATGAATCTTGATTTTGGGATTTGTGGAGAAGATTTTGCAGTTACTAATTTGAAAAAAAAAATAACGTTTTCCAACTATTTAAAATTGAAAAAATAATTTATTATCTTTGCAAAGTATGAATAAGATTAAAATCAATAAGGACAAAGTAATTAAATCTGTAGCAAAAATGCTTTCAGACAAAGAAATTGTGCGTTCTTATATCAAAGGAAAAACTTCAAAAAATACTCTTTCCAAAAATGGCATTAAACTTGCTAAGCCATTATAATTATTCTTTCGACAATATCTCGAATACATACAACTTTACAACCAAAAACAATATTTTATATCGGGTTGCTTTTGTGATTGATGAAACTTTTAGTGCTATTTCAAATGAAGAAATACCTAATATTTTTCAACTAATCATCGACAAAGCTAGTGATGAAATTGAACCTTATGATGCAAAAGTTTCAAGAACTATTGAAGATATGGTTGAACGATTCTTCAAAAAAGTAGAAAATTCTATGATTTTTGTTTGTTCAGATGAAGATGATAAAGCAAAAACACGCTTCAAAGTTTTTGACAGATGGTATAAGAAATCTGATTATAAAGAGTTTATCGTAAAGATTGACAATATCGTTCAATACAACATTTCGCAAACAGAGAAACAAAAAATGTACACTTCATTTATGTTTCATCAAAATAACCCTCTTCGTCAAAAATTGGTAGAAATCTACAACCAAATTGAAAAAACACTCAACGAAGAAAAATAAAATTAATAGCTTTGGCTTAATATTCTTATTTCACTAATCCTTTCTCCTCTCCCGTTCCTTCTTAATCAACATCAACTCCCGACTCGTTTGTCCGGCCACGGAAGTGTTTTCCTCTGCACGTCGAATTAAGTAAGGCATCACATCACGAACCGGTCCGAAAGGCAAGTATTTGGCCACGTTGTAACCATTAGCAGCTAAATTATAACTGATGTTGTCACTCATGCCGTATAATTGCCCGAACCAGATTCTGTTATCATTGGTAGCCAACCCTTTTTGAGCCATCAATTCCATTAATTTATAGGAACTCAATTCGTTGTGCGTTCCGGCAAAAATGGCCATTTTGTCAATATTTTCAACCATATAGGCCACAGCAGCATCATAATTTTCGTCGGTCGCTAGCTTGGTTTCGCAAATGGGTGATTTATATCCTTTTTCTTCAGCACGTTTGTTTTCTTTTTCCATGTAGGCTCCTCGAACGAGTTTCATCCCAATGTAAAAACCTTCCGATTTGGCTTGCTCGTGCAATTTTTTCAAATAATCCAATCGATCCCAACGGTACATTTGCAAAGTGTTGAATACTATGGCTTTTTCTTTATTGTATTTTTTCATCATTTGTGCAACCAATTCATCGGCGGCATCTTGCATCCAACTTTCTTCCCCATCAATCAAGAGAGCAACGTCTTTTTCATGGGCAAATTTGCAAACAGTTTCAAAGCGAGCTACTACTCTATCCCACTCAGCATGTTCTTCAAAATTTAAAGGATTTTTTTTGCCTATTTTTTTATATAAATCAAATCGTCCAAAACCCGTAGGTTTGAAAACTGCAAACGGAATGGCCTTTTTTTCTTTCGCAAACTCAATGATTTTGAGTGTTTTCTTCATGGCGGCATCAAATTCAATCTCGTCTTCTTTGCCTTCCACGGAATAATCCAACACGGAACAAACGCCTTTGGTAAACATTTTTTCCATTACCGGCATGCAATCATCTTCACTTACACCGCCACAAAAATGGTCAAATACAGAAGCTCTAATTAAACCTTCTACCGGTAAATGGGCTTTCAGAGCAAAATTAGTTACCGCCGTTCCAATCCGAACAAGTGGCTCGCTATCAATCATTTTAAATAAAAAATAGGCTCTATCTAATTCAGTATCACTTTTTAACGAAAAAGCAATTTGTGTGTTATCAAAGATTTTTTCCATGTTTTGTTGAAAATAATGTAGCAAAGATACGGAGTGTTTGAGAATGTTATAATTTTTTTGACTTAATTTGTATCTAAATTTTTAAACCATAAAAAATTCAAATTGTTTTGGATTTAACTTACTTATAAAGACGTTTTTCATGCAATCAATTCAAGCCGGAGATTATTCGATTTATTTTAACGAGGATGCTTATGTTTTTCTCAATGCGTATTTGAAAGAACATCATTATTCTAAGTTATTTATTTTAGTCGATTCTAATACGAATGAAAATTGCCTTCCTCATTTTTTATCGCTTTTAGCGACAGAAAACGAAATTGAAATCATTGAAATTGAGTCAGGAGAAGCTTTTAAAACCATCGAAACGTGTGTGCAACTCTGGGAATCGCTCACCGAATTGGGTGGAGACAGAAAAAGCTTGCTCATCAATGTAGGCGGAGGAGTGATTACAGATATCGGCGGATTTGTGGCTTCTACATTCAAACGTGGGATTGATTTCATCAACGTTCCTACGACCTTATTGGGTATGGTAGATGCGTCGATTGGTGGTAAAAACGGCGTTGATTTAGGCAATTTAAAAAACCAAATCGGGGTAATTAATTCTCCAAAAGCAGTGTTAGTTGATACCATTTTTTTAGAAACTTTACCCCAAAACGAAATGCGTTCCGGTTTAGCAGAAATGTTGAAACACGGCCTCATTTATGATAAAGATTATTGGTATAAATTCAGCGATTTAGGTAGTTTATCCTCGGATGATTTGGATGAATTAATTTACCGTTCCATCGAGATAAAAAATGCTATAGTGAGTCAAGACCCGACGGAAAACGGTATTCGTAAAGCCTTGAATTTCGGACATACATTAGGACATGCCATTGAAAGTTATTTTTTAGAAAATCCTTTCAAAACGACTCTTTTGCACGGCGAAGCCATTGCTGTAGGCATGATTTTGGAAAGTTATCTTTCGCAACAAAAAGAATTAATTACAAAGGAGGAATACCTGGAAATAAAAACCGTTATCCAATCCATCTTTAGCACGACTAATTTTGATGAAAATGACATGGAACCAATCCTAAATTTATTGATACACGACAAGAAAAATGAGTTTGGAAAAGTTCAATTTGCACTTTTAGACGGAATTGGTAAAATTAAAATTAACCAACACGCCGAAAACAACTGGATAATTGATGCATTTGACGATTATAAAAGATAACATTTTTTTTATCATTGTACTTGCATTTAGCTTAGATTATTTTTTACATTTGCCTCAATGAAAAACAATCAAAACAAAAAGACTTTACTTGCTAAGAATAGTAGTACTCATTGGATTTTTCAACGTTTTATGAAAAAATCAGTGAACAAGAAAAGTACCTTGGGTTTTGATATTTCAGAATGCTCGACGATGTTTCACGAAAAACTGCAAATTATTTTTGCTAATATTCGGGTTTGAAAATTTAGATTAATTGATATTTCTATTTAACCTTTAATCTAAATTACTGAAAACTAAATGAATACAAAATATTTCGACTTAATCAATCAAACGTTCTACTTCCCTCAAGAAGAGTTTACCCTAAACAAAGATAATCTTCAATTTCACCAAATCGATTTGATGAAAATTGTTGAACAATATGGTACGCCATTGAAATTTACGTATCTACCGCAAATTTCCAATAACATCAACCGTGCAAAAGGCTGGTTTAGAAAGGCGATGGAAAAGAACAAATACGATGCAAAATACTATTACTGCTATTGTACAAAAAGTTCGCATTTTAGTTTTATTATGAATGAAGCGTTCAAAAACAACATTCATATTGAAACTTCCTCGGCTTTTGATATTAATATTGTTGAAAATTTGATGGCGGAAGGCAAAATCAATAAAAACACCTATGTGGTTTGTAATGGCTTTAAACGCGAACAATACGTTGATAACATTGCAAGGTTAATCAACAATGGTCATAACAAAACCATTCCTGTGATTGATAATTTTGAGGAATTGGATTTGTTGCAAGAAAAAATTGATGGTAAATTCAAAATTGGAATCAGAATTGCCGCTGAAGAAGAACCGAAATTTGAGTTTTATACTTCACGATTAGGAATTGGTTATAAAAATATACTTCCGTTTTACAGAAAACAAATTGAAGAAAATAAAAAAGTAGAGTTGAAAATGCTTCACTTTTTTATTAATACCGGTATTCGCGACACAGCTTATTATTGGAATGAGTTGTTGAAATGTATGAAAGTATATGTTTCCTTGAAAAAAGAATGTCCAACTTTAGACAGTTTGAATATTGGAGGTGGTTTTCCCATCAAAAATTCCCTAGCGTTTGAATACGATTACCAATATATGATTGATGAAATTATCAATCAAATAAAAATATCGTGTGAAGAAGCGGAAGTTGATGTGCCTAATATTTTTACCGAATTCGGTTCGTTTACCGTTGGCGAAAGTGGTGGTGCGATATATCAGGTTTTATATCAAAAACAACAAAATGATCGTGAAAAGTGGAATATGATTGACTCATCTTTCATTACCACTCTTCCTGATACTTGGGCCATTAACAAACGGTTTGTCATGTTGGCCATCAATCGTTGGAACGATACGTATGAGCGGGTTCTATTGGGCGGTTTAACCTGTGACAGTGATGATTATTACAATTCTGAACAAAACATGAATGCGGTTTATTTACCAAAATATAACAAAGAGAAACCCTTATATATTGGTTTTTTCAATACCGGAGCATACCAAGAAACCATAGGAGGTTTTGGTGGTTTGCATCACTGTTTGATTCCACAACCAAAACACATTTTGATTGACCGTGATGAAAACGGTATTTTAGCCACAGAGGTGTTTTCTGAACAACAAAGTGCAGACCAAGTTCTCTCTATTTTGGGTTATGATAAAAAATAACATTTTTTGGTAAAAAAGAATTTTTCTTTTCAGAAAAAAAGATTTTCTTTGAACCTTCATACTACGAATACAATTTAAGAATTATAAAATGAGTAAAGGACCTATCAGTCAATTTATTGAAAAAAATTATCTTCATTTCAATGCCGCTGCTTTAGTAGATGCTGCCAAAGGATATGAACAACATTTGCTTGAAAACGGAAAAATGATGATTACCTTGGCCGGTGCAATGAGCACAGCTGAATTGGGAAAATCATTAGCCGAAATGATCCGTCAAGACAAAGTGCATATCATTTCATGTACCGGTGCAAACTTGGAAGAAGACATTATGAATTTGGTCGCTCATAATTCATACAAAAGAGTTCCTAATTATCGTGATTTGAGTCCGCAAGAAGAATGGGATTTACTTGAAAATCATTACAATAGAGTAACTGACACGTGTATTCCGGAAGAAGAAGCTTTCCGCAGATTACAATCGCATTTATATGACATTTGGCATAATGCTGATTCAAAAGGAGAACGTTATTTTCCGCATGAATTTATGTACCAAATGATTAATTCCGGTGTTTTAAAACAATATTACGAAATAGACCCAAAAGATTCCTGGATGGTTGCTGCGGCAGAGAAAAACTTACCGATTGTTGTTCCCGGTTGGGAAGACAGTACGATGGGTAATATTTTTGCTTCCTATTGCATTAAAGGCACTTTTAAACCCACCACGATGAAAAGTGGAATTGAATATATGATGTGGTTGGCTGATTGGTATCCAAAAAATTCAACCGGAAAAGGAGTTGGATTCTTCCAAATTGGTGGAGGAATTGCAGGAGATTTCCCGATTTGTGTAGTGCCGATGTTATACCAAGACATGGAAATGCACGATATTCCGTTTTGGAGTTATTTTTGCCAAATTTCTGATTCAACCACTAGTTATGGTTCTTATTCAGGAGCGGTGCCGAACGAGAAAATCACGTGGGGAAAATTAGACATCACCACGCCCAAATTTATTATTGAATCCGATGCAACCATTGTTGCCCCATTGATATTTGCTTACTTACTTGATTTATAACAGATTTTTTTATGAGAAGAATTATTGTTGACTATGCTAAATTAACGAATGACATTCTATCGATGTTGGTAGAGAAGTTTCCAGACGGCTATGAGGATACTGACATTATCCGTTTTAGAAATGCTCAAAACGAATTGATCGAAGCGGTAGAAGTTCGTACAGAAGACACCATTTATTTGGTGAAAGTCAGTAAAAAATTAGCCACCCGTATTGAAAACTTCGAAGAGGATGAAGATTTAGATGTAGAAGTGGAAACAATCGCTCCGGTAAAAGGACTCGATTTAGACGATGACATTGATGAAGTGGATGTGGACGAAGAAGACGATGACGCACCTTCTGATGATGATATTGAAATTGATCCTTTAAAAGATTCCGGTGGTTCAGACGATGATGACGATGACGATGATTATGACGACGAACCCTCAGACGAAGAAGATGACGAAGATGAAGAATATTAAATTTAAGAGCCTACACAGGCTCTTTTTTTTTAATACAACATTTTGACTTCTTTAATGCCAAATTGAACTACTGCATCATTCTCTAGTAAAATGTTCAATAAACCTTGTTGAGAAACCTGTTGAATAATTCCCATGAACTTCACCCCATTCTTATCTTCAAAAGCCATGGGAACACCTATTTTAAACAACTTTTGGTGATACAAATTCCAAATTGATTCCGAATCAAAATTCATTTTCAAAACAAACTGTTTGATGGATTGACAAAGTTCTTGTAATAATTCCTCTATAGGATAATCTTGACCCGTTTTCAGCTTTAAGGAAGAGGCATTTGGAAGATTTTCAAAATTTATCTGATTAATATTCAGTCCGATTCCAACAACTGAAAATACTTCTCCATTCGATTTAAAACTGTTTTCAATCAAAATGCCTCCGATTTTATGATTACCTGACATAATGTCGTTTGGCCATTTAATGCGAACTGTCGGTATTTTATATTGTTCTAAAACAGAAATAATCGCTAATGAAATCACAATGTTCAAGGTGTAGAGTTGCTTTACATCAACAATCAAATCTTTTATTAAAATACTAAATGTCAGGTTTTTACCAGTCTCTGAAATCCAAACCGAACCCATTTGCCCTTTGCCTTTAAGTTGACTTTCAGCAACAACTATTGTGAAATTAGTAACCACTTGTTTGGCTACTAACTCCTTTAAATAGTCATTCGTCGAATTTATGGCACTCAGTTTGATGATATGCATAGAGAATAATTATATAAGAATCGTTCTAAAGTTGTGTTAAGCTTCAAAAATAAACACAATTTTTGATAACTTTGCGAAAATATTAAATTAGTAAATGGCGAATAAGAAAGTTAGTAAAGATGAGTTGTTAGTAAATATCATCAAAGGAATTGAGGAAGTTAAAGGAAATGACATCGACATTTTAGATTTACGAGATATCGAAAATACAGTTTGTGATTATTTTATCATTTGCAACGGTAACTCCAATACACAAGTTAACGCCATCGTTAACTCGGTTCAAAAAACAGTTTCAAAAGAATTAAAAGACAAACCTTGGCATGTGGAAGGTACAGACAATGCCGAATGGGTTCTGATGGATTATGTGGACATTGTTGTTCATGTTTTTCAAAAGCACGTGCGTGAATTTTACAACATCGAAGGATTGTGGGGCGATGCCAAAATAACCACCATTCCAAACAAAATATAAAAAATTGCTAAAGAAGAAAATTTATAATGTCAAAAGAAAATAATTCTACACCCAATCCGAATAAATTTAAATTTAATCCTTGGCTCATTTATTTTATTGTGGCCGGAATTTTTATTTTTATAAGCATCATTTCCGGTGGAAGTTCATTCCAAGAACCGGGAAAATTGACTATTTCTAAGTTCAATGAATACCTCGAAAATGGTGAGATTGAAAAAGTTTTGGTTTATAACAAAGGTGAAAATTTAAGTGAAGCCGAAATTTATATTACCAAAGAAGCCCTGAAAGACAAAAAACACAAAGGCGTTGTGAATGACGTTTTAGGTCGAGAAAACAAAGGTGCTCATTATCTTTTACCTAATATTGGTGATGTAAAATTATTCCAAGACAAACTCGAATTAGCCAAAAAAGAAAACAAATTAGCGGATTATAATTATTTAGTAAAAAGTAATTGGACCGGTATTTTAATCAATTTTCTGCCTATCATTTTAATCATTGTGATTTGGATTATCATCATGCGAAGAATGTCCGGTGGTGGTGCCGGCGGTGGCGGCGGACAAATCTTTAACATTGGCAAATCAAGAGCAAAATTGTTTGACGAAAAAACCGATGTAAAAGTTACTTTTAAAGATGTAGCCGGATTAGAAGGTGCAAAAGAAGAAGTACAAGAGATTGTTGAATTTCTTAAAAACCCAGAAAAATATACCAACTTAGGTGGAAAAATCCCTAAGGGTGCTCTGCTTGTTGGACCTCCGGGAACCGGAAAAACATTGTTAGCCAAAGCGGTTGCCGGTGAAGCAAAAGTGCCTTTCTTCTCGTTATCGGGTTCCGATTTCGTAGAAATGTTTGTGGGTGTGGGTGCATCAAGAGTTCGGGATTTATTCAAGCAAGCTAAAGACAAATCACCGGCGATTATTTTTATTGATGAAATTGATGCTGTAGGTCGTGCGAGAGGAAAAAACAATATGTCGGGTTCTAACGATGAAAGGGAAAATACGCTTAATCAATTACTAACCGAAATGGATGGTTTTGGAACTAATACCAACGTAATTGTTCTAGCAGCCACAAACCGTGCCGATGTGTTAGATAAAGCACTGATGAGAGCAGGTCGTTTTGACCGTCAGATTTATGTTGACTTACCGGATATTCGTGAGCGAAAAGAAATTTTTGAGGTACATTTAGCTCCTTTGAAAAAAGTAGAAGGTTTAGATACTGATTTCTTAGCTAAACAAACACCGGGATTTTCAGGTGCAGACATTGCCAATGTATGTAACGAGGCCGCATTAATTGCAGCCCGAAATAATAAAACGGCTGTTGACAAACAAGACTTTTTAGATGCTGTAGATAGAATTGTAGGCGGTTTAGAAAAGAAAAATAAAATTGTTACACCTGCAGAAAAGAGAGCCATTGCTACGCATGAAGCAGGACACGCAACTGTAAGCTGGATGTTGGAACATGCCGCTCCTTTAGTAAAGGTAACAATCGTTCCAAGAGGACAAAGTTTGGGAGCAGCTTGGTATTTACCCGAAGAACGATTGATTGTTCGACCGGACCAAATGCTTGATGAAATGTGTGCCACTATGGGAGGAAGAGCTGCAGAAAAAGTGATTTTTGATACCATTTCTACCGGAGCGTTGAGCGATTTAGAAAAAGTGACCAAACAAGCTCGTGCAATGGTTACGATTTATGGTTTGAATGATAAATTAGGAAACATCACTTATTATGATTCATCCGGACAAAGTGAATACAGCTTCTCAAAACCTTATTCAGAAGAAACGGCGGTAACCATTGATCAAGAAATTTCTGGGTTAATTGAAAGTCAATACCAAAGAGCAATCAAGTTATTGGAAGAAAATAAGGACAAATTAATTCAATTGGCCGATATTTTAATCGAAAAAGAGGTTATTTTTAAAGACGATTTAGAGGCCATTTTCGGAAAAAGACCATTTGGAGAAGAAAGTCATGTTTCCGTTGGAGTTGAATAATTCATCTTATTTTATCAAAAAAACATAAAAAACTCAATTCAATATCATTTTTGAATTGAGTTTTTTTTTATCTTTGAGCGATTTCAATAACAAATTACAGAATTGTTCTAAAAAGTATGAGTCTTTTTAAAAAATTATTTGGTACAGGAAACGATTCTTCTAATGAAAATAAGGAGAAAGAAGCCAGTCCGTTTAATCCTGAAACCAAAATCCCTGTTGATGAAATGTTTACTTTCAATTTTAAGAAAAATGGAGGTAAGTTTTTATATTGTGAAAATTTAGAAGAAGTTAACGAGCAGTTTTTAAATATTTTAGAAGAAAACGATTGGTTTGAATGTGAAGCCGTGTGTTATGAACCAAAACTTTTTCATTTTTTAGATGAAAATAGATTGGTTTATAAAAACACAACCAGTCCAAAATTTCTATTAGCCAGTTGTGAAAATTTAATTGCTGATGAAGGTTCAGTGCTTTTAACATCCAATCAAATTAAGCAAAATAAGCCACACGAATTACCTGCCAATATCGTTGTTTTTGCAACCACCAGCCAAATTTTGGAGAGCAAAAGTGACGGATTAAGAGAAATCAAAAAACGCTACGACAAAGATTATCCAACTAATATTACTACAATCAAATATTTTGAAAAAGCAAAAGAAGAAGATTTTCTTCATTACGGAAGTGCAGCTAAAAACTTGTACCTCTTGCTTTTAGAAGATCTATAAGATGAATGAAACGCTTATAAGAGCTTTATCGGGTGCAGTTTACATTCTATTATTATTGAGCTGCATACTTTATTCAAACATTACTTTCTACATTTTGTTTGGTCTCTTTTTGGCTCTCGCTGTACTTGAATTCTGTAAATTAATCAAGCTGAATTATGTTATCCCTTTAATCATTGCCATAGTTAGCTACATCATTTTTTACAATACGCCTTTTAACCAATTTTATGATGGAAGTATTACTTTAGTTAGTATTTTAGTATCTATTCAATTGGCTCTTTTTCTGTTTTCAAAGAAAGACAAGGCATTTAAAAAATATGAAAAATGGCTGTATTTAATTGGCTATATTATTCTACCGTTTATCATTTTAACTAAAATACCAATTGGCGTTGATGGTTATAACCCAAGAATTTTAATCGGGATTTTTATTTTAATTTGGACGAATGACACGTTTGCCTATGTGGTAGGAAAGTCAATCGGAAAGCATAAACTTTTTGAACGAATTTCACCCAAAAAAACAATCGAAGGTTTTTTAGGAGGTCTAACTTTCAGTGTTTTAGGCAGTATTCTGATAGCTAAATTTTTCATCGGAACTTCCAATATCGGAATTTGGATTGGAATAGCCATATTAGTTAGTATATTTGCAACATTAGGTGATTTAATTCAGTCAAAATTCAAACGCTTAGCCGGAGTGAAAGACAGTGGGAAAATCATGCCGGGACATGGCGGAATTTTAGATCGTTTGGACAGTATCATCTATGTGGCACCATTCATTTTTTTGTTTTATCAAATTTTAAATTATGTTTCATAAAGAAGGAGCGAAAATCATTTTAATGGCTACTGTTATCGTTGCTGCCATGATTTTATTAGCCGATCATTTTATATCATTAACTTGGTTGCGAATGACCATTCAAATTATCGGTTTGATTTTTTTGATTTTAATTTTACAATTTTTCAGAAATCCAAAAAGATATACCCAAAACGATGACAACCATGTGATTGCTCCCGTAGATGGGAAAGTGGTTGTGATTGAAGAAGTTTTTGAACCCGAATATTTTAATGATAAACGACTTCAGGTTTCCATTTTTATGTCACCCATTAATGTGCACGTGACCCGTTATGCCGTGAATGGAAAAATTAATTTCAGCAAATATCATCCCGGAAAATATTTAGTTGCTTGGCACCCGAAAGCAAGTACCGAAAACGAAAGAACTACCGTAGTTATTGAAAACCGAATTTTTGGTGAAATTCTCTACCGCCAAATCGCAGGTGCGTTGGCCCGAAGAATTGTAAACTATGCCAAAGAAGGTACCATGGTGAAGCAAGGAACGGATGCCGGCTTTATTAAATTTGGTTCGAGAGTGGATTTATTCTTACCTTTAGGTACTAAAATCAATGTTAGTTTAAACCAAACCGTAAAAGGAGGAGAAACTGTTGTAGCCGAAAAATAACCAATGGCTGAAAAAGATTTAGATACACGTTTTCAAGAGGCTTTTGAAAAAGCTTCCAATATGACAGAGTTACTTCCTCAGGATGTCATGTTGCGTATTTATGCTTATTACAAACAGGCAACTCATGGCACAGTGGGTTATAAACAACTAAGTAATAACGACTTGAGAAATGCATTCAAAACAAACGCCTGGATGCAAATCAGTCATATTTCACCCGATGAAGCGAAAGAGCTTTATATTGAAACAATTAATTCATTACTAAATAAAAAAAAATAACATGAAAAAATTAATCTTATCTGCATTTTTAGTTTCAACTTTAATCAGTTGCAACAACAACAAAAAATTAGAAGAGGTAGTTGAAGTTCCTTTACCGGAAAAAGAAGAGGTTGTGACGGAAATGGGCAACCCTGCTGATGTAAAAGTAGATGAGGGTGGAGCTTTTGAAATGATAGCTTTGCCTTATGCATACAATGCTTTAGAACCGCATATTGATGCTAAAACAATGGAAATTCACTTTTCAAAACACCATTTAGGATACGCCAACAATTTGAATAAAGCAATTGCAGGTACCGAAATGGCAAATATGTCGATTGAAGATATTTTGAAAAAATTAGATCCTGAAAACAAAGCAGTTCGTAACAATGGTGGTGGCTATTATAACCACAATTTCTTTTGGGAAATAATAGGAGCCAACAAAGGTGGTGAACCAACCGGAGCTGTAGCTGATGCCATCACAAAAGATTTTGGCAGTTTTGCCGATTTTAAAACCCAATTTACAGAAGCTGCTACCAAACAATTTGGTTCAGGTTGGGCTTGGTTAATTGTAGATAAAACAGGAAAGTTAGTCATTACAACAACAGCCAATCAAGACAATCCGTTAATGACTAAATTAGGGAATTCAGGTACCCCGATTTTAGCGGTTGATGTTTGGGAACACGCTTACTATTTAAAACACCAAAACAAAAGAAAAGACTATGTTGAAGGTTTTTTCAACGTAATTAACTGGGATAAAATAACCGAAAAATATACTGCCGCAACCGCCGTGAAATAATATTTTTTTAATTAAAATTTCAAAGGTTCGATGAGTTTGATACATCGAACCTTTTTTATTTATCCTTTTTCCTCTCTAAAAGAACTTCTACCGGACGGTTGGTTCGAGGCCCGAATTGTTGAGCTTGACGTTCATTTTCAGAAGAACATAAAATATACATGTTAAACGGGTAAAGTTGGATAACTTGTGTTTCAAAATGACCTCCATTTTCCTCCCCATCGATATCTTCTATTTTAACACTGAAATTATCTGCTAAAAAAGTATTAACTATTGAAAGGAGGTAATTGTCTTTTGCAAATGGAAAAAACCATTTGCCCTCAGGATCATTTTCACTTACTTTTTCGCCAGATTTATTGAGTTTATAATTGGGTGTAAATAACAAGGGTTTATTATTATTTACCCAACTCCAACGATTGTTTTTATTAATAACTTCATTACCGGAACTGTCTATTATTGTGATGCGTAAATTCTTAATGTTTTCTTTTTTACCTTTTTCATGTACATCAATCACTAAATAGGAAGTAAAATCATAACCACAGTGTTGTGCATTAAAAATCTGTCCTTTTACAGAAAAGTTAACAAAGAGTATAAATAAAAATAAGATTCGCATGGTCATTTGATGATGTTGTAAAGATACGAAAGCAAAAGTTATTCCAAAAAAAGAAGCACTCTTTTCAGAATGCTTTTTTTATTTTTTAATAGAACACGGATTTTGTGGATTTAATGGATTTCCGCTGATTTTAATAGCTTAGCTATAAAAGATTAGAATGGATTCGTTAAGTGAACATTTTCTTTAAGGAAAAAGTCACCAACTTAGAACCCGCAACTCGTAACCCGCAACCTCCCTACTTCACCTCCATCAACTCCACGTCAAAAATCAACGTAGCATCGGGTGGAATTACGCCACCGGCTCCACGAGAACCATAACCTAAATAAGATGGAATGACAAAACGAGCTTTGTCGCCCACTTGTAATAATTGAATTCCTTCGTCCCAGCCTTCGATTACGTGACCTTTTCCGAGTGGGAAATCGATTGGTTGTTTTCTTTTGTAGGACGAATCGAAGACTACTCCGTTTTCTAAAGAACCGGAATAATGAACCGAAACGGTTTTCCCTTTTTCAGCTTGTTTTCCGCTTCCTTTTTGGATGATTTTATAACGTAGACCGCTTTCTGTTTTTTCAAAACCGGCTGCTAATTTTTCTAGTGCTTCTTCTGCTTTTTGTTTTTCCTCTGCTATTCTTTTTTCACGTGAACCTTCAAATGTTCTGAATGCTTCGATGGCATTCCATTTTTGAGCTTCCTCGCCTACTCTAACTATTTCTAGGGTTTCTAGCACATCGCCTTGAGCAATTGCATCCACCACATCTTGTCCTTCTACTACATTTCCAAAAACCGAATGTTTCTTATCTAACCACGGTGTTGCCACGTGTGTGATGAAAAATTGCGAACCGTTTGAACCCGGTCCGGCATTGGCCATAGACAAAACGCCAGGTCCGTCATGACGTAAATCCGGATGAAACTCGTCGTCAAATTGATAACCCGGTCCGCCGGTTCCTTGTCCTTGTGGACAACCACCTTGAATCATAAAATCGGAAATAACTCTGTGGAATTTAAGTCCGTCATAATACGGTTTTCCCATTGGTTTGGCGTCGTTTTCTAATTGTCCTTCGGCTAAGCCAACAAAATTTCCAACTGTTCCAGGTGTTTTATCGTGTGTTAATTTTACTAAAATGGTACCTTTTGTGGTATTGAATTTAGCGTATATTCCGTTTTCCATCGTTTGATTTATTTTAATTGAGGTGCAAATTTAAGATATTATTGTTGATTAACCTTATTTTTATGAAAGCTGATTGTTGAAAATGAATTTCCTTTGAAAGCAGAATCCCCTAGCCCGGATTACTTCACTTAACTTTTATTTTAAGCGGAGTTCAGTGAACTTCGTTTGCAACGGAAAGCTTTTTTTGAAAAAACAAATTAGTTTTGTTGACTTGGCAAAGCGACCTTAGGAGCTCTTGCCGAGGCTTACAAAACTTTTGTTTTGAAAAAAAACTTGTAGAGAAAAGCCGGAATAGCTTCTGAAAAATAAGTATTTTTGCCAAAAATTAGTTGTATGCGAATTGATATTATCACGGTTTTGCCTGAGCTTTTACGAAGTCCTTTTGAGGCATCGATTTTGAAACGTGCCATTGATAAGGGTTTGGTGGAAGTACACGTGCATAATTTGCGTGATTATACGACCAACAAGCAGAAAAGTGTGGACGATTATCAGTTTGGTGGTGGTGCCGGAATGGTGATGTCGATTCAGCCGATTGACGATTGTATTGCGAAATTGAAGAGTGAACGCGACTATGACGAGGTGATTTATATGTCGCCCGATGGGGAAACGCTGAATCAGAAAATGGCGAACTCGATGTCGATGCTGCACAATATTATAATTCTTTGCGGACATTATAAAGGAGTTGACCAACGGGTTCGCGATCATTTTATTACGAAAGAAATCTCGATTGGTGATTATGTGCTTTCGGGTGGCGAATTGGGTGCGGCGGTGTTGAGTGATGCGATTATTCGTTTAATTCCGGGTGTTTTGAGTAATGAAACGTCGGCTTTGACGGATAGTTTTCAGGATAATTTGTTGTCGGGACCGATTTATACTCGTCCGGCAGAATACAAAGGTTGGAAAGTACCTGCTGTGTTGTTGAGCGGAAATTTTGCAGAAATTGATAAATGGCGTGAGAATCAAGCGTATGAACATACGAAAAATAGACGACCGGATTTGTTGGAGGAATAAGTTAACTGTTCTCGGTTGTCTGTTATCCGTTGAGGCGGTTTTGTTTTCACTATCTTTGTTATTGAAATTCCAATTTTATGCACACAAATTTACGAACGGTAAATGTTACTCGCTACATCACGCCTTTGCGAGAAGGTGGTTCTTTGCCTGCATTGGCCGAAGCCGATGATGATTTTAAGTATGTTTTAAAATTTCGTGGTGCCGGTCACGGTGTGAAAGCGTTAATTGCCGAATTTTTGGGTGGTCAAATTGCTAGATTTTTAGGTTTGCCTGTTCCTGAATTGGTTTTTGCCCATCTCGATGAAGCTTTTGGAAGAACCGAAGGCGATGAGGAAATTCAGGATTTATTGCAAGGCAGTCAAGGTCTAAATTTAGGTTTACATTTTCTTTCGGGAGCTTTGACTTATGATGCAGCTGTGAATGATTGTGATGCTCTTTTGGCATCCAAAATTGTTTGGTTAGACGCATATATTACGAATGTCGACCGTACTTTTAAGAACACCAACTTATTAATTTGGAAAAAAGAACTTTGGTTAATTGACCACGGTGCGGCTTTTTATTTTCATCATTCATGGGATAATTGGAAAGCCAATGCGTTGACTCCGTTTTCCTTGATTAAAGACCACGTTTTGTTACCGAAAGCCACTCGTTTAGAGGAAGTAAACACCGATTTTACTTCAAAATTAAACGATACTGTTTTACGTGAAATCGTCAATCAAATTCCGGAAGAATGGTTACTTTGGGAAGATCAAGCAATAACGCCAACTGAAATAAAAGAAGTTTATTTTCAATTTTTGTCCATTCGATTGGCCAATGCATCCTTATTTTTAAAACAAGCACAAGATGTCCGCTCCACACTTATATGAGTACGCCGTAATTCGCGTTGTACCAAGGGTGGAACGTGAAGAATTCATTAATATTGGTTTGATGGTTTTTTGTAAACATCAAAAATATTTGCGGATTCAATATGAAATTTCGGATGAAAAAATTCGTTTTTTGGATGCTGAATTCGATTTATCTCAATTAAAAATAAATTTAGAAGCGTTTTCAAAAATCTGCTCTGGCAAAAAAGACGGTGGGCCAATTGCTGCTTTTGATATGGCAGAGCGATTCAGATGGTTAACCGCCGTGAAGAGTTCGAGCATTCAAACATCAAGACCTCATACAGGTTTGAGTGTTGATTTAGATGGTACTTTTGAACGATTGTATTTGGAGTTGGTGTTGTGATTGAATATGAGTTCTTCCTTTAAAAAATTAGAAAAAACAATATGACTCCAATCAAAACAGCCCTTCTAGCCTACGGACTTTCCGGTAAAATTTTTCACGCTCCTTTTTTGGCGACTAATGAAGGATTTGAATTGTATGCTGTTTTAGAAAGAAATACGCAAAAAGCAAAGAATGATTTTCCGGATGTAAAAAGTTATGTTTCGTTAGAAGAACTTTTGGTTGATGATACGATTGAATTGGTAGTTGTGAATACGCCAAACAACACGCATTTTGAATTGGCTAAACAATGTTTGCAAGCAAAAAAACATGTTTTGTTAGAAAAACCGGCAACAGCTACTCCAGAGGAATTTTTGGAATTAATGGAATTAGCCAAATCGGTAAAAAAACACCTTTTAATTTATCAAAATCGACGTTGGAGCAGTGATATTTGTGCTGCGAAAGAAATTATAAAATTAGGTAAATTAGGCGATATTGTTGAAGTTCATTTACGATTTGATCGTTTTCGTCCCGCTATTAGTGCGAAAGGATTTAAAGAAAATGAATTGCCCGGAAGCGGAATTTTGTATGATTTAGGTTCGCATTTAATTGACCAAGCGATTTCAATTTTTGGTAAACCGAAAAAGCATTATGTCCAAAAAGGAATGTATCGCAATGGCACTTTGGTGGATGATTACGCGTTTGTGCATCTTTTGTTTGAGAATCAGGTGAATGCTTTTATAACTGTGAGTATGCATGTATTGGATATTCAACCCGGCATTGTGATTCACGGCACAAAAGGAAGTTTCATCAAAGATTTTTGCGACGAACAAGAAAATCAATTGATGGCAGGAATGGCTCCCAATCATCCTGATTTCGGATTGGAATTGGAAAACAAAGAAGGGAAATTGACTTATGTTGATGAAAATAACAATGTAATTACTGAACTAGTTCCATCTCAAAAAGGCAATTTTAATGGTTTATTTGATGAAGTGTATGAATGTATTCGGAATGAAAAACCGTTTTCTGTTAGGAATGAGGAGATTTTGGAGCAGATAACCTTACTCAACACAAAATAAAAATCAACCAATTTAATTGTAATTTCAAAATAAATTGTAAATTTGCACCCACATTTGGACCAACCTCTGACGATAATCGTGTATGTTGCTCTGATAATCACTATTTTAACTTAATTGTTATGGCAGATTTAATGAAATTCGTTCAAGACGAATTTGTTACAAAAAAAGACTTTCCGGAATTCGGAGCAGGTGATACTATCACTGTTTATTATGAAATTAAAGAGGGTGAAAAAACAAGAACACAGTTCTTCAAAGGAGTAGTAATCCAAAGAAGAGGAACTGGAGCAACTGAAACATTCACTATCCGTAAAATGTCTGGAGCTGTTGGTGTGGAAAGAATTTTCCCGGTTAACATGCCCGCTTTACAGAAAATTGAATTGAACCAAAGAGGTAAAGTGAGAAGAGCTCGTATTTTCTACTTCAGAGACCTTACCGGTAAAAAAGCAAAAATCAAAGAAAGAAGAAGATAATCAACTTTCTACTCATAAAAAGTCCCGTTTTGAAATTCAGAACGGGATTTTTTATTCTCATCAATTTTAACAACTCACTCAATTTTTAATTCGTTTTTTATCAAATTCTTAATTTTTAAAGTTCAGATTATCATATCCATAATTCAATCGTTTTCGTTGGAAGAATCTGCCTAAATTCCGCTTCGTTTTTCTTATCTTTGTATTCCTGATTTTTCAGGAATCGTTACAAACAAACACAAACAACTAATACCATCATGTCAAAATCCAAAATTATTTATACAATTACGGATGAAGCTCCCATGCTTGCTACTCATTCGTTTTTACCTATTGTAAAAGCTTTTACTTCTCCTGCAGCTATATCCGTTGAAACCCGTGACATTTCATTAGCCGGACGAATTATTGCTAATTTTTCTGAGTATTTAAAAGAAGATCAACGAATCAACAACGATTTAGCCGAATTAGGTCAGCTAGCCACAACTCCGGAAGCCAATATCATTAAACTCCCAAATATTTCCGCATCTGTTCCACAGTTAAAAGAAGCGATTGCTGAACTACAAAAATTAGGCTACGCTATTCCTGATTTTGTTGAAAATCCACAAACCGAAGAAGAGAAAACCATCAAAGCTAAATTTGCTAAAGTATTAGGTTCGGCTGTGAATCCGGTTCTACGTGAAGGAAATTCCGATCGTCGTGCTCCGAAAGCTGTTAAAAATTATGCTCGTAAACATCCGCACAGTATGGGTGCTTGGAGTGCCGATTCAAAAACGCACGTTGCTCATATGACCGGTGGCGATTTTTATGGAAGTGAGCAATCGGTTTCAATACCGGAAGCAACTACTTTCAAAATAGTTTTTGAAGCAAAAGATGGTACATCAAAAGTTTTAAAAGACACTACGCCTTTAAAAGCAGGCGAAATTATTGATAGTTCGGTAATGAATTTGAATAGTTTAAAAAAATTCATTGCCAATGAAATTGAAGATGCAAAAGCGAAAAATGTTTTGTTTTCTGTCCATTTAAAAGCAACCATGATGAAGGTTTCCGACCCTATTATTTTTGGAGCTATTGTAGATGTTTTCTTTGCCGATGTATTTGAAAAATATGCCGAATTGTTCAACGAATTAGGCGTAAATACTAAAAACGGTTTGGGTGATGTGTATGCTAAAATTTCCGGTCATCCCAAACAAGCAGAGGTTGAAATTGCATTAACGGAAGTAATGGCAAAAGGCCCGGCAATCGCAATGGTGAATTCGGATAAAGGAATTACTAATCTTCATGTTCCATCTGATGTGATTGTAGATGCTTCGATGCCGGCGATGATTCGAACTTCCGGTCAAATGTGGAATGCTGGAGGAAAACCTCAAGATACGAAAGCGATTATTCCGGATAGATGTTATGCCGGAATTTATACTGCTACGATTAACTTTTGTAAAAAACACGGAGCATTCGACCCAAAAACAATGGGAAGCGTTCCCAACGTTGGTTTGATGGCACAAGCTGCGGAAGAATATGGTTCACACGATAAAACATTCCAAATAGATGACTTTGGTACAGTTAAAGTAATTAATGGTGAAGGTGCTGTGTTGATGCAACAAGCAGTGGAAAAAGGCGATATTTTCAGAATGTGTCAAGTAAAAGATGCTCCTATTCAAGATTGGGTAAAATTAGCCGTAAACCGTGCGAGATTATCCAACACACCAGCTGTTTTTTGGTTGGATGAAAACCGTGCTCACGATAGACAAATTATTGAAAGAGTCAATTTATATTTAAAAAATCACGATACAAGCGGATTAGATATCCGAATTTTAAATCCGGTTGAGGCGACTACTTTCACGTTAGAAAGAATTATCAAAGGATTAGACACGATTTCTGTAACCGGAAACGTGTTACGTGATTACTTAACTGATTTATTTCCGATTTTGGAAGTTGGAACTTCGGCTAAAATGTTATCAATTGTTCCGTTAATGAATGGCGGCGGATTGTTTGAAACCGGTGCCGGTGGTTCTGCTCCAAAACACGTAGAACAATTTATTGAAGAAGGCTATTTGCGTTGGGATTCATTAGGCGAATTTTTAGCTCTTGGCGTTTCGTTAGAACATTTAGGTCAGTCGTTGAATAATGCAAAAGCGTTGGTTCTATCAGAAACGTTAGATTTAGCGACAGAAAAATTCTTAGAAACCGATAAATCGCCTGCTAGAAAAGTAGGTCAGATTGACAACAGAGGTTCACATTTTTACTTGGCTTTCTATTGGGCTCAGGCGTTGGCAGAACAAAATAAAGATGAAGAATTAAAAAACCTCTTCACTCCTATTGCCAAAGAATTAACTGAAAATGAAGCCAAAATCAATGAAGAATTAATTGGTTCGCAAGGCAAAAAACAAGAAATAGGTGGTTATTACAAACCTGATTTTAAATTGTTAGAAAAAGCGATGCGTCCGAGTTCGACATTAAACGCTGTCTTAGCGAAGTTGAGTTAGAAAATATATTTTCTCATTACAAAAAAGACAATCCTAACCGATTGTCTTTTTTTATTCCCTACTAAACCCTAAATTTATAAAATCGAAAAAAAGTTTTAGGTTCTTCCCAACCTTTTGCCAACTATTGTGCTCTTTATAAGAAAGCAAACCAATTGTGATGGAAAAAAATATCATTCAAGCCTGCAGAAAAATGCACCGAGACGCCCAGCGGAAGGTGTATGAGCACATGGGACCCAAATTGTATCACCTATGCAAACGGTATCTCAAAAAGGAGGAAGAAATAGAAGAAGCTTTGGCCGATGCATTCTACACTATTTTCACCAAAATTGATCAATTAAAAGAAGACCATGCGTTTGAAGCTTGGGCTAGAAAAATCACAGTCAATCAGTGTTTACTCACGTTGCGGAAAAATGTGAATTTTAATTTGTATTTAGATGATGTCAAATTAGCGTCGCAACCTACAACGGACGAAATTACTGATTTGGAGGAGGAAGATTTACTGAATCTGCTTCAACTGATTCCCGATGGCTGCAAAACTATTTTTAATCTGTTTGTCATCGAAGGGTATTCACACAAGGAAATTGCATTGCAATTAGGCATCTCAGAAGGTACTTCAAAATCACAATTGAACGCTTCCAAAACCAAATTGAAAGAGTTAGTGAACAATTTTTATTATCAAAAGGCAAAATAGTTATGAAAAATCAAGATAAATTATACGATAAAATGAAACAAGCGGCAAACAATGCCGAAGCAAATTCATTTCCCGGAATGGAAAAAGTCTGGGCACGAGTAGAAGAAAAATTAGACAAAAAAGAAGACAAAAAAGTAATCGCTCTTTGGAAAAAAATAGCCGTTGCTGCCTCTCTCCTATTGTTTGTTTTCATTGGATATCAGTTTTTAAAATCAGATAAAGAAATTATTACAATTGAAAATCCGATTGTGATTGAAAATAAGGATACAATTCAAAATGTTGCTCCTTTACAAATTGAAAAAACAGAAGAAGAAGTGGTTGTTTCTACTGATGTTGAAACGGAGAAGAATTCAAATGCTGAACCAATTTCAAAAGAATCAATCCTAAAAAATTCTATTAAAAAAGAACAACAAGTGGTTTCTGTTTTTAACGACAGTTTGATGAAATTAAATGATTTAATTGCTTTAGATGAAGAAAAAAGTAAATTGATTTCCAAAGAAATTCCAACGGTAAAAATTTCAAGCGAAGAATTAAATAAACTCACAGGAGAACGATTGATTACGGGAGTTGTAGTAGACAATTCAAATCTACCTTTACCAGCTGTTAGTGTAATTATTAAAGGAACTTCAAAAGGAACACAAACAGACTTCGATGGTAAATTCTCTATCAAAGCCAAAAAAGGCGAAACATTGGAGTTCAGTTTTGTGGGGATGGAAAAACAAACCGTTAAGATTGAAAATTCATCTAATTACAACATAGCTTTAGTTGATAATAGTCAATCGCTTGAAGAAGTTGTTGTTGTAGCTTATGGTACTCAAAAAAAACAATCTGTAACCAATTCAGTTACATCTGTAAGTTCTAACGAAATTAAAAAAGATAGAAAAAGAAATAAAGAGAAAGGTTCAAATACGGTTTCTGTTGAAACAGCAAAAACGAATCAAAATACTAAAATTGCTAAATTAGACCAGATTTTGCAAGGCCAAACAACTGGTCTTACAATTTCAACTGGTTCTGGCCAGCCAGGTACAACTGCAACAGTAAGAATAAGAGGAACATCTTCAATTACTAATTCAAAACATCCTCTTTACATTTTAGATGGTAAGCCCATTTCTGCAGATGATTTTGCATCGATAAATCCTAATGATATTGAAAGCTTATCCGTTTTAAAAGATGCTTCAGCAGCAACTTTATATGGTAGTCGCGGCAACAAAGGCGTAATCGTCATTACATCCAAAAGCGGAAAAGTTGAAAAATTGTCCAAAAGACAACTCAAAAAGAAACTAAAAGAATTAGAAGAAGCTCAAAAACAAGCACCCATTCATTGGCCGGTTAATGATCCAACGCAAGATGAATCGTATGAATCCTTTGAAGAAAACGCCTTTGAGAGTCCGAGTACAGCACCGCTTTCTACGTTTTCGATTGATGTGGATAATGCATCGTATACCAACATTCGTCGATTTATCAACAACGGGCAAATCGTTCCGAAAGATGCAGTTCGGGTGGAAGAAATGGTGAACTTTTTCAAATATAAGTATGCTGAACCAACCAATGAACATCCGTTTTCCATTCACACCGAATACAGCGATTGTGCCTGGAATAACAATCATAAAGTGTTGAAAGTTGGTTTGCAAGGCAAAAATATTCCAACAGATAATTTACCGGCTTCCAACTTAGTTTTTCTGGTTGATGTTTCCGGTTCGATGAACGATCAAAATAAGTTGCCATTGCTCAAACAATCGATGAAAATTTTGGTGGAACAACTCCGTAAAAAAGATAAAGTTTCCATTGTGGTTTATGCCGGAGCAGCCGGATTGGTTTTGCCACCCACTTCAGGCGACGATAAAAAGACCATCATCGATGCATTAGAAAATTTGCAAGCCGGCGGAAGCACAGCTGGTGGTGCAGGAATTGAATTAGCCTATAAAATTGCTCAGGAAAATTTTGTCAAAAACGGAAATAACAGAGTGATTTTAGCTACTGATGGCGATTTTAACGTAGGTGCATCATCTGATACTGATATGCAAACGTTAATTGAAGAAAAAAGAAAAAGTGGTGTTTTCCTCACTTGTTTGGGCTACGGAATGGGCAATTACAAAGACAACAAAATGGAAACCATTGCCAACAAAGGAAACGGAAATTATGCTTACATTGACAACTTTCAAGAAGCCAATCGCTTTTTAGGAAAAGAGTTCAAAGGCTCAATGTTTGCCATTGCGAAAGATGTAAAAATTCAAATTGAATTTAATCCGCAACACGTTCAGGCTTATCGATTGATTGGTTATGAAAACCGAAAATTGAAAGACGAAGATTTTGTGAATGATGCCATTGATGCCGGTGAATTAGGAAGTGGTCACACCGTTACAGCTTTGTATGAAATTATTCCGACCAATGTGAAAAGCGACTATTTTAAAGAACCGATTGACTTGAAATATTCTAAAACAGAAAATTCTTCAACCGTTTTTGGGAATGAATTGGCGACTATCAAATTCCGATATAAAAAACCGGATGGTGAAAAAAGTATCGAAATGGTTCAAGTGATTGAAAACAAATCAATGCACATTGAAAATTCATCCGATGATTTTAAATTTTCATCCGCCGTAGCTTGGTTTGGATTGAAATTGAGAGATTCAAAATTGGTTCAAAACAAAGACAGTGAAGCTATCAAGACCTTAGCAAAAAAAGGACTTTCCAACGATGACGATGGTTATAAAGCAGAATTTATCCGATTAGTTGAAACCGTAAAATAAAAAATTGGTTATACTGAAAACCTGACAATTAGCCCAAATTGTCAGGTTTTTTATTAACCGTACTTTAACAACTGATGTATAAAATTTCTGAAAAAAAATCATCAATTTTGTTAAAAAAATTACTCATGTCGTTAAACAAAATTTTATTGACAACTTTGATGACTTTTGGGCTATTATTTTCATCAACAGCCCAAGAGAAATACACAATCAGCGGAACCATTTCCGACCAAAACAGTAACGAAACACTTTATGGTGTGAATATCATTTCTACCGAAACAAAAACAGGTGCAACTACCAATGAATATGGCTTTTATTCGATTTCTTTGCCCAAAGGAACTTATTTAATTCAAATTAGTTATGTTGGTTTTCAAACCATTGAGGAAACAATTGTTTTAGACAAAAATATCCGAAAAAACTTTTCCTTATTCGAATCGAGTCAGCAATTAAGCGAAGTCGTTTTAACCGAACGAAAAGCCAAAGCAGAAATTCGCAAACCAGAAATGAGTGTGAACAAACTTTCTATCCAAGAAATCAAAGAAATGCCGGTTTTATTGGGAGAAGTGGATATTATAAAATCGTTACTCACTTTACCAGGTGTCACCAGTGCCGGTGAAGGTCAGTCCGGATTCAACGTTCGTGGTGGTGGTGCCGATCAAAATCTGATTTTGTTAGACGAAGCAACCATATACAACTCTTCCCATTTATTTGGATTATTCTCCGTTTTTAACCCAGATGCCATTAAAGATTTAAAATTGTATAAAGGCGGAATTCCTGCTCGTTATGGCGGAAGATTATCGTCTGTTTTGGATATATATCAAAAAGAAGGTAACAGCAAAGAATATCATGTTAATGGTGGAATCGGCATCATTTCCAGTCGATTAATGGCGGAAGGTCCGATTGTAAAAGACCGTGGCTCATTTTTGGTTGCAGGAAGAGGTTCGTATGCTCACTTATTTCTAAAACTAACTGACAATGACAATTCGGCCTATTTTTATGATTTGAATACAAAATTGAGCTACAAAATAAATGAAAACAACAACGTGTATTTTTCAGGTTATTTTGGTCGTGATGTATTTAGTTTGAATAATGCTTTTTTGAATACGTATGGAAATGCGGTGTTGAATTTACGTTGGAATCATTTGTTTTCGGATAAATTATTCAGCAATATGTCATTCATTTATTCTGATTATTACTATGGTTTGGAACTGGATTTTGTTGGATTTGAATGGAATAGCGGAATCAAAAATTATAACTTCAAATACGATTTCAAACATTATTTAAGTGATAAATTGAAATTAACCTATGGTTTGAATACGATTTATTATGATTTTAACCCCGGTAAAATTGAACCTAGCCGTCCTGATTCAGGTATCAACGAAGATCAATTGGATAAAAAATATGCATTAGAATCGGCAGTTTATGTGGATGCAGAACATCAATTATCTGAAAAAATAACTGTTTCCTATGGTTTTCGATTCAGTAACTTTTTACGTTTAGGTAATCAGACATTGAATGTGTATGAAAACAATCAAGCTGTGAATTTTAATGCCGATTTTCAAGTCTATGAAAGTGCCACTCCGATTGGAACCGTTTCCTATGGAAAAAATGAAACGATTGCCAGTTTCAACAATATCGAACCACGTTTTTCTGTTTCGTATGCGTTGAATGACAATCAATCCATCAAAGCAAGTTATAATCGAATGAGTCAGTATTTGCATTTGATTTCAAACACACAATCTCCTACTCCACTGGATGTTTGGGCTCCAAGCGATAACTTTTTGAAACCGCAACTATTAGATCAATATGCGATTGGTTACTTTCAAAATTTTAAAAATGATGAATATTCCATTGAAGTAGAAACTTATTATAAAAACATCAAAGACCGCGTAGATTATATTGACGGAGCCAATTTAATTGCAAATGAAGCGATTGAACGAGTAGTTTTAAACGGACGAGGAAGAGCGTACGGTTTAGAAGTTTTATTTAGAAAAAATGCCGGTCGATTCAACGGATGGTTGTCTTACACTTTAGCCAGAACAGAACAGCAAGTGGTAGGAAGAACGCCGGAAGAAACCGGTATAAACAATGGAAACTGGTACAAAACAGGTTTCGATAAACTGAATGATATTTCGATTGTTGGAAATTACAAATTAAATGAAAAATGGCGTTTTGGGGCTAATTTTTCCTTACAAACCGGTCAGCCTGTCACCTATCCAAACGGTCAGTATGAATATTTAGGAATCACCGTTCCAAGTTTTGATAACCGTAACGAAGACCGTTTACCAACCTATCATCGTTTGGACGTATCAGCCACTTTGACACCTTCTAAAAACAAAGGCAGAAAGTGGCAAGCCGAATGGGTATTCGGATTTTATAATCTCTATAACCGACAAAATGCGGCTTCTATTACTTTTCGACAAAACGATGAAACGGCTAGAAATGAGGCGGTTCGTTTATCCATTTTCGGAATTGTTCCGAGTGTAACGTATAATTTTAAATTCTAAAAAAATGAAACATTTTAAATATAGTTTATTCATGCTGCTTGCGTTTTTAACCTTTGGATGTGAGGAAGTTGTAGATGTTGATTTGAATACAGCTCCACCTCGTTTGGTTATTGAAGCTTCCATTAATTGGTTGAGAGATACTCCCGGAAATATCCAAGCTGTAAAATTATCAACCACTACCAATTATTTTTCGGAGGAAATTCCGCCTGTCACGGATGCGTTGGTTACCATTACCAATAGTGAAGGGACAACATTTACATTTACTCAAATTGAAGAGCCTGGATTGTATATCTGTACAGACTTTGTTCCGGTTCTAAATGAAAACTACACATTGACCGTGGTTTATGACGGTGAAACGTATACGTCAACCGAACGATTATTAGTTACTCCGGCAGTTACACGCGTTGAACAACGCAATGATGGTGGTGTCTTGGGTGATGAAGTAGAAGTAAAATTCTTTTTTGATGATATTCCAAATGAAACAAATTTTTACTTTTTAGGAATTTTTGATCCTTACAAAGTTATACCGGAATATGGTGTTTTAGAAGACCGCTTTTTTGAAAACAATGAAATGTTTGGTTTGTATTTTAGTGAAGATTTAAAAACCGGCGATACGTTGACATTCACGATGAACGGTGTTTCACAAAATTATTTCAATTACCTTAATATTCTTTTATCACAAGCCGGAAATAATGCGGGTCCGTTTAGCACACCTACTTCTACGGTTCGAGGTAATATTATCAATCAAACCAATTTTGATAATTTTGCATTGGGTTATTTTAGGTTGAGTCAGACGGAAGTGAATGAGTATATTATTGAGTGATTTTTTTAAAAAAATTTCCTCCTGAAAGCACTGAAAAAAACTGAAAAGATTCTATAATTTTTATACCTGACAGGTTTTAAAAACCTGTCAGGTATAATTCAAAAACCATAGAAAAAACCATGTCATCACACCACATTGTAAAAGACGATCAAGAACCCGCACTTATTATTGCCAATGGTGCTTCTTGTAGCGAAGAATTGCTAGGTCAATTATTAGAATGGTCGCCTATTGTTATTGTCTTAGATTCAGCGGTTAGTCGTGTGATGGAGTTAGGTATCAAAATTGATATTTTATTAGGAGATTTTGACCGCGATTTTGATGCCGATTATTATAAAGAAAAACAATATCCGCTTGAAATTATTCATACACCCGACCAAAATAAAACCGACTTAGAAAAAGCTTTTGATTATTTGGTTGAACGGAATATTCTCGCTGTCAACGTGGTTTGGGCAACCGGAAAAAGAGCCGATCATACGATTACCAATATCACATCCATAGTAAAGTTCAGGGATAAACTAAAAATAGTTCTATTTGATGACCATTCCAAAATATTTCTACTTCCCAAAAAATATGAAAAATGGTATCCCAAAAACACTGTCATTTCTTTGATTCCGATTGGAGCGGTTCATGGCATTCATTCTCAAAATTTATTTTATCCCTTAGAAAATGATTCACTTAGAATTGGTTACAGAACCGGAAGCAGTAATCATGTAGCAGAAGATGGAATCGTTCGTATTGATCACGAGGAAGGCGATTTAATTCTAATGGAATGTTGGGATTAAAAAAAATGCCCGTCCTAGAACGAGCATTTTACTTATAATTTTATGATTTTTTATTACTTGCATTCGTTAAATTCCTTTACAATCGTAATCAAATTGTCTTGAATTTTCAAATCAAAAGCTCCACTTGTAATTTCATCTGACAAATGTTTACAAGAACTTAAGTACTCGGCTAATTCTTTTGAAAGGTTTTTATTATTTCGCTTGTCAATCATTTGACCAACCGTTTGACTTTTTAACTTTATAACAAAAACCTCATCCTCTACCGGGTCAATGTAAACAGAATTTCCGTTTTCTGTAAACACTTCTTTGTAAAAATAAGCATTGTTAAAGCCCAAAGACATGGCATTTGATAATTTTTTGGCCGCATCACCTTTCACTTTCATTCCTTTATAACCGGTTTCTGTACCGTCACTATTTTTTACAAAAAATGTAACATTATCTTTGGCAGAAAGTGTAATAATACGTTCTTTACCTTTTTCGTTTAAATATTTTATGGTCACATTTTTACCATAATTATCAATCGCATCCACTACTTCAGTATTTCCGGTTTGATGAACATCTAATTTTTCAAATTGAGCTGTTAAGGTTCCTTCATATTTAACCCCTTTTTCATCAACCGCATAGCCTGGAACATTGTAAACATTTACACTTCTTTCTTTGGCTAATTTTATTTTTTCATTCAATAAATCTTGCTTGTATTGTTTCGCCTGACGGCCTAATGTAATATCACGATAAACCAACTCACCCATTAATTCCACAAAAAAACTGGTATTATCAGGCCCACTGTATCTTTTTTCTGCGGAATAAGTAAATTTACTATCGTTAAACAAGGTTACTTCTACATCATTATTCACATTTCCTGTGATTTTTGCGGAAGCCACTTTTATATTATCTAAGTCAAATACATCGGCAAAATTGTTATTTCCAAATGCAGTGTAGGGACTTCCGATTACTTTTCCAACAATATTAGTTCCGGCTGTTCCACCAAACATTACCGTTCCGTCTGTTTTTACAAAAGGACGGTATTTTGCAATCTTAGCTTCTTTTTCTTTTTTAGAAGCAATCACATCAATTTTTGCTTGTAAAGATTTATCGCCAATGCTTTCGCGTTCAACAGCAAAAAATGCATCGATTTTTGCTTGGTTAAAGCCGTTAGCATCAAATAATTCATATTTAGCCGACAATAAATGCATGATAATTCGCGATGAATTAAACGATGTAATTAAGACCTCATAAGGAATTTCTGTCTTCTTCGTTCCGTCTGCATTGGTAATCACCAACCATTGATTGATAATGGTCTGACCTTCCATTAAGGATTTGTATTCGGCTGTAAACTGTTTGGTATTGTTTAAATCAAAAAATACGCATTGGTCACGTACTTTATCATTAAAAATAGCAACCTCTTTTTCGTCAATTAAAATTCTGTCTTTCTTCGTCTTTATTTTTTGTGCAAATGAAAAAAACGGAACGAGTAGAAATAAGTAAAAAATGGTTTTCATAGTATATTTTTTTAAAGTGCAAATATACAATTTCTTGTTCTATACCAATTAAAAATCAATCATTTTCACTTTGCTTTCAGTTAGTTATAGGCAAAAAGGAAAGATGCTGTTTTTAGCCTATCAAAATCATTGCAAAATGAATTTATATCATTTTAAAAAAGTAAATTTGTTTTAATTGAATTTCAGAAATCATTTCCATTGAAAAATAATCCAAACAAAGAAAAATCAACGCTACATCCGCGAAATAAACACCGTTCTCGCTATGATTTTGACGTTTTATTCATCAAAACCCCTGAATTAAAATCGTTTGTTTTTAAAAACGAACACGGAATTGAAACCATCGATTTCAGCAATCCTTTGGCAGTAAAAATGTTGAATAAAACTTTGCTTAAAACCTATTATGGTATTTTGGATTGGGATTTACCCGAAGATTATCTTTGTCCACCCATTCCCGGAAGAGCAGATTACATTCATCATATAGCGGATTTATTGGCAGAAGTCAATCAGAATAGCATTCCAACCGGAAATAACATTATGGGTTTAGATATTGGTGTGGGTGCCAATTGCATCTACCCCATTTTAGGAAATGCCGAATATGATTGGAGTTTTGTGGCAACCGATATCGATGCAACTGCACTTGAAAATTGTGTCACGATTATTGAAAAAAATCCACATTTAAGCGATGTAATTAGTTTACAACAACAAGTTAATGCCCGCTTTATTTTTAAAGATATTATTCAGCCCGAAGATAAATTTGCGTTTACCATTTGTAATCCGCCTTTTCATGATTCAAAAGAAGAGGCTGCCAAAAGTGCTGCTCGAAAAGTATCTAATTTAACGCAACAAAAAGCAGTTAATCCGACACTAAATTTCGGCGGACAAAACAACGAACTTTGGTGTGAAGGTGGTGAACTGGCTTTTATCACCCAAATGATTTTTGAAAGTGTCAAATATCCAAAACAATGTTTTTGGTTTACTACGTTAGTTTCTAAAAAAGATCATCTTAAAAGTATTTACAAAACCCTCAACAAAGTGGAAGCTGCGACCATCAAAACCATTGAAATGAACCAAGGTCAAAAAATTAGCCGTTTGGTTGCGTGGACGTTTTTAAGTGAAAAACAACAGAAAGACTGGAAGTTTACTATTGAATAAATGATAAAAAAAAACAATCTAATTTGTTAATTTTTAACAAAATACTTGACTTTTATAAATTGTTTCGTAAATTTGTACTCGATGAGTAATTCCTAATAATCGTGGCGGTGAAACATCTACCATAAATGTATTCTAAATACATCGTAGTTAGGGTTCATCTTTTTTAAAAGAAATTCAAAGGGCTTTTGCCCTTTTTTTTATGAAAGTATTTATAGATGAGAGTGGCGATTTAGGATGGACACTTGACAAACCAAATAGAAACGGTGGGTCAAGCAGATTTATAACCCTAACCGGCATATTAATTTCTGATGAAGAAGAAAAATACATCAATCGATTTATATCAGATATTTACAGAAAATACAACCTGACTCCAAACATAGAGAAAAAAGGAGCGAACTTCACACCTGAACATGCTAGTTATATCACAAGTCAACTAAATAAACTATTTACAAAAAGCAACTCATTTAAGATCATAACAATTACTGTCAACAAATCTAAAGTCTTTGATTCTCTAAGAAAAGATAAAAATATTTTCTACAATTACGTACTTGGGCTATTACTTGAAAGTGAAATTATTCAACATAATCAAATTTCTATATTTCTTGATAAAAGAACAATAAAAGTCAGTCATGGAGAAAGCTTTCCTGATTATATAAAAACAAAAATTTGGGGACAAGGCTTAGATATTGAAATTTCATGTAACTTTATTGAAAGTACAAAAAACAAAATGATTTGGATCGCAGATTGGTATGCAAATTTTGTTTGGAGAAATCATGAAGATAATGAAACTAGTTCCTACAATCAATTATCCGAATTTCCAAAAATATCGATTTTTTGAAAAGAAGTTGTTTTTCTAATTATTCCAATTTAAATAAAATCAATCAAGCGTTTGGACTTTTAATTCCAAATAAAACAAAACCTTTTTTTTGTAACTTTGTAAAAAGCATTAAATTAAATTCTCTCTTTAAAATCTCAGCAACTCAGAACCTCAGCCTCTCAGCCCCTCTCAAATGAAATTCCAAGTCATATCCGAATACCAACCCACAGGCGACCAACCGCAAGCCATTGAAAAATTAGCAAATGGTATCTTGAACGGCGAAAAATACCAAACCCTTCTGGGCGTTACCGGTTCCGGAAAGACATTTACCGTAGCAAACGTCATTGAAAAAGTGGAAAAACCAACGTTAGTGTTGGCTCACAACAAAACCCTTGCCGCTCAATTATACTCCGAATTCAAGCAATTTTTCCCGAATAATTCCGTGCAGTATTTTGTGTCGTATTATGATTATTATCAACCCGAAGCGTATATTCCGGTAACGGGAACCTATATTGAAAAAGATTTATCCATTAATGATGAATTGGAAAAACTGCGTCTTAGCACCACTTCTGCCCTACTTTCCGGTCGCAGAGATGTGTTGGTCGTTGCTTCTGTTTCGTGTTTGTATGGTATTGGAAACCCAGTCGAATTTCAAAAAAATGTCATTTCCATTGACCGTGGACAAATCATTTCTAGAACCAAATTATTACATCGTTTAGTGCAAAGTTTGTATTCCAGAACGGAAGCAGAATTTACTCCCGGAACGTTCCGCATCAAAGGCGATACGGTGGAAATTTTCCCAAGTTATGCCGATGAACCGTTTCGCATTCATTTCTTTGGCGATGAAATAGAAGAAATTGAAGCCTTTGATGTCAAAACCACAAAAGTAATTGAACGCTATTCCAAACTGAATATTTATCCCGCGAATATGTTTGTGACTTCGCCTGATGTCTTGCAAAATGCCATTTGGGAAATTCAACAAGACTTGGTCAAACAAGTGGATTATTTCAAAGAAATCGGTAAACATTTAGAAGCCAAGCGTTTGGAAGAACGAACGAATTTCGATTTAGAAATGATTCGCGAGTTGGGCTATTGTTCCGGCATCGAAAACTATTCTCGTTATTTAGATGGTCGTCAACCCGGCACACGACCGTTCTGTTTGTTGGATTATTTTCCGGATGATTTTTTAATGGTGGTCGATGAAAGTCACGTGACCATTTCGCAAGTGCATGCCATGTACGGTGGTGACCGAAGCCGAAAAGAAAACCTCGTTGAATTCGGATTCCGACTTCCGGCGGCGATGGACAACCGTCCGTTAAAGTTTGAAGAATTTGAAGCCTTGCAAAACCAAGTGGTTTATGTTTCCGCCACTCCGGCCGATTACGAATTACAAAAAAGCGAAGGTATTTATGTTGAACAAGTTATTCGCCCTACAGGATTATTAGACCCAATTATCGAAGTCCGACCCAGTTTAAACCAAATCGACGATTTAATCGAAGAAATTCAAGTCCGTTGCGAAGCCGACGAACGCGTTTTAGTCACCACGTTAACCAAACGCATGGCGGAAGAATTGACCAAATACTTAACCAAAGTTTCCATCCGTTGTCGCTATATTCACTCCGATGTGGATACGTTGGAACGCGTAGAAATCATGCAAGATTTACGCAAAGGTTTATTTGATGTGTTGATTGGGGTAAACTTACTCCGAGAAGGATTGGATTTACCCGAAGTTTCGCTCGTTGCCATTCTCGATGCCGACAAAGAAGGTTTCCTTCGCAGTCATCGTTCGTTGACCCAAACGGTAGGTCGAGCCGCCCGAAACGTGAACGGAAAAGCCATTTTGTATGCCGATAAAATCACCAACAGCATGCAAAAAACGATGGACGAAACCACGTACCGTCGTGAAAAACAAATTGCCTACAACACGTTGCACGGATTATCGCCAAAAGCCCTGAACAAAAGTCTCGGCAATGCGTTGAGCAACAATTCCGTTTCAACACAATACTACGAAGACAAAATCCTAAAAGCTGCCGAACCCGAAAGTTTGTACCTCACCAAACCCGAAATAGAAAAGAAAATCCGCGACCTCCGAAAAATGATGGAAAAAGCCGCCAAAGAACTCAATTTTATCGATGCCGCCAAATTGCGTGATGAAATAAAAAGTTTGCAGGAGAAGATGTGATTTTTTTAGAAGCTATTCCCGCTTTACGCTACAAGCTTGTTTGCAAAAACCGTTTTTTCTAAGCCGCCCCAAGAGCTTCCGTTGGTCGCTTTGGTTCAGCAAGAAAAAATCAGCTTTTGCGGCACAAGGCTTTTCGCTGCAATCGGGGCTAAGAAATTGTGCTAGAAAAGTGATTATTTTGAAAATGTACTATTTTAAGAAATTTATTAGGAATTTATTGAGGTGTGGAAGTTTTTTGTATTTTAGTAGAATGATACAATTGAGCATATAACTATCAATTTGGTTAGATTTACTCAATAAAATATATAAAAACTGAGTATATATACAAGTTGGCGGTCATTTTAGGACGACACACCAAACAGACAAACCTAACATAAGAAATAGTGAGTTTACCGAAAGAACATACAGCAGAGACTAAACGACTTCTTAAAAAAGTTTCCAAAGACAAAATTGCAAAATGGCTTTTGGAAGAAGGTTATTATCCCGAACAGTATATCGTGCCACCAAGTTTTAAGGTTAAAAAATTTGACTTACAAGCGAACCCATACTTTGCTATTGACAATAGCGTTGCTGGACAACCAAAATTTGAACCTGAAAAAGACGAACTTCTAAACATTTCTTATCCAAAGACAGAACTAACTGACAGAACATTTGGAATTATTGCACCAAAAATTTACCACGACATTGTTTGGTATCTAATAAATGATTGGGATACGATTTTAAAAACATTATTTAGACCACAAAACAAAATTCATTCATATAGTTTCCCTATCCCAATAACCTCTAAAAGTGAAGGAGAATTGGGAAATTTAAGAGCAGGAAGAATGATATATGAGTTTTTGGAAATGGCAGAAAAAGATTTGGTAGCAGAAGCATATAACTACAAATACATTTTACAGACTGATATTAAAAACTTTTATCCTTCAATATATACTCATAGCATAGCTTGGGCAATTCACACAAAAGAACTAATCAGAAAAAAAGGAAACAGAAATAAATTCAACGATTATGTTGGATTATTATTAGACAAACTTTTTCAAAACTCAAATGACGGTTGTACAAATGGAATTGCAATCGGACCAGCAATTTCTGACCTAATTGCAGAAATAATTTTAAGTGCTGTTGACACCGAGTGTTCAAAACTAATTGACGCAAAAGGCATTGATTTTATAGGTGTTCGATTTAAAGACGACTATCGTTTTTTGTGTAATTCAAAACAAGACGCAAATTTCATAATAAAGACTTTGCAAAAACAAATGGCATTATTCAATCTGACATTAAATGAAAATAAATCGCAGGTTTCCGAACTTCCAGAAGGTTTATTTAGAGAATGGACAGCCGAATATCAACCATTTTCATTACGATACAAAAAGAAAATTAGTTACAAACGATTTGAAAATTCGTTTCGTGGAACTTTAAAAGTTGATAAAAAATATGAAGGAACAGGAGTTGTTGACCGCTTCTTATCTGAACTTTACTCTAAAAATTATAATCTAAAATTCAACTTTGAAGACAAAAATTTGCTTAAAGCAATCAGTCTATTATTAATGTTGAAGGAACGCAGAAATAAATCGTTTCCGCAAATACTTGGAATAATTGAACAAATAATTAATCAGAACGGAAGCAAAACAAAGACCGTTTCAAAAATTAGTTCTATAATTGAAAATTTACTAACCGAAAAACTAAAAAATATTGACGATAACCAATATGACTTATTATGGCTAATTTACTTGGTAAAATCACTCAACTTGTCAGCAATTACGTTTCCGAAAAAGATCAAATCTGAATTGATAAAAAGTTTGAAAACAAATAGTGTAGAATTTTTTAAACCAATTCCAGCTGACATAAAACTATTTGACACAATAAAGAAACCGACAAAGAATGGTTTGCTTTTGGAGCACTTGTCAATATTCAAAAATGAAGAAGAATAAAAACGAACCCTGCTCTCATTAGTCTTCTTTGGTAGCACACTGCTCTGCGAACGTCTGTGACTTCGTAGCTAAAAATTCCTATTTTTTAGAATCAAATCCAAAAAAAAGTGGAAAATTTGCGATTACATTCTAATTTTAAAGGTTAATATTTTATAATTAACGAATGAATCTTGCTCTCAAAACAGAATAAATTCCTTTATTTTTATCTCAAAAAAACTAATAAACTGTACAATTTCATTTCAAAAAGCAATATCAACTAGCTAAGAATTTAAAAAAAATTGCGTACTTACAATTCATCATCATTTACAGAATTCTTATTACAAAATTTTAAAGAAAAAAATATTTCTTATATTTGATAAAAAATAGAAAATGACTTTTACTGAAAAAAATATCATCGAAAATTATCTTGGCCTTTTCGAAAATTTAAATGCAATAAGTAAACTTGAACTCATAGAAAAGTTAACCAAGTCTTTAAAATCTGAAAGCAAAAGTAAAGAAAGAAATTTTTACAAGTCATTTGGTGCTTTTTCAACAGAAAAAAGTTCTGATGAAATTATTGCAGAACTAAAATCCAATAGAAAATTTAAAAGTAAAGAAATTAAACTCTAATGAGCTATTTACTTGATACAAATATTTGTGTTCATTTTCTTCGTGGAAAATTTGAAATTGACAAAATAATAAAAATAAAGGTTTACAAAATTGCTACATTTCTGAAATAACGGTATTAGAATTAAGATATGGGGCAGAAAATAGTATTGACAAAGCAAAATCGCACAAAGCCGTAGACAATTTTCTCAAAGGAATTGTTGTCATTCCAATATTCGGTTCCATAAAAAAATATGCTGAAGAGAAAGTTAGATTAAAAAAACTTGGAAAACCTCAAAATGATGAGTTTGATTTATTGATTGGAGCTACTGCCATTGAAAATAAATTGATTTTAGTAACTGAAAACACTAAAGACTTTGAGCGATTAGAGGGTATCTTCATTGAGAACTGGATTTCACGTAAATAATACATTTGTTAATAATAGCAAGTATTTCTTTGAATTTGAAAACCAAAAATTTTAAACCTTCCCTTTGCGTCTCCGCGTCTTTGCGAGAAAAAGAAAAAAATTGCGTGCCATTAACCACACAAACTATGAAAACCCCTCACCAACTCGCCACCCGCTTTCGAGAAGTCATCCTAAACGGCACTTGGATTGCCAATACCAATTTCAAAGCCCAATTGGAAAATTCACATTGGGAAATAGTAACTCAAAAAGTAGGCAACCTCAACACCATTGCCGTTTTGGCTCAACACATTCATTATTACATCAACGGCATCAATCAAGTGTTTGCCGGTGGAACGTTGGATATTAAAGACAAATACAGTTTCGATTTTCCGCCCATTACTTCACAAGCACAATGGGAAACCTTTTTACACCAATTTTGGGAAGATGCAGAAACCTTTGCCAAGCACGTCGAACAACTTTCAGACGAACAACTAAATGCCGATTTTACGAATCCGAATTATGGAAGTTACTATCGCAATATCGATGGCATGATTGAGCACAGTTATTACCATTTGGGGCAAATTTCGTTGATAAAAAAGATGCTTTTAACTGAAGAATAATTCTTTTTTAAAAAATCAATTATAAAATTTACCAATCAGTCAGCTAAAATAAAACGTTGTTAGTGAGCAATAAAGCAGAAAGCAACTGTTATTTTTGTAACATAAAAATGTTACATATTTACGATATTTAATGATTTTTATTAAGTAAAATTGTATAGATTTACTTAATAATTCATCATTTTATGAAAAAAGCCTATCTACTTCTACTTTTAATTTGCAGTTTTTCTTATGGACAATATGAAAGAGAAATTGATTCTTTAAATACAATTATTAGTAAAACCAAAGATGTTCAAATCAAAGTTGATAGCTACAGAGAATTAACCCAAATATATATTACAACCGATTTAGCAAAAGCTCAAAGCAAGATAAATGAGCTTAAAAATCTCAATAAAAATAATTCATGTGAAAAGTGTGAAGCAATGTCTGATTTCTTACAAGCACGATATTATTCAATGTCAATTGAAAGTTCAGATAAAATAATAAAGTGCTACAAAAAAAGTATAGACCGATCTTTTAAAAATAAGGACTATGATTTTTACTCAATCGTCATGATGCACCTAATAAATCATTACGTGAATAAAAATAAAATGGACGAAGCGGAAGTGGAATTAAAAAAGTATTTAGCCCTTACCAAAAAAATCAACTTTACCGATTATTACAATAGTATTTATTATCTGTATGGAAAGCTTTATAAAAGAAAAGGATATAACAATTTGGCTCTGAAAAATTTAATACTTGCAGACAAATATTTCAAGTATAAATTTAAAGATGATATTTCTGTGAGAATTGGAGATTTATTAGAGATTGCCTCGTTTTATACTGATTTAAAAAATAAAGAAAAAGCAAACCTCTACATCAAAAAAGCACTTAAATTATTTGAAAAAACAAATCATCCAATAACCGTAGTGAATACAAACTTCAAATTGGGTGAAATAGAATACAAGAATAAAAACTATTCCAAGTCATTGAATTATCTAACACAGATTTTAAATCCAAAAGATACTGCTAAAACTGTACCCTATAAATACGACATCGCTTTATTAATGGGACAAAATTATCAAGAAACTAATGATTTAAACAAAGCAAGTCTTTATACTGAAATGGCTGTAAGAGAATTTACTAAATTACAAGATTCTCTATATTTGATTATCGCATTAACAAATAATTCAAAAATAAATATCAAGAAGAAAAATTTTCCTTCAGCCAAAAAAGACATTGATTATGCAAAAAGATTATTGCAGAAACAAGAGATAACTTTAGATTATTTAGAGGTTTACAACACCGAAATTGAATACTTAAAAAAAACTAAAAACTTTGAAGCGGCCCTGGAATCAATAAATCAAAAAGATTTTTATCTCAAAAAATACAATGAAAAAACAAATTTAGCTAATCTAAATGAGCAAGATATCATCTACCAAACCGAAAAAAAAGAACAACAAATTGAACTACTTTCGACACAAAATGAACTAGCACAAAAACAAAAATACATTTACATTGCTTTATTAGGATTATTGGTTTTGATTGGAGGAAGTTTATTCTACGGTTACCGCAACAAAATCAAAACAGCTCAAAAACTAAATGAATTAAACGAATTAAAATCACGGTTTTTTGCGAATATTTCGCATGAATTTAGAACACCGCTAACGTTGATAAAAAGTCCGGTGCAAAGTTTGCAAGCAGATATTTCTGATGAAAATCAAAAAAGTAAATTGGATTTGATTGATAAAAATTCCAATCGAATGTTGGAATTGGTGGATCAACTTTTAGAACTTTCAAAATTGGATAGCGGAAAATTAAAACTCATTTTAAAAGAGGGAAATATTGGTTTGTTTTTACATTCGATAGTTGAATCTTTTACTTTTCAAGCCAAAGAAAATAAACTGTTGTTTACTTCCACTATTGAAAAAAATAAAGAAAATCACCATTTTGACAAAGATGTAATTGAAAAAATTGTAACTAACTTGCTTTCAAATGCCATCAAATACACTTCGGAGAATGAGAAAATTGACTTTAGTTCAACTATTGTTGACAATCAGCTACGATTAGTTGTATCAAATTCCGGTTCTACTATAAAAAAGGAAGAAGTTTCCAAACTATTTGAACGCTTTTATCAGAAAAATGAAACCCAACAAGGCGTTGGTATCGGGTTGGCATTGGTGAAAGAATTGGTCGATTTATATAAAGGAACCATTGCAACTACACTTGAAAATGGCCAATTATCATTTATGGTGAATGTACCGTTAACTGAAGCCCATGAAAATGCAGTATCAATGCCTATTAAAGAAACAACTCCCAAATCTGAGAATATTATCATTGATACCGAATTACCTGTTTTGTTGATTGTGGATGATAATGCTGAAATCCGTTCCATAATAAAAGACATTTTCAAAGAAAACTATCAAATTTTGGAAGCCGAAGATGGAGTACAAGCCTTAAAAATAGCCAATAAAGAAATACCGGATTGCATTATTTCTGATGTCATGATGCCCAAAATGGATGGTTTTGAATTTACTAAACAAATTAAAACCAACGAATTAACATCTTTCATTCCGGTTATTTTATTAACCGCTAAAACTTCGGATGAAGCCCATTTAGAAGGTTTAAAAAGCACAGCCGATGCTTTTCTGACTAAACCGTTTAACAACGAAATAGTAAAAGAGACTGTAAACCAATTGACTGCTGAACGCAAAAAACTACACACTCGTTACAGTCAGGAATTGGTTTTACGTCCGGTGGATATTGTCATCAATTCTGTTGATGAAAAATTTATAGAAAAATTACAGCTTATCTTAAGCAAAGAGTTAGCCAATGCAGACTTTAGTGCTGATGACTTTGCCAATTCAATTGGCATGAGCAGAATGCAGTTACATCGTAAATTAAAATCCCTTTTAGGTGTTTCTGCTACTGAATTTTTACGAAACGAACGCTTAAAAGCCAGCACCGAATTACTAAAAAAAGGCAAAGCAAACATATCAGAAATTGCTTATTCTGTAGGATTTAATGATGTGTCTTATTTTTCAAAATGTTTCAAAGAAATGTATCATTGCACGCCAACTGAATACATGGAAAAAAGCTAAAAAAAACTGCTCAATCCCTAATTTTATTGAGATGTAACACCATGTTACATATATCATAATCCCTGTTACAATAGTCATAGGGATTTTTTTTTGCTTCCAATACTTTTACATCGCCACAAAATGATAATGAGATGCCAAAAAAAGAAGCCGTTAAGTATGACGCTACAATTGATCAGTTTTTTGACAAAAAAATAATCATCAATGTGAACCATTTGGAAAATGGAAATTATGAATTGAATATTATCAATAAAAATAAGCTCATTATAAAAACAAGATTTAAAAAGAAATAGTATGAAAAAAATTCTAACCATATTACTATTACTGCCTTTCCTATCAATTGGTCAAGTTGGAGTGAACACCACAACGCCCGGTGCAGCTCTGGATGTAGAATCTTCAAATAATGGTGTTTTAATACCAAGAGTACAATTGACCTCTACTTTAGATGTTTCAACAGTTGTTAATCCTCAAGGCGGTGCTTTACAAACATCAACACTGGTATATAATATAGCACCGGCTGGAGTTGTACCAAACAATGTAGTAGCAGGTTTTTATTATTGGAATGGTTCACAGTGGACTGCTATTGCAGGAAATGCTCCTTCCGACCATGATTGGTATGAAGTGGGAACAACAACAGCACCTAATGCAATCACTGATGATATTTTTCATACCGGAAATGTTGCCATTGGCAAAAACACAGCCGATTATCCTTTGGAAGTCAATACCACCAATTTTCAGTTTGGTTTTAATAATATTTTTAATAATCCTACGGCAACAAACGTACAAAAAGCAACTATCAATAATACCATTACAGACAATACGAATGATTCCAAATATGGTGTAATTAATAACGTAACAAATAATAGTACAACATCTGGAGCGGTTGGTGTTCGCAATAATATTAATGGAGATGGAAATGTTTTTTATGGTAATTCAAACTATTTAAGTATAGGAACAAATAGTAATGGTGCTGATATCATAGGAGTTCGAAATAATATTGATTATAATTCGAATAATTCTAATGTAAAAGGAATGTATAATATTTTTAACGGTACATATGGTAACCTAAACTTATTTAACGGGTTAGAAAATGACTTTCGTGTATCAGCCTTACGAAAAACCGGGGTTAATAATATTTTTAATGCAAATACGGATGGATTTAATGTGGGAATGTATAATTCATTATCGTGTAACTTACCTTTAAATGATCAATATGGCGTGTGGAATAATGTAGTTACCGGTGCAGCAACAAATGGAGATAATTATGGATTGTATAATTACTTTTCAGGTAGTGGTAATAGTAGGAAATTTGGCATTTATACTAGAATTGACAGTAATGGTGATGGACAACATTTTGGAACATTCCAGGAAATAAATGGCTCTGCCGCTGGAACAGGAACAAAATATGGAACGCGAACTACTATTAACAGTAATGCCGGAGGTGTACATTATGGTATTCATTCAACAGTATTAAAACCTGGTGCTACGAATTTTGCAGGATATTTTTTAGGTAATGTTGGCATCGGAACCACTGTCTCAAACATTTATACTTTTCCACCATCACGCGGTACTAATGGTCAAATCATGCAAACAGATGGAGCTGGAAATTTATCATGGACAAATCCACTCAGTTTAGGTACAGGTTGGTCTTTATTTGGTAATTCAGCCATTATAACTCCTGCAAATCCTGCAATCTACGGAACATCACCTATTGGAGGTACCGAAAATTATATTGGTACTACAAATGCACAAGCTTTTGTAGTAGGTACTAATAATATAGAACGTATGCGAGTACTATCATCAGGAAATGTTGGAATTGGTTTAGCAACTGCACCAGCCAAATTATCTGTTTTTGGTAGTTTTTTATCTCCAACAATTCCAAATGCTACAACAAATGCAATGTTGCGAATTGGAAATAATATTGAAGGTCTAGATATAGGAAAAGCAGGAGTAGCGGGTAATTATTCAGCTTGGTTACAATCCGGTTTTAACGGTTTTTCCGATCCTTTAAGTTTACAACCACTTGGTGGAAATGTAGGAATTGCCACTACAAACCCAACTCATTTATTACATGTGAATAGTCCATCACCCGGAGCCGTAAGAATTGTTGATGGAACCCAAGCGGAAGGAAGAGTATTAACATCTGATGCAACTGGTGTAGCTACTTGGAGAATTCCGGGTATAAATGCAGTATTAGGAAACATATCACCTACTGGGGTGAGTATTGCTTTTAACGAAGGAGATTATTTGCAAACAGGTACAACAATTACTTTGCCACCGGGTACTTATGCTGTTCAAGTTACAATGCTTTTGGCTCGAAATAGTTTGTTACCATCACCAAATGATTCTTCCTTTTGGGTCCGATCAACTTTTTCAGATTTAACTATCACTAATCCACCTATATCACCGGATATAGTCGGTTCAAATTTGATAAGTGGTAATTTTCCTGGAACAAATTTATATGCAATGCTAGCTGGAACAGTAATCATAAATAATTCTTCCGGTGCAAATAAAACTTATTATTACGTTGCAGGACGTTGTGTTTCGTTTAATACAACAGAGACATTGACTGGTTTTGCCAGTACTGCTTGGTTAGAAAATACAATTTTTGCAATTCGATTAAATTAAAAAATTATTTAATTATAACCTTTAAATCAAAAACAATGAAAACAAAAATTTTAAAATCAGTGTCCATTGTACTTTTTATGAGTACTAGCCTATTTTCTTGTAGTAGCGACAGTATTGTTACTAATGAAAATGAAACCAACAGCAGTAATTCAAGTCTTTTAAAACCGCCACCTCCTGGATTACCCGAATTTTATTACCGTTACAATGGTGTTCTGCCTTACACCAGTGTTCCCGAAGCATTTGTAGTCATTTCTAACAATGTAATCTACGCAATGGACGGTTCATTTAATGTGATAAAAATACCGCTAAGCTCAATTGAGGTTGGTACTTATTTTATTGGCGGTTCAAACATTTTTACTTATAATTTGCCTTCGAATCCCGATACTTGGTTTGCTTATGACGGTTATATAATAATTACTCAAAATAATGCTGCTGAAATTTCCGGAATTTTTAAAGTTGAAGGAGAAGGTAATGGATACAAAGGCATCACTTCAATAAATGGTTATTTTAATGATTTACCGATTGTTCCATAATTTAAACATTTTACCATAGTACAAAAAAAGCACCCCGAAAGGTGCTTTTTATCATTTTACTTTAAGATTACCCAATCTCAATCATTCGTTTTGGTTTAGGTAACGCTTCTTCGCGTTTGGGAAGTGTGATGTGCAACACCCCATTTTCATACGAAGCATTAATATCGGATTCATTTACAATTTCCGGAAGTGTAAACGCTCTTTTAAAGGAAGAATAACTGAATTCTTTGCGAGTATATTTTCCATCGCTGTCTTTTTCTTCTTTTTCGTGTTTAGATTCAGAGGAAATGGTCAACACGTTGTCATCCAATTCTATGTTAAAATCTTCTTTTCGTTTGCCTGGAGCGGCCAATTCTACCACAAAAGTGGTTTCGGTTTCTTTAATGTTTACAGGTGGAACGGTGTTGTTCATACGTTCCATACCTCCCATCCAATCCGGTTTGAAAAATTCATCAAATACAGCAGGAAATGGGAAACGGTTGGTTGTTTTTACAAGTGTCATAACTTTTTATTTTATAGGTTAAACATTTACTTTTGACTTGTAAAAGACAAAGTTTATACCATTTGAAAATAAAAGTCAAATTGACATTTTTTCAACACAAAAACAGTCAAAATTTCAGATTTAAATTCTGATTAACAAGGTTTTAACAGACATTTTTTCATGTAAATCGCTTTTTGAGAAACAAAATTGAATACATCAAAATTTGAATCTCTATCAACCTTTCTACAATTTTACAAACTTTCTATTCTCCACCAAATTTCCTGAAATAAGTTTCAAGAAATAAACACCCGCTTGCAAGTCTTGCACGTCGAGATTATTGCTTGGATTATAACTGCTTTTCACTGTTTTTCCATGTATATCAATCACTTCCAATGCATCAATAGCCAATGATGAAGTAATCATGAGCATACTTGATGCCGGATTAGGATAAAGCGTAATATTGGCTTCCAAACTTGATTGAGGTAAATTCAATGTTGAATCAGGACGTGTAGCTACTGCTCCTAGACAATTGTTGTAATTTGTCATCATATTGATAACCGAACCTTCTTCATTATTGATCGCCGTTGTGCTTGTAACAAGTCCGGTTTCAAGCGAAATCCCATACACATTTGAACCATTACTAAAATAATATGTTCCGGTTATTGGGTCAATGGTAGAACCGGCATTTACAGAATAAGCGGCGGTTGGCAACGGAACTTCAGAAATGTTTGTTACTTCACCGGTGGTAGGATTAATTTTTCCGAAACGCATTAAATAAATCGAGAAAGGAAAAGAAACCTGAGGATCTTGAACTTGGGTGTTTTCTACCACCAAACCGTAAACCGTTTTATCGGCACAATTATAGCTGAAATTCGTAAAATTAAACTCATTTGGATTACTAAAAACAATGTCCGGATTGCTGTAAACTGCACCGTTATATAAATCGATACCCATAAATTTTGAACCGGTCGAATAATAATAGACCATTTCTTCAGGGTCGATTGCTGTTCCAGCCAATTGATACCCTTCACCAACAGAAGTTTGAGAGAGCTGGGTTAAATCGCCATTTTCGCTATTCAATTCCGACAAATACATTCCAATTAATTGGTTGTTTTCAGTAAATGTACTGGCTAAACCATAGAGTTTGTTGTTTGAATTGTTATAACGAACGTTGGCAAAATAAGTAGTTCCTTCATAAAAACTGGTGATGGGTAATTCGTTGATGATGTTTCCGGTAAAAATATCAAACGACATCATAAAATTGGTAGAAACCAAATTAAACCGATTAGTAGTTTGGTTAAGCGAACCACCGGTAACACTAAAAATATTGGGACTGGTTTCCTCCCCCACATTTGTAACTATACCATCCGTGGGATTTAATTTGCCCATTCGGGTAGTTGATCCGGTTTGAGCATTATACTTCGAAACAACCGTGTACAATTCATCTGTGGATTGAGCATTAACTTGGAATGCGGTTGCCAAAATTCCGATTAATAGTAGTGTTTTTTTCATAGCTTAGAATTGTTTTAATGCGTTATTTGAAATTGCAAATAAGTGGATAACAATTAATTTTTACTAAAGTTAATTGATAAATTAACGCAACTGTTAAAATTACATATATTTAACTATTGTTGAAGTAGTTATGACAGCTGTAAAACTGTTTTTGTAGGCATTTTTATGGCTATACTTCTCAACTAAAACTTGAAACTTTTCTTAACCTCAAAGAATGCGAAGGATTTCGTAAAGGGCACATTTTAAACTCAATATATTATTTATGCTATTTAGGATAAAATTAGTGAGGTGTGGAAGTTTTTTGTATTTTAGTGAAAAAATATAAAACGCAACTAATTGCGGCAATCTACCCGATTTTGGGTGTGTGGTTGCTACTTTGTTGCGGATATAAACGAGTTAGCCACAATTTTATAAAAAACTATAAATCCAATTGAAAATGGAAGAAAAAATATTAGAAACAATTGTAACTTCATTTATTGGAGAGCTTGTCAAAGAAAGCAAAAATATATTCAATGACCTTGCAGATGAAGGTAGTCAATTGCTAAAAACTGGACTTAATAAGTATTTACTAAAACAGAAAGAGAAATATTCTCATTTAAAAACTTTACTAAAAGGAAATACACCAGTTTATCTTTACGATATCTATTATCCTTTGAAATTAACAAATCGAGAGGAAACAATTAATACAAATTTAATTTCAAATGTTTTTGAAAAAACTAATTATGTGACAATTATTGGTGATGCTGGAAGCGGAAAAAGTACTGTTGTAAAACATTTATTTTTAAATTCAATTTATACACAGTTTGCAATTCCAATATTAATAGAATTTAGATACTTAAATGAATATGAAAATGATTTAGAGAGTTATATTATTGATAAAGTACTTGAAAATAAAATTGCAGAAAATCCAAAAATATTGGATAGACTTTTAGAAAAAGGAAAGTTTGTTTTCTTTTTAGATGGATATGATGAATTAAATGCAGATATCAAAATTAAAATAATTGAAAATCTAAATTCATTCATTAATCAATTCCCAGAAAATAAATTTTTGCTCACTACAAGACCATTCTCTGATATTGAACACTTGCAAATTTTTCACAACTATAACGTTAAAAAATTATCGTTTGAGGAAGGTGAAATTGAAGGATTTATTCATAAACAACTATCAAATGAAAACGAACTAGCTAATAAAATATTTGACTCTATTAGTACGAACAAAAGTGAGTATATTCAAAGCTTTTTGTCTAATCCATTATTATTATCTCTTTACATTCTGACTTTCCAAAGTAACGCTGGAGTACCTTCAAAAAAATATATTTTTTACAGAAGGGTAATTCAAGCTCTTTTTTCAGAACACGATAGTAAAACTAAATTAGGTTTTGTTAGAGAACAATTAAGTGGATTAAAACAAGAAGAATTCGAAGATATTTTAAAGATATTTTGCTTTTTATCTTATTTTGAAAGTAAATTTAATTGGGATTTAGATTATATTCTTGATAAATTTAATAGAATAAAAAAAACTAAAAATATTGATTTCAACAATAATAAAGTAATTCGAGATTTAAAATCAGCTGTTGCTCTTTGGGTTGAAGATAACGGTGATTATTCCTTTGCACATAGATCATTGCAAGAATATTTTGCAGCATTATTTGTTAAAAATCTAAATCCTGTTGAAAATGAAAGAATTTATTCAAAAATAATTGACCGTTTCTCTAAAATATCAAGTTTAAATGAAGTAAGAAATTTTTTGTCTTTACTTGAGGAAATGGATACATTAAACTTTAGAAGACATTATTATTTACCTCTTCTTAAAGAATTAAGAGAAATCATTTCTACAGAAAATGATGAAGCGTTGTTTATATCATTTATACAATTTTTTGCACAAGGAGTGAAATTCTTACCTGAAAATAATAATAGACGCTTTTTGGATATTGATATCAATAATTCTAATATTTATAAAAGTATCTATATACATTTACCTTACACACAAAAATTATATTATATTTTAAGAGATGTCAATAATGAAAATAGACAGATTATGAGCGGTAATGATACTATAAAAATCAAAAGAGGAAACAAAGAAGAAGATATACAATATATTAATTTTAATAAAAATCTACCCGCAGAATATAAAAATATTTGTTATGAAAATGTTCTTGCATTAGGAAAAGAGTTTAGTGCATTTATTGATAATGAAATTGAAAAAACTGAAAATTTTATTGAAAAATCGATTGAAATAGATAAAGACTTTGTAGATTTAATATAAAAACTGTGCTAACAGCAGTTTGCAAAAATGGCGGCTTGTAGGCTTAATTTAAAGTTAGTTTTGTACTTGCAAAGTCAGTGTTTAACCGAAAGTTTCGGTTTCTTAAGTCCGCAACCTCGCCAAGCCCGAAACCGTTACCCTCCAATATTTTCAACACTAACTCCAAAATAAAATGAATACAAACATCAAATCTGTAGACGAATATATTGATTCTTTTCCAAAATCAATTCAGTTGACTTTGAGTACAATTCGCAAAGTAATTATTGAAAACGCACCAAACGCTGTGGAAAGTATTTCTTATGGAATGCCGGCTTATAAAACGAACGGAAAGCCATTGGTGTATTTCGCTGCGTTTAAAAAACATATTGGATTTTATGCCAAACCTTCCGGTCATGCTGAATTTAGTAAAGAGCTTGCAAAGTACAAACAAGGAAAAGGTTCGGTACAATTTCCATTGGATCAAGTTCCGTATGAATTGATAGCAAAGATGGTTGCCTTTCGAGTGAAAGAAAATGAAGAAAAGTTTAAATAATTGCTACAGACTTCTCTAAGACTTCTCTTCAAAATTGGTAACTTGCAAATATGTATCTGAATTAGTTGCTACTAATCCAATCCATTCAAAATATTTTAATAAAATAAGCAGAAGTAATCCGAATGAAATATATCAACTTTACTCTACTATTAGCTATTAGTTGTATAGTTATTTTTTTGAGTGGATTTTTTTGGATAGGTTCAAAAGAAAATGCCGAACAACTTCTAGAAAATCCTATACAATCTTTTGTATTAAGATTTATCGGTTTTGTTAGTATCGGAATAATAATGTTTTTATTGGTCGTTGTTGTGAATTTGTTGTTGATGAAATTCACAAAATACAATATTAATTTAAAAAAATTAATTTGGTTAAGCTTTATAATTATTATAATTAGCAGTTTAATTGGAACTTCTATATTCTTCGTTTTTATGTAAAATAGGTTAATAACAGGTTTTGAGTCCAATTAATTATTTTTTGAAAAAAACTATTTATTTATTGTTTATCAATAAATTTTTATTATTTTTGCTTCATTAAATTACTTTATTATGGAAATCAAAATTGGAACATCTCAAATTTTAAAGGCATTGTATATCCTTTCCTGGATCATTTTCATAGGATTATGCATTGATGCCGGTGGGTTTATCTTTAATACTCTTTATAGCTTGTTCATCAGCGACAAAAATGTGGGTCATTTTTGGAATTATTTAGACTTTTCAGCTCTTTATGCTTTCAGTACAAGTAGTTATATTACGCAAGTGGTGTTGATTTGTATTGTAGCGGTACTAAAAGCTATCTTATTTTATTGCATTGTAAAAATACTTTATGATAAAAAAGTAAATGTCGAGCAACCCTTCACCGAAAGCGTACAAAAATTTCTTATGAGTGTTGTCTATCTTTCCTTTGGTATTGGATTATTTTCCGCGTGGGGAGCAAGTCAAAGCGGAAAATTATCTCTAAACGGAGTTTCATTACCTACGTTAGAAATGATGAAATTAGACGGTGCCGGCGTTTGGTTCTTTATGGGTGCTACCTTATTAGTAATTGCCATTTTATTTAAACGTGGAATTGAAATGCAACACGAAAACGAATTAACCATCTAAGCTATGCCAATTATTATAAACCTTGACGTGATGATGGCCAAACGAAAAATGTCATTAAACGAACTATCCGAAAAAGTGGATTTGACCCTTTCCAATTTGTCTATTCTAAAAACAGGAAAAGCCAAAGCCATTCGGTTTAGTACCTTAGAAGCGATTTGTAAAGTATTAGACTGCCAGCCCGGTGATATTTTGGAATATAGAGAATGAGGCAATTATTCAATTTGCTAATTATGCTGTTCTTGAAAAATGCTTAACAGAACATCACCTTCCAACATTCGAGTGGGTGATTTTTCCATTTCCGCCAAAACCCTTTTGATGGAAAACGGATTGAGGCCTAATTTCAAGCCCAACTGATACATGAATTCATGCTCGCGGTCATGGTGATGATTGTCACAGTGCGAAAGCAAAGCCAGACGATAGAAATGCTCGATGCGTTTAAACTCCGATTTAAAAACTAAGAGTTCGTTGGGTAGCGAAAACAATTCTTCAAAATCGGTATCGCGAACGTTTAACTCTTCCGCCACCATTTTGATAAATTCATATTCGCGTTCATGCACTTTACCGTCTACTTTTGACAGTTCAATCATATCACCCAATAAACTTAATTTTTCTTTGTAAGTAATCATAAAACCATATTTTTGGCTAATTTAGTTTTTCCGTTTAATTTATCAAAAAATGAAGTTAATTTTCTCGTTACTTATACTTTTCGGTATACTTTTTTTCGTGAGTCAGAAGGTTTGGAGTCAAAAACGATATTCTACTTTTGAAATAGAAGCTCCACAACTGAAAACCAGTAAGAAAATCTGGGTGTATTTGCCAAAAGACTATGCTAAACAAACTCGGAATTATCCGGTAATTTACATGCATGACGCCCAAAATCTTTTCGATGCGAAAACTTCTTATGCCGGCGAATGGAAAGTGGATGAAACCTTAGACAGTTTGAAAATGAACGTAATTGTCATCGGCATCGAACACGGTAACGAAAAACGTCTGGAGGAACTAACACCTTTTAAACACGATAAACACGGCGGAGGAAATGCCGATGCGTATTTGGATTTTATTGTAACTACGTTAAAACCCCACGTTGACAAAACCTATCGAACCAAAACAAAAGCCAAACACACCACTATTTTTGGGAGTTCGTTAGGCGGATTGGTTTCGTATTATGCGGTTTTAATGTATCCGGAAATATTTGGAAAAGCAGGTGTCTTCTCCCCTTCTTTTTGGTACACGAATGACATTTATGCCTTAACTGAAAAGACAGAAAAAATAAACGCTAAACTCTATTTCCTTTGCGGAGACAGAGAAAGCGAAGACATGGTAAGCGATTTTACAAAAATGACTACTTTGGTTGAAAAACGAATCTGCAAAAAATCAAATTTGAAACAAATCATTATCCGTGGCGGAAAACATAATGAAAAGTTATGGCGGGAGAATTTTGGGAATGCGGTTCGGTGGATGTTTTAGTTGCGAGTTTGAAGGTTGCGGGTTGCGAGTTGCGGGTTGCGGGTTGCTGTAAAAAATAAATCATTTGTATATGTTTAACTTCTTATCTTTACAACATTATTTCGGCAGTATGTTAACTCGAAACCCGAAACCTTCAAACCCGAAACCAATATAAACATGAACAACAACGACATCTTCAAAAAACTCCGTGTAGCCCTTCAACTTCGTGATGATCAAATTGTAGAAATCATGGAATTGGTTAATTTTCGTATTTCGAAAGCGGAATTAGGAGCTTTTTTTAGAAATGCAGATCATCCGAATTATATGGAATGTGGTGATCAGGTTTTACGTAATTTTTTGAACGGATTGGTGATTCATTTAAGAGGAACTAAAGAAAATCCAAAAAACCCGATGGAGGTGATTAAAAGTCATAAACCAACTTCTACTTCCGCAGAAAAACCAAAAAGTAAAGCATTTGGTGATAAAAAAGCTTTGCAAAAATCAGCTCCTAGACCTGTCGGAAAACCAACAGGAAAGCCTGGATTTAAAAAGAAACCGGATGCAAAGCCTGAAATTGTTGAGAAAGTAAAGTTTAATAACGGTAAGAAAAAATAGTTTCTACAAATACCTTTCTGCTATAATCCGTTGATGATGCTTTTGATGTCCGGCAATAATAAAACCAATAGCTCGAACGGTGAAAGAATTGTTTGAGGCGATTCCTGTGTAAATCAATTCTTCATTACTAAACGATTTAAACAAATACAGCGTTGATAAACGCACTGCTATGTATTCTTGAAGTAAATCCGTTAGCATTCTTTTATTAGCAACTGTTGCATCAACATACTCATTTTCATCAAAACTATGGAGTGGCGTTTGGTCTTTTCGGGCAAAACGTAAGGAACGGTAGGCTAAAACACGTTCGGTATCAATTAAATGTTGCACAATGTCTTTGATGGTCCATTTTCCTTCCGCATAACGAAATTCATGCTTTTCGGATGGAATTTGAGTTAGAAAGTCTTCAAAATTGTGGATTGAATTTTCTAATTCTTCAATCAAATTTACATTGCCTAATGCGTTGATGTAAGGGGAATAATACGATGCGTATTCTGTTGGTTGTAAAGTGGATGAGTTCATTTTTTTATTTTTTTAAGCTGAATTTCTACTCGCATTAATATTTCCAAACAACGAACGAGTTACAATTTTTTCATAAACGGCAATTTGCTTTTCGTCCGGACTTTTTTGTTTTTTTAATTGGCTGATTTTCAATAAAGCATATTGCTGAATCGTCAATAATGGCAATACAATTTGTTCGCGAATTTCAATAGAAGCTTTTCCGTCAGGATAATTCTCCATCAATTCGGTGAAACCGGATATTTTGAGCAATAATCGTTTGGTTTCCAAGTATTCATCATAAATAATCTGCCAAAACTCGCCAAATTCTTCATCCTTTTGAATATAAGCCGTAAGCGGAAAAAATGATTTTGACAACGACATCATGCTATTTTCAATCAGCGTTTTGAAGAACAATGAATTTTGATACAACTGCGTTACTTTTTCCCACTGATTGGTTTCTTCAAATTGTTTCAAAGCGGTTCCTACTCCGAAGAATCCGGGCACATTTTGCTTCAGTTGACTCCATGATCCCACAAAAGGAATGGCTCGCAAATCATTGAAATTCAATTGATCTCCTTTATTTCGTTTAGACGGACGACTGCCGATATTCGTTTTGGCATAATAATTCAACGTGCTCATTTTTTCCAAATAAGGGATGAATTTCGGATGTTGCTTAAACTTCAAATATTTATCATAACTCAATTGTGACAATTCATCTAACACATTGTTGTCCGTTTCAGAAAGTACATCTTCACCTTTACTGAAAAGCTGATTGGTTGCACCTGCACTCAACAAATTCTCTAAATTATAACGACACGAATCCAATGTCCCAAAATTAGAACTGATGGTTTGTCCCTGAACTGTCACTTGAATCTGCTGATTTTCGATAGTTGACCCCATCGAAGCATAAAATTTATGTGTTTTTCCTCCACCTCTTGCCGGCGGACCACCTCTACCGTCAAAAAAGAGCACTTTTACGCCATATTTTCGAGAAATAGCTGTCAATGTTTGTTTTGCTTTATAAATGCTCCAATTCGCCATTAAATAGCCTCCATCTTTTGTACCGTCGGAAAAACCAAGCATAACTGTTTGGATATTATTTCTATTTTCAAGATGTTTTTTGTAAGCTGAATTGGTATACAACTGCTCCATAATTTTATCAGCCGCTTGCAAATCATCTACCGATTCAAAAAGCGGAATAATATCGACGGAAGGATTTTTCCATCCGCAAAGGCTAAACATAGCAAATGTTTCCATCACATTCAATGCACTTTCGTTGTTGCTGATAATGTAGCGGTTACAGCCCAATTCACCATTTTTTTCCTGAATGGTTTTCATGGCATGAATGGAACTTACAGTTGATTTTGTAATTTCACTTTCAAAATCTGCTTCGGTTAATGAACTAGTGACTTTAGATAAAATTTCAATTTTTTCCTTTTCGCTTAAGGCGTCATAATCCAAAGGAAATAATGACTTTTCTTTATTAACAATCTCCTGAAAAACCTCTTTGTGAATGCGGCTATTTTGACGAATATCCAACGTGGCGAAGTGGAAACCAAACAGATTGAGTTTATTTAATAATAAGTCGATTTCATCCAAATAAAGTGATTGATGTTCCTTCTTAATGATGTTTTTAATTTGTTCCAAGACCGATTTGAATTCCTCATGTGTGATGTAAATTTCTCCTCTTGAATAAAAAACGGAACGATACAATTTACTTTCGACATCGGCAATTAAAGTATCAACTCCCTTGAATGTAAGTTTTCGTTTTAGTTTACGTATGTCTGTGTAGTATGATTTTAAGATTGATGTTCTGAGTCTTTCGGCTACTTTCAATGTAATCTCAGTTGTTACAAACGGATTTCCATCCCGATCGCCTCCCGGCCAAAATCCTAAATTAAAAATGGAGTTATGAATTTCTTCTCCATCAAAAATATTTTTTTGAAGGTATTGAATCATTTCACCCACTGTTTGATAAAACACATTTTCCAAATACCAAATCAAACTAACAGCCTCGTCAAATGGGGTTGGTTTCTCTTTTTTAATGAAAGGCGTTTTGCCCAATTGAGCCAATAATTCTTTTATTACAATCAAGTTATTTACTCTTACAGCCTCTGTTAAATCGGTTATAATTCCCAATACAGCACCGGGGTAAAATTGCGTTGGATGAGCGGTTAAAACTGTACGAACTTGAAAGTTTTCTAGAAAATCTTTTAATTCTTTTCGCTTAGAACGTTGCTCTGCTTTTTCTTTCATATCACGAAGTGAACCACGGCCTTCCATATTGTTCACCACCGGAAAAGCAGCATCTTCAATGGCATCAAACAAGACAATTTGACGTTCGACGTATTGAATAAAACGAAACATCAATTCAATTTTTTGCTCCTCGTTTGGATTCTCTAAATATTTGGATGCAAAGGAATTAACAATTTCTTCCGGATTTTGTTGGTTTTTAAAACCGTTTTCACAAACTTCAGCAAATAAAGGCAATAAAACCCCGGTATTGTCAATCGCATCAAAAGGAAGCGTAATGAAAACACTGTTATAAATCTGGTATTTGGAAAGTACGTTTTGGTGAAATCGTTCAATTTTGGGTAGCGTGTACATAGTCTGTATTTTTGCTCACTAATTTAGTGAATTATTTTAAAGGAAAGCTTACCAATAGGCATAAAAAAACCCTCTCGTGGTATTGGAGAGGGTTATTATACTTGAAGATAAACTTACATATTTTTGAAAATCGTGTGCATCAAACGTTTTTTGTCGTTGATACTTTCCTCTAACGAAATCATCGTTTCCGTGCGATAAACTCCTTCAATATCATCGATCATGAAGATAACGTCTTTGGCATGTTTGGTATCTTTTGCTCTAATTTTACAGAAAATATTGAATTTTCCTGTTGTCACGTGAGCAACGGTTACGAAAGGAATTTCATTGATTCGCTCTAAAACAAATTTTGTTTGCGAAGTATTATTTAAAAACACTCCTACATAAGCAATAAAAGAATAACCTAATTTTTCATAATCCAACGTTAACGACGATCCCATGATAATTCCGGCATCTTCCATTTTTTTTACTCTTACGTGAACGGTACCGGCAGAAATTAATAGTTTTTTGGCGATATCCGTAAAAGGAACTCTCGTATTGTCAATTAACATGTCAAGAATTTGGTGATCTACTTCATCTAAACGAAACTTACTCATGGTTTTTTGTATGTATTTATTGTTGTTTACTTAATGCTACAAAAGAACTACAATTTATTCAATAAAAAAACGATTTTGTTATTTTTTTAGCAAACCATTAACAAATATTTTGCTATTTCCTAACATAAAATCAGCTTTTCCATTAATTTTAGGAAAATTACCTTCTTCATCTTGAAACAATTCTTGCTGAGCATCATATTCGGTATGACCATAAAAACCTTCTAAATCCCCCACACTCGAAATATACGCCTTGAAAACCAGTTGATTTTCGATAATTTCCTCTCTAAATTGTGCTGCAAAATTCGTTATTAATTTTGAATTATCATAATTTATTTTGACATTTCTGTAAACAATATCGAAAAAACAGACATTATTTTGAGGAATTTTCAAATAATCGTCGATTTTATTATTAACTATATCGTTTTCGTAAAGTCTTTGGAAACCACTCAATAAACTGATGAAAATAAATTTTCGCGTTTCTTCTCTGTTGTAATCATTTTGAAAATGTCCGGCCTCAAACAAAACAGTTGGCACACCCATTTGTTGAAATGTGTCTCCTACACAATTTCGATTAAAACCATCATCAAATCGCCCCACTTGATTAGGGATAAACTGCTGAAGTTCTTCATTTATACCCGCTATTAAATTAATCGCTTTTAAACGCACTGCATTGATTTCCCTTTCTTCGTTATAGGAAGGAGCCAAAAATGAAACAGTTGCCGGATTTTTTGTTTGTCCGGCACCAAAAACCGTTCGCTGATCATGTAAATTATAACAAAAATCAGGTTTAAAGTCATTAAAAACATCCATCAACAGCTGACTTTCAGGCTGAGAAAGATTAATAAAATCACGATTTAAGTCGATTTGATTTGCGTTTTCTCTTGTATATAATTCCGCACCATCCGGATTAAGCATCGGAATAAAAAAGAAACTAAATTTAGCTTTCCATCTTTTCGCTACTTCGTCATCGGCATCTAAAAAATTAAACAAATCAAAAAGTGCTTTTGTGGTCGTACTTTCATTTCCATGCATTTGAGACCAAAGCAAAATTTTAAAATCTCCGGTTCCTACTTGATAGCTGTAAATTGATTTTCCCTGAACCGATTTACCAATCACTTTGATTTCGTTTTTAGCAAAATGTTTACCTAAAATTTGTTCAATATTTTGGAGCGTGATGTAGCGTCCCAACAATTCAGTTTCTTTATTTTTTTGTAAGATCGATAGGTAGTCCATGAAGGTAAAATTTAGCTATACAAAGGTAAACATCTTTATTGTAACATTTGTAAACAGTCTAAAAAGACACTCTAATTTAACTTTGTAAACATTAAAACAATTAAAATGAATTGTGTATTATATAAATATATTATATTATTTAAAATCAATACTATGAATAACTATATATAAACTTATAATTTAATATTTATTAGTTATAAAAAGTTAAATTACAATTGTAACATTTACAAACTAAATCAAATTGATTACATTTGTAACATCAAGATTTTACTTATTCTACATCATGCAAGACACAAAGGATTTTGTTCAAAAACTAGAAAAAATTTTAGACTACTTCCAACTCAGTGCTTCTGCTTTTGCAGATAAAATCGGCGTACAACGATCAAGTCTTTCCCACCTACTCTCCGGCAGAAATAAACCCAGTTTAGAATTTGTAATTAAAATTACAGAAGCTTTTCCGGAGGTAGATTTGTATTGGTTTTTGTTTAACAAAGGAAGCTTTCCAAAATCGAATTCAGCAGAAAACATCTCAATGAATGAAGCCCAACCATTGAAAAAAAGCGAAGAAAGCAGTAAGACAGAAACGACTAAGCCGGATAAAGTCAGCTTTTTAAACCAAGATGACGTTGAAAAAATAGTAGTTTTCTACAAAAACGGAACATTTAAAACATATTTACCCAAATAAAGAAAGCCTCAACTCGAAAGAGCAAAGGCTTTCAGTACCAATAAAACAAACACAAAAAACTATCTCTCTTCCAAAACTCAAGGCGATTACTTATTTAATGCGTTGGATTTTAGTCTTAGATTCCTGTTTGCATTTGGTGATTTTAGCTGTACAGTGTGAATTATTACTATAAAGTTTTTATAGAAGTAATTTGATTTAATTAACTTATTATAAATTAATTATAATTTTTATCTAAAAAAACATCAACCTACACAACCTCATGGTTATACATGCATATACGAAAAGAAATTGTGGCTGGTTTTAATAATTAGTTTTTCATTTCAAAACTGTATTCCGGTATTTTTCCAATTACTCCAACAAAGAATTCTTGCAGAAACTGCAAATCCTCCTCAATTTTTCCGGTAGGATAAAAAGGTTCCCCGAGTTTGACTTGTTTTTTACCATAATCAAAAGCAACGGGAATTATGGGAACATTGGCTTGAAGAGCAATATAATAGAAACCGGTTCGCCATTCGGTAACTTTTTTCCGTGTACCTTCCGGAGCAATGGCCATTCTGAAAGTCTCTCTTTTTTGAAAAACTTTTGCGATAGCATCCACTTTATTTAGGCCTCCTGATCGATCTAATGGCTCTCCCCCCATCCATTTAAAATAATAACCAAAAGGAAATTTAAATAGTTCTTTCTTACCCACAAAATTCATTTCCAACTGAACTATTCCCCGAGTAAAGATGCCAAGGTAGAAATCATGCCAACTCGTGTGAGGTACAACAATCATTACACATTTTTTTACAGATGCATCAATAGAACCTGAAATTTTCCATCCCATCAACTTGAAAAAAATCAATTTATAAAGCCATTTCTTCATTGCCTAAAATATTTTAGTAAAAATACGATTTATGCCTTATTTTTGATAAAAATTATCAAATGTTCAAAAAAATAATCAGCTACCTCTATCCTATTCCTTTGCATAAAACGACTTCTGACATCAGTAAATCGTTGGAAGTTACCTTGGTAAACGGACAAGTGGTTTTAGATAGTTTGAACACCAATTATTCTTATGGAAGTCTGCAACGCATCCTTCGCAAAGGGCTTCTGAGTATTGGTTTTGAAAATATAAAGCCGTTGAATCACACACTCGTTTTAGGCGTTGCCGGCGGAAGTGTCATCAAAACATTAGTGGATGAAATCGGTTACACCGGAAAAATTACCGGCATTGAATTGGATGAAAAAGTAATCGATTTGGCCAATGAACATTTTGGTTTGGATAAAATCAAAAACCTGAATATTATTCATCACGAAGCCTTTGAATTTGTATTAAAAACAAAACTGAAATATGATTTAATTATTGTTGATATTTTTCAGGACACAGCCATGCCCGGCTTTTTATTTGAAAATTTCTTTCAAAATCGGTTAACGGAAATTTTAAATGTAAAAGGCTATATCCTATTTAACACAATGATTTTGAAGGCCCATGACAATGCTCGAAACAAAGCTTTTCTTTCCTTTTTTGATGCTGAAAAATATAAAGTTTGGACACTTCCACGAGTAGAAGAACATAATGAATTAATTATGATTAGGAAAGAAAAATAACTTGGTATGTTAATTGTATGATATACAATCAATACCAATTAAATTAGTACTTTTGATGGCAGAAATTCACAACATGAAAAAATTATATTACCTACTTCCAACTGGTGTAGCCCTACTCATTTTATTTGGTTTTGAAATGGATGATAAAGATAAAAATACCCAAAAAGCAGGAAAAAAAATGCAGGAAATGGTGATAGGCATTTCAAAATATGCCCGGAAACTTAATCCTGAATTTATTGTTATTCCGCAAAACGGTTCAGAATTAGCCTTTCAAAATGTTGATCCCGACAAACCGTTGTGCAATGACTATATGAATGCCATTGACGGAATAGCCATTGAGGAATTATTTCTGGACGAAAAAGGTAAAGCTGACGATTATCGCATCAATAATCTAAAAAAAATTCCTAAAGACAAAAAAGTAATTGTTTCTGAGTTTGTAAAAGAGAAAAATGATGAAGATAGAATTGTTAAATTGAATCAAGAAGCAGGATTTGTTCCGTTTATCAGAACGGCAGACAATTATCATTATCATACAATTCCTGAAAAAATTTTGAATGAAAACAGCAATAATGTGAATAAATTAATTGATGTTCAAAATTTCTTGTACCTCATTAACGCCGATGATTTTGACACTAAAAAGGAATTAATTGATAAGGTTGCAAATAGCAATTTTGACTTAATTCTAATCGATTTATATTATTTGAGTTTCCCCTACACCAAAGCCGATTTAGAGAAACTAAAAGTAAAGAAAAATGGCGGAAAACGCTTGGTAATTTGCTACCTCAATATCGGTGCGGCCGAAAACTGGCGAAACTATTGGCAACCTGATTGGAAGAAAGGCAATCCGAAATGGCTCAAAAAGAACTACAAAGGTTATGACAACGAAATATACGTAGAATTCTGGGAACCCACTTGGCAGAAAATGATGTTTGGCAACGATGATTCGTATGTGAAAAAAATTATCAATACCGGATTTGACGGTGTTTTTTTAGATAATGTGGAAGTCTATTATGCTTTATACAATTAAATAAGAAGTCTGGCTTTTTCTAAATCTTCCGGCGTGTCAATTCCGATACCAACATGATCGGTTTCTACCATTTTGATTTTTTTTCCATATTCTAAATAACGAAGTTGTTCTAATTTTTCTGAAGCTTCCAATGATTTCATCGGTAAATGATAAAAATCTAACAACGCTTGTTTTCTGAAAGCATAAATTCCAATGTGTTGAAAATAACGAACACCCACATTTTTCTCTCTTGGATATGGAATTACAGATCGTGAAAAATACAAAGCCATTCCGTTTTGATCGACAATTACTTTTACGTTATTAGGGTTTTCAATCGAATTCCAATCGGTGATTTCTCGCATAAGCGAAGCTAAATCAACTTTTTGTTCTACATCGTTTTTAAAAACTTCAATCACCTTTTCGAGTGGCTCTTTGTTGATGAAAGGTTCGTCGCCCTGCACATTTACAACCACATCAACGTTCAAATTTTCAACCGCTTCGGCAATTCGGTCACTGCCACTTTCATGTTCTTTGATGCTCATAATGGCTTTTCCGCCTTGCGAAACAATTTCATTGAAAATTAAATCCGAATCAGTTACTACAAAAACATCATCAAATAAATTAGTATTCACGGCCGCTTCATACGTTCGCGTAATGACTGTTTTTCCACCCAAATCTTGCATAAGTTTAGCAGGAAATCGTGTGGATGCATAACGGGCTGGAATGACGGCGATGATTTTCATAGTTAAAGGGCTGAGTTACTGAGAAGCTGAGTTGCTGAGTTTTTTTTAGGTTGTAATTTTTTTGAACAATTTAATACCCACAAAGAAAATAAAAAGCACCAAAACAAACGCTAAAATGGGTATAAAAATGGAGGCGAATGACATGACTGTGGCTGTTCCGGTTTCAACAGTGGAAACAATCGGGTTGCCAAGTCCACCGGTGGTTGCGGTTGAAGTTAATCGTGTTGCTGCCGTAGCGGAATTGATAGCTGCAGCTGTTCCTCCTCCGGCAATAATGGCTAAACCCCATGTGATTAACGGACTCAAATCGACCAACGTGGAAGCCATGACAGCAGTTCCGGCAATGGCTGCTAACGGAATGGCAATCATGTCTAAAATATTGTCTATAAAAGGAATATAATAGGCTAAGACTTCAAAAATCATGGCAATTCCAAGTGCAATTAAAGCAGGTGTTTCGCCCAACCAACTCCACGAATCATTCACAGGAATCCAATTCAAATGAGAAGCTAAACTCAGTGTAAAAAGCGGCACAAAAACCCGAAAACCGGCTGAGGCTGCCAATCCGATTCCGAGACAAATGCTCATAATAGTTTCAATGGATATCATACTTCAAATTTATTCAAAATTTTCATCTTTATAACCAATTAAATACAATTTCTCTTTGGCTCGCGTGATGGCGGTGTACAACCATCTGATATAATCTCTATCCACTCCATCGGGCAAATACGGTTGTTCTACAAAAACAGTATTCCATTGACCACCTTGTGATTTATGACACGTTATGGCGTATGAAAATTTGACTTGCAACGCATTGAAATATTCATTTTCTTTCACCTTTTGCACTTGTTTGTATTTTGGACCTTCATTTTCATAATCTTGCAACACTTCCTGATACAGGCGGTTGGATTCTTCATACGTTAAAGACGGTGAAACACTGGTTACGGTATCCAACAACAAAATGGTTTCAAATGGTTTTTGGTTGGGATAATCCACCATCCGAATTTTTACTTTAGCAAATTTAAATCCGTATAATTCTTGAACTTTGTAAATTTCGAGTATTTCAATGATATCGCCATTGGCAATAAATCCGGCTTCATCGGTTTCTTTTAACCAAAAATAATTGTTCTTTACCACCATCATAAAATCGCCGGCAGACAAATCGCTTTCTCGAAAAAGTATGGCATTTCTAATTTGTTGATTGTATTGATTGGCTCGTTTGTTTGTACGAACAATGAAGGCGGTTTCTTCCATCCCATCTTTACTATAGGCGGTATTGATGGCATCTTGAATATCATAACCATCACTTAAACGCACAATGTCTTTGAATCCTTTTACATTAAATTGAAACGAATCAATAAAATGCTCTTTCAAAACTTCTCTAAGTAAAGTAGCATTGTACAAAATTCCTGAGTTTTCCTCCTGACGCATCACTTCATCCAATTCAATATGAAGCACTTCCTTATTATAATAGGTTAGTAAGGTTTCAATATTTAAAGCCGGACTCACATCTAAATGAACCGGTGGCAACTGAGCAGTATCACCTAGCAAAATCATTTTACAATTTTCACCGGAATAAACATAACTCATCAAATCATCCAAAAGCGAATTGCTGTCCATTGATTTTGAATCGGTATTTACATCCGAAATCATAGAACTTTCATCTACAATAAAAATCGTGTTTTTATGTTTATTAATTTGTCTGGTAAAAGAAACGCCTCCTGAAGGATTTTTTTTAGGAAAATAAATTTTTTTATGAATGGTAAAAGCCGGTTTTCCAGAATAATTGGCAATCACTTTTGCTGCTCGACCGGTTGGAGCCAACAAAACATATTTTCTATTTACTGAAATTAAGTTTTCAACCAGCGTAGAAATCAAGGTTGTTTTACCCGTTCCGGCATATCCTTTTAAAACAAAAAGTTCATTTGAATTTGAATTTGTGGCGAAATTAGCAACCTTTTCAAAAAAAATGGTTTGTTTTAACGTGGGAGTAAATGGAAACGATTTTTGTAAGATACTGTAAAACAGAGATGAATTCATTTATGAAAAGTTAGGAAACTATTAAAATTCAAATATACTGATGAATTTTGTGTGAAATGCTTTTGAGAAAAAAAAAAAATTGTAGATTTGCCTTAAACTGAAATTAAAAAAAATCAAGATGATTAAATTAGTTATAATTGTTGTAGTACTTGCATTAGCCATTTTTGGAATTGTAAAATTACTGGATAAAAACACAAATACTAAATTGAAACCAATCATTTCAATTGTATTATGGGCTGTGACATTATTGTTTGGCTATTTAATTTACGAATCCATCCAAGACCCGATTCGTTTTGACAAATTAAAAGAAAAGCGTTTTCAAGTTGCCGTTAATAAAATGTTAGACATTAAGGCTGTTCAACAAGCCTACAAGTCTATCAACGGAAAGTATACTGACAATCTAGATTCGCTGATTACATTTATTGAAAATGAGAAGTTTACCATTATAGAAAGAAAAGACACGTCTATTATTGATGTCGAGAAAAACAGAGCTTTTGGTCTGACTGTTCAAGCCAATGGAACAGGAGGTTACTTTAAGGATATTGTTGTAACAAAAGAATTAGGAAAAGTGAGTATTAAAGATTCTTTATTTAAAGGTTCTGATAGATACAAAAGATTAAATGTAGTTAAAATTGATAACATTGAGGCAAAAATTGATTTAAAGTCGGGATTCATTAAACGTGAAGATTTAAAAATTCCTGTTTTTGAAGCAAAACTTGAAAAATCAAAATTGTTAACTGATCAAGACCAATCTTTGGTTGCGAAAGAAAAGAAAGTTGTTTCTGTGGACGGAATAAATGGTGAATACATTCTATTAGGTTCAATGGAAGAAGTTAGTTTGTCAGGAAACTGGCCTAAAAAATATGGAAATAACGAATAATTCAATCAATCAAAAAAGTTATAAAAAGTTGTCCATTCAGGTCTCACTGAATGGGCTTTCTTTTTGTTGCCGAGACACTTTGTCTGGGCAGGTTACTTCTATTGAATCTGTTGAATTTACAAATTTTCCAAAAAATTTCACAATTGAAAACTGTTTGTGGAAAGCGATTTTAGATTATTCTGACTTAACAAAACAGTATGATCAAATTACTGTTTTACACGAAAACAATTTAAGCACTTTTGTACCAAAGCCTCTTTTTGACGAAGATTATAAAGGTAGTTACCTACAATATAACACCAAAGTATTTGACACCGATTACTTTGCAGTGGACGAAATAGAAAAATATGAAATGATGAATGTTTATGTGCCCTACGTAAACATAAACAATTACTTAATCGATCAATTTGGTTCTTTCGAGTACCAACATTATACCGGAATTTTAGTTTCTAAATTATTAGATCTGTCAAAAAACGACGTTTCTCAAAATATGTTTGTGCATGTAGCCAAAACACATTTTGAAATCATCGTCATTCAAAATCAAAAATTAGTACTATTCAATTCATTTGATTATCAAACTCCGGAAGATTTTCTCTATTATCTTTTATTTACGGCTGAACAACTTCATTTAAATCCGGAATCCTTTAAATTATTTCTTTTGGGCGATTGTATAGAACAAGATGCTTTGTATCAAAAGGCCTATCAATATGTTAGAAATACAGCGATGTTGGATGTTACCGATTTACAAAAATCAAATACATTTTCTGCACAAGAAAACAGAACCCATTTTATACTATTCAACACTTGAGAATTATATCCGGAAAATATAAAGGTCGCCGATTATCACCTCCCAAAAACTTACCTGTTCGACCTACGACCGATATGAGCAAGGAAGCTTTATTCAACATTTTAAACAATCATTTTAATTTTGCAGAACTTTCTGTTTTGGATTTATTTTCGGGAACCGGAAATATCAGTTTTGAATTTGCATCCAGAGGCAGTGAACCGATTGTTTCTGTGGATGCCGATTTTGGTTGCATTGCCTTTATAAAAAAAATTACGAATGAATTTGAATTCAATATCACCGCCATCAAAAGCGATGTGTTTAAATTTTTAGAAAAAGCTAAAGGCGATTTTGATATTATTTTTGCCGACCCACCTTATGGTATGGAACAAAAAGAATTTGAAAAAATTGTTCAGTTGATTTTTGAAAATGAACTGTTATCAGAAGACGGTATGATGATCATGGAACATTCAAAACACACCAAACTTGAACACCTTTCCAATTTTTCCTTTGAAAAAAATTATGGAGGTTCAACTTTTTCTTTTTTTGAATGGGAAAGTGACCAAAATAATATGGATGAAGAGGATGTTTATGAAGAAGAATAAATTCTCTTTGTTTTTAAAAAAAGCAGACCTGTAAGCCGGATTCTGTATTCGCCTAAGCGAACCCTTATCATTTATCTGGTTCAACAGTTACCCATTGAATCGAGCTGCCTACCCTTCAACCTCGAACGAGTAGCCCTTATCCGCCTGAGCGGAACGTTGATTTACATGGCATTTCACCGCATAGAGTTTACCTGGTTTCACTACAGCCGAACTGTACATACTTTCTGTTGCACTGGTCCTCATTCCGAAAAATCGAAACGGACGGGCGTTACCCGTTATGCTACTCTTTGGTGTCCGGACTTTCCTCTCTCATTACTGAAAGCGATAAGGCGGTCTGCGTTGCAAAAATAAACTTAATTAATCACTATTGTGCAAAATCTTGCGGATTAAATTTGCCTGATGAAAGAAGATAAACGAAATATAATATCCCAAAAAACAAAGAAATAACGATGTAGAAAGCAAAAAGAACCGGAATAAATAACAATGTCTTGAGTATAATTTGTTTCATCGTCAATTTAAAAATTCGCTTTAAAGCAAAAAAATGATAGCCAAACAAAATTGCAAACGTAAAGAATGCATAATAAACATATTCAATTTGAAATAGTAATAAAAGTGGAATGACCAAAACGGTTAGAATAGACGTTTGAGAATAAGTATAAAAATAAATCAAATTATGTTCTGCAAAATTAAATTGCTTATAATTAAAAAAAACAATTTTTGAAATTATTGCTATCAAAGGAATTCCTGAAAATACAATAATACTATTGTAATCATAAAGTGAATTCATAAATCCTTTCATATCAAAAGGTGTTTTTTGATTTCCTGACATTGCTGCGTAATCAATATCACCCAAATAACCATTTTTTGTCAAATAAACATTTATTCCACTTAAAGTAACTGCAATAATCAAATACGTTATCGGATTAACATAACGAATTCTCAAACCGTCTAAATAACCGTTTACCACCCATTCCGGATGAGTAAACAAGGTTTTAAAAGTAGATAAAAACTTATTATCAAAACTCAAATAGCGTTCTGAAAATTCATGAATTACTTTTTTTACGGTTAATTTTTGTGTAACTACTTGTGCTCCACAATTTGGACAAAATTTATCCTCTTGTTGTAATAGCTTTTGGCAGTTTTTGCAGCTCATATCAAAAATTTTTAACGAATGTAAAAAAAATAACTTTGTACATTTGAAAAAAATTTCAAAATGAATATCAAATTAATTGCTATTGGTAAAACTGATAATAAGAATCTTCAACTTTTGATAGAGGAATACCAAAAGCGATTGTCCTTTTACATCAAATTTGATTTAGAAATTATTCCTGATATCAAAAACGCAAAGAATCTTTCGGAATCCCAACAAAAAGAAAAAGAAGGCGAATTGATTTTGAGCAAATTGGCTCCAACCGACTTTTTAATTCTACTAGATGAAAACGGAAAATCGTTTAGCAGTGTTGAATTTGCCAATGAATTACAAAAAAAAATGAATGCCGGAATTAAAACATTGACTTATGTGATTGGCGGACCGTATGGTTTTTCAGAAGCGGTTTATCAAAAAGCACAGCAGAAAATTTCGCTGTCTAAAATGACTTTTTCACATCAAATGGTGCGGTTGTTTTTTATTGAACAGGTTTATCGGGGATTTACGATTTTGAGAAATGAACCTTATCATCATCAATAGAATTAGCTTTTTTTTAACCCCAAAGAGCAAAAGAATTTCGCAAAGAGCATATTTTTTTCTCACAGAAAACAAGGAAGACACAGAATTTTTAGGTTGCCACTAAGGCACAAAGTCAGGATTTTAAGGCAACTTTATGAGATCCCTCCTTCGTCGGGTTGACAACTTTGCGTTCAAAAACCTGAAACTTGAAACTCGCAAACTTCTAACCCGCAACTTCTACATTCCGCACTCACAATCCGGTAACTTTTTCTTGTCATAAATAAAATGTATAGGAGAAATAGCGACCAACTCGTTTTCTAATGCTTTCAATTCAATTACTTTGGATAAATAATGTTCAAATGTTAAACGTTCATCAAAATTCAAATAAATCAAGATACGCTTTCCTTCGCCGGCAAAAGTGGTGTAATCTTTCAAAAAAGAAAACAATTCACTCATTTCTACTTCATTTCCATCTACAGAAACCTTATTTTTCAGTTTAAAATTGACTGAAAAAGTCTGAAAATGAAGATGATAATCCGGGTTTTCTTTGATGTAAATTGTTGAAAAATAACTGTTGTAAGTATATTTTACCTCTTTAAACGGCATAAAAGCCAATGTTTTCTGAACACTGTCGGTGTAGGAATAAAAATTTCCGGCTTCTTCATTTTTATGAAATTGAGCTTTATCTCGTCGTTCTTGCAATTGTATAATCTCGGGAATTGCAACCTTGAGAGGTAACCGCTTATCCACATTAAAAATCCAATTCGTTGTGCCGATGGTGTTTTTACGGTTCACTTCGGCAAGCGTATCTTTTCCTTTAGCATCTAAAAAAATGTAAACCGGTGAATGGTCAACAACGGTAGAATCAATTGTTCGATTAGCTTTCACTAATTCCAATTCCTTTTGGCAGGAAATCATGAGTAAAACACAAAAAAATAAGGTTAGTTTTTTCATCTTACAAACTCATTAAAGAAAATAATTTTACACATTCTACCGCTTCTTTTACGTCGTGAACTCTCAAAATCGAAGCACCTTTGGTCAATGCAATCATGTTGAGTGCTGTTGTTCCATTTAATGCTTTTTCCGGCGTAGAATCAAGCGGCTTATAAATCATCGACTTTCTGGAAACACCCGCTAAAATTGGTAGTTCAAGACTTTTAAACAACTGTAATTTTTGCATCACTTCATAATTCTGCTCGGTTGTTTTGGCAAAACCAAAACCGGGATCAATTATCAAATCATTAATACCAAAACTTCTGGCTTGAGCCACTTTTTCAGAAAAATAAAATAACATTTCTTTGACAATATCTTCATATGCTGTCAAATTCATCATCGTTTGTGGCTTTCCCTTCATATGCATCATGATGTAAGGAACTTGGCGTATTGCTACTGTTTCCATCATCTTTTCATCTAAACTTCCGGAAGAAATATCGTTTATCATGGCAGCACCGTTTTCAATAGAAGCTTTGGCAATTTCGCTTCTGAACGTATCTACGGAAATGATTGTTTTTGGAAATTCTTTTACAACTGATTTCAAAATAGGAAGTAATCGATTTACTTCTTCTTCCTCAGAAACAAATTCAGCATTGGGTTTGCTCGAGTATGCTCCAATGTCAATAAAATCAGCACCCTCCATTAACATTACCTCTACCTTTTTGAGAATTTCGGATTCTTGTTGGTACTTTCCTCCGTCATAAAACGAATTGGGCGTGAGATTTAAAATCCCCATTACTTTTGGGGTAGACAAATCGATTAAATTTCCGAGGCAGTTTATTAACATATCGTTTGAAAAAAGGCATTAAAAAGTAGCAACTACTTGTTTTGAAAATTGTATTTTTGAAAATCTTTACAAATATAATTCAATAATGAACAGTACGTCCCAACAATATGATAAAGTAATTGCGATATGCCGACAATTATATTGCAACAAAATGAAAGATTACGGCAGTGCGTGGCGAATTCTTCGTTTACCATCGCTAACTGATCAAATTTTTATCAAAGCTCAACGGATTCGAAGTCTTCAGGAAAATGAGATAAGAAAAGTGCAAGAAGACGAAACGGGAGAGTTTATCGGCATTATCAATTATTCCATCATGGCTTTAATTCAGTTGGAAAAAGGCGTGGTCGAACAGCCCGATTTAAATCTGGAGGAAGCCAGCCGTTTATATGATGAAAAAATTACGGAAACCAAGTCGTTAATGGAAAATAAAAACCATGATTATGGCGAAGCCTGGCGAGAAATGCGTTTGAGTTCATTGACCGATTTAATTTTACAAAAGCTACTTCGTGTCAAGCAAATTGAAGATAACAAAGGAAAAACATTAGTCTCCGAAGGAATTGATGCCAATTACCAAGACATGATTAATTATGCTGTTTTTGCCTTAATTCATTTAGGTTTCCACGAAAAATAAACCAAATTGACACATTGACAAATTAACTAATTGACACCTTAATCAACATGAAAATCATTACTCATATTTCTAGAATTTTAGTCGGATTATTATTCATCATTTCCGGATTAATCAAGCTAAACGATCCGGTTGGATTTTCTTTTAAATTGGAAGAATATTTTTCGGAAGGCGTTTTAAATCTTCCGTTTCTAATGCCTATTGCATTGATGATTGCTGTTTTTGTAGTGATTTTTGAAGTAGTGCTGGGTATTATGCTACTGATTGGTTTTAAACCTAAATTCACGGTTTGGAGTTTATTTTTGATGATTGTATTTTTCACTTTTCTTACCTTCTACTCTGCCTATTTTAATAAAGTGACGGATTGTGGTTGCTTTGGTGATGCATTAAAACTTACGCCTTGGGAATCGTTTACAAAAGATATTGTGCTGCTGGTTTTGATATTAATTTTATTGATTAATCTGAAGTACATTCAACCGCTATTTGGACGATTAGCTTTAAACATCACCGTTTTAGCTTCTTACATTTTTTGTTTATGGATGGCATACACCGTATTAATGCATTTGCCATTTATTGATTTTAGAGCGTATGCTCTGGGAACTAACATTCAAAAAGGAATGGAAATTCCGGCCGGTGCTCCGATGTCGGAATATGAAATGCTATTTATTTACAAAGTAAATGGTGTAGAAACCGAATTTTCACAAGCCGATGTCATGGCAAACAAAGTACCGGAAACAGCTGAATTTGTGGATAGAAAAGATAAACTGATTAAGCAAGGTTATGTTCCGCCAATCCATGATTTTACAATTGAATTGGATGGGAGTGATTATACCGAAGACATGCTGAACGAACCTAAATTAATCATGTTAATTTCGTATGATTTAACAAAAGCAGAACATGACGGTTTAAATGAATTAGAAGGTTTTTATCAAAAAGCTATTAAAAAAGGCTATAAAGTAATCGGAATGACTTCGTCAGACAAATCAATTATTGACCAAATTAAAGCAGAATATAAATTGAGTTTTGACTATTATTTTTGTGATGCTACAACGTTAAAAACAATTGAAAGAGCCAATCCAAGTATTGTTGTTTTAGAAAAAGGAACAATAGTAGAGAAAAAGCACTTTAACGATATTGATCTGGTAACTTTAAACTAAGTTGATTCGCTATCTTCTAAATAAAATTGGCTATGGTTTGCTTACACTTTTTGGTGTAATTACGGTCATTTTTGTCTTGTTTACAATACTTCCCGGCGATCCTGCACGAATGATGTTGGATCAAAATGAAAATTCGGAGCAATTGGCAATCGTGAAGAAGAAGTATGGTTTTGACAAACCGATTTCAACTCAATATCTATATTATTTGAATGATTTATCGCCAATCTCTTTTCATAGTTCTAATCCGGAAGATTATACTTTTTTATCAGAAGGAAAATACAATGCTCTCCAATTAGTGAAGTTAGGAAACACAACAACCGTTTTCAAAACCCCTTATTTAAGAGAAAGTTTTCAAAAAAGCGGAAAAAAAGTGACGGAGGTGATTGGAAATACATTGCCAAACACGTTTATTCTTGCCCTATTTGCCATTGTTATTGCTATTGTTATTGGAGTTTTTCTGGGAATCATTTCTGCACTTTACAAAGACACTTTCTTAGACCGAATGATTGCTTTAATCAGTACGTTAGGAATGAGTGTTCCGTCGTTTTTTAGTGCCATTTTGTTTGCTTGGTTGTTTGGGTTTGTATGGCATCATTATACCGGACTAAATATGACAGGAAGTCTATATGAAGTAGATGATTTTGGCGAAGGAAGTTACATTCAATGGAAAAACATCATTCTTCCGGCAATTGTTTTGGGAATTCGTCCGCTTGGCGTAGTGATTCAATTAATGCGAAATTCTTTATTAGAAACATTTGGACAAGATTACATTAGAACGGCTAAAGCAAAAGGATTAAATTCGTATCAAATTATTAAAAATCACGCTTTAAAAAATTCGCTCAATCCTGTGGTTACTGCTATCTCCGGATGGTTTGCCTCAATGTTAGCCGGAGCCGTTTTTGTGGAATATATTTTCGGTTGGAACGGACTCGGGAAAGAAATTGTAGAAGCATTGAACAACTTGGATTTACCGGTAATTATGGGTTCTGTGATTGTGATTGCCACGACTTTTGTAGTAATTAATATTTTAGTCGATTTGGTTTATGCCTATTTAGATCCAAAAATCAGGTTAAGCTAAAACGATTTCGGTTTTAATTAGGACTTTTTTGGGATTTCATTTCCTGAGTTATTGTAAATTTGTTTGATAAAAATTTAAATTATGAAAAGAATAATTGTATCTTTTTTTGTTGCGTTGGGTTTGGTTTCTTGCTCAAATGCTCAAAAAACCGAATTCTCAAAAGAAGCTTTGGCTGATAAAATGTTAACTGTGGACGGAACTGAATTAACTTTTTCAGACATCCTAAAAAAATACGAAGGCAAAACCGTAGTCATTGATGTTTGGGCATCTTGGTGTCCGGATTGCATCAAAGGAATGCCAAAAGTAGAGGCGTTGCAAAAACAATTTCCGGAAGCCGTTTATTTGTTTTTATCGTATGATAAAACGCCCGAAAGTTGGGCAAAAGGAATTGAAAAATATGCGGTAAAAGGCGAACATTATTTAATTTTATCAAAATGGAAAGGCGGAACGTTTAGCAACTCCATTGATTTAGATTGGATTCCGCGTTACATTATTCTGGATAAAACAGGAAAAATTGCCTTGTATAAAGCCATCGAAGCCGATGATGAAAAATTGATATCGACCATAAAAAACCTAAACTAATGAGACAAAAAATTGTTGCAGGAAACTGGAAAATGCATAAAAATGCAGAAGAAACCGAAGATTTATTAAATGAATTAATTGATAAAATTCCAACTGATTTAGAGCAAAGAGTGATTGTTGCTCCAACATTTGTGAATTTATCCGCCGCAGCCGATCATTTGGAATTCACCAATATTGAAGTGGCTGCACAAAATATGCACCAAGCAGAAGGCGGAGCTTTTACCGGTGAAATATCTGCTTCTATGTTAAAAAGTGTTGGGATTAATATTGTGATTTTAGGACACTCAGAACGAAGAGCTTACTTTCATGAAACCGATGCGTTGCTTGCGAATAAAGTGGACACCGCTTTGAAACATGAAATGGAAGTAATTTTCTGTTTTGGCGAGGAACTAAAAGACCGTCAATCGGGACAACATTTTAATGTCGTAGAAAATCAATTGAAAGATGGTTTGTTCCATTTGGAAGCGTCGGCTTGGAAAAATATTATTTTGGCCTACGAACCGGTTTGGGCCATTGGAACAGGAGAAACCGCTTCACCGGATCAAGCACAAGAAATGCACGATTTTATCAGAGATACCATCAATAAAAAATACGGAAATGCTGTTTCTGAAGATGTTTCCATTCTTTATGGAGGAAGTGTAAAACCAGAAAATGCAGCCGAAATTTTCTCTAAACCCGATGTTGATGGAGGATTAATTGGTGGAGCCGCTTTAAAAAGTGATGATTTTGCTAAAATTGTTTTAGCGATATAACCAAATTATAGTAAAACAAAAAAGTCGTCTTTGAGTTCTAAAGACGACTTTTTTTAAGATTTTTTTTATCAGAAAGATAGTATTTAAATTTATTTTATTATTTTAGCATTAGTATATAACCTTTAAAACCAATAATTTATGAAAAAACTTCTGCTTGCTATTTTTTTGATTGGCATTTCGGTTGCAAATGCTCAATCTTTTGTTTGTGGTAATGGTGACGAACCCGTTAACAACTCTACTAATGCTACCCCCCCCAATTTTAGCTATAATGCTGAAACAAAGTATGTTTTAAATGTAAAATTTCATATTGTGTATGAAAACGATCAAAATCCAGTTATACCAAATGGAGTAACTGTAAATGGTCAACAAGTATATCAGTTTGGTGAAAATGAAATCATGGAAATTCTAAAAGACATGAACGTTACATTTAATCCACATAATATTTTCTTCAAATACAAAGGTTTTGATATTTCATATAATTCAGACGTTACCAATGGCCTTCAAAACGGATCATCAATATCCTCATTGGGAGTGACCGATAATAATGCTTACAATATTTACTTTGTAAACTATACACATATTGGTTCTGCTTATGCAACAATAGGAAACACAAGGGCGGTTTTTTCTTTTAATACTATGAGTGATATAGCCAGAGTGCAGGTATTAGGACATGAATTAGGCCACTGTTTTAATTTACTTCATGTTTTCAATAATTACAATGCTAGTAATTGTGAACATGTAACCAGAGACGTTAATTCTCCTCTATATAATGCAAATGTTGCTGGAGACCTAGTGCATGACACACCAGCCCAATCCTTTCAATCTTGGTTTAACAATTGTGAATATATATATAATCCGAATAGTACCGATTGTATGGGAGAACCTTATCAAGATGTTATACCTGCAAATTATTTAGGTTATGATTCAGATTCAACTTGTGGTTTCCATTTTACACCGGGTCAGGTAGTTCGAATGAGAACTCATTTGCAAAGCCCTTCGATGGCACATGTTCTTTTAACTTATAATACGGTAGAAAGTTTATACGAACCTTTTGAAATAATTCCTTATGGAGGAACAATTATCAGAAATGTTACTGATAATAATGATGGAACAGCAGAAGTGTGTAGAAATACGTTGTTAAGACATCGTTTTCAAAAAAGTTTTGATTATTCTTTTACCAATGTAAACTTATCTGACCCTACTTTTGCAACTATAAATGATTTACCGGAAATCATCAATACTACCTATACATTTGGTGTTCAAATAAATCAAGTTGATCCAACAATTACAAATGATTTTTTTGTAGATTGTAATCGACAACCTTTTTGTCAAACAGAAGATTTTGTAAAAGGATTAATTGTTTCCACTAAAGTAATAGGTTCAATGAATTTGACTTTAGAGGAGTTAAATGAGTTACAAGTGAAAGATCCAGAACTATTTGACAAATTAATGAGCGAATATTATCATATTATCAACAAAGAAACTGAAACAGGTGCTATAAAACAAACTGTAATTTACAAAGAATAATAATATGAAGTTTATATTAATATTTGTAATAACTTCTTCTATTGCTTTTTCACAACCCGGAATTGAATGGCAAAAAACTATTGGAGGCAGTAATTCAGATGGTTTAGTAAAATCAATACTAGCACAAGATGGATACCTACTTAGCGGCACATCATTTTCAAATATTAGCGGTGATAAAACTGTAAATGGTTTTAGTAATCAACCACACAATTGGATAGTAAAGATAAATCTAAATAGTGAAATTTTGTGGCAGAAAGCTTTTGGAGGAAGTATCGGTGAACTGAATAATAATCTTGTTTCAACAAATGATAATGGTTTTTTGATTTCTAATACATCTAGCTCTAATATTTCAGGAAACAAGACAGAAAATTCTAGAGGTGAATCTGATTACTGGTTAGTAAAAATAGACGAAATTGGCAATATCGAATGGCAAAAAACAATTGGAGGTAGCGGATCAGAGTTTGATATGATGGGTATTCCTTGCACCGAAGGTGGGTATTTTGTTGGAGGTAGCTCGAGATCGCCCATCTCTGGTGAAAAAACAGAAAATTTCAGAGGCTTTTCAGCTTTAAATGCTGATTTCTGGGTACTAAAGCTAGACGAAAACAGAAACATTGAATGGCAACGAACCATTGGCGGTGAGGATGAAGACCTTTTTAAAACCGTTTGTCAAACCAATGATGGTGGTTTTTTACTTGGTGGTCGTTCCAGATCAAACATTGGGTTTGAAAAAAGTGAAAACAGTCGAGGCAATAGTCATGATTTTTGGATTCTTAAATTAAACCCGCAAGGCGATATTGAATGGCAAAAAACAATTGGAAGCACTGATACCGATTTACTTTCAGATATGCTAATCACACAAGAAAATGATATTTTGATTGGTGGCACTTCAGCAGGCTTAATTTCTGGTGAAAAAACGGTAGAATCAAATGGTTTGTCTGATTTTTGGATACTAAAATTGAATAGTATCGGTGATATTTTATGGCAAAAATCAATTGGTGGTAATAACCAAGAATCACTATTCAGAATGTCACAAACAATAGATGGCAACTACCTTTTAGGTGGAAGCTCTAATTCTTCCATTTCCGGTGACAAAACAAGTAATTCCAGAGGCTTAAACGATTATTGGACTGTGTTAATCGATACTGACGGAAATATAATTGGACAAAAAACGATGGGAGGTTCTGAAGGTGATGGGGGTACTAATATCATTGAAACACCTGACGGAGGTTATTTTGTAGCTGGAAGTTCATTATCAGGAATCTCAGGAGAAAAAACAGAAGACAGTCGAGGACAATCTGATTATTGGGTTTTGAAATTAGAGAGTAATAGTCTAACGTTTTCGAATCCAATCCTTGCCGGTATAAAAGTATATCCCAATCCTACAACTGAACTTGTCAATATAAATTTTGACAAGGAATTTACAGGTTCAATAATTCAAACTGATATGTTAGGAAAAGATTTAAGACAAATTTATTTTTCTGATGTAAAAAATGTGACTTTTCAATTGGATGGAGAAGATGGTGTCTATTTTTTAACACTCATAACCAATTCAGGAGAAAAAGATAGCATTAAAATTATTAAGAAAAAATAAATAGTTTGAAAATAAAAAAGTCGTCCAAAAATAATTTCGGACGACTTTTTTATGTGACATAAATTAATTATTCTGAATTATTATTTTTGCTATATCTTATATAATAAAATAAAACAATCCCTATCAACATAAAAGGAATGCTTAGCAATTGACCAGTATTTAGATTGAAAAAATTGATATATTCATCTCCTTGAGGCTCTTTTGTAAATTCAACCAAAAACCGAATAAACCATAAAGAAAATAAAAAGATAGAAAAAATTATTCCTGATTTGAATTTTTTATAAATCAGCAAATAATATAACAAACAAAACAAGACTAAATATAAAAAAGATTCATAGAGTTGAGATGGATGTCTTGGCACGATTGCACCATACTCTTTAGACTGATTTTTGAAAATAACCGCCAAAAAACTTGTTGATTCTTTACCTATTATTTCTGAATTAAAAAAATTACCAATTCTTATTAAAACAGCACTTAAAGAAACAACCACTGATATTCTATCTAACAAAAAAAGATATCTACTATTTAAATATTTCTTTGAAAAAAAATATAATGCTAACAAAAAACTAATTGCAGCACCATGACTAGCTAAACCAGAATAACCAGTAAATTCAAATTTAGGATTAGTCTTAATTGGTAAAAAAACATTTATGAAATCTTCTTTAAATAGTTGAATATCATAAAAAATTACATGTCCTAATCTTGCTCCAACAATAATTGCAAAAAAACTCCACAGAAACAAATTGTCTAAAACTTTCAAATCTATATTTTCTCTTTCAAAAAAATACTTCATAAATTTGAATGAAAGTAAAAAAGATACTGCGAATAAAATACTGTAATAACGTATAAAAAAACTACTTATATAAAAACCTCCTTCTGAATCCCAAACGAAATATTCCATAAAACTTTTTCTTTAAAAATACATAAATTCTTATTAATTCAAAATCTGTCAAAAATACAACTAAAATCAGCATAAATAAAAATTGAAAATTATAAAGCATCATATAATTAAAAACAAAAAAATGGAAAATTAATGCTACAAGTAACATCCATTTTTTTGTCCCTTTAATTAGTACGAAAAAGGGAAATGTTAACTCCCAAAAAATTACTGAATATGTAGTTAAAGTAATAAATACTGAATTTGTTAAAAGATATTCTGGTAATTCAAAAAGCATGAATCGTTCATTATTTAGTACGTAATAATTAGCCAAACCATTGTACCAAAGTAAAGTCGAAATTTTTCCTACTGCAGAGAAAAAATAAACTAAGCACAAGTGAAATTTTAAAGAAAAAACAGAATATTTATTTAATACTTCTGAATCAATGTTGTCCGATAAAAAATAAATAAAAAAGAAGCCAAATTAATGGCTTCTTAAAACTTATCGTAATTTAGAGTTGCAAAACAAAAAAAACGATGAGTAAAAGTAGTTATTTTTCTAGTAAAT